>CAJOIW010000072.1:1256-2017 GCA_905234845.1 uncultured Prevotella sp. | reverse complement strand
CGTCGCGACTCGGCCATTCAAGCAAGCTTGATGGCTCTCGCTGCTCCGTCGGTTCTGCTCTCGCTTAACAATATTTATTATGTTCTCTCGTCGTGGCATAAGCATGATGGGGGGATTAGTCTTCGTTGACTTTTATCTTCAGCAAGTCGAAGTACATGAGGCGGGTATTGAGAGGCAGACGGCCTAAACCGATACCCATGTATTTGGCTTCCAGTCGCTCGTCGGCGATAAGGTAGCGGAAGCCGTTCTTTTCGTAATAATGGAGTGTCTCAGGACGGTTGAGGGCATCGACGATGAGAAAACGGCAACCCGTGCGGTTGTTGGTGCGGAAGAGGACTTTGATGAAGTCCATGATGGCGGTGCCGAAGCCTTGGCCTGCAAAGTCGCTGCTGGTGCCGAGACGGCCGATGAGCACGGCGGGGAAGCGCTTGAGGGTCTTGTCACGCAGGTCGGTGTCTTCGAGGAACTGCTCCTTGTATTCGTCGGTGATGCGGTTGGTCAGACGGATGCTGTCGTTGGAAAGAGAAAAGGCAGTGACGATGGTGTCGGGCTGGCTTTTCAGGCAGAAAAGATATGTCTTACCGAGCAACTTGCGCTGGTTGACAAGACAATCGTTGGCGAAGAATTCGTCAAGGTCTCCTTCGCCACAACTGAACGGCTTACACTCGGCGAGTTTCTTCTCCGAGGCACGCACAAGGTCACACCGTGCCAGCAGTTCTTCTACGGTCATAGTGCGGTGCAGGTCTTTAGGAAATCCGAAA
>CAJOIW010000072.1:0-1187 GCA_905234845.1 uncultured Prevotella sp. | reverse complement strand
TTGCCGTTTCACCGTAGAGTGTCGGGATAGCTCTGATTGCTGTTGCCATAATTCTTTTCTCCTATTATTGATTTGTGGCTGCAAAGGTACAACTTTTTTCGCAATAACCGCGCACTCGCCGCCATATTTTTATTAAATATTAAGTCAAACGTAGGGCGAGAAGAGATAAAACTTTTCCTTTCAAAAAGATTTTGTTTCAGATGTTAATCTTAAAGTGAACTATAAATGTTTGTTTGTCAGCCGCTGCCCCCGCCGCCACCCCTGCGAGTGAATGCACGGAACGGCCACGACGATTTTAAGCCACTTACAGGCTGTAGGGGGGGTAATTCTACCGCCGCCTACACCCCTGCCGCCCGCCGTCGTGCGGGCAGCCTCAGAAGCGTGTATGTAGGTGAGCGGTGGCATAAGTATGATGGGGGGATTAGTATTCTATCAGGTCAAGACCCTGATTGCGGTAGAAAGCAAACTTCTGGTCGCTGGAAAGGAGCGTCAGACGCTCGGTAATGGCATGGGCTATGATGATGTGGTCGCTGGGGTCGCGGTGAGCCTGTTCCTCGTTGAGCTGGAGGTCGGCGTATGTGAAGGCCGTATCGCGGCGTAAGGGCAGGAACTCGATGCCATAGTCCTGCTCAATGGAGGTGAGCATCTGCCTAGCCGTCTGCCAATGCTTCGAGAGTAGAGCCTTGTTGTTGAAGTGTACAACTAATTCGCGTGCTGTCTCAAAGCTGGCAAACAGCATCACCTCCGGGTCATCGATGATGTCCCAAAACTCCAGTTCTGTTGTGTCAGTACTCGTTATCAGGTCGATAACGGCGCAGGTGTCAAGGATTAGCCGGGTCATAGCCAGGAACGTAGTATTTTAGTCTTGCTATCAATTTAGGGTCGGTTACAATAACTTCACCGGCATGTGCTCTGGCAAATGCCATTCTCCTTGTCCTCGGAGTCTTCTTCGAGTTGATGGCGTAGTTTCTTGCCATCCTTTCCTTTTTCTCTTCGATTGACATAATGATGCGCATTAAAGTGTTATAACGGGTGCAAAGGTAAGCAATTTTTTTTCAATTACGATGCACTCGCCACCATATTTTTATTAAGGTGAGTTCTAAAAATTAATATTTATGAGTGGAAGCCGTACCTTCAGAATCAGTTCAGTTGGTTTCAGTGCCTCAAAGGGCATCGTTGGCTCGCGA
>CAJOIW010000071.1 GCA_905234845.1 uncultured Prevotella sp. | reverse complement strand
AGCCAGGAGCGGTGCTTGATGGCATCGCAGTACAAGGCACCCCAGTGCCGGAACTTACGCCAGCCGTATAGCAGGATGTTGAGTCCTGCCATACCGACCGGTTCACCTAACACAGCATCTAAGCGCTGTGCCAGTTCTGTCTTCTCAATGCGCTGCATCATAAGCCGTCGTCGCAATTTTCCAGAGTTGTTTCCAACTCTTCTTACTACCACCGTCCCGCATCTGACGCGCCAACTTAGCTACGCCGCTAAATCGCTCCCGCTGAGCTATCATCGCTTCACTCGGTGCCTTTGCCTTCACACCATCTTTCTTGCGAACCGGAAACATATACACCGCCCCCGTCGAACGCATCGTCCGAAAACAATAATTTCCCAAGCGCCCCGATATGGACGCAATTCCTGACATCGTTTTAATCTTTGCCATAGTTTTACTTTTTTTAATGGTTATTACTTTTGTGCGATCCCGCAAACCGCTGCGCAAATCGCTGTTGATTAGCTGCCTCTGCCGGCGTTTTTACATGCCCGGACCGATTCGGACATTTCTGTACAAGCTGTTGACCGCGATACTTGCGAAAATAAAACCCGTCTTCCGACAACTTTCCCCGCAAACTATCTATCGGTATCATCAATTCCACTCTCATATCTTTTTTATTTGTTTAATTACTACTGATATTTCCGCCTCATTCCCGCGATCATCCCGCGACCATTACGGACGTCTTAGGTGGGTCACTTTCGGGTCTTTGGTGGTGTCAGGTGACAGGGTGAGCAGATGAGCAGTAGAGCAGTTGATTTTTTAAATACATACACACGCGTGCGCGTGTGTGTGATGTATATAAAAAGAGCTGCTCATCTGCTCTACTGCTCTATGTGTAAACGTTGGTTTGTCTATTTGCTTGAACTTCATCCATATCCAGAACTCGAACAATCCATCCACGGGTACGCTTAACACCCACCATTTTGCTTTGAAACCCTGCTTGTTTGAGGAGCATACCGAGGCGGTTGAGGGGCATGGGGCGTTTGATATTGCCATAGGTGACGAGTTTGTCGGAGATTTCGGCGGTAGTCATGAATTGGCCGTGACTTTCGTCGGGAGAGTAGCTGCTCTTCGTTTTCCTGTGCGCGGAAATCCTCGTTGTGGACTTCGAGTGTCTCTATATCCTCCAGATCGAACCAGTACTTGAAGCCGTTTTCGGCTAAGTATCGCGCCTGAGCGTAGATCTGTTCGTAGTGGTGGATAGGAGTCTTGAAGGGATTGATGATGCTGACAACCTTGAAAGGCAGCCAGCGACGGTTACCGGTAAGGTCGGTGAGGAACTCCTGCTTATTGCCGGAGGCGCAGAAAGAGGCCAGACGGATGCGGCGCTCCTTGGTATAGCTGTAGGCAGCGCGTTCGGAGACATCAGAGGCGGTGATGACGGATTTCATGACATTGAGTTCCTTGGCACTCATGGCATCTATCTCATCGAGGGAGATAAGTCCGTACTCGGCAATACGGAGCCGTTCATCCTTGTTCATTTGGGTCGTATTGGCCATTTTGCAGCCATATGCGCGCAGCTCCGGCGGCAGGAGGTACTCGAGCCAGGTTGTTTTGTAGATACCCTGACGGCCAACGAGAACGAGCACCTGCTGATTGACGACCTCGTCCCGGAGCCAAGAGGCGACCATAGCGACGAACCATTTGCGGAAACAGTCTTTCCAGAGCTCCTGTTCTGCCTCGTCGCCTTCGACCCGGACGTAATCGGCGAGCCAGCCTATCCAGTCGGCGCCGCCGTCCTGCCAGTCGGGTAGGTTATTGAGGTACTCGCGCAGGGGATGGATTTCGGGGATGCGATGGGAGTATAGCACCGCCATCACCTCCCGTGCGGTTATTTGTAGGCCGCTGGCATGGGAACAGTTACAGACGATGTCGTTGATGTCGGAGGTGGTGATGTCTCGCCATTTCAATTGGGTTGTGTCCTTTGCTTTGCGTCTTTTGTCTTTTGTCTTTCGACTTTCGACTATTTGGACCTTATTGGACACGACATCGTGCCGTAATCGTCCCTTCTGTAAGTATTCTGTGGCAATGAATTCACAGACTACTTGTTGTCGATTTTGTTGTGATTTCTTCATACTTGCAATGCCTCTCTCATGAAAGACGCTGCAAAGATACACAAAAGTTTTGACATGAGTGACCCGCAGATGCGGGTCGTTACGTAATCTGCTAATTCATAAAGGATAACGCTCGTTGAATAGTGCTTTTGCTGATTCCCAAATCGAGGGTTAGTTGGTGGTGACTCAGTTTG
>CAJOIW010000070.1 GCA_905234845.1 uncultured Prevotella sp. | reverse complement strand
CAAAATGATGCATCTTCGCCCGCTTTTGCCTTAATATTATTAAAAAGGTGGGGGGTGATTGAACAATAAATCACAAAAAAGTTGTAACTTTGCAACCAGAAACATATAAATAGCAAGCGCTCGGCATCCCAAAGGGTGACGCTTGCGCAATAAAATGGAGCAAGAACAATGGAATCAACAACGACTGTTAGAACTCCTAAAAGGAGAATTTCAAGAACCGGACAATGGGCAAGAGCCCACAAATGGGTAATCGAAGTTGTAGACCCAGAACTGCAAGCACAGTGCAAGAGTTACAAGGACGGACAGAAAATCATACGGCCATGAGACTGATGCTCGACACCTGTGTCATCATTGACCTGCTCACCGACATTGAAAGCATGAGCAAAGGAGCAATGGACATCATCGACGACCCGGAGAACGTGCTCTTCGCCAGTGCCGAGAGCATGCGAGAACTGGTGGTACACTTCAACAACAAGAAACTGCTGAACCGCTATTTCAAGAACTCTACCGAAGTGCTGAAGGCCGTGGAAGAAGAACTCGACATTGAGTTCCTGCCCATTCGTCGAAACGTGGGTTACGCCTACAGTCGCCTCATAATCAACGAGGCCGATGACCATCGCGACCCCAGCGACCACGTTATCATTGCCCATGCTATCACCGAGCACCTCACGCTTCTTTCCAGCGACCAGAAGTTTCCCTTCTATCGTAGCCAAGGCCTCGACCTGATAGAATACTAACCCGTTACACAATCCTCTACACCCCATCAATAGCGGCGTAAACCATTTGATTCCCGGCAGCCTCTGATTCGTCAAGCTGTCGGGTCTGTTTTTTATATCCCCTTCATCTCGCTTTTGGCTCAAAAGGCGCTCAACTGAGCCGAAACTTTCTTGAATTTGAATAATTCGCTCACGTTCGGCCAAACTGTGAACAAGTTCACTTTGGCCCTCACTTAATCGCGAATTTCTGAAACTTTTTTCAGAGTTGCACCCTCGGCGGCCTGTTTTCGGGCTTCGCCGAGTTGTTTTTTACGCCTTTTTTTGTTATTTTGCATACCCAAACAGTAACAACTATGCAAAATCATGAGCGTATGAAACAACAAAATCATTACACCCTGGCCCTGGCTTATCTGCGTGACCGCTCGAACTTGTTCGCTTGCCTGAGCAAGAATTGTCTGCGCCACGGGCGACCCATGCACTTTTCGCGGGGCGACATCTTTGAGGCCGAGGGTGCCGCTGCCCGCCTCTCTGACTTCGTCGACTTCCGTCACGACTCGGCCATCTTCGAGCAAGCTCGGATGGCTCTCGCTGCTCCGTCAGTTGGCTACGTTGAGAGCGGCAGTTTCCGTTACCTTGTCCGACGCTCGGCATCCTGCAAGGTGACGCTTGGCTCGTCCAAGAACTACGAGGGTGGCGAGAGCACCGTCGAGACCGTCGCTGCGGGCGACTTCGTGGGCAATTATCCCTACTGTCTCAACGGCGAAGCCGCTCCCGTCACCATCTGTGCCGACAAGTCCTGCACCGTCTATGTTGTCAATGGCGCAGACCTCGAAAGGCACTATCGCCAGAGTCAGGCGGCGGAGCGAATGGGCCGCGACTTTATGGCCTACACACATCTACAGTCACTATTTTAAGAAAGAAACTGCTAAAAGAACGTAAAAATGCACCTCGAATGAGCATTTCCTAATAAAAAGTTTGGCTATCTCAGAAAAAAGCAGTACTTTTGCACCACCAGAACCCGCCAAGCCTCTCAACGATGCTCAAATGTGCGGGTCGTTTTATTTTTATACAATGAGTAACAGAATTCCATTCCAGAAGCCGTACACCAGTGCGCACGACCTTGTCTGTCTCTTGCAGTCACGAGGTTTGATGGTCGCAGACACAGTTAAGACAGAGAGTTATCTCGAATATATAGGCTATTACCGTCTGTCAGCCTATATGTATCCTTTGTTACAGATGCCTAAGGAGCAACATCGCTACAAACCGAACGCAACGTTCAGCCAAGTGATGATGCTCTATCGTTTCGACAAGAAACTTCGTCTGCTTATCTTTAATGAGATAGAGAAGATTGAAGTGGCAGTAAGAAGCGCAATTGTCAATATCGGCAGCGACATGACGGGCAATCCCTTTTGGATGACCGATGGCAACAATTTCATTGATGCCGGAAAGTTCCAACGTACAATGGATTTGATTGATGCTGAGCTTCACCGCTCGCGCGAAGATTTCATTGTCCACTTCAAGCAGACCTATTCCGATGCCTACCCTCCAGCCTGGATATTGGCTGAAGTGCTGCCATTCGGAGTCATCACCAATATCTTCAGCAACATCAAGGTTGCCCGAATCAAGAAAAGCATTGCAAGGAGATTTGGCTTGCAAGTAGCACCTTTCGAGTCGTGGCTTACCATCGTAACCCTGACCCGTAATTCCTGTTGCCACCATGCCCGTGTGTGGAACAAACAGAACACCATCCGTCCAATGCTTCCCAATCGTATGGCTGGTAGTTGGATAACTCTGCCCACCGATACGCTCCGTATCTATTTCGACCTTTGCATTATCAAGTATTTCCTGAACGTCATTTCGCCAAACAACGACATGAAGGCAAAGATAGATGCTTTGCTTGCCGGCTATCCAGCCATCGACATAGTCGCTATGGGCTTCCCCCGTGGATGGGAGAATGAGCCGCTTTGGCAATAAAATACTGACACAATGAAGACGAGCAAACATTATAATATCACCAGGGCAATCTTAGCGACACTCGTTACGGTGTT
>CAJOIW010000069.1 GCA_905234845.1 uncultured Prevotella sp. | reverse complement strand
ACGGTAAGTACTACGAGGTGAAGGTGAAGATGAAGATGCACGAATATGTTGACCTTGGACTGAGCGTGAAGTGGGCCACCATGAACGTGGGAGCCGAGAGCGAGACCGACCGCGGACTCTACTTCGCATGGGGCGAGACCACGGGCCATGCATTCGGCAGCGGCTACCAATTCTCGGAGGGCAACTATGCATGGTACAACGACGGCGTCACAGGTAAATACACAAAGTATAAGCATGATGGCTCTTCATGGGACTATGAAGTACTGGAGTCCGACGACGACGCTGCCACCCGGAACTGGGGCGGTGTATGGCGCATGCCGACGAAGGCCGAGTGGGAAGAACTGCTCAACGAGGACAACTGTACATGGACGTGGACTACCGACTACAAAGGCGACGGTTCGAACGTGGCAGGTGTCATCGTGACCAGCAAGAAAGATGGTTACACCGACAAGAGCATCTTCCTGCCCGCTACGGGAATCTATAATGGCAATAACAACACAGGCTCCGAAATATATGCCACCTATTGGTCGAAAAGCCTGGACACAAGTAATAGTGGGACAGAACATGCCCCAATATATAATAAATATGGTTTTGCATGGAAACTTGAAATCCTATACTATAACGAAAGCCTCTATTACAGACGAGTGCAAAACGAGTATCGCTACTATGGTATTGGCGTCCGCGCCGTCCGCGAGTAAGTGACAGATGATGAAACGAATGTCTCAACCGAAAGGATCGGAGCTCACAAGGTGTCAGCTCACAAGGTGTCTGACACTTTGTGAGGCCTTAACAATAAGTTTAATCATTTAAAACAAAAACAATGCTTATGAAACAAAAAATACTTTCAATTCTTGCCCTGCTGCTGATGGCAGCGACGGGCGCAATGGCGCAGACGGAAACGCTGCTGACCACCATTACAGCCACAGGTAAAGACTCCTACAGTGAAACAACTCCAGGAGTTGTCACAGTTACACATGACAATTATGATTTCTATGAAAATGAATGGTTATGGTATAATGAAGGTGCTATAACAGTTGAAGCGAAGGAAGGATACACTATCACCAGATGCGAATTCCGCCAAGGGGAAAAAGGTCCTATTACGATTTCCTCTGCACCGTTTAAAGTTATTTTTATTGAGAAATCGTTACCTTATAATCCGTTTGAAAAGAAATTTTATTGTCAAGGAGATAGGGATTTTGATATGGATGGTGTCTCATCGATTGAGGTTTACGGCTACGCCCCCTTCAACGTCACCGCCAACGAGGGTGCATCGGGCGAATACTGGTCAACCTTCTACAACGCCACGCAGGGTTTCACGGCCGACGAGAACACGACGGTATTCCAGGCCGCACTGAGCGGAAGCAGCCTGACGCTGACGGAGGTTCCTAACAGGGAAATACCTGCCACGAAGGCCGTCATCCTGAAATCATCGTCCGCCACCATCACGCTGACACCTGCCTCTACGACTGAGACGCTCGAAGGCAACGAGCTTCAGGGCACGGCAACCAGCATCACCAACCCGGGCAATGCCTACGTGCTGAACAAGACTGAAACCAATGGCGTGGGCTTCTACAAGCTCAGCTCTACGGGAACCATCGGTGCCAACAAGGCTTACCTGACGTATAGCGGCGCCTCTCAGGCTCGCTCGTTCTTCGGTTTCGACGAGACAACGGGCATCGAGATGCCTACGGCTGAGGTCATCGACGCAGACGCTGTGGTCTACGACCTGCAGGGCCGCCGCGTGGCTCAACCCACGAAGGGTCTCTACATCGTGAACGGTAAAAAGGTAATCATTAAATAAAGGGAGGATACAACTATGACAAAGAAAAAGAAGTTTGAGAAGCCCACAATGAAGGTGATAGAGCTGCAAAGTCAATGATTCTGGCCGGAAGCGCGGATGCATACGGCATGAACAAGACACTCATCGAAGACGAAGAGGTCACCGAGGGCTGGTAGGCCGACAGTGAACGAATGGTCTGCGTCATCCACCATCGGAGGCGCAGACTTTTCTGTTTTTCGTCCTTCTTTGCGATGAGGAACATGCCTCTCAGCGCAGAGCGGTGCTACTTGGAGGACAGGAACATGCCTCTCAGCCGCGAGCGGTGCTACTTGGAGGACAGGAACATGCCTCTCTGCCGCGAGCGGTGCTACCGGGAGGACAGGAACATGCCTCTCAGCCGTGAGCGGTGCTACCGAGAGGACAGGAAACGATAACTTTTCACAACGTATAACAAAAAATCAATGATTATGGCACAGAAAACTCTAACGACCAGTTATCTGGCTCAACTGACCAACGCCAAT
>CAJOIW010000068.1 GCA_905234845.1 uncultured Prevotella sp. | reverse complement strand
GTAATGCTCTAGGTTGGGATAGAAACCGAGAAAACGGCTGAGACGCATCAGGAACACCAGATGGAAGTTGGCATAACGGTCTGCCTGACTGTCGAGCCACAGGATGCTGCTCTCCACATAATCATACAGCAGGGTGTTCTGCTGCTCGGAACGGAGGGCATAATAAAGGAACTCGGCGATGAAAAGCGAGATTGACAGTTTATGGGGGTTAAAGGGTATCGAGGAGAATGGCGATGCCAGTCTGACATCCGACAGTTTCTGAAGCTGAACCTTGGGGCGCACGTCAACCTCGATCTCCAGAATCGTCAGCGGCTGGAAGAACTGCTTCTTCGCTTTCGCCTTCGTCGACTTCGGGATATTGACGATGAACGACAGCCGTCCATGACTCCTGGTGAACATATCGACGATGATACGGGTCTCACCATACTTAATCGAATGCAGCACTATGGCCTGTGTTTTCGTCAACATACGGTGCAAAGGTACGAAATAATTGACCATTGACCATTGACCATTGACCATTTTTTAAGGGTCTTGTGGTTAAAAATAGTTAATCTCTTTAAATTTTCAATGATCAATGGTCAATGTTCGATGGAAAAGTAGTACCTTTGCACCCGCTAAAAAAGGCAACGGTCCGTTCGTCTATCGGTTAGGACGAGAGATTTTCATTCTCTAAAGAGGAGTTCGACTCTCCTACGGACTACCATATTTTAAATCTGCCATCTGCACAGCCAGTGCTACTGACGCGTTCGGGAACGGTGGCAGAGGGTTTCCGAAAGGGAGTCCGCCCAGGGCAGTCTTAGCGACGCAAGACCCACAAGCTTTAAGTTACACTTTCAAATTTTTAATTAAACAATGGCAAATCACAAATCATCCGTGAAGAGAATCCGCCAGGAGAAGAAAAGGGCGCTTCACAATCACTATTACGCAAAGACGATGCGTAACGCAGTGCGCAAGCTCCGCGCTATGACCAACAAGGAAGAGGCTGTTGCTCTGTATCCGAAGGTACAGAAGATGCTGGACAAGCTGGCTAAGACCAACATTATCCACAAGAACAAGGCCGCTAACCTCAAGTCTAGCCTCGCTCTTCACATCAACAAGCTGGGATAAACATTTTATCATAGGCATGTTAAAACCGCAATTCTTTCGAGTTGCGGTTATTTTTTTGTGGTTTTTTAGCAGATAAACTACGTTTATCTGACAATTTTTTCGTACCTTTGCACGCAATTAGTGAAATTAAGAAAATGACAGAAGAACAACTGAACCAAGAACAGAATTATTCCGCGAGCAATATTCAGGTGCTCGAGGGTCTGGAAGCCGTACGCAAACGCCCCGCTATGTACATCGGTGACATCAGCGAGAAGGGTCTTCACCATCTGGTCAACGAGACCGTCGACAACTCTATCGACGAGGCGATGGCCGGCTATTGTACGCATATCGAAGTAACGATCAATGAAGATAACTCCATTACCGTCCAGGACAATGGACGCGGTATCCCCGTCGATGAGCACGAGAAGATGCACAAGAGTGCCCTTGAGGTCGTGATGACGGTGCTCCATGCCGGCGGTAAGTTCGACAAGGGGTCCTATAAGGTGTCCGGCGGTCTGCACGGTGTGGGTGTCAGCTGTGTGAACGCCCTCTCTACCCACATGATGTCACAGGTATTCCGCAATGGCCATATCTACCAGCAGGAGTACGAGAAGGGCAAGCCCCTCTACGATGTGAAGATCGTCGGCGATACGGATAAGACAGGTACCCGCCAGCAGTTCTGGCCCGACGGCAGTATCTTCACGACGACGGAATACAAGTACGACACCATCGCCAAGCGAATGCGTGAACTGGCTTATCTGAATGCCGGTATCACCATCACCCTCACCGACTTGCGTCCTGATGAGGAAGGCAACCTGAAGCAGCCCGAGGTGTTCCACGCCAAGGACGGTCTGAAGGAGTTTGTGCGCTACGTCGATCGTCACCGCACCCACCTTTTCGACGACGTCATCTACCTGAAGACCGAGAAGCAGGGCACACCCATCGAGGTGGCCGTGATGTATAACACCGACTACACAGAGAATATCCACTCTTACGTGAACAATATCAACACCATCGAGGGTGGTACCCACCTGATGGGCTTCCGTGCTGCTCTGACCCGTACCCTGAAGGCCTATGCCGATGCTGATCCGCAGATCTCCAAGCAGATCGAGAAGGCCAAGATCGAGATTGCTGGTGAAGACTTCCGCGAAGGACTC
>CAJOIW010000067.1 GCA_905234845.1 uncultured Prevotella sp. | reverse complement strand
CAAACGCATAGACATGAGGGCAGCATGAAGGCCGTAGGTCACAGACAGCAGCAGAGGGTTTTTGAGGTTTTTGTTTTTCAACTAAATTGAAGAAGAACCCATTTTAGTCGTAAAAGGGCAAAGAAAAGCCCCGCGGGATGGTTCCTACGGGGCTGAGATATCGGTTTACTCGCCAAAGATTTTCTGCAGTTCTCTTTCGATTTGTTCTCCGCGCAGACCGCGCTTCAAGATTTTGCCGTCGGGTGCAAAGAGGATGATTTCGGGGATGCCGGTGATGGCGTAGATGTCTGTGGCTATCTCCTGCGAATTGATGATTTGAGGATAGGGAATCTTCTCTTCCTCGATGGCTTTCAGCGTGTCTTCGGGCTTGTCCCATGCGGCAATGCCGAGGACTTGCAGGCCCTGGTCTTTATGCTTGTTGTAAGCGGCAATGAGGTTGGGAATCTCGGCTCGACAAGGGCCACACCACGATGCCCAGAAATCGACGAGCACATACTGCCCGTTGCCCACATAGTCAGAGAGCTTCGTTGTCTTGCCTTCGTACTCCACGGCGAAGTCCACGAACATGCTACCCACGCTGGTCACGGGTTGCGCTTTCAGCTTGTCGTACGTCCGTTTCAAATCGCCAGAGAGATAGGGTGTCTTGCTGATGTATTCTCCATTTTCGCGTATCATCTTGTCGTAAAGTTCAATCCATCGGGCTGCATCTAAATACACGCGTCCTTCGTTGACAAGGAGGATAATACCATAGACATCGCGTGTATGACGAGAGATAACATCATAGATGACTGCCGCCTTATCCTCCGTCTCGTCCATGCGCCGGTTGAAAGTTGCTATTTCGTCGCTGACAGGTGTGCCGCTCTGCTGCAACCAGTTTTCTTTCATTCCTTCCACTCGGGTTGTTCCTTTGTCAATGAACAACCAGCTCAACGACAATTTGCTTGTTGTATATGGCACGGAGTCTGTCTGCACGAGCACGGTGGTTGTGTCGATAAGGTTGCACAAAGCCATTTCAGGCAAATCGCCCTCTATCGGCGTGATGATGCCGTTCACGACTTCTATCTTGCCTATTTCATGCGCCTTCAGAAGATCTACCACAGACATGATGCCCGTGAACTCAGGATGTCCGATGTTGCCCTCAAGGCGATAGTGGATTTGCGCCTGCCCGGCTAATGTAACAAGTGTCAGCAAAGTGATGACGAGTGTCTTTTTCATAATTGTTTCGTTTTTATGGACACAAAGTTAGGGTGTTCCGTCGGAATCTCCGAATAACTTTACAAGAATTCCCTAATATTTTGTTTTCTTAACAATGGATAAAACATCTTTATGCGGCGAGCAGAACATCTTTATGCCTATAGATAAAACTTTTTTCTGCTACAGACAAAATTATTGCCCAGCCACAGCGAAGAGAGCGAGCAGGATGGTAATGATGGCATGTTTCATGTTCATAAATTTTTTTTGTCTAATGTGATGTTATTCAAATTATTTTCGTACCTTTGCGGCATAAAACAAGTAAAAATGATGAGCCATGACCTACCTCAATCCGTTCCACAAGGAAGCGACAGAGCGCAAGATTCGGAAGATAGACGAATCCTCGCGATCGCCGATGAACTCCGAAGACGCTGCCAACTATATGAAGCAGAACTACGAGGCGGCGAAAGCCATGTAAGTAGCCGCGAAGCAGAAGAACGTATTGTAGAACAATACGCGAAGGAAAAAAATCTATGGGTTCCATACTCCGACGTAATAGGATTCGGCTCACTTGGTCCCTGCGGCAATGAGAACGACACATACGTTTCCAATGACATAATTTACAAGGTCAACAACCTTTTTAATTGCGGTTCTATTATTCGCTTGTTAGAACGAACCGTATGGCATAACAGCATCTTCCTTGATACGGCTTATTCCCTTTATGGCTTCACAGGTTTTGAGGGGCGGACAATTATGCCGATACTCCGACAGCGGCTTGTCAAGAATGCTCGTCCTGCCACTCAGGTGATGATTGACACCTACATGGCAGCCCTGGGGTTCACAAAGACTGATCGCGAAGGGCATTTCACTAACGGCACATACGAGGCGTGGGACTTGCTGCCCCGCAATGTGTTGGTTGACAAGGATGGCGACCTTTATGTCGTGGATGCCGAGCTTCGCAAGATGAAATGATTTCAGCCCCATTACTACAGCGATGAAGGCCAGCAAAGCGATGATGAGCGGCTTTTTCATTTCAACACCTTTTCTATTTCCTCTTTGATTTTATCTAAGCCTGGGAAACCGATGGTGGAATATGTCAGTTTGCCGTCAACATCGTAGAT
>CAJOIW010000066.1 GCA_905234845.1 uncultured Prevotella sp. | reverse complement strand
TTCCGCATCATGCTCATGTACTATGTCAACTGCTACACGTTCTTTGAACAGCCGGAGAAAGACTGGCTTAAAATACTCGAAATGGACTATCCGCCGCCTGACGAAAAGACACTTTTCGATTAGAGGGGCTTACTTTTCAAAAAAAGAGTCCGCAATGCCTATTTATCGGCATCGCGGACGATTATTAATGCTCTTTTGAGTTTTAGCGGACAGCAATAGTTTCAAATGGACAATGAACAATTATACGGCTACACCAGTGCGCATGACCTCACGATAGATGGGCGAGTCTTCGCCACTTTCAAGAAGGATGGGTTCAAGGTAGCAACTCACGGAGTCGGTAGCGCGGCCCAGAGATACGGATGTGTCCCACCACTTGTCATGGTCAACCTTGGGAACGATGACTGCCACGTCAATATCACTCCATTCGTTAGGGCAATCTTTAGCATAAGAGCCAAACATCATCACCTTCATTGCCGGATCGAAACGTGGGGCGATGATTTCCTTATAGCGGCGCACCAACTCCAAGGCAAAATCCTTTGGTAGAATGCCTTGCACTGTATCGGGGGTGAAGTTCACCGGGTCGATAACTTTGCCTTTAGTCTTTCGAGTATCCATGCGTGCATTTGTTTGGTTTGTTCTAATATAGCACCTGTATTCTCATGGTTGAGCGTACGGGCTACCTCATATTTATATTCTTGATAGCGTGCTTCAATATTTAAACGTCTGATTCCTTCTAAGAAGTCTTTCTGCTCTTCGCTCATTTTCGTGTAAAGGCCGCAACCTTTGGCTATGCGCTCATGGTCGTGAAGGTATGGCGGGTCATCGTCACGACATGCACACCAATATGCCTTGAGTGTTTTCTCAATGACTTGATGGCACATGAAACCTGTGTAAAGCCAATGTCCCAACTTGTAGAGATCCTCGGCTACCACCAAATCTTCGGCCACAATGCTCAGCCATTTATTTGCGTGTTCTTCGTTTGCCATAATAGCCAAATTCATAGGTATCACGCCACAAAAGTAGCGATTAATACTTTTCGGACAAAGAAAAAGGCTAATTTTCTTTTGTGTGCCACACAAATGTTGTACTTTTGTGTCCGATGTCAATCCAGATTACATACAGGCGGACGAGCAGGTTGTCGATGCGTATCGTGAAGAATGGCGATGTACACGTGTCGGCGCCGATAGGGGTTCCCAAAAGGACGGTGGAGGAGTTTATCGAGAAGCATCGCGACTGGATAAGCAGGGCACAGGAGAAGACCGGTGAACGGCTGATGCAGCGGGCGGCCTTCTTCAATCAGCTTCCGCTGACCACGCGAGCGCAGGCAGACGAAGCCTTAAGCCGTCTGAAGGTGCTGGTGGAACCGCTGGTGGAACGCCACGCTCTGGAGATAGGCGTCAGACCTTCACGGATTCACTACAAGCCGATGATCTCGCGATGGGGAGTCTGCAATGTCAAGAATAAGAGCATCTGTTTCTCTGCTTATCTGCTGTTGTTGCCGGAGTGGTGTGTAGAGCACATTGTCGTACACGAACTCTGCCATCTGCTGGAACCCAGTCACAATGCTCGGTTCCATGCGCTGATGGATAAGTTTTTCCCCCGTTGGCGGGAAGCCCGGAAAGAGACAAGAAGAATCAGTGCGATGCCCGATGATCACTCTTCTTCGTAGTGCTGGAAGAGGAAGTCGTTGTAGGGGTACTTTTGCACATGGAGCTCACGCACTCGGGTATAGAGTGCTTGCTTGAGCTCATCGATATGTGTGCGCTCACGGGCACTGATGAAGAGACAATCGCCGTTGAGTTTTGCCATCCAAGTCTTCATCAAATCGGGTAGGGGAGTGTTCTCTCTTGTAGCGGGTGTGAGGTCGTCCTCGTCCTTGGGTGTGAAGGTGTAGGCATCGATCTTGTTAAAGAGAATCATCGACGGTTTGTCAGCACAGCCGAGGTCGCTGAGGGTTTTCTCCACAACGCGGATCTGTTCCTCGAAGTCGGGGTGAGAGATATCTACCACGTGCACCAACAGGTCGGCCTCGCGCACCTCATCGAGGGTGCTCTTGAACGACTCGATGAGGTCTGTAGGCAGTTTGCGGATAAAGCCTACCGTGTCGGAGAGCAGGAAAGGCAGGTTGTCGATGATGACCTTGCGTACGGTGGTGTCGAGCGTGGCAAAGAGCTTGTTCTCGGCAAAGACCTCGCTCTTGGAGAGCAGGTTCATCAGCGTGCTCTTGCCCACATTGGTGTAGCCCACGAGGGCCACACGAATCATGCGCCCGCGGTTGCCGCGCTGCGTGCTCTTCTGACGGTCTATGTCGGCGAGACGCTGCTTGAGGAGGCTCATGCGGTTGAGGATGATACGCCGGTCCAT
>CAJOIW010000065.1 GCA_905234845.1 uncultured Prevotella sp. | reverse complement strand
CTCCCGACCTGACCACCAATCCCGAATGGACAAAATATAGCAGTGCCAAGGAAGGGCTGATATTGAAGGTGAATCCTCCACGCTTCTTCCCTGAGAACGATGCGGAGCATTACAAGAATAACAGGTTCTTTCCCAAAAGCGTGGCTGATGTGACATACAGGCTAACCATCGAAGAGCAAGACGAAGACACCGTTTACTATGTGGACTACAAAGAACTATATGGTATAATAGACAAGGTGATGAAAGACAACGACGTGAAGAGCCATCCCATCCTCATTACCCATGACAAGGGCGCAAAAGTCGAGAATTTCAGACCGGAAATCATCTCCTGCGACATCACCCATCCCGACCTTGACGGAGAGACCCGTGGAACGGTGTATGAGATAGAGATAGCTGATAAGGCAAAAGCCATGCGCGAAACGTTGTCCGCCGAAATCGGCAATTATGTGCTCAGGCATCCGAAGATAAACTATCAGTATCGTCCATTGCAGGATTACAACGGCGACATGCGCGGCATGTTCAGCAGCAATAACTGGCTCATCCGCACCGAGTTTCACACCAAGCACTGGTACAAGTTCGATAAATATCTCTCATGCCGCGTCCTGCTACATCAGGACAAGCAGAAAGCATACGTCCTTGTCCTCGAATCAGTCAACGACTTCTGGCTTCCCAAAGACTGGCACAAACTCAAGAACTGGAAGAACGGTGAAAAGGAATACATAGCAGAATAATTTCACCCCCCGTGGGCGGCATACGACGTATGGGATTTTTCGTAAGACTCCCGGACTGTCTGTTTGCTGAAGGGAACGGCGATATGAAAACAAATTGCGTAGCAACGGGGGAAACTAATGATATTCGCGGCTGGTCATTCACCCCCAGCGTCAACCCCGGCTTCGAGATTCATTCGCGCAACCGCCGCTTCTACCTGAGTGCCGGATTGGGTGCTGCCTTGAAAGGGCTGTACTATAACCGACGGAACAGCGAGAGCCATCCAAGCTCGCTTGAAGATGGCCGAGTCGTGACGGAGGAAGGCAAAGCCAATAAGATAAATTACACCAAGCCCGTGCTCAATCCCTCGATGGGCATCAACTACACCTTCTCGGCCAACAGCAAACTGCAGTTCTCGACGGGCTACACGACGCAGATTGGCGACATGATGACGCTGCTGACGGAGCCGATGCAGGTGGACTACCGCACGGTGCGCACCTCGTCGGGCATCATCGGCGAGTCGAACTCATGGTATACGTCGGGCGACTGGAAGTGGCAGCTGCCCATGCAGTACTTCACGCTGAGCCTCGCCGCTACCCACAGCGAGGGCAAGCGCAACACGCTCTACTCGCAGAGTGTCAGGGGCATCGACATCAGCAGCAGCGCCCTGCAACGCGACACCCGCAGCCGCTCCACCAACTTCTCTGTCAGCAGCACGAAAAACTTCCCCTCGCTCTTCGCCAAACTCGGCGCAGATGCCACCTACGGTTTCGGCGACAGCGAACAGGCCATCTCTTCTTCGGAAGGCACTGCCGACATCATCAAAATTCGCTCCAACAACTACAATCTCCACGGTAATGCCGCCGTCACCCCCGTCCCCTGGCTCGAACTGCGCTACGACATCCGCTATGGCAGGTCTGAAACTAAAAACTCCCCTCCATCACAGGGAGGGGCTGGGGGTGGGTCTTCCACCACCTCCCTCACCTACAGTGGAGCCGTCCACATCTTCCCCATCGCCACCCTCGACCTATCCTTGGACTATGAAAGGCTACGGGTAGGCGAGCAAAGCTCGTGAATCCATGTGCGCCGCCAGATCACCACCGACCAATACAAGCGCATGTCCCTCTTCAACGCCTCCGCGCAGTACAAATGGAAGCAGTGCGTCCTCCGCCTGGAACTCACCAACCTCTTGAACCAGCGCAGCTACGCCTACACCCTTTTCGACGGCATCAACACCTACAGTTACGACTATGCCCTCTGTGGTCGCACGGCAATGCTCAGAGTAACTTTCAAATTGTAAGCCCCCAGCAAATAATAGAATATGAGCTTCCCGACGGTGCTTTTTTTACACCTTCACCCTCGGACTGTACTGGCTGGAAAGTAAAGCACTCTTTTAGAGCATTACTCATGGTGTGACTTTTCTGAGGTCAAGAGATACTTACAAATTTACCTGGTTGGTAAGGCTTGGCTAATTAAGAAAAATTCTCATTTCACTTTCACTTTCACAAATTGGTAGTTAACATGCAGTATATCAGCCAGGAAAGTGGATGAAAGTGAGTTTTTCACTTTCATTCACTTTCATACTACCTTTCGCAACAGTTCAGTAAATGTGCCGCTTTGCGGCTTTAGAGGGAAACGAATGTGAATAACTTAAGTTTCGGAAACAACGAATGATTCTAATTAAACGAATGCTTTGTATGAATG
>CAJOIW010000064.1 GCA_905234845.1 uncultured Prevotella sp. | reverse complement strand
TGCCAAGGCCGACCGCATCGGCCGTTTTGAACTGGCCAAGGGCGGCACCATCTTCCTCGACGAGATTGGCGAACTGTCGTTGGCCAGCCAAGTGAAACTATTGCGGGTGCTGCAGGACCAGACCTACGAGGTGTTGGGCGATAGTCAGACACGCCGAACGGATGTCCGTGTGGTCTGCGCCACCAATGCCGACCTTCGCGCGATGGTCGAAGAAAAGACTTTCCGTGAGGATCTGTTCTACCGCATCAACATCATCAACCTCCATCTGCCGCCTCTGCGTGACCGCCGTGAGGACATACCGCTATTGGTTAATCACTTCCTTCGGATGGCTTGCGAGGCAAACGGCCTCCCGCTTGTCACCGTCTCGACAGAGGCCATCGGCTATCTCCAGGCACTTCCGTTCCCAGGTAATATCCGAGAACTGAAGAATCTGGTGGAAAGAGCCTTGCTGATGAAGAATCCGGAGGCAGGTCAGCTTGGAGTGGAAGACTTTGCTGTTAACACTAGGCAACTTGAAGGCACAACTTTCACAGATACAAAGAGTTCTTTGTCTTCCATGGAACGTTCTGCCATTGCGGCCTGTATTGCCAAACATAATGGCAATCTCTCCCTTGTAGCCAAGGAACTTGGAATTAGTCGTGGCGCACTCTACCGCAAAATCGAAAAGCACGGGCTATGAGACTGAAGCACTTTTTCGTCCTTCTCGCCGTTGGCATCATCCTATTAGCTGGCGTGGCTCTCTTCAGTACGTTCCGAAGCCACCCGACGCTGTTCTACGTGACCGAAGGCTTTGTTGTCGTGCTACTGTTTTACCTTTGGTATTTTTATCGAAAGACCATCCGTCCCTACGACACCTTAATTGGCGGCATTGAACTGGTACGTGAACTGGACCTTACTACACGTCTTGCTCCTTCTGGACAGCATGAGACCGACATCATTGTCCGTACCTTCAACGACCTGCTTAACCGCCTACGCACCTTCCTCAACCTTCTCATCGAGGCCTCGCCGATGGGTGTCATACAGTGTGACTTGGACGGTAACATCACTTCCATGAATCCCGCTGCCCGTGAAATGCTGTCGGCCAGTGTCGAAGAAGCCATCTACGCACTTCCCCTTGGCGAGACAACTACCGTTCGTTTACCCGGTGAACCACAACTCTTCCGTATTAGCCATCAGTCCTTCCCCGACCGTGGTTACCAACACCCGTTCTTCCTCATCGAATCGCTGACCTCTGAGGTACGTCTTGCCGAGAAAGCGGCATACGAGCGTGTCATCCGCATGATTGCCCATGAGGTGAACAACAGTGTGGCAGGAATTATTGGCAGTCTCACTGGCGATAAAGCAGAAAGACTTACAGCCCTCTCCGCCTTTGTCACCCGCTTCGCCGAAGTAGTAAAAATTCCACAACCGCACCTCAGTGAAGAGGTGGATGCCTGCCGTCCTTTCCTCGAAAATCTGTGTACGCAGGCAAATGTCAAAATTGACTTCAATCTCACTGACGAAGCTATACCCGTTCATCTGGATACTGTTCTTTTCCAGCAGGTGCTTATCAATATCGTTAAGAATGCCGTAGAGAGTATTGGCGAAAGGCTTAAAGTAGGAAACAGCACATCAGAAATGAATGAAGGCCAAGTTACCGTCACAACTTCTATCCCTTCAAAACTTGTTATAACTGACAATGGTCATGGCATTCCATCATCCGCCTTTCTTCTCCACTAAGCCTCAGGGCCAAGGTCTCGGACTTCTGCTTATCCGTGACATCCTTACTTCGCACCATTGTACGTTTAGTTTACTCACAGATCCCGAAGACCATCTTACCCGGTTCACTATACTGTTTCCTAAATAACTTGCATAACAGGATAACAAGTAACCTTTTACATACTTTTGGGCTAAATCTGACATTTTTATCCACTTTTAGCCCCAAAGTCTGCATTATCTGCATCTTATATTATATGCAACAAATAAAAAGTAAAATTTCATGATCATAGACGTATGATACTAAGATAATAAAGATATGGCCTGCTTGATACCATCCATCAATGCCGGGTCATATGACTTGCGAGGATGGGTATCACGGCTTAAGCCATCCGAAAGCCGAATAAGTCGGCAATAATAATCGCCTGTATTCTGAAAAAAAGTATCTCGGCATATCAGTAATTCGAGGTGCTTTTTTCGGCGTAGCCAGTCCTGAACGGCAGACAAGGTGGGAGCGGAATAGCATCTGGCTCCACGACCTCGTGTTTCTTTGGGTGCATTATAGTCCTTCAGTATAAGTTCCTCGCCATCGGCAGTCTGTAGCTCTCCATTGAGATCATAGTGTGATAAGGTGGGTTCCCTGAAACCCAACTTCCATAGCTGTCGCGCCATGACCTTATCTACTACTACCTGCTTCAGCATACCTTTGCCTTTTGGGTTGCAAAGATACGAATTTATTTTGAAAAGGCGGTATATTAAGGCATCTTTGATGCCATTTATCGCTATTTACCTTGTGCTGCATCTTTATCGCCTGACATCTCGCAGTTTTTCTTGTCAGGGTTATTCGGTTCTTAACACCTTTACGGGTGCAAAGTTAGCCGAATGCGCAATCCACCAATAACCAGTCGCTCGCTCCCTATTCAATTTCCTTTTCCGTAGCAGGCTTCCCAAATGCGCGTATTTGGGTATTCTACGGAAAATTGCACCGAATTTCTTGGTTTGGATTGCACGGTCATTCAGCACTTTCTGCACCGGTAAAGGTTAAACCGCGATAACGCAGACAATGCTAAAAAAAACTACGTGCCAGGCAAGATGAACCTGAACAAAAATAAAGGTTTCCCGCTCCTACGTAGGCAATAAAATCAAGACAAGCGATATGACGATTTGCTTAAACACATACACCCCTAACCGCTACCTCGGACATGCAAGCTTCGAGGCGCAGATGACCCACGACTACATCCTCAGTTTCAAGAGCGGCAGGTCGGCAGCACAGAAGAGGGCAGCAAGAGAGGTGTGTCTGGCTCTGAGTATGACCAACATGGAGAACGTGGTCTTCGCATGTGTTCCCGCCAGCTGTAACCGCACCAACACGCTTCGGTATCGCAACTTCGCACAGATGGTGTGTGAACGTACTGGAGCCACCAACGCCTACGGACATATCATCATCAACGGCAAACGCTCGAAACTACATCGCAGCAAGGCGCACATGGTGTGTGATGCAGCCAACGAGGAGATACACCTCGACCCGGACATGTTCAACGCTTCGGCCAAAGTCCTGCTTTTCGACGATATTGTCAGCAGCGGCAAGAGCATGAGGGAGTTCGCCAAGATGGTGGAAGAGACGGGAGCCAAGGTTATCGGCGGTATCGCACTCGGACATACGAAACATTATAAACACTAAATATTCAAGACTATGCAGACAGCAGCAGTAAAAAGACTCCCGATCAGTTCGTGGAGCATGGAGGACAGACCTTCAGACAAGATGATTGAGTTAGGAACAAGCGCACTCACAGACGCAGAACTTCTGAGCATCGTGATTGGCAGCGGTACGCACAAGGCTTCGGCTGTGGACATCGCCAAGCACCTGTTGGCAGACCATCAGAACAACCTCCATGAACTGGGCAAGGCTGAGTTCAACGAGATTTGCGAGACGGAGGGTATCGGCACAAGTATCGCCTGCCGCATCATGGCAGCCATCGAGTTAGGCAAGCGCAGGCAGATGGCACAGATGGGTGAACACCCTGACCTGTCAACGGCCTGTAGGGTACATCAGTTCATGCAGCCCTTTTGCCAAGACCTCAAAGTCGAGGAAGCGCACCTGCTCCTCATGAACCAGAATTACCGACTTATCAAGCACGTCAAGCTCTCACAGGGAGGTATCACGGAAACACTGATGGACATCCGGCTTATCATGAAGTACGCTGTGACCAACAATGCCACCATCCTCACCGTCGTGCATAACCACCCCTCAGAGAACCCCCGTCCCAGCCATGTGGATGACGAGATAACCAAGTCCATCCTGAATGCCTGCAAGCTGATGAGAATCTATTTCGCCGACCATGTAATCGTGTGTACTGATAACTATTACAGCTATCGGGAGAACGGCAAGGTATAAACGGAACCAATTCATAACACATAAATCAATACAACAATGAACAAGTGCGTAAAAATCACATTCCAGCCTATTATCTGGAGAGACGAGAATCTGAACAATGCAAGTGCAGGGATAG
>CAJOIW010000063.1 GCA_905234845.1 uncultured Prevotella sp. | reverse complement strand
GGATCATGGGGTCGGTCCTGTCCCTGTGATTCTTGGGAGAGAGGAAATGAAACTTACATATATATAGTGGTGACTCCAGACCTACTTTAGAGAAACAAGTTAATGGAAGACCCAAAATAAAAATTAGAGATGAAGAATGAAATGTATATTCCTACAGGGAATCTGAAAGGTAGTTATGAAGTCCTGTCATGTTGCTGTGATTGTGACTTGTCAATTGTTGCTGTCTCTACGGAAGACAGTAATAAGAACATAACTATTGTTATCCCTGACATAATTGCTTATAGAGTTACTTCTGAATCGTTCAGATTAAAAGATTTGGGCGACTCTGTACTTTCACCAACTGACAGCATTTATGAAGTAAAGAATTCACAATACCTAATATGGCTATCAGAATGTACTTATAGTCAAATTCATCATAACCTTAAAGGTTTGCGACATTTACTTTTTTATACGGAAAATTATGTATATGACATTATTGTTCATGTGGGTAACGAAAAGCCATATTATATAGAAGATAATGTCAAAAAAATTATTTGAGTAATTTTGAAATGAATATAATTTTATTTCTTCTATGATCAAACACAGATCAATCACAGGGACAAATTCTGATTGAAAACAACGTTGAAGAATAAACTTTTCAACTCAACATAAAATCATTATAGCTCAGGCAGACCAGGGGACTCTAATTTTGCGCTCTGATAGAATATATCAGTGAAGAATTTGCTTAATCCCGGCCAATTCCCTACCTTTGTCGTTAAAAGGAGGAAAAGGCCGACAGGAAAGGGAACCTATTCGAGGGGACTGCAGTCCTTTAGAGTCTATGAACCGTCTTAGTCCTTCCTGCTTAGTTGCAAAGTCCAGATAGAATGCCAGCGGCATTGTAGCCTATTTAGAATATGACTAGGGACTGGTACCTGTCATACCCGCCCTGATTTTCCCAGCCCTTATGCCAAAGCCAACGGCATAAGGGCGGAGTACCGTATTAATATATAGGGGATTTTTGCACGAAAATTTTGCTGTATCAATAAAAAACACTACCTTTGCAGGACACATTTTTACGATTATGAGATAAATGAGTAACACGCAAAAGATAAACCGTTGCATCTGGCTGATATCGGCTATCAGGAAGCATGAGCGCATCACGCTGAGGGACCTTAGCCGGAAATGGGTTGAGGAGAAGGTGAGTGACGGCAATGCGCTGCCACGAAGCAGTTTCAACAAGTACCGCGACGAGATATTCGATTTGTTCGGACTGATTATCGATTGTGACGACCAGTACCGCTATTATTTCACCAATCCGCAATCGGTCGACGACCACTCCATCGAGAGCTGGCTGCTGTCGACGATGACGGTGAATACGGCGCTGAGCGACAGTGCGATGATCAGAGACCAGATCGTTCTGGAGAAGGTGCCGGCGGGCGAGCAGTTTCTGCCCATCATCATCGAGGCCATCAAGCTGAGGCGTCGCATGCGTATGGGTTATCAGAAGTTTGGCTTTGGCCCTGGCGAAAGGATGATAGAGCCTTACACGCTGAAACTCTCGCGCAGGCGTTGGTATCTGTTGGTGAGAACGGAAGAGCAGTTCAAGACGTTCTCGCTGGACCGCATGTTTTCCCTTGAGATGACGGAGGAACGTTTCGAGAAACAGAAGGACTTCTCGCCCGAGAAATATTTCGCAGAGTATTTCGGCGTTCTTACCGACGGCACTCCGATGGCTCACGTCGTATTGCGGGCATACGGCAAAACGGCCAACTATCTGCGTACGCTGCCCCTGCACGATTCGCAGCAGGAAATTGAAAGCACGGAAGAGCATACCGACTTCTCGATTGATATCAGACCCACAGCCGACTTTATTGGCGAGCTGTTATCCTACGATGAAGGCTTGGAAGTGCTTGAACCAGCCGATCTTCGTCTTAAAATACGTGAAAAACTAAGGCGAATGCTTAATAGATATTAAGGTACACCCCCTTTTTTATATTTGCACCATAATTTTAAAAACGTAAGATTATGGAAGGTATATTTTTTTTATAACTTAAAAATCAAGGAAACTATGACGAAGAAAGAGTATGAAGAGTTGGTTGCTCTGCTTGAGCAGTCGGGATTGAACGTAAAGTTGTGTGACACTCCTGTGCCTTACTTTTCCGGCGGTGTGCCTGCGGGTTATCCTGAGGCTCCGGAAGACTACGACGGGGAGTATGTGATGGTGCCGAAGGATTTCCTGAAGCTGTGTGATTTCATTGTCAGGGTGCGTGGCTTTTCGATGAAGGATGCGGAGATAGCCGACGGTGACGACGTGATGGTGAAGCACTGCGACCATTATGACGACGGCGATGTCGTGGTGGCACTGCTGGACGGGGACTCGACGCTGAAAGCCTACTTTTGCGACGAGAACAACGAGGAATGGCTGATACCGGACAACGACGACTTCCCGCCTATCCGCGTGGCGGACTATACGTCGGCCTATATTCTGGGCAGGGTGACAGGTGTGAAAAAGGGTGCTCCCCGCACGAAGTTCTCGACCATGCGTCGACGACTGCAGGAGGTCAAGGAGAAGAAGCAGCGGGTGGTGACCGACCAGATGGTGAGCGACGCAGTGACCCAGGTGCTGAAAGACGTCAAGAACGGTCGTATGTGGTTTGCCGTCTATAGGGTGTTGGTCGATGTGGGCTATCTGAAAGCAGGCGACTACGAGGGGCTGAAAACGAAGATGGACGCGCTGTTTCCCGGCAACGACTTCGCCATCAATCCTCGTGACATCAGCCGCATGGATACCCTGTCGTTCAGCAAGAGTGTCTCGCTGTGGAACTCGGAGAATGCTCCCGTGATAGGCAAGCGTTTCAGGGACTACCTAAGATTAGCCACCGACCTGACAGCACTGCTGAACAATTAAGGCTCAAAAGACGCGAAAAACTTTCCAAAACTTTCGCAAAACTTTCACAAACTCGCGAAAAAGGCCAAAACTTTCGCAAAAACTTTCCAAAACTTTCGCACGATGAAGATTTCCTTTCATCGTGCTTTTTTTATGTCTAATTTCGCAGTCGGATTGCAACGCCACACTCTGAGCCCGGGTCAGAGAAAGCTGGCCAGCGATTTCGAAAAGGTAAAAAAGTAAAAAGGTAAAACGGTAAAAAAGTTATGAAGAAGAAAACAAGGAAAAAGAATGAGATTGCCTGTAAACTTTCAGGGTGGGCGATGGAGCTTGCAAACTTCCTGAGGTACAAGGAGGGTTGGACGCCAACGCGGGCGGCAAATCAGGCTTGGCTTTGCCTGCATGCGCTGGAGGCGCTGGGCAAGGGCGTGGTAATGCTGGACTTCAACAAGCAGGACGGCTCGCGTCGCATTGCTCGCGGCACGGTGTGCAAGGGTATTGACCCGCTCTTTGATCTGTATGAGTACAAGGGTAAGAAGAACGAAATCAGCTATCGCTACAACTGGTCGTTCACCTTCTGGGATTTGGACGAGAAGGCTTTCCGCTCGTTCAATGCTGCGCGACTGAATGATTATTTTCCATTGAACATTGACCATTGAACATTGACCATTCTGATGACTGACCCTGAATATTGCGAGATTGACGTGACGGCAAGGGCAACGCTGGAAAAGCGGACGGTGGTCGTCGGCTCGGGAATGCACCCCTGCGTGGAGGGCGAGACGGAGCCGGACGGCACACGGTCGTACGTCACCATCAGCGAACCGAACGACGATGTTCGCGACCTGTATAGGAATCAGGAAATGAGCCCTGCTGAGATCTTCCACAATTGTGAGAAGGTGGTGAAGGAGCTGAAAACGCTCATACTCTCGCGGAAGATTGAAGGCTGCACAAGCCTTACTTTCGCCCGCGTTGACTTGACGCGGCTGCACGACAGCCTGGCAGGTTGGGACGAAACGGAATTTGAAGTTTACCAAGATTAATCGAAAGTATATGACTAGATCAAATTTATCGGATGGCGAGCTGGCCGCACTGGCGGCTCGCATCCAACAGAATTATGATTACGACGACCGCAGCGGAAAGCTCGTGAATAAGCGGACGGGCAAGGTGGTGAGAGGTCGTAAGGACTGTAAAAGAAACGGCAAATGGCGTTATTTGCGTATGCTGTTAACCGTCAATGGCCGTGAATATAATTTCTACTCTCACCACGTTGTCTGGGCTTGGCACAACGGGCGGTTTCCAACGATGCAGATTGACCATGTCAACGGCAACGGGTTTGACAACCACATCGAGAACCTGCGCGAGGTCAATCAGTCGGAAAACAACATGAACAGGTTCTACCGTTGGAAGCCGAACGCAGATACCGGATTGCCGGGGGTCTGTAAACATGGAAACGGCTATCAGATAAAAGTCGCGCGACACGAATATCATTTCCACGATAAAAACGTTGCATTCTATCATTTGACCCTGCTTGGCAGGAGGTTTAGGTAAGAGGTGAGAGGTGAGAGATTACCTCTAAATATACAACTTTTTTATTAACATTTTTCGACCAAACGAATTTACAATTATGCAGATTTCAGAATTGGCCTTAGAGAAAATCAAGGCATTTGAGGGCTGCCGCCTAACGGCTTATCAGGACGCGGCAGGAGTATGGACCATCGGCTACGGCCACACGAAGGGCGTGAAGCCAGGCGACAAGATTTCGCAGTACTGGGCGGACGACTGCCTGCGGCAGGATATCGAGCAGGTGGAGGCGCAGATAGACGAGCTGGGATTGCCGCTGAGCCAGCCGCAGCTGGACGCGCTGGTGTCGTTCGTGTTCAACGTGGGCATCGGCAAGTTCAAGGAGTCGACGCTGCTAAAATACATCCGTGCCGGACGTTCAGAGGACGACATTAAGTGGCAGTGGCGCAGGTGGATTTACGCAGGCAATCCTGCACGTACGTTGCCCGGACTCATCAAGCGACGCGAGTGGGAATCAATCAGATTTTTTAGCGTCTGCTAAGAGCTATCAAGAATTAGAGAATTAGAGAATTTTTATTACAGACAAAATTATGGAAAAGAAAAAGAATGTTTCGCCTTCCGTTGA
>CAJOIW010000062.1 GCA_905234845.1 uncultured Prevotella sp. | reverse complement strand
GCTGATACGCTCCTTCTTGCCCGAACGGGGGTTGTAAACGTAAGAACCGGCCTTCACGCTACCAGAGTAGACGCGGAAGAATACCAGACGACCCATGTAAGGATCGGTAGCAATCTTGAATGCGAGAGCTGAAGTAGGCTCATCCTCGCTGGGCTTGCGACCCTCTTCCTCGTCGGTGCTGGGGTTGGTACCCATCACCATCTCCACGTCAACGGGAGCGGGCAGGAAAGCGCAAACGGCATCAAGCAGAGGCTGAACACCCTTGTTCTTATAAGAAGAACCGAGCAGCATAGGCGTGCACTGCATAGCGATGGTACCCTTGCGGATAGCAGCGATTATCTCGTCCTCAGTAATTGAGTTAGGATCGTCGAAGTACTTCTCCATCAGAGCCTCATCGTACTCAGCGGCAGCCTCGAGCAGCTTGTTACGCCACTCGTCGCACTCTGCCTGCAGGTCAGAGGGGATGTCCTCAACATCATACTCAGCACCCATGGTCTCGTCGTGCCACAGGATAGCCTTCATCTTGATGAGGTCCACCAGACCCTTGAAGTTCTCCTCAGCACCGATGGGCACCTGGATCACAACGGGGTTAGCACCGAGGATGTCCTTCATCTGCTGAACAGTCTCGAAGAAGTCAGCACCTGAACGGTCCATCTTGTTCACGTAACCGATACGGGGAACATTGTACTTGTCGGCCTGGCGCCATACAGTCTCAGACTGAGGCTGAACACCGTCGGCAGCAGAGTAAGTAGCAACGGCTCCGTCGAGCACACGCAGTGAACGCTCCACCTCAGCGGTGAAGTCAACGTGTCCCGGAGTGTCAATCAGGTTGATCTTGTACTCCTTACCGTTCCACTTCCAGTTACAGGTGGTAGCAGCAGAGGTGATAGTAATACCACGCTCCTGCTCCTGAGCCATCCAGTCCATGGTAGCAGCACCATCGTGCACCTCACCAATCTTGTGCGTCTTACCTGTATAGAACAGGATACGCTCAGAAGTGGTGGTTTTACCGGCATCGATGTGGGCCATGATACCAATATTGCGGGTCAAATGTAAATCGCGATTTGCCATTTCTTATTATCCTTTAATCTTTTACCTATTAATACCAATTAGAAACGGAAATGAGCAAATGCACGGTTAGCCTCAGCCATGCGGTGCATATCCTCCTTACGCTTGAAGGCACCACCCTGATTGTTGAATGCATCCATAATCTCAGCAGCCAGCTTGTCGGCCATTGACTTACCACTACGCTTGCGGGCAAACGCAATCATGTTCTTCATCGAGATACTCTCCTTACGGTCGGAACGGATCTCGGTAGGAACCTGGAACGTAGCACCACCGATACGGCGGCTCTTAACCTCTACCTGAGGAGTAATGTTGTCGAGGGCCTGCTTCCAGATCTCCAGAGCAGACTTCTCCTCATTCTGCATCTTACCCTTGACGGTCTCGAGTGCATTGTAGAAAATCTCGTAATGGACTTCTTGCCATCGTACATCAGGTGGTTCACAAACTTCGACACTTTCTTGTCGTTGAAGACTGGATCGGGAAGGATCACACGCTTCTTTGGTTTTGCTTTTCTCATTTTGTTGTTTTGAATTTAAAATTTTTGCTTGGGGCTGTTTTTTCTTACGTCTTCAACGCTCACTCATGAGCATTTACTCAACCTGTCCGAGTCTGCTCATCTCCGAGCACTCAGGGAACTAAAAACTCAAAAACCCAATTTCTTTTGTTTACTTCTTAGCCTTGGGACGCTTTGCTCCGTACTTCGAGCGACGCTGTGTGCGGCTTGAAACACCGGCAGTATCCAGCGTACCGCGGACGATGTGATAACGTACACCGGGGAGGTCCTTCACACGACCGCCACGAACCAGCACGATTGAGTGCTCCTGCAGGTTGTGACCCTCTCCGGGGATGTAACTGTTGACCTCCTTCTGGTTGGTCAAACGAACACGGGCTACCTTACGCATAGCCGAATTAGGCTTCTTCGGGGTCGTTGTGTACACGCGAACACAGACACCACGACGCTGAGGACATGAGTCCAGCGCGGGCGACTTGCTCTTGTCAACGAGCACCTTTCTGCCTTTTCTTACCAATTGTGAAATTGTAGGCATAATTACTTTTAATTTTTAAATTTTGTTTATATATTATTTTGTTCAATTTCAATCAGTTACACCTATTGCACCCTCACAAAAAGGCGTTTCGGGCTGCAAAGGTACTACTTTTTTTCCATTCCACCTAATATATATAGAAGAAAAAACGCTTATCTAATGATTTTTAACATTAAATAAGCGTTTTAAGAATTATTAACTCGTGAATTTTCTAAGAATAGCTCTTAACTCTTCATTCTTACCTCTTAATTGCATCAAGCTTCGCCCTGTCCGACACCGAACGGAGCAATGGTGCGCGACTCCTTGTTGGGTATCTTTATCGGTCCGAATTCGTGCTCGTAGCGCATGATGTTTTCCTGCAGTGCACCCAGCAAACGCTTGGCATGTTCAGGAGCCAGAATCACGCGGCTCTTCACCTGCGCCTTAGGCACTCCGGGCAATACGCGCGCGAAATCCACGATGAAGTCACTACTCGAGTGAGTGATGATGGCGAAGTTAGCATATTCGCCCTGAGCCACGTCCTGTGGCAACTCTATCTGCAGCTGTCCCTGCTTATTTCCATTTTCGTTCATATCTATATATATATTAATAATGTGAAACGTCGTCTCTTAGCGTGCAAAGTTAATCATAATTTGGCAATACTGCAAATAAAAGCGGCCAAAAATTTGTATAGTTGGGAAAAACCCTTTATCTTTGCACGGAATTAGGAACCATAATTGATAGGAATCATGAATAGTATGTTGAAAGAGAAGTTTCGTCCGCTCATTTACATTGGAGGCGGCATTTTAGCAGTGTTGATATTCTTCGCCATGTGTTGCACCGTGGTTGACTCCGGCGAGGTGGGCATCCGGTTCCACAAGTGGTCGCTCAACGAACAGGACTACGGTGGTGTGGAGGGAACTTGCAAAGGTTGGGTATTCTATAACCCCATCACCACCAACGTGTTCACCTACCCCACGTTCACCCAGCGCAAGCAGTATGAGACATTCTCGGTGAATGCGAAGGACGCCTCGCTCTTCGAGATGGACCCCACCATTGCCTATCGCATCAACCCCGACAAGGCCTGCGACATCTTTACGAAATACCGCGTGGGCGTGAAGGACTTGGAGGAAGGTTACATCCGCACCTGTATCTACGAGGCCTACCGCACCTGCGCCAACCAATACACCTCCGACTCGCTGATGTCGAACCGCGCCAACTTCGAGCGCGACGTGCGCAGTCGTCTGGAGAAGTCGCTGATGGCCGAGGGTTTCCTTGTTGAGGAGTTTACGTCGAAGATCACGCCCCCGTCATCATTGCTCTCGATGATTGACGCCAAGAACACCGCCATTCAGAGTGCCTTGAAGGCCGAAAACGAGGTGAAGGAGGCCGAGGCGAACGCCAAGATTGCCGTCGCCAAAGCCGAGGGTAACGCCAAGGCCATGAAGATCAAGGCCGATGCCGAAGCCTACTACAACCGCACCATCGCCGCCTCGCTGTCGCCGATGATTGTCCAGGAAGATATGATTGAGAAATGGGACGGCAAGATGCCTCAGATCATGGCTGGCAACGGCGGCATGATGATGGACATCTCGAAAATCATCGGAAACAACAAATAGAAAATACATAATTCGTATATTTACTGCAAAATAGACATGCAACGACGATTATGGCAGACAAAATAAACTACGGCGTATTCCCGAACCCTCTGCCCGATGCGGAGGGGAAGACCACCTACCAGGTGCGTCACATACCTAATGGAACCATGAGCGAGAAAGGTTTTCTGGCTCACTTGAAGTATCACAATACCTACAACACCACCACGATGATGTCGTCGCTCTGTGTGTTGAGGGATGAGATTATCGAGCAGTTGCGCGAGAACAGGCGGTTCCGCATTGATGGCATTGGCACATTCCAGATGAAAGTGGGTCTGATAACAAAGCACGATGAGGAGGGCAACCCCATCAAACCGCACTTCACCGACCCCAATAAGATTACGGCCAACGATGTGGAGGTGCAGGGTGTCAGCTTCACGCCCGACCCCAGTTTCGTAAAAGCGCTGAAGTCCAAGATTTCCACCCAAAACAAATACGGTCGCGGTGCAGCTGGCAGAAACAAGCCATACACGCGCGAACAGATTGTCGAATTCCTTGATAATCACTTGAGGGAGCATCATTCCATCACCCGCAAACAGATGCAGTATGCGCTGAACATTACGGAATATCGTGCCCAGAAATGGCTCGACGAACTGACGGCAGAGGAATTCTCAAAATACTACTGCAAAAAGCAGGGAACGACCTACGTCTATTATCGTTACGGCTGGGAGTAATAAAAGGTAAAAAAGTAAAAAGGTAAAAATAAAAAAAATCCTCCGCCACCCGTCCTAACTGCCTGACAGACAGCGGAATGATGGCGGAGAATTCTATGCTGCAAGAACCCAGTAGCCGTCCGTATCCCTCAGGCCCAGTCGCGTCATGGAACGGCCGAAGGCATTGGCTGTCACCCCAGCCATCGTCTTTTGCGAGTGTTTTTCCAACTCTTGCATAATCTCAGGCCCGCTCATAAACGCACCCTCGCCCTCCCTTTCAGGAATGCTGAAATAGCGAAGGAACAACCGCTCCACATCCGTCAGCACATAGTAGTCCTTGTTGTGCTTCTCCATCTCAGCCTCATCATCCTTCGAAAACCAATGGGGCAGCTTTTCGTCTTCAATCTCGTGCAACACCTGGGCATAGAGCTGGTCATGATTGATACCCTCCACATGGATGATGCCGTCTGGCTCTAAGATAAGAAAACGGCGCGAACCCGTGCGGTCTGTCAGCACATGCCGCTCATTGGTGGTGCCCACGAACGAGGCGATACGCGGCAACTGATTGAAGTTCTTCTTGTAGGCCCCGATGAAACTGGGCTTCAGCGTCTGCATCATCGACTTCAGTTCGGGCATCTGTTTACGGCCGATTTTCTCGAATTCATCGAGACTCACAATGGCAAACTCCACCATCTTCCGATAGGCATTGCCCTTGGCATTGATCTTGAAGTCGTCCGTGTAGTAGTCGGCAATCTCCGGCGGTAGCATCGAAGTA
>CAJOIW010000061.1 GCA_905234845.1 uncultured Prevotella sp. | reverse complement strand
TAGGTAACGGAACAGGCTCAACATTCTTCCCAATCCGAAAGAATCCCAAAAGCGCAAACGACCGCAAATAGACACAATATCAACGAGTTACGCTATCTTACTCGTAACAACCTCATCATTCCCAACAACCTTGATATTCGTTGAAATAGTACGGTCTCAAAGTTAAGAAGTTTTTTCCGAAGAACAAAAAAATCGAGAAAAAATTTGGAGGTTCAGGAAGAAAGTACTACCTTTGCAGCCCAATTGGAAAAATTGCCAATTTTCTAAATTAGCAGAACAGTCCAATCCGTTCGCGGGAGAGTGCTCCCGAAGGTCGTTCGACAGAACTACTCCAGAAGAACGGTGAATACCAAGACCCGCGAGGCAGTGTATTCATTTTCTTGAGAAAAAGCGATTTATCGCCCTACGTCAAGAATTTGAAACATCGCCTCGTGGGTTTTCATTTTTACGGATGCTTCAAGCGCCCCGAAAGACTGAGAACCCGACCAAAAAGGGAAAAACTCCGTTTTTCGGAGCTTTTTGTTTAACTTGGAATGACAGCCTTCCATAAAAAATCCTTTATATTATGGATAAAAAAATTACGATTTCGCAAATTCAGGCTGCTCCAGTTAAAGTCAGCCTGTTTAAGAATCTCTGTTCCTCTGCCAGCCAAGCTTTTGGAATGCAGGAGATTGAGCGGCTCGTTCAGTATGACGATGACGTTAGGTTCAAGACAGAAGCCTATCGTTCGATGCTGAGAGCCGTAGGCAAGAAAGAAGCGGATGCGCAGGTGTAGCAGAAACAGCTGCCAGCCTGCTCCATCGCTGTAGTGTTTAACGGTATCGGGAAACAGGCTCAGCATGTTCTCGGTTTCACGGGCATGGCCTTCTGCGACATCGACCACATCCAAGATGTGGAGGCTGCCTTCCAGCAAGTCATCAACGAACACGGAGGCCGAGTCCTTCGTAATGAACTGACCAAACGTATGGAAGCATCAACCAGTCTCTCTCGCTCTGTTATCTCCAAATTCATCACGAAAATGGTGGAGGATGGCAAGCTGTTTGAATCTCAAAAAATGATTACTGCAACAGCCGAACCTGAATTCCCATTCTGACGCTGCAAATCTGTTCCTGTGCGTTTGTTCTTCCTCCTATATATAAAGAGGAAGAACGAACGAACGGGAATACACAAGAACGAACAAAAAACATCGTAAAAATTGCTGTTATGAATACAGATCATCGTTACCAATTAGAAAATCGAAAGCTGACGGGACATCGCCAGCAGAAGACCACCCTCATCATGGCAGCCTGCTATCCTGATATGCTTTGGCTCGCCACCTGTGGCAGCAGCGGCCTGTCGCCCGAAAAACTGGAATGCCTGCGTACTCGTCGCTTCACGCTCTTTCCCGACAGCGGTTGCCTGAAGAAGTGGAAATCCATCCTGGAAAAGACAAAAGGCTTCTCCTACACCATCTCCACAGAACTGGAAACCTACCCCGCTAACACAGACCTCGCCGACCTCCTCCTCTATCCTCCTTAACCCACTACCTCCTCCCACTCCATCCAGCGTGCTCCCCCAACTCCCAGAGCACGCTCTATTTTATTTTCAAGCACGCTCCAACCACCAGCTCCAGCACGTTCAAAAATCACCCAGAGCACGCTCAAAATTTCATCACAGCACGCTTGAAAATCCATGTTTCTTATGTCGGAAGAAAGGAAAGGAGGGCGGAGCCGTCCGCCGTGGCGGAAGCACCGTCCTCCTGTTTGATGCCTTAATTCCGAAGGGGAATGCTGGGTGCATTATGGGTTGCAGGCGTTCGTGGCCGAACCGCCCGTGACGAGTGCCTGTGCCGATGTGTTGTAGGTCAGCGTACCGCTTACGAGCGTCGGCGCAGTGTAGGAGCACTATGGAACTTACTTCGTCATCTTCACCGTGATCTCGTAGTATTTTCCGGCGGTGAAGTTCACATCCGATTTCGAATAGGAGTAATTGTAGGTGCCATCTGTGGCTTCCAACGCAATATCGCCGCTGAAGTTGCCGCCCGAAAGACCGGAGATGGCATAGAAGAAGCAGCCGCCGTTTGCAGTGTAGGTCGAGGCGAAGTCGGAGAAGGTGACGGGTTCGTCGGGGGTATATCCGCTATGAGTCAACGTAACTGAAACGGATGTGGGAATAATAACGTCGCCGCCATTCTTGAGTACAAACTTCACAATGGCCTTCTCGTTCTCAAACGTTGCAGCAGTTGCCGCTACATTTGTGCCGTTGACGCTTGTAACGGTCACTTCTGCATGTGCACGGTCGAAATAGTTCTGTATGGTCGCCAGCGTTCCGTCTTGAGCCACGCTCCCTGCGCCATCCTCAGTGCCACGGCTTCCTGGGAATACAAGCTGCAGCGTTTCGTTTACTTCGGGAGCTTTGTCAAGGTCGATGTCGCCGGTCAGCGTACAATCGGTTCCGTTGATGTCCGTAGGTTCGAGTGTGCCAATTAGTACTGGCATTCCCGGAGTACCAGGAAACATACTTTCTCCAGTCTTATAGACTATCACCTTCTCGCCCTCTGCCCACGAGGCGCTGAGCGTCGAACCATCGAGCGAGAGGGAGAGGGCGCGGGTGGCTGCGTTGGCTTTCACAGCTGCTGCGTCGTCACTCTTCGTGGCTCTGACGGTCAGGGTGTACTTACCCGTGGTAGGTTGGTTGTCGATAGTGTTGTCGTCGCTTGAGCAAGCGGAGAAGGCGGCTCCTGCGATGAGCAGGGCGGCCAAGGTCTTGATGTCTGTGATAAACTTCTTCATCGTCGTATCCTCCTTATTCTGCATCGCCCCCATCGCCCCAGGTGTAGTGATTCGCTTCACCATAGCTTTTGCGGCTGGCATTTATGCCTTGGCTGGCTGCCAGAATCTGACACTTGTTTTCCATCTTGACGACTTGCATCGTCGGTTTCTGATAATCTTTTCTTTTCATCAGTCTTTTTTTGATAATTGGTTAAACTAAAAATTTTAATTGTTTATACGATGTTTATTGATTTAGTGTTCAACTATATGACTAACAGACACACAAAAAGGCACGTCCCAGCCCTGCTGTTTGGGCCGTAACGTACCGTATATGGTTAGGCGCTCCCTGCGCCATAGAAATATCTATTAAATTCTGGGGGGGGGTGATTCTCAGACAGTTACAAACAAACCCGTGGCCACCTCTCATTCGGGTAGCCACCTCAAACGCGTTTATCTGCCAGTCCGTAGTCATCTATGCGTCTTGATATTCTGGGGAAACTTGAATTGTAAGTATAGAACTTTCGAGTGCAAAGGTACGGCTTTTTCCTGACTCCACCAAATGTATCAAGAAAAAAGTGATTATTTTTCTGAAAATCAGCGAAAAAAGTTGCTCAAAAATTTGGAAAATTCGAAAAAAAGTCGTAACTTTGCAATGTATTTGAGAGGGGAGGTTTACAGCCCCGAACAATACAGAATTAACCCTATTTTTAACCTGAGCCAAACTCTTTGTTCCCTCCTTCGGGAGGGACGAGGGAGGCTCCCAAAACCAATTACTACTATGGCAATGAAAGTTGCAACCCGTAAGCAGCGTATTGCTTACATGAAGAAGGAGATGATCGTCACGAAGCCTGTCTATTACGAGACGGTCAAGGAGAAGGAACTG
>CAJOIW010000060.1 GCA_905234845.1 uncultured Prevotella sp. | reverse complement strand
TATAATCCTATTTTTTAATTAGTCTATGAAACCGTACGCCGCTTCGCCGCATTGCCGCATCAGAATATGTCAGGCTGATGCATCCTTTCGATGTCTGCCTGCGTGTGCTCGAAGACATAATAGCCTGTTCGCTTCTCGTGTCCTTTGCGCTCCTTGGTAAATCCGAGCCTGGTCATGATGGCTCCGAGACGGCGCGGGTCTGGATTCTTCTTCAGATTACCGAAGGCAACGATCTTGGCTGAGATCTCTGCGAGAGTAAGGAACTTAGAACCGGCATCTTCCATCTTGGCAGGTGAGAAGTAGATGGGGATGAGCTCCTCCTCACTGGTAGGAATCATAAACTCATCGACATGGCTCTCGAGCGATTTGATCTCGGCGATATCAAACCAGTAGTTGAATCCGTTCTGCAGCAGATAATATGCCTGGGCAAACATACCGTCATAGGGCAGCGTGTTTTCGTAAGGAGAGTCAATGGACATGACGTGAAATGGCAGCCAGCGTCGGTTTCCCGTCTGGTCGGTAAGAAACTCCTCCTTATTGCCCGAGGCTGCATAGCTGGCCACGCGTACGCGCTTCTCCTTGTGACGGCCGAAGGGAGCACGCACGTCGACATTGGTCGTAGTGATCATCTGCTTCAGCTTGTTCAGCTGACGGTCGTTCATCTTGTCGAGCTCGTCGATGTTGATGAGCCCATATTCCGCAGCACGCAGCTGTTCGTCCTTGTCGAGCTTCTCGATATCGACATTGTCGGTGGAGTATGGCTGAAGCTCAGGAGGCAAAAGTCGGTTGATCCATGTCGATTTGAATATTCCCTGTCGGCCGACGAACACTATCACCTGATGGTTCACGATGTTATCGTCGATCCATCCCGCCACCATTGCCACGAACCATTTCGGGAAACTCCTGCGCCACAGCTCGTTCTCTTCCTCGGTAGCCATGTGAACCATCGCTGCCGCCTGGCCGATATAGTCAGGCATGTCGGGATTCCACTTAGATCTCGACAGCACGTATTCACGAAGCGGATTCACCTCTGGCACCACGCTGCTGTTAAGTACTGTATGGAATAGTTTTTCCGTCAGGTTTGTGCCTGATTCTGAGCAGCACTCCATATAGAGGTCGTTTTCGTCACGCTCCTTCAGTTCCAGCCAGGTGCCGTTGTCCTGACGCTGACGGGTCTTCTGGGTGAGTACGTCATACTGCAAGTCCTTCTTCTTGAGGAACGATGCGATGATCTCGGTCTTGACGGTGGTGGTAGAACGCTGTGGCATCCATACACCGAACTCATCTGAAGCCGTCTTGTAGCAGCTGTGGAGAATGCCGGACGGCTTGCCGTCCATCCTGCCCAGGAATTCTTTGTCGAGAGCCTCGGCTGCCTCGTCTTCATCCACGCCCATGCGGTTGAGTATAAACGACAGCCGCATGATATAGTTGTGGCGGTTGCCTTGTGCAAAGACGATATCACCTTCCTCCATCATCTTCATGGCGCGCTCCAGATGGTCGCCGAGATGCACGCTTACAGGGTTGCCATTCTTGTCGACGGCACGCTTAGGGGTCTTCATCTTGATGAAGTTGCCGTTTTTGTCGATACCCAGCTCCTCACGGGTCAGACGGATGTAGCGTGCGTCGGGGCGGAAGACCACCATGGGGTCGTGGCTAAGGCCCATCATACGGTTGATGTTCTTGCATTCCTTGTCCATCTCGTGGCCGCACCATACGGTGTAGATATTCGCGATGTGCAAGTAGGCACGGGTGTAGATCTCCTCCGCACGTTTCGGGTCGTCGGCCATGTCGATCTCTATTCCCTCGGGCAATACGAATGGCACTACAATGTGATAGCCCAGTCCTGAGATGCTCTCATAGCCCAGTCGGGTATGGTATGAGGTGCGCATGAAGGTCTTCACTTTCTCCAGCTCGTCGGCAGGAAGACGCTCATCCGGGTTCTTCGCGTCGAAGTCGATAAGCACCTGGTGGAGGCATTCGCGACAGTTGTCCTTGCCCTTGCCGCCCTCCATCCGGAAACTTACCGCTACCTGTGGCGTTGCCTCCTTCACCGCCTTTGCCGCCTTGTCGTTACCTTGTGCCAGAAGGTCTCGGAAAAACATTGTGTTCTTCTTCAGTTCCTCGTCGCTGCGTATGATGTCTACCACCTGCTCAAGAGTCATCTCCTGGGCATCCTTGCTGCTGAATGATGGAAAGAAATCCATATTATTTGTATTTGTCATGCTATTAACATTATTAATTATTGATAAATTATTCTTCTGGTTAGGGTCATAATTTGGCGGTTAACAAAAATAGCATTAATTTTGCACCGCTTTATGACCAGATCCGTTTTGGTTGAAAAGTGCCGCCGGCCTCCTAAGCCTCGGAAACTGACAGAGACCAGCGACGTGTGCGCCCCGCTATATCACCCGATATGCGGGGCCTTTTTCATGGTTCGATTATATCATTCTTTTTATCTTTGTTTCTGGTTTGACGTTGCTTCATGAAATATACCTGGCCCTGAAGGTCTTTGTCGAGAGATATCTGGCGTACCAGGTCGAACATGATAGTGTTGTTCTCGTAGTCATACCCCAGAGTGTCAAACATAACCTTTGTGGGAACATAGAAATACCCACTCGATTCCCTGATTGAGAAAGCATCCTCACTACTCTCATTAATAATAATAAGGTATAAGGCTCCGTTTTCGTCGTCTTTCGCAAACTTTGCGAATTTTCCGGCCTTCAGGTTCAAGGCTATAGCAGTCTCACCGGTAAAGCCAAGTCTTCCGGAGGCTTGGATTGTCGCTTTCAGTTTTGTTGCAAATTCCTTTGCGCTTAATATCTTAATTGTCATATCTTAATTATTTGGTTGCAAAGATACTAAATAATCGGAATATACTTTGTGTTTATCTCTAAAATAACGTTAAAAAGCCTATTTTTGTGGAATTTTCATATCGATGGCATAAATAGTCATATACAAAGAGAATAAAAAGAGAGGTAAATGAGGCTAAAAAGAAAATGGCTCGGCTTAGACCAAAGCATCAGCGAAGGATGTTGTTTTATCCGTGTTCCCAAATAAGTTTGTATGGCTTATTGGAGTAGATGTTGAGTTTGTACTGCCTTG
>CAJOIW010000059.1 GCA_905234845.1 uncultured Prevotella sp. | reverse complement strand
CTGCCGTTCAAGGTGATCGAGTTCAACAAGGACTCTAAGCGCATCATCCTCTCTCACAGCCGTACCTTCGAGGATCCCGCTCGTGAGGAGAAGAAGGCTGCCGCTGCTGCCAAGAAGGCATCACGCGCCAAGAAGGACGATGCTCCGAAGATCGAGAACGTTGCTGCCAGCACCACACTGGGTGACATCGACGCTCTGGCTCAGCTGAAAGCTCAGCTGGAAGAGGGTGACAAGAAAAAGAAATAATCTTTTCCCTTAGTTATACTAATGAGTCCCTTTGGAATAAATCCAGAGGGACTTTTTTTATCCCCTACTCTTCTTATTCTTTTTCTTTCATCACTGAAAGATAAAGAATCAAAAAGAAAGGTGCAAAAACGTCCTGTGCTCGGAGGCCGGAACCCAATTTTTTCAAAACACTCAATGAACTCGCTGCGCTCAAACAGCATTTCGTATTTCGTTGCTTGGCTCATTTCTTGAGCCAAGACTCAATAATGTTTCAAAAAAATAGAATTCCTATAAATGCCTCCTCGTGCGGAATGTTTTTGAGGAGTTTTACGACGAATAAACATGGAGCACGAGGTGCGGTTACGAGCTTGCTCGCTTGACTCGTCCAAGAATGTTTTTGTTTTTTGCTGCGCATAGAGGATAGCATCATAATCCTTCTCTATAGCCGAAGAATAAGTGGCACAAATAGTCTTGGCGCAAGCCCTTTTCAAAAACATTCCGCACGAGGAGGTCTTCAGAGGATGTACTATTATCGGAATCTTCTTCGATTCTTGTGTCGCGTAAGCGAGACAAGCAAATCGACATGAGAAGCTGTCTGAGCAAAGCGAGTTCTTCGAATGATTACGATAATATTACATCCGGCCTCCGAGCACAGGACGTTTTTGCGCTCTTTCTTTTGCTTCGGTTTTCTTTCTGGCGACAGAAAGAAAATGAAGATTGGCACGATGTTTGCAAGAATAATTGCAAAATTAAAAATTTAAATTATTATGCAAAAAGGTAACATCGGGGTTACGACCGAGAACATTTTCCCCGTCATCAAAAAGTTTCTCTATTCCGATCACGAGATTTTCCTCCGCGAGATGGTATCCAATGCCGTCGACGCCACACAGAAGATGAAGACCCTGGCCGCACAGGGCGAGTATAAGGACGACCTGCTTCGATGCCGACAAGGGCACCATCACCATCAGCGACCACGGTATCGGCATGACCGAGGAGGAGATCGACAAGTACATCAACCAGATCGCCTTCTCAGGTGTCACCGACTTCCTCGAGAAGTACAAGGACAATGCCAACAACATCATCGGTCACTTCGGCCTTGGCTTCTACTCTTCGTTCATGGTATCGAAGAAGGTGGAGATCATCACCAAGTCCTGGAAGGAAGGCTCAAAGGCCGTGAAGTGGAGCTGCGATGGCTCACCCGCCTACGAGATCGACGATGCTGAGCGCGAAGACCGTGGTTCCGACATCATCCTCTACATCGACGACGACTGCAAGGAGTTCCTCGACAAGTACAAGCTCGAGGGCCTGCTCAACAAATACTGTAAGTTCATGGCCGTACCCGTGGCCTTCGGTAAGAAGACCGAGTGGAAGGACGGCAAACAGGTGGATACCGATGAGGATAACATCATCAACAATGTAGAGCCGCTGTGGACGAAGACCCCGTCGACACTGAAGGACGAGGACTACAAGTCGTTCTACCGCACCCTCTACCCCATGAGCGACGAGCCCCTGTTCTGGATCCACCTGAACGTCGACTACCCCTTCAACCTCACGGGTATCCTCTACTTCCCGAAGATCAAGTCCAACATCGAACTGCAGCGCAATAAGATCCAGCTCTACTGCAACCAGGTGTTCGTCACCGACCAGGTGGAAGGCATCGTTCCAGAGTTCCTGACGCTGCTCCATGGTGTCATCGACTCACCCGACATCCCCCTGAACGTATCCCGTAGCTACCTCCAGAGCGACCGTGAGGTGAAGAAGATCTCCACCTATATCACCAAGAAGGTAGCCGACCGTCTGAAGGCCATCTTCGGCGAGAACCGCAAGGAATACGAGGAGAAGTGGGACGACCTGAAGCTCTTCATCAACTACGGTATCCTCTCTGAGGACGGTTTCTACGACCGCGCCAAGGACTTCGCGCTGATGAAGGATACCGAAGGCAAGTATTTCACCTTCGACGAGTACAAGACCCTTATCGAGGCCAACCAGAAGGACAAGAACGACCAGCTCGTCTACCTCTATGCCACCGACAAGGAAGAGCAGTACTCTTACATCAAGGCTGCCCAGGACAAGGGCTACAGCGTGCTGCTGCTCGACGGTCAGCTCGACGTGCCCACCATCCAGACACTGGAGCAGAAGTTTGAGAAGAGCCACTTCACCCGTGTCGATGCCGACATCATCGAACGCCTGATCGTGAAGGACGACGCCCCGAAGAACAACCTCTCCGAGGACGACAGTGACAATTTGTCAGCCGTCTTCCGTACCCAGCTGCCGAAGATCGACCAGGCCGAGTTCATGGTACAGGTCGATGCCCTTGGTGCCGAGGCCCGTCCGGTGATCATCACCCAGAACGAGTACATGCGTCGTATGAAGGATATGAGTAAGTTCCAGGCCGGCATGGGCTTCTACGGACAGATGCCCGACTCGTTCAACATCGTGCTGAACTCAGACCATCCGCTGGTGAAGAAGGTGCTCGACGAGAGTAAGACCGCCACGGAAGAGGCCCTGAAGCCCATCGTAGCCGAACTGAAGGGTCAGGAGGCCCGTCTGGCAGCCATCCGTGCCGCTCAGGATAAGAAGAAGTACGATGAGCTCACCCAGGAAGACAAAGACCAGAAAGCCGAAGCCGAGAAAGCCGTCCAGGAGCAGAAGGACAAGAAGACCGCCGTCATTGCCGACTACGCTGCCAAGAACTCCGTTGTTCACCAGCTCATCGACCTGGCCCTCCTCCAGAACGGCATGCTCAAAGGCGAGGCCCTCGACCGCTTCCTCAAGCGCTCCGTCGACCTCATCCAATAAGAGAGAAATTTACGTATACTACGGTACTATATCGCAGGGAGGGCAACTATACCCTCCCTGTTTTTTTTGATTATTCGCCATTATTTCAATGGTTTCAGCATCTTCAATTTGCTTTTTTCGCAAAAAAACATCACTTTTCTTGTTTTTTTGCTTATAATATCGTATTTTTGCAACGAAATAACTACATATATGTTAAATAAGTGAGATTTAACCCGAGACAAGATATCATAAAACGATTGGGAATAACACTGTTCATATTATTGGCAAGTAACCTCCCATTTCATGCACAGACATCTGGCATAGTTGACGCTTTCAACAGTGGCTGTAGTCAGGGGTTTGCCCTGAGGACAAACCTACTTTATGACCTTGCCCTAATACCTAATCTTGGGGCAGAATGGCATTTTGGTAAAGGCTGGTCAGTGCTGGTTGATTATGCATGGGCTAACTATAGATTCGACAGCGGTAAGAAAAGATATGGTGTATCGCAAGGATCAGCAGAAATCCGCCATTACCTTAATCGGCCTACCTGCGAGTGGCCAACAGGATTCTATCTTGGCCTACACGGACTGGCTGGGAACTTTAATTTGAAGTTCAGCGACACAGGACGCCAAGGTAATCATCTTGGACTTGGGTTGTCTGCAGGCTATCAGGTTAGGATGTCATCGCGGTGGTTCATTGATCTCGGTGCTGCTGCAGGATGGCTTCACGTGAGTAAAGGTGAGAAATACCGCACAGATGACAATTTGGGTCTTTGGACAGAGGACTATACGAGAAACAGCTTTGCGCCACTGGCTCTAAGGGCTACGCTAGTATTTTGTTTGTTCAACGAAAGGAAAGGAGGCAGTCAATGAAGCGCATTATTATCCTCATGTTAGCCACCACGAACTTGTGGCTGACAGGCTGTGTGAAGGACAGCCTTTGGCATGAGCACTATAAAAAGGTTTATTCAGTAGGAGAACACATCTCCGTCTCATCCGATAGCATTGCTACAGTGGAACACGCCTCTACACGTGCAGCTAATGAAGTTGACATCGCACCAATGCCGGGATACTTGACAATTGTCACCTCACGCTACTATTCCAACGATGATGGCGAGTATCGTTTGAAACAACATGATGGTTTGGAGGCCATGCATAATGTTGTGGCCAGAGTGAGGGTAAAAGAAGGTAATCCCGCAACAATCCGCACACTAGTGTGCAAGATTAGTGGTCTGGCTTCCCGGTTTGACATTGCCAAGGTGCTACTAATGAGTCCGGCAGCAGAGGCTAGCGCCAAAGTCGAAATGGCGGGCAACGACGGGAATGCACGATTCAGAATCTTAGGTGCAGCTGCAGAAAATCAACCATTGGAACTTCACCTGACAACTACCGATGGAGCCGAATACGATGTAGAAGTTGACGTAACCAATATTATGAGCCGTCTACACCCTACCCCCTTTGAGGTCAGTGCGGAGACTGCCATTGCCATCGACGAAG
>CAJOIW010000058.1 GCA_905234845.1 uncultured Prevotella sp. | reverse complement strand
AGGATGGAAATAAGGCATCCTCGCCCGATTTTGTTGGGAACATACGGGTCACCTGCATAACCGCGTGGATTAACCGAAAATCTTGACCAGTCTGAAGATGAAGAATTTCTTGTCAATAACACCTCTTAACAGAGCCTGAAGTCCTTAATCTTAGCATTCAGCGATTCTGCAGAAGCATTGGTTGACCTGTTCACAAAATAGTTCATATTCATGCTCGTTTTCTCGCCATGCCAAAACTCATGCAAGCATGGTTTTGGTCATTTGGCTTAACGAAAACGTTGAATTCACTTCAAACAACCTGTCCCCATGATCCTTTGCAAAGTCAAATTTGGCTATTTCAGTGCGTATTTTATGGGAAATGTGTTAAAAATGCCTTAAAATTCACGTTAAACTCTACAAATCTTATCGTTAATTGCAGGAAAAGTTGTACCTTCGCGGCATGAACGCCGCTAAAGCGATAAGACAGGAGGCATGGAGCAAGCGCTGTTCTTCTTTCGCAATAACGGTCAACATTATAATTGATATACGAACGTTTTCGTTAAGCCAAAAGAGCAGAGCGATGCTTGCATCGGCTATGCCTTGGCGAGAAAACGAGCATGAAAATGAAAGATTATATAACTATGGCAACAGCGATTAAAGCAATCCCCACATTGAAAGGCAAGGAGGCACGTGAATTCCTTCGCCATGCAGAGGAGGCTGAACGCAACTACAAGGGAACCAATAACAGGGACGACCATTCCTTTTGCCAGATGGCTCATGCCATATTGAGCAAGGCTGGTATGCTCTAATATCAGATACATTGTAGCATGGCGTTTTTATCTGATAGCTGCACATTCCATGAACTGACAGACGATATTCTTGCCGTCTGTCAACCCTTTTCATGTGGCAATGAAGACCTTGATGACTTCTTCGCTCATGATGCCACACGATATGCCCACTTCTTGATGGGCAAGACTTATTGTTTCCTTTTAGGCAACGATCCATCAAAGATAGTCTGCGCTCTGACCATATCTAACGACAGTATTCGTATCTATGACTTGCCTCGCAGTCGCCGCGATTACATGAAAAGCCTTACACACCATGAGAAGCCCTTGCGTCGCTATCCTGGTGTGCTGATTGGACGTCTTGGAGTGAGTCGTGATTTTGCAGGTCAGGGTATAGGTAGTGAGGCATTGCAGTTCATTAAGGGATGGTTCTTCTCCAGTAGTAACAAAACTGGCTGCCGCTTTGTCATCGTAGATGCTGTCAACGAGCCGCAAGTCATCGCATTCTATGAGAAAAATGACTTTCACTGTCTCTTTTCCTCTGAAGAGCAGGAATTCCTTTATACGGGCGGTAAGAAAGGTCAACCAGTTGTCCTTACTACACGACTAATGTATTACGACTTGCTCGAAATGCGTAAATAATTTCCTTTATTTTATGTACCGCAGAGAGTTAAATAATGCAAACGCAGTGAAAAGAATGACCGAAACATTTGGTCATTCCGATAATTTGATTACTGTCTCTCTCTCAGGCGCTCGCCTACAAGAGAGACAGTAACACCTCTTATTCTGTGCGCGGGTCGCCCGCGTCAATATACGGCTTTCCATGCATTCGTGCAAGGGAAGTCGGCTTGTTTTTTGTCCCCCCGCCCGGCAGGGCGGCGACGACAGACGGAGCATATACGGTTAAACACAATATTTACAAACAATTTTAAACAAACAATTATTAAGCAATGAAGAAAAGACAGTATGACAAGCCTTCGATGAAGGTAGTATTGCTGCAGCAGCGCACGATGCTGCTCGCAGGTAGTAACGGAACAGGTGGACTGGACCCCATGGGCGAGCCCGAAGAGCTGTAGGAATGAACCCTAAAGAAACAGAAGACGATTATGAAGACAAAGAACATGCTTTGGGCTGCGCTGTCGATGACGGCCGCCCTCGTGATGACCGCCTGCACGAACGACGACAACACGTTGGAGACCCCCGCCGCACCGCAGGACGAAGTGAAGACCATCTCCTACAGCGTGACCGTAGGCCAGGGCGGCGACGCTGCCGCGACCCGCGCCACCGTGGACGAAGACATGATGACGCTCAAGTTTGCTGCGGGCGACAAGCTCTATGTGTTTGATGGTCTCTCTGTGGTCAAGGGTGTGCTGACGCTGAAGAGCGGCGACGAAGGCAAGTCGAGCGGTGCCACCTTCGAGGGCTCGCTCAGCTATACCGGCGATGAGCCCGCCGCCGACCTCGAACTCAACGCCGTGCTCGTTGGCAGCAAGAGCAAGCTGTCTACGATTACGGATGACGGGCTGTCTGTCGGGACATATCCCACGAAGTCCTACTGCGACGATGTGGCCACAGCCGTCGAGGAGTGGAGCTGGCTTGCTGGAACAGGGACCTACGGCGAGAAGTCGTTCTCGCTCTCGCAGAGCACAACCTTCCTCAACTTCGAGATTACCTTCGAGGATGGCACCAAAAGCGGCACCACGCTCACTGCCGTAGTGAAGCAAAACAGTACAACGACCTTCTGCACCGCCGACGTCACTACGAAGGCCGAAGACGGTAAGGTGGTAGCCAAGTTCGTGCTGCCCTTAGACGACGGCTACAAGCTCGACGGTGCCACGGTGACGATGGGCGACAAGGAGGCTATCTCATTCGGCAGAGACAACCAGAAGCTCTTGGGCAAGGTGTACAACGTGAAGAGGACGTATGCGGCCACGCTCAGCCTCACCAGCCCCGCCGTGGGTCAGGTCATCGGCAGCGACGGCAAGAACTATGATGCTAATGCCACCCTGCCCTCGGGCGTGACTAAAGTGGCCATGATTGCCTACGTAGATGGCGAGAACCACGGCCTGGCCATCGCCCTCGCCGACGAAGGCGAGATGAATTGGGCTACGGCAGTAACCACCGCTGCAGCCCATACGCCCGCTTTCACCGGCGGCACATGGAAACTGCCCACCAAGGACGAGTGGAAGCAGATGTTCAGTGCCAACGGCGGCAGCGAAGGAAGCTACACCGGCCTGAATACGGCTATCACCAATGCGGGAGGAGAACCCTTGCAAGACGGCGGCAATTGGTATTGGTCTATTACGGAGCACAATGATAGCAAAGCCATCTACGTGGACCTCCGCGAAAATGCTGCCACCTTCGGCGGTTTTATTAAGGACTACGTTATCTCCGTCCGTGCCTGCCTCGCTTTTTAACCTATTTATCCATTAGCTCACAAGCTCAAGCTCACAAGGTGTCTGACACTTTGTGAGGCCAGTGACAAACCACGGAGGGCGGCCCGAAAGCCCCGGCTCGCGGACGCCGCCCTCCTTTCTCTCTCGCCCTCGGGCGGAGCATCGTTGTGCCTCTCCGCCGTGAGCGATGCTACTTGGAGGACAGGACGGTGCCTCTCCGCCGTGAGCGGTGCTACCGGGAGGACAGGAACGAGCCTCTCTGCCGTGAGCGGTGCTACTTGGAGGGCGGAATGATGCCTCTCTGCCGCGAGCGGTGCTACTATGAGATGAGGAAACGACAACTTTTCGTATTGTATAACAAAAAACAGAAGATTATGGCACAGAAAACACTGACGACGAGCTATCTGGCTCAACTGACCAACGCCAAT
>CAJOIW010000057.1 GCA_905234845.1 uncultured Prevotella sp. | reverse complement strand
CTACAAGCGCGAGGAGTGCGACGAGAAGTTCGACAACTGTCTGCACACCGGCCGTGGCGACGTCCGTCTGGCCTCGCTCATCCAGCTGGCCAAGGATGCCGGCATCGACGTCTCGCTGCCCCGCGGCCGCCGTAAGAAGACAGAAGGCCAGCGCAAGGAGGAACAGCAGAACCGCATCCAGCAGATGCGCGACGCACTGACCACCCAGGCCCAGTGGCGCTTCAACGTATGGCGCCAGCGTCCTGAGGTGCGCGAACAGGGACAGCCGTGGCGACCCGTTCAGGACCGCGACCTCGACACCTGGTACTGCCGGCTGAAGGAACAGGGGCTGAAGGTCAGTGCCGGTGACGTCAAGTCGCTCATCTTCAGCCGCGACTTCTGCGAGGACTACGATGCCTGCCGCGAGTGGCTCGAAGGCCTGAAACCGTGGAACCCCGACACCGATCCCGACTACCTGGGCGACTTCTACGTAGGCCATCTGGAGTTTGGCGACCCCGACAACGAGGCCTTCTACGACCAGATGCTGAAGAAGTGGCACGTGGGCATGGTGGCCCTCATGCTCGGGCGCATCAGCGAGAACCCCCAGATGCCCATCTTCAAGGGCCTGCAGCACATCGGCAAGACCTATTTCGTGCGCCACATCCTGCCCCCTGAGCTCAGCGACTACCGACTGGAGGTGGGACCCTCGGAGCGCATCGACAAGGACTTCATCATCTCGCTCTCCGAGACGCCACTCATCCTCTTCGACGAAATCTCCTTCGGCTCCAACCAGAAGAACGAGGCCTTCAAGTACATCGTCACCAGCAGCCGGTCGAACGTGCGCGACTCCTACGCCCGATTCCGTGAAGTCAGGGAGCGCCGTGCATCGCTCATTGCCACCACCAACGAGGACAACTTCATCCGCAGCACCGAGGGCACACGACGCTATCTCGTCATCGACCTCAAGGACACCGTCGACCTCGACGCCTTCCCCCTGCCCTACGAGGGAGCCTACGCCCAGGCACTCTACCTGCTCGACCACGGCTTCCAGCCCAAGCCCACCCACGACGAGAGCCAGCTCATCACCGACCACAACCGCCGCTTCGAGGAACCCAACGACTGCGAGGAAGCCATACTCACCTTCCTCAAACTGCCCGACACCCTCGACAATGCAGAGTCCCTCTCAGCCGGCGACATCATGCGCGAGCTCAGTTTCCGCGGATTCCGAGGTCGGGAGTACAACGCCAACTCAATTGGTAAGGCTATGAAGCGATTGGGGTTCGAAAAAAGAAAAATACGAGGCACCAACAAATATCTGACAGCCAAAATCGACCCTGATATGCGTAATCGCGAAAACAAAGAAGATGCCAAGGAATTCGTCCCCGAAGTGTTCTAAATCCTAAAGGTGGGGGGGAAGGTGGGGAACGTGATTTCTATATATCTCAGAAAATAAATCCTTAATTCCCTTGCACATTTCTACAGGGTATTTAGGGATTTTTTTTTCAAACCCTTAAGAAAACACCTTCCCCACCTTCCCCCTCGCCATACCATAACCTGCCATTATCGCGAAATAATGGCAGGTTATTACCTCACAGGGGTACTGTCCCCGTGGTTAGGTGGTATATTTTTCTTGACTTTACTCCTCTGACCAATAGTAATCAAAGAACTCTATTGCATCTAACACTTGAATAGCATCTTGTGGGAAATGCTTCTTGTTTCTTGTCACAATGACATCGCAACCAGCAGCATATTAGATCACGGGACGGTTCTCTGATCTGTTTTAAAGATAAAACCAGGAAACGGAAGTCAGCGCGGCTTCCGTTTCTTCGTCCGGCTTTTGAAATTAATCGCCAAATCATTTGACCCGTTGGGCGAATTTTCTCACGACTCAGCAAACGAAATGCAAGCATTTCTTTGCGTTCGCTGCTCGAAAATTTGGAAGTTATTGTTTTTTTCCCTATCTTTGCAGCGTGAAATGAAAAAGCATTACAACTGAATGCGGAGATATACCGCGCCATGGGTGAGATAGCCGACAACGAGACGCTGCTGGCCAAGGTTCTGGTGTATGTGAAGGGATTGGTAACTACCCAGCAGAAGGGAGCCGATGCATCCGTCCGCAACGGATGGGCTGCAGCTGCTAAGCAGGCACATGCCGATGGGGAGGACAAGTTGATGGTAGCCGATGTGTTTGAAGATGAAACGATGGAGGACTGGAAATGGTAAACCAGTTTGATGTTTACTGGGTGGACTTAAACCCTACAGTCGGCGCTGAGATGCAGAAGATTCGACCATGCGTTATTGTCAGTCCCAAAGAGCTTAACGACCATCTCGACACGATAATTATCGTACCTATTACATCGGCTATCCACGGCTATCCTTATCGGGTTGCCTGTCGCATCATGAATCGTGACGGCGAGATGGCAACTGACCAAATTCGTACCATTGACAAACGGCGATTGAAGAATCGTATAGCCTCACTCACTTCTGATGAGGTTTCCGCTCTACAGGATGTCCTGCGTCAGATGTTCTGCGAATAGATTGTTGAAAAAAAATCGGGTCGGTTCTCTGACTGAGGTCAGAGTGTGGCTACGCAATCTAGATGATCCACTTTTTTAAAAGAATAAAATGGAAAACGGAAGTCATCAATCGCGGCTTCCGTTTTTTCGTGTCCTTTTCCTCGTTCTTCTTTGCCCCCTGACACTCGCCCGCCCGAAGGTGTTTTTCTGCCAAATATTTGCAAATCTGAAAAATAATTCCTATCTTTGCAGCGTGAAATCATAAGATTAAGAAAAAGACAATGGGAAAATTAATGCTCCTGCTATATTTCATTCTGTCCGTATTCCCTGCGGATGCAACAGAGAACCGACGACACATTCATGTAGTACGGCGAGGAAGCAAAAAGTCGCATCGCGGTGATACCGTTGCAAAGATATGGATTGAACAGAATGGCGAAAAAAAGATAGAAATAGCCTGGTCGGAACTGAATGCTGACGAAGAGGCAGAAGTTCTTAAAGCCATTGACGAACACTGGGAAGAGTTAAACAAACTGATAGACCAAGTATTTGCTGGCAAGAAAATTAAAATTCAACGAATTAAATAACTGGAGGACAACAATATGTGTAAGTACAAAGACACAAACTTAGGAATCAAGAAGCTCGACTTCAACGTGAAGCGTGGAGCTATGGCAGCTTATCTTACCGATGGCCGCGAAATTATCGTGCCCGTTTCTATGTTCCCTGACATCAAGCAGTTGACAAAGAAACAGCGTGAGGACTATATGATTATGGACGACCAGTACTTCTCTTTCGAAGCACTGAGTAAAATCTATTCCGTCAAGGATCTTTTGAGATTATAGCTGGCAGGGAACAAAGAAGATAAAAATAAACGAAACAGTAGCTAAAATAATCGGGGAAACATTTGGTTTTCTCGATATTTTTTTGTAATTTTGTACTCACAAGCATGGAGTTGTGAGTACGAGTGAAGGCTGCGGCTCGGAAAAGCCTGAGCAAGCTCAATTTTCACTCACCTTGCACTTCACTTGTAATGTGAAATAACCCTATTTATTCACCTTTTAAAAACACACAATTATGAACAAAACAGTAAAAACAGTACTCAAAGTCCTCGGTTACATTATCGCTGCCCTCCTCGGCGCAGCCGGCGAAGCCGTGATGATGTAAAAGACTATGGAAAACACGCGCTTTAAAATCTCTCAGTACGCCTGTGCGGTGCTGCTCATCGTGAGTAGCATTGCGCTGGTTGCGTATCAGGTCATCATGATCGACGACGTGTCGAACGGATTGCTGGTCTATGTCGCTCAGGCCTTCCTGCTCGTCGCCAGCATCTTCGGCCTCGATTATTATGTAAAACTCATCACACGAAAAATCAATGGAAAACACACAGCTCAATGACATTCGCCAGTCATCACACTTGACTGCGTCGAGTGAGGCTGCGCTCAGCCATTCGAACGAGCTCGATGGCCTTCGCTTATCGCCTCACTTTTCCCTGAGCGAGTTTCTCAACCTGCAGAAGCACCCCGACAACCTGCCAACGCCGCAGGTGTTGTTTAACCTGAAGTACGGTTGCCAGTATCTGCTGGAGCCGGTACGCCGCGAGGTGGGAGCCATCATCGTCAATAGCGGCTACCGCAACGAGGCCTACAACCGCGAGGTCGGTGGTGTGCGCAACTCGCAGCACCTGCTCGGCCAGGCTGCCGACATCCGCCCCAAGGACCCACAGCAGTTCCAGCGCATGGTGGACTTCCTCCGCACCTGCGACTATACCGACCAGCTGCTGACCGGTCCCGGCTGGCTCCACATCTCGTGGACGCCCTTCGCCTCCCCCCGCCACTACATCCGAATTGGGTACTACAAATGAAAAAAAACAGCAGATTCCTGATGTGGAGCCTGCTGTTTTTATGTCCTTACATCACCGTAGGAGCCGGTGTCGGCACCAGCGGAACAACACGTAGCTCAGTGGACTATAACAGCGAGACAAAAGAGCGCACGCTGAAGTTCACCGATGGCGACAAGCTCTATGTGCGTGCCATCATTGAGCAGGCGCATAGCGACGTATTGTGGGGCGGATCTGATTACGCTTCGAAGATCATGGCCGGTTTCCTGACCATCGATCCGGCAACCATCAGCGCCGACGGCAAGAGCGCCCAGTTCACGGGCGACCTGGACATCTATGTCGGAACCGTTGTGCCCCAAAGGTGGGACGAGGAACTGGATGATTGGGTGACTGACTACGAAGACATCGAGGAATACAATCTCGTTTACAGCCCTGGCACCCATACGTTCACGACGGCCGACCCGCTAGCTGAATGTGTAGCCAATGCAGAACTGGCTCACGCCGGTTCGGAGGCTGAATATACGGTATATGATGATAGTAAGGGTTTTGATTATGATTTTATGGTGGCCTCGAGTGTCAACGAACTGATGACGTCGAGCTATCGTGTCGGCGGTGAATACTATCCTGATAGTCATTCGTTTAATTTATGGGCGAACGACATGTTCTCAGTTATTCTCAACTGCACCATCAGCGGCCTGACGCCGGGCGCCTCCTACACCGTCGGAATGTTCTACGGCGAGACTGAGGACTACGATCGTTACGATGACTACGAGGGTAAGGTAGCTGCCGACGGCGACGGCAAGGCCAACTTTGCGATTGTAGCTCCAGATGATGAGCATCATTTCCAACTCCTGCTTGCCAGCACCAACGATAGGAAACAGGTTAATCTGGGTCAGAAGGAATTGGAAACGAAGGTCTATAACATCAAGGCCACAGCCTCCGACTGGGTGCTTGCGGGCATGCCTATCGTTACGGGCACTCTGACTTTGCCCGGCTTGAATAAGGAGTACTATATTACGGACAATCCCTTCAACTTCACCATCAGCGGCACCAGCACGAACTATAGTTTCTGTTTAGACGTTTCTCTTGGCGGCACCATCCATCTTGTCAACGTGGCAGCAACACACGAGACAGAGAGCTTCATATATGGTGACGAAGGAGATGTGAACATTGAACTGACAGGCAACAACACGGTCAGTGTGCCTTCTACAGAGTGTGCTATCAATTGGAATGGCAATATGAAGCTGAGCTGTACAGGTGCCAGTGCTACACTTACCGTCACGACCTGCTCTATCTACGATAAGGGACTCTACGCAGACAACTACTATTACGACGATGAGGATCCGACGAAACAAGTGGTCAGCAACCTTGCTGAAAACGGCTTTAACGTCACTTGTAGTGATATGACCGACAACGGCAACGGCACTTACACGTGGACATATACCGTGACGAAGAAGTAACTTTTCTCATTCCCTTCATTCCCCTTCGGGCTGGCTCTCGCCGGCTCGAAGGTGTTTTTCACCGGAAAATTTTGGAATATTCGAAAAAAGTTCCTAAATTTGCAGCGTGAAATGAAAAAGATACTATTATGACAGCATTACAACTGAATGCGGAGATATACCGCGCCATGGGTGAGATAGCCGACAACG
>CAJOIW010000056.1 GCA_905234845.1 uncultured Prevotella sp. | reverse complement strand
AACCTAATGATTTTGCCACCACTAAGTTACTAAAAATCAACGATATGTGCAACTTTTTCATTGTAAATATCTTATGAATTTAATTCATCCAACAGGTTAATACTAAAGGTGTCTTTATCTAAATATTCATCCAACGGGTATGGAACAGATTTTCATAGCAGGTCCCTGCGTTATCGAATCGGCTGAGCTGATTGACACCGTAGCTGCAAAACTGGTAAGCATCAACGGCGAACTGGGCACTGACATCATCTTCAAAGCCTCATTCGACAAGGCCAACCGCACGTCGGTAAGCTCGTTCCGCGGTCCTGGACTGGAACATGGCTTGCAGATGCTGGCCGACATCAAGAGCCGCTACGGCCTGCGCATCCTTACCGACATACATGAGAGTTATCAGGCACAAGCCGCCGGTGAGGTATGCGACGTGCTACAGATACCAGCTTTCCTCTGTCGGCAAACCGATTTGTTGGTAAGTGCCGCCAAAACAGGAAAGATTATCAACATCAAGAAAGCCCAGTTCCTAAGCGGCAAGGACATGCGCTACCCCGTTGAGAAAGCTCGTGATGCCGGTGCTAAAGAGGTGTGGCTGACTGAGCGTGGCAATACTTTCGGCTACAACAACCTTGTGGTGGATTTCCGGAACATCCCCGACATGCTCCAGATAGTGCCACGCGTCATCATGGATTGTACACACTCCGTGCAACGGCCAGGCGCAGCCAACGGCACTACGGGCGGCGACCGCCAGTTCGTTCCGGCTATGGCTATGGCTGCAAAAGCATTCGGCGCAACTGGATATTTCTTTGAAGTACACCCCGACCCTGATCATGCCTTGAGCGACGGACCCAACATGCTGCCCCTCGACCGGCTGCAAACGCTCATTGCCGAGTTAAAGAATTAAGACAACTGATGAAAATGACCCGATGCCCCTATTTCGGTCTTCCCACCCTTCGGGGGGATAAGAGGGGGGTGACATTATGAACGATAAAGCAACCGACAGACTGAAAAATGTCAAGGACTACGCCATACAATGTCTCCACGACGAGGCCGAGGCCGTCAGTAACCTTATCCCCCAGTTAGACGAAAATTTTGAAAAAGCCGTTGAGCTCATCTACAACTGCAAGGGAAAAGTCATCGTCACGGGTGTGGGCAAGAGCGGACACATCGGCGCAAAGATTGCCGCTACGCTGGCATCGACAGGCACTCCTGCCTTTTTCATCAATCCTCTGGATGTCTACCACGGCGACCTTGGCGTGATGACACCCGACGATGTGGTGCTCGCCTTGAGCAATTCGGGACAGACCGACGAGCTGTTGCGCTTCCTGCCCATGGTGCTTCACATGAAAGTTCCCGTCATTGCGATGAGCCGCAACCCACAGTCGCTCCTTGCGAAATACAGCAACGCCCACATCAAGGTGAGCGTCGATCGCGAGGCTTGTCCACTGAACCTCGCCCCGACAAGCAGCACCACGGCAGCACTGGCCATGGGCGACGCGCTGGCCGTGGCACTCATGCTGGTGAGAAACTTCCGACCAAAAGACTTCGCACAGTTCCATCCAGGCGGAGAGCTCGGCAAACGGCTCCTCACCACAGCCGCCGACGTGATGAGGAAAGAAGACCTGCCCATCATTCCAAAGGACATGCACCTCGGCGAAGCCATCATCCACGTGAGCTACGGCAAGCTGGGACTAGGCGTGTCGCTCGAAGACGGCAAGGTCATCGGACTCATTACAGACGGTGACATACGACGCGCCATGGAGAAATGGCAGGCTCAATTCTTCAACAAGACCGTTGAAGACATCATGACAAGCAACCCGAAGACCGTCGCGCCCACAACTAAAATCACCGAGATACAGCGCATCATGCACCGCCATAAGATACACACCGTGCTCGTCACCGACAAGGAGAACCATCTGCTCGGAATCGTAGACAGCTACTCCTGCATGATATAATGTAAGGTTATGAGGACGCTACTTTTACTTTTCATTTTTTACTCTTCATTCTCAGCGCTGGCACAGACAGTCGACTCGCTCGTCGTGAACGACCTGCGCCACGAAGGAGTTACGTTCTCCCGCAACAACGCCGTCACTCTGCTCTCCTCTGGACAGGCCAAGTTCGATGACATGTTCGAGGCCATCCGGCAAGCCCGAAGCAGCATCCACCTCGAATACTTCAACTTCCGCAACGACTCCATCGCCACCCTACTCTTCGACCTTCTTGCCATGAAAGCCCAGCAAGGCGTGGAGATACGTGCGCTCTACGACGACTTCGGCAACGCCTCGAACAACCAACCCCTGAAGAAACACCACATCAAGAGCCTGCACAGACGAGGCATCGAAATCCACGCCTTCGACCCCATGCGTTTCCCATGGGTGACTTATGCCTTATCCAGAGACCACCGCAAGATTGTCGTCATCGACGGACTCATCGCCTATACGGGTGGCATGAACGTGGCCGACTACTATATCAACGGCACCGAGCAAGTGGGCGAATGGCACGACATGCATTGCCGCATCGAAGGCGAGGAAGTCAATACCCTGCAAGACATCTTCCTACGGGTATGGAATAAAACCACCAAACAAAGCGTGCATGGCAACAAATATTTTCACGGGGGCGAAGACACCAGCGCCTTTTACGGCCTCACACCAGACACATGCGAGACCTCCGGACACAAAATGGTGGGCATCGTCAACCGCGAGCCACGCCGCACCAACCAGATTATCCGCACGTTCTATACCTCCGCCATCAACCACGCACACGACAGCATCAAGCTCATCAACCCCTATTTCACGCTCAACCGAACCGTTAAGCGCGCGCTCCGCCATGCCGCCAGCCGAGGAGTGAAAGTCGAAATCATGCTTTCCACACGCAGCGACATACCCCTTTCGCCCGACTGCGGTTTTTATAACGCGCACAAACTGATGAGACAGGGATGCATTGTCTGGCTCTATGAACCAGGTTTCCACCACACCAAGATCATCATGGTCGACGGAAAGCTCTGCACCGTCGGCAGCGCAAACCTCAACTCACGAAGCCTGAGGTGGGACTACGAGGCCAATGCTGTCATCGCCGACGAGTGTGTCACACGCCAGCTGGACAACCTCTTCGAGCGCGACAAACAAAAAAGCTTCCAGCTCACCGAGGCGAATTGGAAAACCTTCCGCACCCCCTGGCAACGCTTCCAGGGATGGTTCGCCCATTTTCTGGCTCCTTTCCTGTAACCTTTGGCCTTAGCTCCTACCTCCCCGAAGGGGAGGGAGCTTAATGAACTCGCGCAGAGCCACAGAGGGCACAGAGTTTTCCCTTCCCTCTCAGCATATCTCAGCGACTCTGCGCGAGAACACAGAAGGCTCTCCGAAGGGAAAGTTAAGGGATTAAAACTCCCGAACCCATTGAACTCCCTGTAAAAAGTAAATCATCAACTCGTCAACCTCCGCAAGTCAAGAGGCAAAAGCTAAATATTTCTTAATTTCCCGGCAAGCGATACATCTTTCACTGCCAAAAATGTTAATGCGTCACGTTCCTTTTAACATTTCGAAATTAGGCGTTTAGCGTTATTCCGCTCCTTGGGGGAGGTTGGTGGGGTTCGTTTTCCTCTCCTTGGGGGAGGTCAGGAGGGGTTTCGCTTCCCAAAGATATATCTTTCAGGTGGCGAAAGACCAGCTTTCACCCTCCGAAAGACCGCCTTTCGCATTGCAAAAGACCATCTTTCAGAGGTGAGACATATACCTTTCAGAAGTAAAAAGTGAAAAGTAAGAAGTGAGAAGTAGGTTTTCTGTTCTTACACAGCACATAACCCGCTGACTGACAGAACTTTGGAAAAACCTCTCCCATAATCGGCTTTTTCCACCTTCGTGGAACAACAGCCCACCGACCTGTTTTCATGCGCTCTCACATGTTAAAATTTCCACTTATAAAGCACCAAATTTTAACATTTTCATCTTTTTAACTTTCCACAAGGGGTGAAATTTGTAAGTGGGCGTAGATTGTTGTAACTTTGCGGTAACAAATGCGGGTCGACACGCAGGAGTGAGTTTTCATAATTAAAATCTTAAAACAAACTATTCTAAAACTAAAAAAGGAGAATTGAAAAAATGAGTAAGAAGTGTATTTTTTTCTACTGCTGTCCGCTAAAACTTTTTGAATAGTATAAAAGTTAAGGTCGGTATCCTCGCTTGGATTCCGACCTTTTTTGTTACCTTTGTTTTTGCCA
>CAJOIW010000055.1 GCA_905234845.1 uncultured Prevotella sp. | reverse complement strand
GTACGTGACGAATGGCTCCGCTGACCTCAGGGTCTTGATAGTCGAAGGCGCCAAAGTTTTCCAGTGAACAACGGATGGCGTTTGTGAGTTTCCTTTCGCGCAGAAAGATCCAGAGACTCTTCATGCCACCTTGCTTTTCGGCTTTCACTTCGATAGGTAATACCGTCTGGTGATAACTCGAAATGTAATCCACTTCGGCCTGTGAGTTCTTTGCATGGCGTTGCCAGTAGTATATTTCGTGGCGGATGTTGGGTGTGCGATAGTGCAGCAGTTCGAGTCCGGCCAGCATCTCGGCCATCGGTCCTTTGTTGACCAGGTCGGTAACATCGCTTGTCAGTATCTGTTCGGTGAGTTCTGAGATGTCGCCTGTGGTCATGTTCAGCAAGCGCAGCATCAAACCAGTATCGAGCAGCAGCATCTTTTGGTATGCCTTATCCGCCTCACTCCCCAGTGGCAATCCGTTGCCGTCCGTATGTGTTACAGGTATCACAATTCCTGCCTTAGTGAGCATATCCAGTGCCTTCTTCACCTCGGCTGCCTTATAGTTACCTTCTACAGCCGAAAAGACGAACTTGTCCGTAACCTGCACGGCGACACTTCGCATGGTGTTGCGAAGCAGCGTGGGGTCGATCTTTTTGCGGTATTTCGGGAAATCGTCCTCGTAGGTCACAACGATATCATCCTGTATTTCCTGACAGGCCAAATAGTCGTGCGTTTCAACCCACTTGGCCACAGCCTCTGGCATACCGCCTACAAGCATGAAAGTCCTTGTGAGTCCCACCAGTTTCTCATAGAGCGGTTGGGGGAGTGGCTGGGATGAAGAAGCACCATTTCGGGCTTCCATCAACAACTGTTCGCCGTTGGCAATAAGGAATTCGTCGAAAGTCATTGGGGACATGAACATGGAATGGATGCGACCCACGCCGAACGACGGCAGGTCTTCAAGTGCAAACTCAAGTAGCGATCCTGCGGCCACGACATGCAGTTCGGGCAGGTCTTCCTTGAAGAACCAAAGCGACATGATGGACTCTGGACAGGCCTGAACCTCGTCCAAGAACAGCAACGTCTTGCCCGGCACAATGCGCTTTCCAGCCATAGCGGATATCTGTGAGACAATCTTCTTCACGTCGATGTCCTTCACGTGAAACAGCGGGATGTAAGACGCTTGTTTCTCGAAGTTGATCTCCACATAACTCTCGAAACGCTCTGCCAGATGACGTACGGCTGTCGATTTTCCCACCTGACGTGCACCACGGAGCAACAGCGGCTTATGAGTCTCACGTGAGGCCCATTCAGATAGGTAACTATCTATGAATCTTGGATAATACATCTTTATATTTACAGATGTTAATGTAACGGCTGCAAAGATACAAAAAAGATACTATCCAAACAAATAATTTGGTAAAAAATGACAAAATCCAATGAAATAATTCGCTGGAATTTGACAAAATCCAAAGATATTTATGCATAGGGTACAAAAACATGCCCCGAATCCGGGGCACATTTTTCCGATGTCGGAATGGTTTCCTACAGATTTGAGGTTTATGTGTTCAATAAATAGCGTTCTGCCTCGATGGCAGCCTGACAGCCACTGCCTGCAGCGGAAATGGCCTGGCGATAGACGGGGTCGGCACAGTCGCCGGCAACAAACACGCCGGGAATCTTCGTGCGGGGCGTACCGTCGATCTTTTTCAGGTAGCCAGTCTCGTCAGTCTCAAGCCACTCCTTGAAGATGTCGGTATTGGGCTTGTGACCGATGGCGAGGAAAAAACCGTCGATGGCAATGTCCACCAATTCCTCGTCGGGCTCGCCCTTGCGCTTCACGAGATGGGCACCTTCCACACCGTTCTCACCGAAGAGTCCGATGGCGTTGTGCTCGAAGAGAATCTCAATGTTCTCAGCCTCCTTTACGCGCTGCTGCATCACCTGCGAGGCACGGAGGAAGGGCTTGCGCACGATGAGATAGACCTTCTTGGCAAGGCCCGACAGATAGAGGGCATCCTCGCAGGCAGTGTCGCCGCCGCCGACGACAGCCACGGTCTTCTTACGGTAGAAGAACCCGTCGCACGTGGCACAGGCTGATACACCCTGTCCGTTGTACTTGCGCTCGTCGTCGAGACCGAGGTACTTGGCGGAGGCTCCTGTGGCGATGATCACGGTGTCGGCCTCAATCTCCGTGCCGTCCTCTGCCGTGCAGAGGTAGGGGGCCTTTGAGAAATCCACCTTCACAATCTCACCGCCGCGGATATCGGTGCCGAAGCGCTCTGCCTGTTCGCGCAGGTCCATCATCATCTGGTTGCCATCGACACCCTGCGGATAGCCGGGGAAATTCTCTACCTCGGTGGTCTGGGTGAGTTGGCCGCCGGGCTGCATGCCGCTGTACTCAATGGGGTTGAGGTTGGCGCGACTAGCGTAAATGGCAGCGGTGTACCCTGCGGGGCCGCTGCCAATAATCAAGCATTTGGTCTTTTCCATTACTTTAAGAGTTCTTCAATCTGCTTTGCGATATTCTCGATTTTCTCCGTAGGCTCGAAACGGGCGACAACCTGACCTTTCTTGTTGACGAGGAACTTGGTGAAGTTCCACTTGATGTCTGGCTTCTGCTTGTAGTCGGGGTCTGCCTTAGTCAGCATATCGTCGAGGATGTGAGCGATGGGGTGCTCCATATCCCATCCTGCAAAACCTTTCTCATTTTGCAAGAACTTATAGAGAGGATCGGCATCATCGCCATTAACCTTGATTTTCTTAAAACGGGGGAACTCCGTACCGAAGTTCAGCTTACAGAACTCATGGATACTGTCATCGGTGCCAGGAGCCTGCTGTCCGAACTGGTTACAGGGAAAGTCGAGAATCTCGAAGCCCTGAGCATGATATTTCTCGTAAAGCTTCTCTAATTCGTCGTATTGCGGGGTGAATCCGCACTTGGTTGCCGTATTGACAATCAGCAACACCTCGTTGGCGTATTCCTTGAGGGATACGTCTTTTCCTTTTCTGTCTTTGACAGAGAAATCATAAATGGTTTTCATTTGCTATAATACTATATGTGTAGTTTCTGCGCTACAAAAATACAAAATAAATGATAAATGATAAATGATAAATGATAAATATTACCGTCCCTTGGTATTTTTTAACTTTTCACTACTATTTCAGTCCCCAAGCGGTCTTGATGTTCTCGGCGGCGAGTGTTTCCACATGGTTCTCCGTCTCATCGTCAAGGTTACAGAAGAAATCGATGCCCGTGAGGGTCTCAAGATCACGGATATTGATGACATAGGGACTAAGCTGATAGTCGCCCTTGACATCTTTCGCATAGTCGGAATCCTTGTCCTTATGCTCGATCCAGAAGGCGAGAGCCTTATAGCCGCTACTGTTTTTGCAGAGTAATGCCATAAAGAAATATTTTGGGATAATCATCTTGTTCTGCACATAGCCGCGTATCTGGTCATCACGATCGATGGTGCCGCCCTTGCAGACATAGAGGGTGTCGCGGAAAGAACCGCGGTTCCAGTTCCTTACCTGTTGTTCCATAGCTGACCACACACCGGCATTGAACACATTACGTTGTGGCTGCATGTTGGTGAGGAAGAATGTCTGACGGTTCGCCTCCTTAGAATATTGGCGGTCGGCGGAAGGACAGATATGTCCATGATCATAGCCGGAATTCCAGAAGAGGTCCATCGGTGTGCCGTCGGCAGAAGTGAAGTAGTTGCTGAAGTCGAGATCCTCGTCGAAGGGATAACCTTCCTGATAGCGGCCAACGTTGCCTCCGGAGTTACCGCCATGCATCTGATAGCATGACCATCGCTGCGACTTTTTGGTACAGTCCCATTCTGTGGAGAAATTCACACCATACTTGTCGTTGGTCTTGTGTACAAGTACGATGCTACTGCCACCTTTCAGTTTGGGGAATTCCAGACGTGAGGCCTCTGGATAGATGTTTGTCAGGTTTTTGTTCTTGTTTTCTGCAATACCTGGTATCTTTGCATCGTTCTCGTCCTTGCTGCATGAGCAGAAGATAAGAAAGGCAGATAGGAATGTCAGTGAAAGTAAGGGTTTTAGTGGTCTCATAAGTGTTGGTTTAGCAAAAAAGGTGCGGCCAGGCATATGCAACTACCATGGACGCACCTTTTATAAATCTTGCGGTTATAATCTTACTTCTTCGCAGCCTTACCGTAGCGGCTCATGAACTTATCAACACGACCTGCGGTGTCAACGAGCTTGCTCTTACCTGTATAGAACGGGTGAGAGGTGCTAGAGATTTCGACTTTTACCACTGGGTAAGTTTCGCCTTCGAATTCCACTGTATCATTTGTCTTTGCTGTGGACTTCGAGAGGAACATATCGCCGTTGGACATGTCCTTGAACACGACGGGGCGATAGTTTTCTGGATGAATTCCTTTTTTCATTTTG
>CAJOIW010000054.1 GCA_905234845.1 uncultured Prevotella sp. | reverse complement strand
GGCAGCCCCAGCCCCAGCACCGGCAAGAACATCGGCACCGCCCTCATCAAGGCCGAGTACGCCAAAGTCGGCACCGAGATCTACATCAAGATCCGCGAGAAACTCCTCAAGGCCGTCACCGTCAAGATGCCCTTCTACGAGGGTTAATGTGATAAGACTATGTGCACCATATCCCTTACATACGACCAGAACAACGCCCTCGCCCAGCGCAAGTTGGATGAGTTGTTGAAGTCTGGCCTGTTCAAACGGACCGAGACCGTCGCCGACCGCGAGTTGCGTGAACTGGAGCGTCGCATGGATGCCTACGAGCATGGGGCGATGAACACCGTCCCGCAGGCGGAAGTCTACGACCGCGTAATGGCTGCGATATGCAAGTAGAGTGGCTTACGGCAGCGGAAGATGACCTGCGGGAGATTGCCCGTCGTGTGGCGCTGAACTTCGGTTACGTCACAGCCGAACAGACGGTTGCCAGCGTGACTGAAGAGACACAGCGACTGGCCGACTTCCCCGAGATAGGGCGTCTTTGCGACGAGTACGACGGTTCACGTCGGGTATACCGTGCTTTGAACACGCGCCACGACCGCATCGTCTACACCGTCACCGCCGATAGAGTCCTCATAGTGGCCGTCTTCGACTGCCGCCGAGACCCTGCCGAATTGACTTCCATGGTAAAGGAACGTGACACACAGAACCGATAGCACATAGTGCATGCCATTCTATTATCGACAAAACAAAACATTGCAATTATGGATAAAGGAACAGCTCTCAGCCGCGACGAGGCGTTAGATCTTGTCCGGCAGTACAAGCACATCATCGCCCGGCACTTCCAACAGGAGCCGCGAGTGTTGATGTATGGCTCCTATTCCAAGGGCAATGCCAACCGCGACAGCGACATCGACGTGGCGGTCGTGGTGTCGAGCTATGGCGACCGTAAAATGGAATTGTCCAAAGCTCTGTGGCGCGATGTGGACAACGTGAGCTTGCTCATTGAGCCTGTCTTGATTTCGGAAGACCATCCCTCGCCGCTCTATGACGACGTGATGCGCACAGGGATTGCGGTATAACAATCTCTCTATCAAAGCAAAAGAGGCTTGCACCCGTCACGGTACAAGCCTCTTTGTTTATATTTGCGCAAGGTGATATTCTTTCTACACCTTTTGCTCCCCTTTTGCTAAAGCTTTCTTTACCTTTTGCCGAGATCTAAGGTAACGACAGGGTGGCAAGCAGGATCCCTCGGTGATGTCTCGGCGAACAGTCTATGCTCATCTCACCTTAAACAGATGCTCATCTTTAATAAAAAACAAGAGCATGATTCCGAGAAATCGTGCTCATGATTAGGGTATAATTATGCTCATAAATTTTTGAAAACATGAGCATGAATCCAAAATTTCTTGCGCTTGATTCTTATTGTAGCTTGTATGCTTTGTATTCAATAAAATAAGAGGATATCGGATAATCCGAGTCTGGTGCGTCTACACGGGTGGACCGATGTTCTTCTCTTTTGAATGTATACGATTCTCCTGGCTTCAGAATTATTGATTGTGTTTTAACAACTTTTTTATCACTATTAATAGGTACGGCGTCGCGTCCATTAGTCCAAACTGCAGATTGTCCTTGACAATACAGAGTAATATCCACGCTTACTTTTATCGAATTGTTGTTTTTGACCTCCCATCCATAGTATTTTCCACTAGAACCATTATTCCCACGATATGTATTATCACTTTCATATACAACTCGTCTTGTCGAAATACCATGCACTTCTTGTGCAATTACGTTTGATGCAAGCATGCCCATTACCATACAGAACAATAATATTACCTTTTTCATTCCTTTTTTATTTAGTGGTTATTTGATTAATCGTCGTCACGTGGGTCTTTCTTTCGAGGCTCGCGTCCGAGCTGCACAGTTACATATTTTTCGTATCCATTGGGAACTTCCCCTGGCCAAAAGTGGACCGTGCGACTCGAAGTGCGTCTACAACGAATTGCTTCTGTGTAGTAGTCACTGACACGGTTTCCTTTGTACGAAAGATACCACACAAAGGTGTATGTGTTTCGTTCGTAATCTCTATCAGAATTAGAATTGTATAGTGTGACTGTTATGGATTTGTCTGTGTTGACCGAAGTGCTCTGAACAACAATTCCTTCTTTAGATTCAATGGTCACATCCTCTGCTCTAACAATGTTTAAAGGAACGTACTGCGCATTTACACAGACAAAAACACTAGTAAACAGAATAAATGCAATGACTTTTCTCATATACAATTTTTTAAAGATGTGGCGGATGACGTGCATCCGCCACAAATCGTAATATACTATCTTCTTTGAGGTTCCGGGAATGGAACAGGATCGGTTATCTCTCCTTTCCCTTTACAGTCTGGGCATTTGGCTTTTTCTGTGACATATCCCCGCCCTCCGCAATTATAGCAATCATCACCAAATTTGTCTTTTTTAGCACCTTTACAAACAGGACAATCTTTTTTGACATCAATCTGCCCTGTTCCAGAACATCTACTACACCATATTGAAGAATCAATTGAAAATGCACAGAGGACGCCAAATAGAGCAATAATTCCTAAACCAAGAAAGATTTTCTTTTTCATTTTAATTTTCGCTCAGTTATATACCATCGGCACGTCGGTCTTTTGAATTGATTTAATAACGTTTTATTAAAGATGCCATTCTTCTGGAGTGGTCATATTCCATCCTTCTCTAAAGCCTTCGTAAGAGTCTCTGGTCATTCCGCATGATGCTAGGAATTGTACCGAGAGTAGCATCCCTATAAATAGAGCAATTCTTTTTTTATTTTTCATTTTGTTTTGCCCGTTATATCCCATCGGCACGTCGGTTTTGATTAATAACATGTTATTTTGCAGTTCCGATGGAATATGCACATAAAAAGAGCGTGGAACCTTTTAGTCTTCATCGGATGTTTTGCGGTCTTGGACAACCTTCCATTCCCAATTACAACGTATAAGCCCACGCTTAACAGCGGGAGCGCCGTCGCATTATTCTGGGAATGGGGATTGAAAGTGTCCAAGTTTCAAAACATCCAGATAAGCTACTTCGCTTTTTCCTATTCTATGATGTGCATACTAAACTATGCGCTATGCTTCATTGGCAGAAGTGTTCGTTAATAATCCGTTTGAAATCGAGTGCAAATGTACAAACTTTTTTTGACATGGCAAAATAATATTTCACATATTGCAAAAAGTGAGTATCTTTGCAACCGATAACAGCATAGCTATGGATAAGAAGGATAATGTCGAAAAACCGCGCATCCACTGGACTTTGGCGCTGATACCGCTGGCGGTGCTGGTGGCGTTGCAGGTGCTTGTCATCAGGGAGTTCGGCTCGGACGCCCTCGACGGGGCGAGCCAAACGGCGCTGCTCGTGGCGGCGGCGGTGGCGGTGGCCATGGGGATGATATTCTACAAGGTGTCGTGGATGGACATCGACCACGCTATCTCGGACAATGTGCGCACCATTGGCGGCGCTATACTGATTCTGTTCCTCATCGGTGCCGTGTCAGGCAGCTGGATGCTGAGCGGCGTGGTGCCGACGATGATCTACTACGGCATGCAGGTGGTCAGCCCGGCGGTGTTCCTCTTCATCGCGTGCCTCATCAGCGCCCTGGTGTCGCTGGTGACGGGCAGCTCGTGGACCACCATCGCCACCATCGGCATCGCCCTGATGGGCATCGGCACGGCGCATGGCTACAGCGTGGGCTGGACGGCGGGCGCCATCATCTCGGGCGCCTATTTCGGCGACAAGATTTCGCCCCTCTCCGACACCACGGTGCTAGCCTCGTCGGTGGGCGAGGTGCCGCTGTTCAAGCATATCCGCTACATGCTCATCACCACCGTTCCGTCGTTCACCATCGCCCTTGTGGTCTTCCTCGTGGCGAGCCAGATGCATGCCGACACGGCAGCCGTGCAGTCGGCGCAGTTCGCCGAGGGACTGAAGAGCGCCTTCAATATCAGCCCGTGGCTGCTGCTGGTGCCTGTAGCTGCGGCGGCATTCATCGCCTTGCGACTGCCTGCTGCCATCGTGCTTTTCCTTTCGGCTTTCATCGCCGGTGTGGTGATGCTCTTCGCCCAGCCGGATATCGTCTCGCATGTGGGTGGTGGCAACAGTTTCCGCAGCTTGATGCAGACTTACTACAGCGGCACGTCGCTCGACATGGGCAACGAGGCGCTCACCAACCTGGTGCAGACCCGCGGCATGCGTGGTATGCTCTCCACGGTGTTCCTCATCTTCTGCGCCGCCGCCTTCGGGGGCGCGATGACGGGCACCGGCATGCTGCAGAGCCTCACCGCCGCCCTGGCGCGCGGCATCAGCGGCCGCCGCTCGCTGGTGGCCTCCACCGTCGGCACAGGCATCGCGGCCAACATGATGACTGGCGACCAATACCTCAGCATCGTGCTCACGGGCAACATCTTCAAGAAACTCTACAAGGAAAAGGGCTACGAGGGCCGTCTGCTCAGCCGCTCGACCGAGGACTCCGCCACCGTCACCTCCGTCCTCGTGCCGTGGAACACCTGCGGCATGACGCAGTCGCTGGTGCTGCATGTCCCCACGCTCACCTACCTGCCCTACTGCTTCTTCAACATATAACCGTGGCCATGATAGGCTACAAGATTTTCCGAGTGGAGAAAAAATAATTTGTCCACGTCAATTTTAATGTGTATCTTTGCAGTCGAAAATAAAGTGATTTGTAATGGAAACGAACGCTGTATATCAGGAGACTTCGCCATTGGATGCCTTGTGGACTATCTATCAGCAACAAAGCGAGCAGGTGAAACGTGCCTTTCTTGTGCGTGTCCGACAAACAGATTGTCTATTGGATATGCCAGGCATTCGTTCTCGGGAGGAAATGGAGAGCGTGTCGAAAGAAAGGATGCGTGACATCATCGCCGGTCGGGAAAACACGGTGTCCCATGAGGATGCCATGAAGATGGTGGACAAGGCTATTGCAGATGCTGTATGAACGTCAGTTGGTCGGAACGAGCACTTGCCGAATTTGCAGACGCGGCTGTGTATGTAGCCAGAGAGTTTGGTCAACAGACAGCATTGAAGATGCGTGTCGGCATCAACGAGGCGATTTTGAGCATCATGCAATTCCCGCAAATAGGCAAGGTGTGTTTTTTTGACGAAGAGCTATCCATCGATTTCCGGGAATTAGTGGTAAAACTGAGTAGTGTAATATACGTCATCCACGAAGAAGAGATATACATCGTCAGTATCTGGAGCAACCGCCGCGACCGCAGCAACCTATACACAATGTTAAAGAACGACGCTAAACAAATATAACAAACAATAAAATTAGAACACACTATGTCAATCATCAAACCCTTCAAAGGATTCCGCCCCCCGGTGGACATCGTCGAGAAACTGGCTTCGCGTCCCTACGACGTACTG
>CAJOIW010000053.1 GCA_905234845.1 uncultured Prevotella sp. | reverse complement strand
GAGCCTGCCCAGATGTTGCGCGTGTCGGTGCGGAAGGCATCGCGTATGGTCTGTCCGAAGTTATTGCCTGCCTCGGCTATCGACGGGGCCACGGTGGTGAGTGTGCCTCCTATGAGCTGGGCGGCCTCGGGCGAGATCAGTCCTTGGCCGACGAGGTTTGTCATGTTGGTGGTCATGCTCTCTCCGAGGCTTGTGGCGACGTTGGTGCCGAGGTTGCTCAGGGCGCTTTTCTGCCGGTTGTTGAGTATCGACACCTCTCGGTTGAAGTGCTCATAGCCGATCATGGCGTCGACCTTGGGGAGGTATTTCGTGCGCATGGCCTTGCGTGTGTCCATGGCCACGTCTTGCTTCAGCCTTGTCGCGCTCAGCTGCTTGTTGTTCTGCATGGCCAGCGTGCGGCAGCTGTCGAGCGTCAGCACCCGTTGGGCCTGACAGACGTGCGCCATGGCAAGCAGGGCAAGGAGGAGAAGTCCCAGTCGGATGCTGCTATGTTGTTGTTTTGCTTTAATCATGTCACTTTATACTTGTCTGAGTATTCCTATTTGAACGCGAAACTTTTCGAACCTATCAGCTGTCCGTCGGCGAAGATGCTCACCTGATAGGTGCCGCCGACGAGGGCCTGCGTGACGTTCCAGTAGGTGGTGACGGGAGTCTCCTGTCCGCCGTATTCCACCTCCTTCTTCATGGTGCAGGTGATCGTGCGGTTCTCGTAGCTGAACGACCCTCCGTTGCCCAGGGTGGTGCCCGTTGGTGAGGTGATGCGCACGTAGCAGGTCTTCATGCCGCTTCGGGCGGTCACGTTCTTGGCTATCGTGAAGCTCACCTGTATCGACTTGCACTTGTCCATCTTGTCGGTGGCCTTGTTGTGCTTGTTCTTGGGTGTCATGCTGATGACTGTGGCATCGAGCTGGGCGGCAATGGCCACCTTCTCCGAGAGCGAGGCCTTCTCGGTGCTCAGACCCTCAATCTGCTTGGTGGCCTCCTCGTATTGTCCGCGTATCTGCGTGTTCTCGGCCACGAGGTTCTGGTTCAGGCGGTTGAGCGAGTCAATCTCGAGCACATAGCTGCGGATGACGGCCCGACAGGTGGCCAGCTCCTTCTTCAGTCGGGTAATCTCGCGGGCATCGTCGGCCTTCGTGCGTTTCAGCTCGGCCAGCAACCGTTGCGTCTTCTCTTGCTCGGCGGTGAGCTGCGCCACGATGGAGTCGTTCGAGATCTTCGTGATCATCTCCTCGTACTGGTTGGCAAACTGGGTGTACTCGTTTTCCATCTCCTGTTTGTCTATCGCGGCCAGTTCCTGAAGGTTCTTATTCTCCTCCTGCTGCTTGTCCAGACGGGTGTAGAGCCATGCCACACAACCCACCAGCGCCGCCAGGAGAATAGCCATTGGTATCCATATTTTCGCTTTCATGCCCGCAAAATTACATTTTTATTTGCAATAATCGTATAATACGAAGGTTAGTTTTTCTTTAATTACCCAATTTTAAGAAATGTTTGTAAACGCCCCCATAATAAACCTATCGTTTGCGGGGGATAAACCTATCGTTTACGCGGAGGAAGTGCCACGTTTGCAAAGTGTAGAGAGCTAATAGACTCTAAAATCCTTGCATCCCTCGGGCAGTCGTCGTGTAGTCGGAAATCGCGGCACATGGCCTCCACGAGGTAGCCCAACTGGCCCTTGTTGTTGCCCGAATCGGCCACCAGATGGCCCATCATGCCCGTTGGCTCCTTCCAAGTGAGGTCGGGATATGAAATTCTGCACCGCTGATGTGTGCGCAAAGAGTAGGTAAAACATCGGAACGAGGGGTTCCTGCATGTCTTTTGATGCCTGGAACAGAGCAATTTGATACATTCTGTGCCTTTGCCGAGGTGCGGCATAGCGGGCGCAGTCGCTTTCGAAATGTCGTATTTCATTGATTATCTGCTATTTAGATGATACATTTGCGATTGGCAATTACAATTACAGTTATTACAGTTTTTTTTTGAGGGTCACACACTTCATGATATTATATATAACTATCTATATATCATTAAGTTATAAACTATTTAGAAGATGTGGGTACCCCTTTTTTTTAATTGTAATTACTGTAATTGTAATTGGCTCAACACTAAACACTATTTACAATTTGACAATTTACGATTTACAATTTATTTTTCAATTTTTGTATTCTCTGAACACTAAACACTAAACTCTTTAATAAACCTATCTTTTACGGGGAGGAAGTGCCGCGTTTGCGAAGTGTAGAGAGATAATAGTCGCTAAAATCCTTGCATCCCCCGGGTAGTCGTTGTCGGTGAGACCGCCCAGTTCGGCGATACTGCCCGCCAAGCGCTCGGCAAGCCTGTTCAGCGGACGGATGATGTAGTGGCACTTGCGGTTGTCAAGGCGCGAGAGATAGCCCCAGCGTTTCAGCGTTTCAGTGAAGCAGATGATGGGTGCAAAATTCAGCCATTTCGTATATAACATATTCATTATTAAATAGTTATATATTATTATAAGACTGACGTGACCCCTTCCGAACCCTTGAAACGCCTGAAACGCTGAAACGCTGAAATCGCATTGGCCAGTTCATCACTCTTCTCCGAGGCCACCCAGAGCCCGTCGCAACTCGTCGGCCACCGCGTCGGCATAGCCGTCCACAGAGAAGCCACCCTCCATCTTTATAGGCTTGAAGTTAGGATGCAGACTTCCGTCGTGAGGAGAGGCAAAGGGCAGGGGAGACCCCGTGTGGATCACGGTGAGATAGAGAATTATTGGTGTCCGCTAAATTTTAGACTTGTTGGCCTGTATGTCCTATAGACAAAGGGATTATCTCTGACTCAGCAAAACGAGGCTTGCAAACATCGGCCAGCAAGGCCAGCCTCACCCAGCTCAGAGCACCGCTCTGGGTAAGATGGGCATATCGTTGAGAGTAAATGCTTATGCCCTCACAGGGCGCAATTTGTGTGCAACATTCACCCAGGGCGTTGCCCTGGGCTATGGGTTGTTGGCCTTACAGGCCGTTATTTTACCGGACAGCAATAAAATTTATCTAAGCCCTTACTATTACAGGACTACAAAGGACTCGCTCTGAACTTTACCAAACACCAATAATAGAGAATATAGAAATAACAGGTAGATAGTTGCCCCAAAAATTTGGTGGTTTGGAGATTTATTTGTATATTTGCAGGCTGATAGGGAACGTAACCGCACCTGTGACGATGAAGAACGAAAAAAGCTTTCTGTACCGAATCTATGACCTCTATGCCGACGGCTTCAGGCGGATGACGCTTGGAAAAACGCTGTGGGCGGTCATACTCGTGAAGCTGTTTGTCATCTTCGTGGTGCTCAAGGTGTTTTTCTTCCCGAACTACCTCGCCCGACACGCTGAGAAGGGTAGTGAGGCCGACTTCGTCTCGGCCGATCTGGTGAGCAGGGGGGAGTGAAACCTACAACCCCTCCTAACCTACAACCCCTCCTAACCTCCCCGAAGGGGAGGAAAAAACGACTAACCGACCCGAAGGGGAGGAACCCCAACTACAATCAGCCCCCTCCCCTTGGGGGAGGGATGGGGAGAGGTTCTAAGGAACTAAGATTAAAAATACTACGATAATGAACAATCTATTTCTTGACATCACGGCCGGTGCGGTTGACTGGGCCCGGGCGCAATTCGCGCTCACGGCCATCTACCACTGGCTGTTCGTGCCTCTGACCCTCGGGTTGGCGGTCGTCATGGGCATTGCCGAGACGTGCTACTATCGCACGGGCAAGCCCTTCTGGAAGCAGACAGCTAAGTTCTGGCAGCGTCTGTTCGGTATTAACTTCGCCATGGGCGTGGCCACGGGCATCATCCTTGAGTTTGAGTTCGGCACCAACTGGTCGAACTACTCGTGGCTGGTGGGCGACATCTTCGGCGCGCCACTGGCCGTCGAGGGCATCGTGGCGTTCTTCATGGAGTCGACCTTCGTGGCGGTCATGTTCTTCGGCTGGAAGAAGGTGAGCAAAGGCTTCCACCTGGCCTCTACCTGGCTGACGGGGCTTGGAGCCACTATCTCGGCATGGTGGATTCTGGTGGCTAATGCATGGATGCAGAGTCCCGTGGGGTGTGAGTTCAACCCCGACACGATGCGCAACGAGATGGTGTCGTTCGCTGAGGTGGCTCTCTCGCCCTTTGCCGTAGGCAAGTTCTTCCATACCGTCACCTCGGCATGGATTATCGGAGGTGTGTTCACCGTGGCCGTCGCATGCTGGTATCTGATGAGACGGCGCGAGCAGAAACTGGCCGTGGAGAGCATCAAGATAGGGGCTGCCGTGGGATTGGTAGGCGCATTGCTGGCAGGTGCCACGGGGCATCTGTCGGGCGAGCAGGTGGCTAAGACGCAACCCATGAAGCTGGCCGCCATGGAAGCCCTCTACAACGGCGGTACCGACCAGAGCCTGACCGCGGTGGCATGGGTGAGCCCATTCGCTCAACCCGACTACAAGAGCGTCGAGGAGCCTCCCTTGCGCATTGCCATGCCCTACGCGCTCTCGTTCATGGCCACACGCGACATTCACGGCTATGTGCCTGGTGTGAACGACATCCTGAATGGTTATACCCGACCCGATGGCACACAGGAGCCCTCGGCGCAGGAGAAGATTGACCGTGGAAAGAAAGCCATACAGGCCTTGGCAACCTACAGGGAGCAGAAAGAGCAGGGGGCTGACAGCACTCAGCTCTCCGCGCTCCACGAACAGCTCAAGGCCGATATGCCTTACTTCGGCTACGGATATATCAAGAGTGTGGACGAGCTGGTTCCACCCATACCCGTCTGCTTCTGGGCGTTCCGCGTCATGGTGGGCATGGGGTGCCTCTTCATCCTCTTCTTCGCGGCCGTGCTGTTTGCCGCTTATAGGAAAGACATCACCAAGCTGAAACGCTGGCATTATCTGGCAGCCATCGCCCTCGTGCCCCTGGCCTATATAGCCAGTGAGGCCGGATGGCTCGTGGCGGAGTTCGGAAGACAGCCGTGGACCATTCAGGACATGTTGCCCGTATCGGCCGCCGTCAGCGACATACCCGCGGGAAGCGTCGCACTGACCTTCTTCCTCTTCCTCGCCCTCTTCACCACCATGCTCGCCGTGGAAATCAACATCATGCTCAAACAAATCAAGAAAGGACCCGAACTATGACCTACGAATTCTTACAACAATACTGGTGGCTCATCGTGTCGCTCTTAGGCGCGCTCCTCGTGTTCCTCATGTTCGTGCAGGGAGCCAACTCCATGCTGTTCAGCCTCGGACACACCGACGATGAGCGTCGCATGCTCGTCAACTCCACCGGAAGGAAGTGGGAAATCACGTTCACCACGCTCGTCACCTTCGGTGGCGCGTTCTTCGCCTCGTTCCCGTTGTTCTATAGCACCAGCTTCGGAGGGGCCTACTGGCTCTGGATGATCATCCTCTTCTCGTTCGTGCTACAAGCCGTCAGCTATGAGTTCCAGCATAAGCTGGGCAACCTGCTCGGAACACGTACCTTCCAGTGGTTCCTCGTGCTCAACGGCATTCTCGGTCCCCTGCTTCTGGGAGGAGCTGTGGCCACCTTCTTCAACGGCTCTAACTTCATCGTCGACAAGAGCGAGATGCTGTTTGGAGCCGGAGGGGTCATCAGCCATTGGGCAAACGGCTCGCACGGCCTCGACGCTCTGCTCGACCCGTGGAACCTTATCTTCGGACTTGCCGTCTTCTTCCTTGCCCGCATACTCGGCATTCTCTACGTGATGAACAATGTCAACGACGAGAACATCCGCTCGCGAGGCTCCGTAAGACTGGTGGGCGCGACGGTTTGCTTCCTCGTGCTCTTCCTCGCCTTCCTTGTGCGAACCTTGGTGAAAGACGGCTATGCCTATGACCCTGCAACGGGAGCCATCGCCATGGAGCCGATGAAATATCTCCATAATCTGCTTGATATGTGGTATGTCGCGCTGGTCCTGGTTGTAGGAGTTGTGCTCGTGTTGTTCGGTATCGTGAAGACCATCGTCTCGAAGACATATATTCGCGGCATCTGGCCCGTCGGCATCGGTGTGGTGCTGGTGGTGCTCTGCCTGCTGCTCACGGTAGGATGGAACCATACGGCTTACTATCCCTCGAACGCCGACCTGCAATCGTCGCTCACCATCGCTAATTCTTGCTCGAGCGAGTTCACCCTGCGCACCATGTTCTACGTCTCGCTGCTCGTTCCGTTCGTGCTTGCTTATATCGCTTACGCATGGAGCAAACTCGATAGCCGGAAGATAGACAAGGACGAGCTGGCCGGTGACGACGAGGCTTACTAAACCAGTGGCATAGACTTTGAGCGGATACGATCAGGCTTTCATGGAATGAAACTCTGGGCAATACTCATTCTCCTGCTTCCTGTGGCGGGATGCGGTTATGTGGGGTGGCACGTGTGGCAGATGCTACCCCTCTCAAACACATGGAAAACCATCATCATAGCCATGATGGTGGCCTGCTTCTGCCTGTTGTTTGTTGATTACCTCATAGGACTTAACGGTCTGCCCCTCACCTGTGCGCGTGTATTATATAATGTAGGCACGTCGTCAATCTTCATCCTGCTCTATCTCGTAATGCTCTTCCTCGTGCTCGACCTCGGAAGACTAATCCGCCTCGTGCCCGACTCGTTCATGCACCATAGCGCCATGGGCTCACTAACCGTTCTCGCCCTGATGCTTGCCATCTTTACTTACGGACGTATCCGATACGAAAAGAAAGTACGCGTGCCCATCACCCTGAAATCGCCCGTGCCGTTATCTAAACCCTTGAAGATTGTCATGATGAGCGACCTGCATCTCGGCTATCATAACACACGACACGATCTGGCGCGTTGGGTGGATATAGTCAATAGCGAGCATCCCGACTATATCCTCATAGCAGGCGATATCATCGACATCAGCCTCTATCCGGTATTGAAAGAAGACATGGCCGCAGAGTTTCGTAGACTCACGGCTCCCGTCTACGCCTGCCTTGGCAATCATGACTATTATGCCGATGAGCAACGCTCTGAACAATTCTGCCACGATGCCCATATCACGCTCCTTCGCGACCAAACCGTTATGCTCAACAACGAGGTGGCGGTCATTGGGCGCGACGACCGTACAAATGTAGAGCGAAAGACCTTGAACACGCTGGTCAAGGACATTTCGCAAGCACGATACACCATTCTCCTCGACCATCAGCCCTACCACCTCGACCGGACGGAGAAAGCCGGTATTAACTTCCAGTTCAGCGGACATACTCACTATGGGCAGGTATGGCCCGTCAGCTGGATAGAAGACCTTATTTACGAGAAAGCCTATGGCCACCATCAACGTGGAAACACCCGATATTATGTCACAAGCGGCATCGGTATATGGGGTGGAAAATTCCGCATAGGCACGCAATCGGAATATGTCGTTTGCACTCTCCAATAAGTGAGCGATTTTCCCATAGAGTCCGTCCCATAGCGCTCATTTTTACGTTGATTTAAGTCAAAAACGAATGATTTTTTCGTTTTTTTTCGAAAAAAACGTTCTAAAGTTTTGCTGTTTTGTGAAAAGTTCGTACCTTTGCATCCGCTTTCGCTCATTTTTTTGCGTGTTGGCTTTTGAGAGAGTTCTTTGAGATTATTTCATAAAACAGACAAGTAGTACAAGAAGCGGCGGCGCCATTTTTTAGTTTCCTC
>CAJOIW010000052.1 GCA_905234845.1 uncultured Prevotella sp. | reverse complement strand
TTGTTCGTAATCTTTATGCAAAGATACGAAATCCTTCCATAACTCCCAAAAAAGTTCACAAGTAGTTAACAATTTTTGCATGTTAACTACTTGTGAACTCTATTTTTTGGCGCTTAAAATCTTTTGTTAGAACTTTGCACTCGCAAATCAGCGCTGAACAATTTAGGTAAAACTATTAAAAAAATAAGTTTAAATGAAAAAAGTATTGCAAGTAGTCATCTCTCTAATCTTCTGCGCCATCCCGTCCTGTGCTCAGGACGGGAATGGGCAGCTGGGAGAACGATGTGACTTTCTCAGGGAACGATTAGTGTTCGATTTTCAAGCAAGTCTCTCAACGATGTCGAATACTCATCTGACTTATAGTGTGGACTTTGGCGTAAACTTGAACCAACGCCTATACGGTTTTGCTTCCTATTCTAACTATTGGATGCTGAGTAAAGAAAACGGAAACCGATTATATCATGCTACGAATCTTTTAGGAGGAGGCTTGGGGTATCGTTGCTTTGGCAAATTACAACGTAGGATGTCAATGGATATTCGTGCAAAGGTGGAACAGAGTATAGGAAACAATTCGATGACAGCTACTGTATATGATGCGGGTATAAACTTCCGGTTGGGCGGTCCGCTGTTAGTTCCTACTATCGGCCTTGGGTTCCGTCATGCTCACATGCATACGTCTGGGTTGAGTCATCAGAATTATGTCTATTTGTCCTTAGGAGTTGGTCTGTAATTGAATTATTCGGACAAAAATCTCTCTGAGATTCGTGCGAAAGTCAAGCTCACGCGGGGACAGTCCCCTTGTGAGATGTGAGACTTGTGAGATTTAAAGAATAACACAGGAAACGGAAGTCCAATCGCGGCTTCCGTTTTTTCGTCCGAGACCCTCTCTTATCCCCCTGTGTAGGGGGAAGAAGGATAAAAAAGTGGGGGAAAATTTGGTTTTTCGTTCGATTTAATCAACTTTCTCACGCTCAGGAATGAAAATTTATTCTCATTCCCTTCGCTAAATCGAAATTTTGCACTATCTTTCTCCTTAGGAGAAAATAGGCTGCACCTCAGAAAAACAAAAAAAAATTTGGTTTTTCGTTCGGTTTGCACTATCTTTGCAGCGTGAAATGACATTTTAAGGAGACAGAATTATGGTATCAGCAGCATTCAAAAACCGTACACGCGACGAAATCATCGCCGCTTTCCGTGAATCCATCCGTAAGAAACACGAGTGGCAGGAACGGGCAGAACAGGAAATAAAGAAAATCCGTCAGGAACGACTTCAACTGAGCATCTGAAAGCATGAACGCACTTGACCTGACACGCATCAACCGCCTCGCTCCCTACAAGGTCTGGACGGAGGACGGCTGCGACTACCTCATTGAGACCAACCGCGGCCAAATCTTCGTCATCGGTTTCATGGACGACTACTCTATCTGGCAAACTGGCGCCTACCAGTTTACCATCAGTAATCAGAGCCATCAGCCCTCGCCGCTCGACCAGAAGCTTCGCGAGACCATCCTGCTGCTGATTGAGGCCTTTTTCGCCGCCAACCCTGACATATTGCTCTATATTTGCGAAACAGGCGACGGCCGTCAGGCATTTCGTAGCCGCCTTTTTGTCCGCTGGTTCAATACCTATAGCAACCGCGACGCCTACGTTATGCAGACCGCTGAGGTGCAGGAGGGCAAGACCAAGAACTTCGCCGCCCTCATAGTACAGAAGTCCAATCCCAAACTGAAGGAAATCCTTGCCGAATTCGACGAGACCATCAGCATACTTACCGACAAACCGCAGTGACACAATAGGGACGGTTCTCTCTGCGAGAGTGTGGCGTTGCAATCCTTTTGTGTACTTTTTAAGAATAAACCAGGAAACGGAAGTTGTCAATCGCGGCTTCCGTTTTTTCGTCCGTACACAAAAGGGACGGTTCCTTTTGTGTACTTTTGATGGCAGAGGGACAGATGACAGCGCTTACTTGTCGTTATAATGGCCGTAGGCAGAGAGCACGTCCACGTAGACCTCTGTCTCGAAAATGCGATACACCAAACGGTGTTTCTTGGTAATCTGACGACTCCATCGGTTCTCGGGCTTACCCTTCAGTTGTTCTGGATGGCCTGTACCTGTTTGAGGATGGTCGGCAATCTCGTTAAGCAACTTGACGGCCTTCTTATAAGATGCCGGTTCGCTACGTTTCAACTTGGCAAGCCCCTCTTGAGCTTCGGGAGCAAAGGTAATAGCGTATTTCATCAGAGCGAATTTAGCCAGGCATTCATGTCGTCTTTATTCGTAAAGGTGATACCTTTACCCTCAGCGATTTCTTTCTCGGCTTTATCTACACGGGCAAAGAATTCATCCTTCGTCATCAACGTCGGGTCTTCCTTCTCTGCTACCAGCTTGCGCAGATATTTTGCTGCACGCCTCAGCAGGTTTTCGTCCTCTGCTATGATGCTCATGTTACGGAGCAGTTCGGCATTCATCTGTATTGCTGTCATATCTCGATTTATTTATTCCGGTGCAAAAATACAAATAAAAAATGAAATAACAAGCAAAACGACGAAAAAACAGCATTGAAACCGGTCCCTTCCGTGTTGCTCTTGGTGGAAAGGTTGAAGGAATCGGGGGCAAGTGGTTGATGGATTGATGGTTAGGAAAGGGGGACAAAATTGGCTTAACAAACCTTAACTACGGAAGGATGAAAATCGAGAAAAATACATAGGATTTTCGACAAGGTTTTCGGAAAAATATTATTAACTTTGCGACCGTTTTCGCCGTGAAAAATGCGACGAAATAAAAAATTTTGACGATAATAACGATTAATACCTAATTGTAAAGGATGATTGACTACAAGAACTTATTGGATACCTTGTTCGAGAAGGTTGAGCGAATGAGGACTGAACGGCCCTCGGCGGGTACGAGATACTGGCTGATGGGCATGGTGGCGGACATCATGGAGGTGGCGGAGACGTTGCAGAAGGAGGTGCTGGAACGTGTTCGTCAGGAGGCTGTGCTGGATGCTGATGTGGATGCTGACTTCGACGTGATGGCCGAGGAGGTGCTGTCGTGGGAACTGACGATAAAGAACGACGCTTTGCAGGAACCGACGCAGCAGGTGAACGACGCGCTGGGCGGTCTGAGCGATGTGCTGACGCAGATAGGCAGTCAGCTGTCGCGCCGTCATAAGGACGAGGAGTATGCGCGGCTGTACGAGCAGGAGAAGCGCCGTTATTTGAGTTCTGGTACGCCTCGTCGGGTTCGCCAGACTTTTGAGGATTGGCTGTACGACGTGTGCAACGGCTCGCCCTGCATGGATGACATCAACGCTTACGTGACGGAGAAACTGGTACACATGTTTGAGAAGGGTGTGTTCGACTCAAAGGTAGAGCACATCCAGCGTGCTACGCGCTATCCTGCAGAATTTGACTTCAGTCTGCTGGACGACGACCATAAGCTGAAGAAGTCGATTCACAAGCACTATTCTGAGTTGCGCAAGTTGGTGGATTATTGCGACGGCTTTTTGGTGGTTAATCCGGTGAAGGTTGGACGACATTTCTATACGAATCGGAAGGAGGAGAACGCCAGGGGGCACCGCAATGCTTTCCTGAAGTATATGCACAAGATTGATATGGTGCAGCAGGAGCGCAAGAAGCTGCAAGAAGCCGATGTGGAACACGAGGACAGCAGCCTACTGCCTGAAGTGTTGGCAACCGGAATGGCGATGAAGTATTGGAAAGGGTTGCAGAAGGCAGGCTTCGTAGATGAGACTTTCCAACTGTCGCCCACCACGACACGAAAGCAGGCGATGTATATTGCCGATGTGTTTTCAGACAAGTTGCAGATGCGCTCGAAGTGGAAACCCTTTCAAGAGCTGTGGCACATCAACAACCTGGCGCAGGAGAAATGGGAAATGCAGGAAACGGGTAAGACGCCCGCACGTTCGGAAGATATAGACAAGGTTTTTGTGGATTAACATAACTCGCTGAAAATCAGCATAGGTCACCCCCTATATAGCCCCTATTATAGGCCCTATATAGGGGCTTTTTGTTTTTTATTCGCCGTACCTTTGCACCGTGAATCAATCACAAGTGCTCTTTGAGCTACGCTCGAAACATCGGTAACGCCTCAACAAAGTTTGAAAGCAAGCTTTCACTTTGTATTCGGCTCCAGCGATCTTTGACTTACTGATACATTTTGAGCCCGTTGGTAAGGGGCGGCTATAAAGCAGGGTTTTAATTCAAAAACAAAACAAAACATTATGGAAACAAAAATCTTAAAGGTAGTACGCCAGGGCGAGACCTTCAGCGTACAGTCGGCTAAGGCCGAAACAGGTACTATTCAGAAGTGCAACATCGTGTTGCGCGAACTGGGTGGCAAGTTTGAAAATGAGTATGTGTGCGCTATGCTGGGCAATCTGGCGGCGTGCAGGTTCTACGATGGTGATGTGGTGGTGGCCACGCTTCGTTTCTCTACACACGAATATCAGGGGCAGACGTTCCAAGAAATCTTAGCTACTGACATCGTGAAAGTGACAAAGTAAAACATTAATTATCATGTAATTGACCATATAATTATTCATTAATGAGAAATTAATGGGCAATTAATGGCAATTCGTGTTTAAAACAACAACAATTTGAGTTGAAGTGAGGAGGATGTTCCCGGGTAAATGCGCAAAGATTCCAACCTTCTCTCGCTAAATCAACTCAAAATTATGACAAAGATTATTAATATTAATAAGGTACAAACAATGACGTCACTCGAAATTGCCGAGCTGACAGGTAAACAACACAAGAACGTGATGCAGGCCATCAGAAATATGGAGCCTGCGTGGTTACAGGGCTGAAATTTCAGCTCTGTGAAAAAAGCTACCTTCTGGCGAATGGCGTAACGAAGAAACAACCTTTCTACCAACTCACCAAGACTGAGTGCCTGTACATCGCCACGAAGTTCAACGACGAGGCACGCGCCAAACTGGTATTGCGCTGGCAGGAGCTGGAGATGGCTGATGGATTCGCAACGCCACACTCTGCTCTGCAGAGAAGAAGGAAGATGTCTGATGTAAGATGTCTGCCGGAACCGAAGAAGATTCTGGCGCTGGCTGATGAGATCATCGGCGAGGGGCTGCGCATGATGAACGAGCCTGCCGAGGACACGCTGACGGCGACACAGGTGGCCAAGACGTTCAATATGTCGGTCTATGACTTCAACTGCGTGGTGCGCGACATGGGCATCCAGTACCGCCGCCACGGACGCTGGAACATCTCGGACGACCTCGTAGGGCGCGACCTGGTGCGCCTGCGTACCCACGTTTCGTACTCGCTGAAGGGTGAGAAAAAGGTCCGCACGTACATGACGTGGACGCTCAACGGCTTGCGATTCCTTAATGCGAAACTTGGCTACCCGAATTTTTAACGAACACGGATTTTTCGGATTAAACGGATAAAAGTACGACCACGAATTGCACGAATCATACGAATAACTATGAGTGTACATTATATTTATAAAGGGAACGGTGGCGCAAAGATGATGCGCCCCGTCCTGACGAGAGAGGAGTATCTGAGGTTGAGGAACGGCGGGTTCCAGCAGGAGAATGTGGCAAGGATTCGGCAGGGTGACGAGGCGTTAAAATCGTCGCTGGTGCAGATGAACTATTCGTGTCTGCCCAACGACGACGGCACGCTGAAAGGCTCGAAACGCATGAGCACGACGGTGGGCATGGACATCGACCACCTGACAGCCGAAGAGATGCCTTTGGTTCGCCAGCGGATACTCAACAAGAAGGACGAGTTGGGTTTGCTGATGCTGGAGGAGAGTGCTCGCGGCGCAGGCTACCATCTGGTGTTTAAGCGTCGCGCTGATTTAGACCAAGTGGGCAATCTGAAATGGGCTTCTGACTTGTTGGAGGTCGCCTACGATGCTCAGGCTAAGGACATCACCCGCGTGTTCTTCACCACGACGGAAAACGAATTGGTGTATCTTGATGATGCGATTTTTGAAACTGTTGCAGCGTTGACTACCGTCGACCCTGCCGGCGCTCGGCATAGCTCAAGCGAGCTTGGCTCTGCTCTCGCTGTTGCAGCGTTGCA
>CAJOIW010000051.1 GCA_905234845.1 uncultured Prevotella sp. | reverse complement strand
TTCTTTTTTAATTGTTCTTGTATTATGGTTACTTTATAATTCTCTCATCAAAGTCTGGTAGGGGGAAGCACTATCGGTATGGGCATAAAGAAAGCGCAGGCCCGTCCCATACTCTCAGCCGGGCTTGGTACTGCCCCTATACATCTATGGTTGGAGACTGCGCTATGGTGCGCAGTTCCAATGATGTATAGGTTTGCTCATAAAAGTCTCGTTCGAGGTACCAATTCGGCTGAGAGATTGAGCAATAAAAAGATTCGTGTTCAGAAAACACGTTGCAAAGATACAACTTTTCTTTGGATTAGAATACGAAAATCAAGTTTTTCTGCATAAAATTTGGAGGTTTGGAATAAAAGCACTATCTTTGCACCGAAAATAGGAAAGACAGAGGGCTACAGCCCGTCTTATGATAACAGTACCCGCTGCGCATACCATCAGAACTGCCGGCGGGTCATTTTATGAACTATGGCTAACAAAGCATCGAGAACCATAATAACCGTCCACTCCATCCCACGGACAGAGCGGTTATTGCGGATACGCGATAGTTTCTCCTCGCGACTAAGGTAGTCGCCTATATCATGATAATAAATTTCAGCCATAATGATGTAAAAAAAACGTTTCTATTTCATTCTTTTCAGAAGATGTTGCGGTGACATTCGGGTGTTCCACACATCCACAATGTAGATGGTCTGCTGTTGCTCGTCGTAACGGTATATGAGTTTGATTCGCTTCTGAATGTGGACATAGCGATACAGCAGAGGTTCATCCTTTAGCAGAGGCTCTTGCGTGCCAGCCTCTGGGAACTTGCATATCCGAGCAATCTTTTCCTCCACAGTTTTTATGCTGTTCAAGGCTGTTGTTCGGCCAAAGGTCTCTGCACAGTATTCAAGTTGTTCATCCCAATGCTCTTGGGCTTTCTCGAACCACTTAACAACCATACTTCTCCAGTAGGCTATACGAATGCCTCATAACCTCCTCATGAGCTACAACCTCACCATTGGCGATACCCTGTTCTGCTTCCAGAATACGCAGGTGAGCCTCCTCGGAAGTCATAGGAGCATAATCCATTACTTCCAATTCTTGTTCTTCAAAATAATCTACGTTTCTCATCTTTATGGCTTATTTATTGCTGCAAAGATAATCCTTTTTCTATTAACGACCAAATTTTCATTCATCTTTCTTTCCTTTCTTTACTAATATGGTTATTGTAATGGGAGTGCGAGACCCCGAACCAAATATCTTCCCACCTTCCTTTCGAGACAATTCTCCGCTTGTACGTTGATTCCCCCTCAAATTATACACATATATTTTGTCGAACTCCTGCTCCATACATCGGCGCATGCCATCTTGCGCATTGCCGTCTATCTAGCGTATGTGTCGGCAATGCGCTTGTCAAGGTGCGGATATTTCAGGTTCTGCGCATTGTCGTTGGCAGAGTTTTGTCGTTTTCTTTGGCCTTTACCTTCACATTGGCACTATAGAGACGGGGCGTTGCCGTCATGTAGAGGCGCTTTTTGGCCTGAATGAAGTCGTTGTTGTGTATCTTCGTAAAGTTGCTCTCGGCCTTGTCCTTCAGAATGACACCTGTAGTGCGGTGGGCTTCGTCGCATATTATCAGGTCTACTTCACGCCCGTAGAGGTCTAAAGCTTCCCTTACCACGTCGATGCTTTGGTAGGTAGAGAAAATGACCGTGCGACACGGTTCCTTGCCATACTTGCGGAGTTGTCGCAGAATGCTTTGCGTGTTGGTGGTGGCAGGAACAGCCAAGTCCACGACGCTTGCGTCCTCGTCGTCGGCATCGAGCATCTTTCGCGATGCCTTTGCATCGGAACAGACACACACGGCCCGCATCTTGTCTTGCTTGTCGCTGAACCACGCATTGAGTGTCTGGCCCAAGAGGGCAATGCTGGGCACAAGGAAGAGCACCAACGACTGCTTGTTTGTCATCTGTTCCATGATTTTCAGTGAGGTATAGGTCTTACCCGTACCACAGGCCATAATCAGCTTGCCCCGCTCATGGCCCTGCTCCACAAAGTATTCGTAGGCTCGCGACATGGCCGTTAGCTGGTGGGGGCGTGGCTGTTTGCCTGGCAGCTTGGCATCTTCGCCATAGAGTCCCGCCTTCAGCTTCTCCCAATCAACGGCAGAGATTTCGAGGTCGTAGAGTGAGATGCGGTTGAAGGGTTTCGACAGCAATGGTAAACGTACGGCTGGCGTTGGCCAAAAAGCTGTCTACGGCACCCTTGTCTATATGGGCATCCTCGGCATAGCACTTGCACTGAATGGCCCAGTAGTCGCCAGTCTCGGTACGTGCCACAAGGTCTATTCCCAAATCTTTGCCTCCAAATTCTTTGCGAGCAGGGAACTCTTCCCACAGCCAGACTTTTTCAAGATTGCTGTAGCGTGGGTCTGTCATGAACCAGAGCTTCATCAGACGTTCGAAGTCTGTGCCCTTTTCTTCTCTGTAAGTGACTTCTGGCGTATTTCCGTCAGGATTTCGTTGATGCCATACACTGTTGGCTCTTGGGCATAGTTGCCCCGTGATAGATTCTTCGGCATAGTTGGTAGGACGCTTTAAGAAATCTAAGTTCGTTGTTAGGTTTTCAGTTGTGGGCACAAGAAAAGCGTACTGACCTCCTATGTCATCTCTACACTCGGGATTAGCGTCCTACCACAGATTTCAACCTTTACACAGAAATGAGAGGAAGTAGTACGCCTGTTAATGGCGTACTCTCTTTCCTCTGGTTCTGTGTAATGTTGGTAGGACATTTTTGAGTGTAGAACCATCAGAATTGAATACGTATATTCAATATACCCACGATGTCTTGCACCTGTCGCCTCGCAGGTTCGAAGTGCAGGTGCAAAATTACGAAAAAGTTTGGAACCACACAATTATTAGATAGAAAAATTCTGGATACTACGACAGGAAATGTGGACTACCTGCCCTGAAAAGGTCGGAAACTGGGTTCAAAAATTAAAACAACGACGATGTTTATTAAAACAACGTCGATGTTTATTAAAATAACGCCAATGTTTATTAAAACAACGTCGATGTTTATTAAAACAACGTCAATGTTTTAATTTTTGAAGCGGTCAATGGGGCTTTTTGAAGTAGGCAATGAAACTTTTTGGCGTGGGCATTGCATGTTTTGTAGGCGAGACTATCATGTTTCTTGTGTGGCCAAAATGTTGGCATGAATGAGGGTGCCGGTCAAAAATTCGCGTAAATGTTTGGTTATTTGACAAATAAGTAGTACCTTTGCACCCGCAATTCGTGCGCGCTGCGTGCGAAGCGCATTTAATGTCAAACAATTTAAACAATTAAAACCAAAAAACAAATGATTATTGTACCAGTAAAAGAAGGCGAGAACATCGAAAGGGCCCTCAAGAAGTTTAAGAGAAAGTTCGAGAAGACAGGTGTGATTAAGGAACTCCGCTCACGTCAGCAGTTCAACAAGCCCTCTGTCCTGAAGCGCCTGAAGATGGAACACGCCGTCTACGTACAGAAGCTGCGTGCAACGGAGGAGTAAAATAGCATTTTTCCTTCGGAAAATTTGGTAGTTTCAATAATTTTCCGTAAATTCGTTGCCGAAATCGCTAACGTGCGATAGAGGATGCCAATGATTGACCTGTTTCTCAGCTACTTGCAACTGGAGCGCAACATGAGTGCGCAGACGGTGCAGACCTACGAGGAGGCTCTTCGCGAGTTCGAGACGTACTTCACGGGCAAGGATGCTGAGTGTGCATGGGAGATGGTCGACACAGACCTGATACGCGACTGGATGGAGAGCCTGATGGACAAGCACCAGCTGGCGACGACCATCAACAAGAAGTTGAGCGCACTGCGCTCATTCTTTAGGTTCGCGCTGAAGAGGGGACTGGTGGAGAAAGACCCCGCGCACAGGGTGAGAGGCCCGAAGAACAACAAGCCGCTGCCGCAGTTTGTCACTGAAAAGGAGATGAATAGTCTGCTCGACGAGCAGGTTGGTGGGGATGAATATGTAAATGTACGCGCGCGTACCATATTTATATTATTCTATGAGGCTGGACTTCGAAGGGCAGAGCTGGTGGGGCTGAACGATGCCGACATAGACTTGGAGGCGCACCAGCTGAAGGTGACGGGAAAGCGCAACAAACAGCGCATAGTCCCCTTTGGCGAGGAGCTGGCCCGACAGCTGAGACAGTACATGGAACTGCGCAACCAGGAGACTGGCGGCAATCCCGCAAACGGGCCGCTGCTGCTGAACGACAAGGGAGAGCGCATGACGGCCAGTCAGGTCTACCAGCTGGTGAGAAAGCACCTGGGCATGGTGACCAATCTGAAGAAACGTTCGCCACACGTACTGAGGCATTCCTTCGCAACGGCATTGCTGAACAACGGTGCAGGACTTGAGAGCGTGCAGAAGCTTCTGGGCCATGAGAGCCTGAAGACGACGGAAATCTACACCCACACCACGTTTGAGCAGCTGAAACGAGTTTATGAAGAAGCCCACCCCAGGGCGTAAACCTTATAGTTTAACTTAATAAAAATAGGAGGTAACTATGGAAATTAAGATTCAGTCGATTCACTTCGACGCTACCGAGAAGTTAGAGGCGTTCATCGAGAAGAAGGTCGCCAAGTTAGAAAAGTCATACGAAGATATTCAGAAAGTAGAGGTGCAATTGAAAGTCGTCAAGCCGGCCACGGCCCAGAACAAGGAAGCAAGTCTCTCGGTGGCAGTGCCAGGGAACACGCTCCACGTGGAGAAGGTGAGCGACACATTTGAAGAAAGTATAGACCTTTGCGTGGACTCTATGAGAGCCCAGCTGCAGAAATTCAAGGAAAAATTGAGAAATTACTAAAAAAAGTCTCGAAAAGTTTTGGTAATTCAAAAATAATGCCTAACTTTGCAGCCGTTTTCCAACAGGTCGTAAATCTGATAACGGAAGCGGCTGCTTAAAAAAGCCTCTTTAGCTCAGTTGGCCAGAGCACGTGATTTGTAATCTCGGGGTCGTTGGTTCGAATCCGACAAGAGGCTCAAGAAAAGGCGAAAGCCATTGAGCAGCAACACGCGAAAAGTTGGGAACGGTTCGTAAGAACAAAGGCATGGGTGTTTTCCAGAGTGGCCAAATGGGGCAGACTGTAAATCTGCTGTCTTTCGACTTCGGTGGTTCGAATCCATCAGCACCCACTCTCAAGAGATGTT
>CAJOIW010000050.1 GCA_905234845.1 uncultured Prevotella sp. | reverse complement strand
ACGATGCGAAATTACGCACAAAAAAAATGCGTTCCAATTTCTTGAAACGCATTCGGTAAGAAATTTCGGTAAGTCCGTCGAATTTCGGTAAGAATCGGTGTCAAACTTACCGACGTTCGGTAAGTCCTTCGGTAAGTTTTAGATGTTTCTCCTCAGAAATTCCATCAGCACAATCTCACGCGCGGAGGCTCCGTTACCCTTCCATTTGTCAATGTGCAGGCGCATATAGGGATGGTTGCTGAGGGTGCGCTGGACCTTGCCCTCAGAACAGGGATAGTCGAAACCCATAGGCAGGGTCATATTGACAGCCTTGCGCTCGAAATCGCTCACGGTGCCCTCATAGTCGCAGCAGTCGCGTAACACACAGTAGGCCACAGCCCAAGCGGAAGCTGCCCAGAACAGCAGATTGCCCTCGCTGACAGCCTTCGCCAGCCGCTGAAACACGTCGCCCTGCTGCTGTCGCTTCGCCTTGTCACGATTCAGAATGGCCATACATTCGTTGTATGACACACGTTCCAGGTTCTTGGTCATCACGTGAACGACGCCAGCAATTCTTGTCTCACATTCAGGAGTCAGCTCAATGGCCGTGTAGTTTTTGTTCTTGGGCAACAGCCATTTCCTGTTCTGGTCGTCAGTGAAAAACACCTTGGCAAGGAATTCACCGTCAATGCCTGCCATCACGATATCGCCATCCGACGGCAGCACACCCAACTCCAACAGCAGCCAGTCGTCTTCATAGATGTTGGCCTCAATCATCGAATCGCCCAAGGCCTGAATGCTTATGACTTCGTGGTTTCGCACCACCGAACGGGGCAGGTTGCGATACTCCTTTATCATGTAGTCGCCTATATCCAAAGGCCTGCCGCAGCTTACCTTGTTTTCCGAATAAGGTACTGGCGTGTCACACACATCATACCTGATTCCCTTGTTGTCGAGGAAAGCCAGCGCCTCCTCAGGAGCCATCATCTCGGGCTCCCACGTGTTTTCAGTTTTTCTCAAAACGTTTGTTTTCATTTCTTCTTTAGGTTTTAAATGTTATACACTATTTTACGCACTTAGCTTTTCAGCCTCGTTCACATAACCTGCCAGCAAACTGCCGACAACGACCAATACTACAAACACAAAAAATATTCCGTCCATAATCTTATGTTTTTAAAATTATGGTGCAAATATAAACATAAGGGTGTCCCAAAAGTCAGGACATCCTACTAATATTTAATATCTTTTAAGATTTTCGGCTACTTTTGCTCGTAATAGTGATACATTTCGAGGACGCGCTGGCGCATTTTCTCGCGGAGGTCGAGGGGCTGGAGGACTTCGATGCCGAACTTCATCAGCTCGTTCAGGAAATCGTCGGTGGGACGGATGTCGAACGAGAAATCGGTGTAGGGCGTGGTGGACGAATCGGCGTGGGTGATTTCGCCGGACTCGAGCTCCTGCTGCGAATGATGGAGGGGCAGCGTGCGCAGGTAGTCAGGCGTCCAACGGTGGGCACGGACGACGACGTGGGCCATGGGCGTGCCGTCGGTCTTTACGCCGTAGTAATCCGAGAAATATGCCTCTGACGAGAAGTCGGCAGGCATCTCGAAGGTCTCGTCCGTCAGTTCCACCTTCGTCACGCGGTCCAAGGCATAAATGCGCATTTGCCCGTCGTTGTTCAGTGCCAGCAGATACCAACGCTGCTCCCATAGTTTCAGCGTGTAGGGGCAGACGGTTTTCACGTAGCCCTCGGCTCCAAACTTCTTGTAGCCCAGGTGCAGTCGGTGGTTCGACTTGATGGCGCGCTTGATGGTATCAAGATACTCCTCGCCCGCAGGCACGTTCTCCAATATAATACGGTCTTTGATGGCGGCACAATCGGCCAGCATGCCATGCACGGCGAGCGTCGAGAAGAGCCACTGGCTGATGCTGCCGTCGTTGAGCACCTCAGGATTGCTAATGTAGTACTTATACGTCTTCGGCTCGCAGTCGATGATAATGCCGAACATGTCGAGAATGGCGTCGCGATGGCGGTTGAACGACGAGCGCTGCAGCGGATTGCCGTCGGCCACGCCGTCCTCCTGCCACTTCTGGTTCAGCTGCTCGAGGGTCAGTTTACGGTAGGCCCTGAGCGTGTTGATGATCCAGATGTACTGGTTGAATATCTGAGCTGGTTTCATGTGTGCAAAAGTAGCAAATAAAAATGTAACTACAAAATATTTGGCGCAAAAATCGGTCAGTAACACAAAGGGGTTCCATGTCGAGCGGTGATGCCGACATCTCCCGTCTGCTCAATCCATTTGGAGGGGGTCATTACGAAACGATTAAGACCTGCCTCGGTTCTAAACGTGTCGAATTGCACACGGTTAAATGCGGGGTTATGCAGGCTCTCCCACAGACCGAGAAACTCGATGGTGTTGCGGTTGCGCATCCAGTTCTGTACGTCACGCGTCGTATAACCCACCTTCAGCATACCCTCATAGCGCGGGTCTCTTGAAAAGTTTATCTCAGCTTATCTTGGAAATCCTCTATGAAACGGTCAATAGCTTCTGTCATTGCTGCAAAGCGGGGACTATCTTTCCTCATGATGACTGAAGCAAAATAATCGACACCATCTATATCTATGCTCATGCCTCTAAAACAGTATTGCTCCTTTCCCATTGATGTCTCAAACCATTGGTGGAACATCCTGTCCCTGGATGCCTGACGATGATCCTCAGTGGAGATGAAGAATTGGTAGACGCCCTCATCAGATATCATCAAGTCCTGGATGAAGCCAATCTCATACTTCTTACCTTGTTCAGTGACGAATGTAAAAGAGCATCCGCCTGATGATTCAAGCAAATAGGGTGATTTGCGATTAAGTTCAGAAAGTGAGAAAGTCAATTCCATTACTTCGTAATATTGACCGTATTGTACCCTTGTCGCTTGAAATCTTCAATCGACATGTTGCCAGAAGTAAGGTCTTCCCATACTTTGCGGAGACCTACGGAACGCTTGAAAGCGGCCTTCTTTTCTTCTTTTGTTTCGTACACCTTTATCATCGTTCATTGATTTTCTCGGTGCAAAAGTACAAACTTTCTTCGATTATTCCAAATAAAACATCAAAAACTTGTCAAAGATCGCGCTTTTTTATTTATTTTTGTTTCCTTTTTTTTGTTTGTTCTCTATTCCATTGGTCGTATCATACTCTCAATAAAGGCTATCTCAGGCTCTCCCACAGACCGAGAAACTCGATGGTGGCGGAGCCGTTGCAGGAAATGCCGCGCTTTTGGCGAAAATCAGTCAATGTCTTACAGATGACAGATGACAGTTTTCAGAGACGTGGGGTGAATAGAGGAAATAGAATTTTACTATATATATAATATATATTATATATATAGTAATTAATTTTGTTAAATATTTTCATCGAGCAGGCGTTTCGCTCCCAAGAAAACTGTCATCTGTCATCTGTCATCATCCGCAGGGTGGAAAACGTAGAAAAATGCCGATTTTAACCCTCAACCGCTAGAAGGCCGGTTTACTTCCCAACGACCGCCCGTTTAGTTCCTTTCGTCGCCGTGCCCGCTACTTGACGGTTCATGGTGCATGGTTAAGGGTTTATGGTTCGTTAAGGACTAAATAAAGAGGGCGCGAAAGCGTGTAAAGAAATTTCGAGACGAGGCCCACTCATACACTAAAGGGTGTCACTCTACGCCTTTATTATGATGTGAATAAATCATCACCAATCACTACCTTCTGTACTTTACCACTATGCTTTCCATGCAGAAGTCCAAAAGTGGTTATTAGCGTCAGATGCACCCTTTGCTTGGCTGAAAGCGTTTCCTTGAGCATATCTACCCGATGAAGCATCTTGGCCTCTTCCTCGATGTCGATAGCATAAGGCGAACCACTGAATTTCATCTCACAGAGATTGACAATGTTGTCGTCCCTCATGATGAGCAAATCCACTTGAGCACCTGCTTTCTGGTCGTCGCCTTTCACATTCCATGCAGAGATAGACGATTTCACGCCCTCTATGCCCAATCCACGTTTAATCTGCTGAATATGCTGCCAGCACACCTGTTCGAAAGCTACGCCACGCCATCCTTTCATCACGTCAGATGCAAAATTGTCATTGACGAAAGTGGCATCTTCCTGATTCGGCTCAACATATTTCAACCAGAACAGGCAGAAGTTGTCGATGAGTTTGTAGTATTCTCCTGTTCCCTTTCCGTATGGGCTGTAACGCACGATAAAGTCACTTTCCGCCAAAGCCGTAAGTGTATCGCTGAGTCCGCCGCCAAGTGGAAGGCCGGTAGCTGATGCAATCTCCTCACGTGTAAACCCGTAGTTTCGTTTGGCCAGACAGCGGATAATCTTCTTGCAATCTTCGGAATTGGTAAAGATGGCCCTGAAAAGACGGTTGAATTCATCGTTCAGACGGGGCTTGCTGCCAAAGAGAATCATATCCGTATTCTGTTCGAAGCTGTAGCCTTTACGAAAATAACTCAGATAATAAGGTATCCCACCGAATACCATATGCGACTGTATGATGTCATAGCGAGACAACTCAATGTTTTCGTGCTCAAAATACTCCTCACACTCCTTCAGCGTGAAAGGTGAAACCTTCATCTCATCCGTCACACGCCCATACAGCCCGCCTTTGCTTCGAGAAAGATTGCTGAGCATCCACGATGTTGCACTGCCACAGACCACAAGCATCACATTGTCATGTCCATTGCACCAGCCATTCCAGAAACTTTCAAAGGCAGGAAGGAAACCGCTGCGAGGCGTATCCATCCAGGGCAACTCGTCAATGAAAATAACCATACGCTGGCCATTGTCCAGTTTCTGCAGCAACTGTGTCAGTTGGTAGAAAGCCTCCATCCACGTCTTAGGCTGCTTGAAACCTTCAAGACCGTGATTCAACATCGAATAGAAGAAACTCTCCAGCTGGGTTCTCATTCGGTTCTTCTCATCCTGTTGGTCAACAGGCGACACGCCAGTATGTTGAAAGGTGAACCTGTCTTTCAGTGCCTGTTTGATGAGGAACGTCTTGCCCACACGCCTCCTGCCATATATTGCTACAAATTCCGCACGATCGCTATAGTAGAGTCGTTCCAACTCTTCTATCTCTTGTTTTCTGCCAATAATTGTACTCATAACTACTATATTTTGCCGCAAAGATAGTAAAAATATACCAATCGGCAAAATAAACAATATATTATTCTGCCGATTTCATCATTTTTTAACATAATCGGCAGAAGGCCGGTTTACTTCCCAACGACCGCCCGTTTAGTCGTTTTCGGCAACGAATCCAAAGAGGTGTATTCGCGGGAATCCCTTTATTTAAAGGGGATGCGAGAGGTGGTGTGCAAAAGTGAGGTAAATATGGGCGGAAAATTTGCAGGTATGGAGTTTTTTTCGTACCTTTGCATTGCATTTGAGAACCAGATGCACCGCCGTTTCGACGGCGCGGGGCGGAAGCCCACAAAAACACACAAGACCTATTTTAAAAATTATGGCAGT
>CAJOIW010000049.1 GCA_905234845.1 uncultured Prevotella sp. | reverse complement strand
GACCAAGAGAAAAATTGAATTTTAACACACCAAAAGAAGAGTTTTTCAAACATTATTCATAATTTTGCACCCAACTTGCACTTGCTGGTTGACTCTGCAAATAAATTCTGGTGTTTTCTTCAAGGAATAAAAAACTTGGGGAAAAACATGGTATTTCAAAAAAATCATGTAAATTTGCAAAAGATTTAGCTGCGTTTGGCAAATCAAGAGAGAATTCTCTTTGCGCTTACTTGCATATTTTTTTGCAAAAGATTTTAACATATACGTTTATAACCTTTTAAAAGATAAAACTATGGTAGCAAATCAATGTCCTCAGTGTGGCGCAATTCTTCCGCCGAACACAAGTGTTTGTCCTAATTGTGGTGCTCCGCAAACCGCAGGTCAGCCCTATCAGCAGCCTGTTCCTCAGTATGGTGGTCCTAATCCCTATCAACAGCCCTATCAGCAACCAAAAGGTGGTGGCAGTGGTACAAAGATACTCATCGGTGTGCTCGGTGCTCTATTGCTTCTGCTTATTGGTGGCGCAGTGTTTTATTTCGTTACTCAAAACCAAAAGAACGAGAAAGAAGTTGCTGAGCTGAAGGCTGAGCTGGCCGAAAGTAAGGTAGAAGCAGCTGTGGAGAAAGCCGTAGAGGAAAAAACTCCGAAGGAGATTGTTGTGAAAGAGGGTGCTGTGAATGCCGGAGCTCATCACTCGGTGAGTGCCGGTACGCGCAATGCCACAACGCAGGGTGCCGGCGGTCCGGTGAAGGTAGTTATCAATGGTACGGGCGTTCGACTTCGTTTCGCTCCTAGTCTGAATGCTGGCTGGCTCACTTGGCCTAACGGACAAACCCGTTCTGTGAGCAAAGGTACGCGTCTGACCTATCTTGGCGAGGATGGCGACTGGTACACCGTGAGTTACATGGGTGAGACGTTCTATGTGTCGAAAGAATATGCTTACAAGGTAATTCCTAATTAAAGAAATGAAACATTGGTTTATGTTGCTGCTGGCTATCATGGTGGTAGCTTGCGGCAGCGACAAGAAAGATAAGGCAGAAGGTGAGCCGCAAGCAGTAGATGTTGCGGGCAATACCGTAGAAGCCGACTCGGAAGAAGCTGTGGCGGTGGCACTTCCTTTCTCGGACAAAAGTGTGGTGGAGCATGTGGTGATGGACTTTGGCAATCGTGCCATCCGCACCGATGCCGATGCTACTATCAGCCATCCTGGAAAGGTAAAGGACAAGCAGAAATGCTTCATCGTCATGTCGAAGAAAGACTATTACCTCTATGTCTATGAGAATCAAGGCAGTGATACCGTGATGGTGGCCCGCTACGATTGTGCCTTCGGTTTGAAGAAAGGCAACAAGGAGGGACAGGGCGACATGCGCACACCTCACTGCTCGATGGCCAATCCGTTCAGCATCACGCAGATAGTGGATGCCTCGTCGTGGTGTCATGACTTCGGCGACGGGCGCGGTAGCATCAAGGCCTATGGCGATTGGTTCCTGCGTCTGGCCACACCTGGCCACAAGGGCATTGGCATTCATGGCTCGACGAACAATCGTGAGAGTGTGCCGGGACGTGCTAGTGAGGGGTGCATCCGCCTGAAGGACGAGGATATCAGCGACCTGCGTAAGAATTATGCTTTCGAGGGCATGAAGGTTGTTATTAAAGGCGAGGAAGTAGACGACCTGCCCTTTGAGATACATGCGCTGACGAAGCAGAATATTGCCCGTAAGCGTCATTTCAATGCGAAAAAGGCGTTGACCAACGAGCAGATTGTTCAGGCAAAGGCAGAGCAGGGACGTGTTTCCAGAGTGAAAGATGTCCGGTTTGCACAGCCTGAACCTGCGAATCAGCAGCCAGCAGTCCAACCCGAAACGCGTGATGACCAGCCCAGTGTGGCCTCTAAAGACTCTAAGAATATGACGCTCGAAGAGCGGCAGGCTCAAAAGAAGTGATTTTCCTATGGCACTGAATTATATCTGGATAGGACTGTTCGTTATCGGTGTGCTCGTCGGCGTGGTGAAACTTGTTTTCCTCGGCGACTACGAGGCATTGCCCTCGATGATGGACTCGACGTTCGAGATGTCGAAGATGGCTTTTGAGATGACGCTTGGTCTGACTGGAACGCTCACATTGTGGATGGGCATCCTGAAGATAGGCGAGGATAGCGGTCTGGTAAACCGCCTGGCGAAGTTTCTTAGTCCCGTGCTCACCAAACTTTTCCCCGACATTCCAAAGAACCATCCCGCGCTGGGTTCCATCTTTATGAATATTTCGGCCAACATGCTTGGCCTCGACAATGCCGCTACGCCTGTAGGTCTGAAAGCCATGCAGGAGCTGCAGAGTATCAACGACAAGAAGGATACGGCGAGCAATTCAATGATTATGTTCCTTACGCTCAACACGTCAGGCTTGACCATCATTCCCGTCTCTATCATGGCCTATCGTGCAAAAGCCGGAGCCGCCGATCCCACCGATATATTCATCCCTCTGCTGCTTACCACCATGTGCTCCACATTGGTGGGATTACTTGTGGTGTCCATCTATCAGCGCATCAATCTCTTCCAGCGTGCATTTGTTATCATGTTTGCTGTCATCGCCGCTCTCGTGGCCGCTCTTTTTGCCACTATTATAGGTATGGGTAACGAGCAGATGCAGCATTTTTGTCGGTTGCTCACCGCCTGTCTCATTCTCGGTGCCATCATGATTTTCATTTGTTCGGGATGGCGTAAGAAGCTGAATGTCTATAACTCTTTCATTGAGGGAGCCAAGGGAGGCTTCAATGTGGCTGTAAGCCTAATTCCCTATTGCGTGGCCATCCTTGCCGCCGTAGGTGTGTTCAAAGCTTCGGGCTCGTTGCAGTTATTGCAGGATGGTGTGCGGTCATTCGTCGATTGGATAGGTATCAATAGTGATTTTGTCGATGCGCTGCCTGTAGCCTTAATGAAACCGCTCAACGGCTCCGGTGCACGTGGCATGATGCTCGAATGCTTTGCCTCCCACGGTCCTGACTCTTTTGTCGGCCATTTGGCCAGTGTGCTTCAAGGTAGCACTGATACCACCTTCTACATTTTGGCTATTTACTTCGGCAGCGTGGGCATTAAGAAATATCGCCACTCCGTTGCCTGCGGTCTGTTGGCCGACCTTGCCGGTATGATTGCCGCGGTCTGCTTCAGCTATTTCTTCTTTGCTTAGTGTTGGAATAATATAACAATGTATATGGAAAAGAAATTGTTTTTGAGTATTCTTTTTTTGTTTTCTCTGATGGGTGCAGTGGCACAGACTGAGATTCGCGAGCATGTGGTGATGGATCACGGCAACCGTGCTGTGCGTACGGATGCCGACGTGACTATCAGTAGCCCCGACCTGCTGCAGAACAAGCAGAAGTGTTTCATCATCATGTCGAAGAAAGACTATTATCTCTATGTCTATGAAGCTCAAGGTCGCGACACGGTGATGCTGGCGCGTTACGACTGTGCTTTCGGTCTACGTGTGGGCAACAAGCAGATGCGCGGTGATAAAAAGACACCCAGCAGCACGATGCAGAAGCCGTTCACCATCTCGCAGATTGTCAATGCCTCAACATGGCGGCACGACTTTGGCGACGGGCGCGGCAACATTCTCTCCTACGGTGCATGGTTTCTCCGTCTGGTCACGCCAGGGCATAGCGGTATTGGCATCCATGGTTCGACAAACAACCGTGAGAGTGTTCCTGGGCGTGCCAGTGAGGGCTGCATCCGATTGAAGGACGAGGATATCAAAGACCTCAAGCAGAATTATGCCTTTGTGGGCATGAAGGTCATCATCAAGAGTGAGAAGGAGGGCGATCTGCCTTTCGAGCGGAAGGCCATGGAGCGTCAGGGCATCAAGCGACTGCGTAATTTCGATGCCCGCACCACGCTGACCAATGAGAAGATTCAGGCCGCTAAGCTCGAGAGGTTTGTGCCCAAGCTCGTAGAACCGCAAGTCATGACCGAGGCGGAGGCCATGGAAGCTGAAGTGGATGATTTGCTGCGTGCCACACCCGAGCCGGTTACTCCCGTCCGCCAGCGCACAGGCATCGGAGATGACTACCCTACGGAGTAATACTAATTGACCTCAACAAAAACGGTCGCTGCCTATGAGGAAAGCAATTTGACGAATTATACGAATTAAGATGATTACGGGAAACCTGAATGTTCCTATTCGTATAATTCGTCAAATTGCTTCTTAACTACAAAACTCGGCGTCGCAGGCAATAATGCGGGGAGGAAAGCGTTATTACAACATACTATGCAGTGGACTGACCGTATACGACAAGTGAAGATTTATCTTGTGATTGCTGCCGTGATTATCGCGGTGGCGTCGCTCGTAGTGTCGCATTTCTTGACGCGCGACCTTAAGCTCGAGGAGCAAAAGCGTATGGAGACATGGGCACAGGCGCTTCATGCCTTCAACGAAGCCGACGAGAACACCGATCTCTCGCTTGTACTCAGTGTCATCGAGGGCAATACCACCATTCCCGTCATCGTGCTCAGTGCTGATGGTGAGGTGATGGACTATCGCAATCTGAAAATCAGAGCGAAGACCGCCGCCGACACACTGGCTTATGTCAGCAGGGTGGGCGAGCGGCTGCGCCAGCGTGGCAACACCATCAAGATTAACATAGCCGAAGGCAAATCGTATCAGCTCGTGTGCTATGACGAGTCGACCATGCTCAAGCGGCTCTCCTACTATCCCTATGTTCAGCTTGGCGTAGTGCTCATCTTCGTGGTCATCGCCATCTTTGCCCTGCTCACCTCGAAGCGGGCAGAGCAGAACAAAGTGTGGGTGGGCCTGTCGAAAGAGACCGCCCACCAGTTGGGCACCCCTATCTCCAGTCTCATGGCCTGGACGGAGATTCTGAAGGAAAACTATCCCGACGACGACCTCATTCCCGAGATGGATAAAGACGTGAAGCGCCTGCAACTCATTGCCGACCGTTTCTCGAAGATTGGCTCGCTGCCCGAGCCCGTGCCGTCGAGTCTGAACGAGGTGATGGACCACGTCATCAGTTATATGGACCGTCGTACGTCGCAGAAGGTCAAGATGATCAAGGACCTGCCCGACCATGATGTTACCGTCCGGCTCAACGCGTCGCTCTTCGAGTGGGTCATCGAAAACCTCTCCAAGAATGCCGTCGACGCGATGGGCGGTGAGTCGGGCACCATCACACTCCACGTGGAGGAGACCCCGGAGAAGGCTATCGTGGAAGTGACCGACACGGGCAAGGGCATTCGTAAGAAAGACATCGGCCACGTCTTTACCCCGGGTTTCACCACGAAGAAACGCGGCTGGGGGCTTGGCCTGTCGCTTGCCAAGCGCATTGTCGAAGAATACCACAAAGGCCGTATCTTCGTGAAATCGTCGGAAGTCGGCAAAGGCACCACCTTCCGCATCGAACTCAGAAAATAAGTTTCCACAACCCCATGGACAAGCCTTCGCAATGCGAGAGCTAAGGTTTCATCAAGTAAAAGTATATATATTACCGAGTAATATATATACTTTTACTGAGTAATATATATACTTTTACTCGGTAATATATATACTATTACTTTGTGAAAGGCGCACAATAAAACGTACTCTTCAGCGTTATGAAACCAAATGATTCATTGTAATAAATATAAGGAGAACAAGCTATGGCAATTAAAATCAGAGTATTGCAACACAAGAAGAAAGATCTCGGCGGCAAGTGGTATGGCAAGGTAGTGTCGACGGGCGAAGTGACCACGCAGGAGTTGGCCAAGTCCATCTCTCATTCCAATTCGGTGACCGAGGCCGATGTGTTGGCTGTCATCAAGGCCATGACTGAGGAGATGCGTCGTCAGATGCAGATGGGCAAGACCATCGTGCTTGACGATTTCGGACGCTTCCACCTCACGGTGAAGAGTGACCTGGTAGACCGCAAGGAAGACTACAATATGAAAAAGCATGTAAAGAAAATTACTGCTGTCCGCTAAAACTTTTTGAATAGTATAAAAGTTAAGGTCGGTATCCTCGCTTGGATTCCGACCTTTTTTGTTACCTTTGTTTTTGCC
>CAJOIW010000048.1 GCA_905234845.1 uncultured Prevotella sp. | reverse complement strand
ATTCTCCGTCCCGTCATTGATATCACCTATTAATATATAATAAGGTATATGGCACAAGCAGCAGTGACCTACGACAGCGTGATGCGCGACTTGAAGGAGCGCAAATTCCGGCCTCTCTACTATCTGATGGGCGAGGAGTCGTATTATATCGATAAAATCAGCGACTGGATAGCAGAGAATGTGCTGAAGCCTGAGGAGCGCGACTTCAACCAGACCGTTCTGTTTGGCTCTGATGTCACAGCCTCGCAAGTGGCTGACGCAGCTCGTCGCTATCCCATGATGGCTGAACACCAGGTGCTCATCGTGAAAGAAGCGCAGAATATCAAGAATACTGAGGCTCTGGAGAAGTATCTGAAACAGCCCATGACATCGACCATCCTCGTGATATGTCACAAAAACGGCAAAATTGATGGCAGAAAGCGCGAATACGTGAAAGCCATTCAGCAGGCTGGGGTGCTGTTTGAGAGCAAAAAACTCTATGACCGGGAGTTGACGCCCTTTATCGAGAACTATCTGAAAAGCCGTGGAGCCAGCATCGACCATAAATCCACGCAACTCATTGCCGACTCAATAGGTTCTGACCTCAGCAGGTTGACCAGCGAACTGGATAAAGTGCTGCTCAGTCTGCCAGAGAACGACAAGCGGGTGACTCCTCAGGTGGTGGAAGACCAGATAGGGGTGAGCAAGGACTTCAATGGTTTCGAACTGCGTGATGCCATTGTGAACCGTGATGTGTACAAGGCAAATCAAATAATCAAATATTTTGACAATAATCCAAAGGCAGGAAACATCTACTCGTTTCTCCCGTTGCTCTTTAATTACTTCCAGAATCTGATGATTGCTCATTATTGTCCACAAAAGAATAGTCAAGAGGCGATGGCTCAGTGGTTGGATATGAGAAGTCCATGGGGTGCCAGAGAGTATCTCACAGGGGTGAGAAATTACACAGGAATGAAGGTTCTCCAGATTATTAGCAAAATGAGAGAGATTGACGCCAAAAGTAAGGGCCTGGATAACCCTTATACACCCCCTGGAGAGCTCATGAAAGAACTAATTTTCTTTATATTACACTGAAAAATGACCTCGTTTAGGGGTCATTTTTTTCTAGAATCCACTTTTTCTGATACATAAAATTTTGGCTTCAAACGCTGATGGCTAAAGGGTTTTGTGGCAAAAAAAGCGCCTCTATTTTTGCGTATTTTCAGTTTTTCGCCCGACGGTTTAGAATTCTTGAAAATTTTGAAAAATAGGCGTTTTGAGCGCGTCAGAATTTGGTTTTAGCATTTATTGGTATTTTGTTTTGTAAACTTTTGAATTCAAGACGGTTTGTGGTTTTGCTGCAATTTGTGTTTGTATTCGTTGTATTTACAATAAAGATGACTGAATTAACAGTGTAAATTTGTAGTTAATAATCCAAATATCTGCGTATAAATTTGTGTATTAATATTTATTCGTTTAGCACAGTTTTAGTGTAAATGCCTAAAAACCTGCTATTTACAACAAAATTGGCTTTCGTTACTTGAAGAAAATCTAAAATCAGCCATCCATTTCATGAATATTTTGATTTTTACAAGTAAATACTCTTAAATATCTGATTTATAATCAGTGATTTGGCCGTTGTCTCCCAAATCTTTGCTTATATTCGGTTTTTAGCTTGTAAATTTACATTTGTACTTCTATATCAATTTTGGAAACTTGTTTGATTTGTGGTTTTGAATTGTAAAACACAAATCAAAACTTTTGAATTAAAAATTTTCTTTAGATTTCTTGTTTATTCCATTTTTTTGTTTTACCTTTGTAAAATCAAACAAAAATGCCATTATGGCCCCTATTTTTATCAATTATGGATCTGAAAGACAGAATTAAAGTGGTGATGGAGAGTCAACACATGACTCAACAAGTATTCGCAGAATTCTTGCAACTCTCCCCTGCTACCTTGAGTAGTATCTACACCGGTCGTACCCGACCAGGTTTGAATATCGTTGAAGCCATCAAATCGAAAATTCCTGACATCAGTTTTGATTGGCTCATCTCTGGTACTGGTGATATGTTCATTACACGTCCTGACGCTTCAGATGATAGCCATCCTATACCCTCTTCTGGGAATCGAGAACCGATGATCAATTTCGAGTCATCAACTCCTACTGGCTCATCCCAACCACAAAATAATGGTTATGCTACTCATTTTCCACAGAGTGTCAAAAGTACACATTTGGAATTTGCCAAAGAGGAAATGAAAATAGTTGACAAACCGCCTCGCAAGGTGACCGAAATCAGGGTCTACTACGATGACCAGACTTATGAGACTTTTGTACCCGCTAAAAACAAGTAAATAGTTTTTTTGACCTTCTTTCTTGTTTATATAAAAAAAATGTCGTAACTTTGCAGGCGATTTTGTTTCTACGTATTATAATAAAGTACGTGTGCAAGATACGACAGGTTGTTCAGCTGCCGTACTGAAGGCTGGAAAATGGCTTACAAGGGAATACGCGATAGCAGGAAGAACCATTGGGAATGGGTAGGTGTGGCCTACTCGAATGATGAAAGTCCAAGCGGGCATGGCTCGTGCGGGCAAAGCGAAGCTATAGGTATATGGAAGAGATAGACAATAAAGATATAGAAATAAGAGAGAAGCGATGGTGCATTTTGCGACATGCTGATGCGGACCTGATAGGTGAGATATTCAGTGGAAAAAGGAAGGTCTATCCTTCCAAGGATGATTATAGTCCACTGCCACCCTTCGACTTTTTCATCCCTTTTAGCGACTTGAAAAATCGACCGGTGGAGCCCCAAAAGGCACCGGATGATGAATATAAGGCCTACGATGCGATGCTCGACGAAAGGGCTTTGCGCAACGATTTGCACCATTTCATCTTTATCCGTGAACCCAAAGAGGTCGTCCAGCAGATTCTTTATGCTTCCTGGTGTAAGGTGCTCAGGAACCGGCTATATGCTTATCGCGATGATAATGGATTTCCCATTGAAATAAGCAACGCCGAGATGGAGAGGTTTAAGACCGTCATCAAGCGCTATGATTTCCAGATTGTCAATGGAGAAGCCTCTGACGAGGTTCATGAGGGTGACCCCGTGACGATTATCAGTGGTCCTATGGTGGGTAGCGAAGGCCGTGTGAAAGAGATTCGGGAGCGCGGAGGACAAGTGACACTGACGGTGGAGTTCTCGATGTTCCAGAATAAGATGCATATTGCTGTGGCTGGCATCAATATCACAGATGTTCGCCTGAATGCTTCTGATGCCCAACAGTTGTTGCAAGATCCCGTGATAGTTCATTTTGAGGATGAACTCATCGAGTTGCTTTGTCATCTGCATGGCAAGAAAGGCTCTCATGAGTTGAACAAGGAAGACCGCAAGCGGCTCAAGTTCCTGTATCAGTACTCCGATATCGTCTTCGAAGACAGTGAGGACAACCTTGCCAAGTTTGAAGCTTTAATGCTGATATGCGCCTATCTGATGAAGGACAAAGAAGCTGTCAAACAGCGACTCCGCAGAGTGGAATCTCTCTTACATCTTCCTTCGGATGTCTTGTATCAAAAATCAGAAGGCCTTCTTCCCACCGAGCTAAGTTGTTATTTGGTCATAGCGTTGTTCATCGTTTCTCATAAACCTGAGCTCCGCAAAAAAGCCAAGGCCTGGCGTCAGGCTCATCCCGATTGTTCTCTGTCTATCCGGCGTTTCTTGTCCATAGCCAAGCAAATTCGTTGCTGAACATTAAAAAAACAGTTTATCTATGGAATATCAGAATCATATATTTTCTCCTTACCGTGTGTGCCCGTTGGGTGCCCACGTTGACCACCAGCACGGCTTGGTCACAGGCTTTGCCATCGACAAGGGCGTGGACCTCTGGTTCAACGTCAGGGAGGATAGTGTCGTCAAACTCACATCACGCACCTTCGAGGGCGATGTCGAGTTCGAGATAGACAAACCCTCACAGGTGCGCGAGAAGCATTGGGGCGACTATGCCCGTGGTGCGAAGTATGCTTTGCGCAAGCGGTTTGAGCTTCGTAAAGGTATCGATGGTGTCATTCAAGGCTCGCTGCCTGTAGGTGGACTGTCGAGCAGTGCTGCTGTGCTGATAGCCTACGTAATGGCATTTGCTAAGGCGAATGACATAACGCTCCAGCCGTTTGAGGTAGTAAAAATTGCTTCTGAGGCTGAGCGCGAGTACATCGGACTGAACAACGGTCTGCTCGATCAGGCGTGTATCGCACTGGGAAAGAAGGACGGACTGCTGTTCCTCGACTGCGACTCGAACGACTGGCGCATTATCAAGCGCAACCCGGAAATGCCGGAGTTTGAGATTGGCATCTTCTTTAGCGGTCTCACCCGCTCGCTTGTGAATTCGGACTATAACCTCCGTGTGTATGAGTGCAAGACGGCCGCATGGAACATGTTGGCCTATACGGAACAGCCGCTGAAGACGTTCGACAAGACGTTCTTGCGTGACATCCCCAAGGCGACGTTCGACAAGACGCGCATTGCGATGCCGGCTCGCTTCGCCCGTCGTGCTGAGCATTTTTACTCGGAGTACCGTCGTGTGCGCCAGGGCGTTACCGCTTGGGAGACGGGCAATCTGAAACTCTTTGGAAAACTCTCTTTCGACTCTTGCGAGAGCAGCATCCACAACTACGAGTGCGGCTCGCCAGAACTGATTGCGATTTACGAGATTATGCGCTCGCTGCCTGGTGTTTATGGCGGACGCTTCTCGGGAGCTGGATTCAAAGGGGCTTGCATCGCGCTGGTCGATCCTGCCTGCAAAGAAAATATTGAGAAGGTGCTGACAGAGAAATATCTGGAGCAGTTCCCTGAGTACGAAAAAACGTTCCAAGTGTTCTGGGTAAAGCCCGACGATGGAGCAAGATTTGTTTAGCGACCACGAAGAGTACGAATTATACGAATTGAGATGAAGAATATAGTTATAGCTGCAGGTTACGCCACGAGGTTAGGGGAGTTGACGAAGAATTTCCCGAAGCCGTTGCTGAAGATAGGCGAGAAGTCGATTCTGGGTCGCATGCTCGATGACATTGACAAGATTCCCGAGATTGATGAGCACATCATCATCACAAACCATAAGTTTGCACACATCTTCGAGGAGTGGAAAAAGAAAGAATGTCGATGGCAGAAGCCCATCACCATCATCGACGACGGCACGGAAACGAATGACACCCGCCTTGGAGCGGTCTGCGACCTGCTACTGGCGCTCAACTATCTTGACAAGCGCTCAGCCACTACTCCCTCTCCGTCAGGGGAGGGTAGGGAAGATGCTGACCTCCTCGTCGTCGCTGCTGACAACCTCCTCTTCTTCTCTTTCCGCGAATTTGTCGAATTCGCCAAGGTTAAAGGCACTTCCTGCATCATGTGTCACGAGCAGCCCTCGATAGAGAAACTCCAGCGTACGGGTGTTGTCGAACTCGACGCTGACATGAAGGTGCTGGGCATGGAGGAGAAACCGCAGGTGCCCAAGAGCCACTGGGCCGTGCCACCTTTTTATATATATAGAAAAGAAGACCTCGACCTGGTGCGCCACTCCGTAGAGAACGGCTGTGGCAAGGATGCCCCGGGCAATCTCGCCCACTACATGGTGGAACACACCACCATGCACGCCTGGCCCATGTCTGCCGGCCGCTTCGACATCGGAAGCCTTGACACCTACTACGAGGCCATTAAGCGCTTTGGATAAATTCGTGATATTTGCGTAATTCGTGGTCAAATAAAGATAATATGGAAAAGATTGATTTAAATAATAAAACCATCTTTGTGACCGGAGCCGCGGGCTTCATCGGTAGCAATCTGGTGCAGCGTCTTTTAAAAGAGACGAAGGGCACCACCATAGTCGGTATCGACAACATGAACGACTACTATGACCCCTCCCTCAAGGAATACCGCCTCCAGGAAATCGAGCAAACCGCCACCGTGCCCGTCGGTTCCCCGTCGGGAATTCCCGCATCGTCCCCGCGCCCGGCGGTTTCCCCGTCGGCTCAGTTAACCACCGTGCCCGACGGTTCTCCGTCGGGAAACACCTGGACCTTCATCAAAGGCGACATTTCCGATCGTGCCCTCATCGACCGCCTCTTCGCCCAGTATCGCCCAGCCGTCGTAGTGAATCTCGCCGCTCAGGCCGGTGTCCGCTACAGCATCACCAACCCCGATGCCTACATCCAGTCGAACATGATTGGTTTCTACAACATCCTTGAAGCATGCCGGCACAATCCTGTGGAGCACCTTGTGTATGCTTCTTCGAGCTCCGTCTATGGCGGCAACAAGAAAGTGCCGTTCAGCACCGACGACCGCGTGGATAACCCTGTATCCCTCTATGCGGCCACCAAGAAGAGCAACGAGCTCTTCGCCCACTGCTATAGCAAACTCTACGACATCCCCACCACCGGTCTCCGCTTCTTCACCGTCTATGGTCCTGCGGGCCGTCCCGACATGGCCTATTTTGGCTTTACCAATAAACTGCTGAAAGGCGAGACGATTCAGATATACAACTATGGCAACTGCCGTCGCGACTTTACCTATGTCGACGACATCGTGGAGGGCATCATTCGCGTGATACAAGGAGCCCCAGAGCGCAAGACTGGCGAAGACGGCCTCCCCATCCCGCCCTATGCCGTATATAATATAGGTGGTGGCCAGCCCGAGAACCTCCTCGACTTTGTCAACATTCTCCAGGAGGAACTCCTTCGTGCCGGTGTCCTCCCTCAGGATTACGACTTTGAGGCTCACAAGGAGCTGGTGCCCATGCAGCCCGGTGACGTGCCAACAACCTATGCCGACGCAACAGCCTTAGCTCGCGACTTCGGGTTTACCCCGAAGATCACCCTCCGCGAGGGTCTCCGCAAGTTCGCTCAATGGTATAAGAATTACTATTCCTGACTTGCATCGCACCATATAATCGATTCTTGTATACATAATCATTGTTGTTGTTAGACGTTAATAATTGTGAGTAACGGACGTTCTGCCGTTCTCTACAATTTTATTAATTAATAACAACAAAATTATGAACAAGAAATTGTTTATTGCAGCATTCATGCTGCTGGCTGCTTCGTGCAGCAACGAGAGTGTAGAACTGAGTAATGAACAGACTGCTGAGCAGAGCCAACTAGCGTCAGTGACGGTGCGGGTCGATGGGTTCTCGGTGGGTCAGGAGGATTTCCCTGGGACAGACGAACCGCAAGGAACGCGAACCGCAACCCGTGCCCAAGCGGTCGGAGTGTACTCTGGCGTAACGTATCTTACGCTGGCATTCTATGCCAGCAACGGCACCGAGGTCTATAAGGCGACCCAAGAGAAAGGGAACATCCCCGAAGGTCAGACCTTTGGCGAATTCTCTACCTCGCTGCCCATGGGCAGTTACTCCATGGTGGTCGTGGCGAACGGTGGCGACAATGCCGTCACACTGACGAGTGCCACCTCTGCCTCCTTCGGGGAGAACAGGGTGATGGAGACCTTCGCCTACAGTCAGACGGTGAATGTCAACAGCAATGCCGCACTGAACCTGAGTGCCACGCTCGACCGCATCGTCTCCTGTCTCGCTGTCTGCTCTACTGACGGTCGCAAGGAGGATGCAAAGAAACTGAGGCTCACGACGACCACCGGTAGCCGCGATTTCGACCCCACGACTGGCTTGGCCACCGCGAACAGCGGCATCACGGTGACAATCACGCATAACGAGGCTGTGGGAACGGTCACCCGTTCCGCCACGCTCTTCTTCCTCGCGACTGACGAGCAGACGGCTGACGTGACCATCGAAACCCTCGACGAGGACGACAATGTGCTCTTCTCGAAGACCGTCGAGGACGTGCCGCTGAAGCGCAACCGCCAGACCGTTCTCACGGGTGCGATGTATCAGACGACGGCCGCTGGCACCTTCCAGGTGGACACCGATTGGCTGGATAGTGAGAATGTGAACTTCTAAAGCAGGGGAGGATGTATTATGAAGATACAGCAATCCCTGTGCACAGTGGCGACACTGTGCCTGATGCTGGCCATTGTTGCGCTTGCATCCTGCGAGAAGGCGATATTCTCCGAAGAAGAAGTAAACAGCCCGACTGGCAACCTGACGGTCAGCGTCTATCAGTTAGAGCAGATGCCGTTTGCGAGCCTGAGCCGCGGTTCTGAGGCTCTGGACGCTGAAACCCGTTCCGGTGCGACTCGTGCGGCAGTGACTGACTACTGCAACCGGCTGAACTTCGCGGTCTATGAGATGGACGGTTCGCGTGTGAAACTGGTGAACCAGACGTCGGACAACGTCACCGAGGAGCACCAGACGCTCTCGGT
>CAJOIW010000047.1 GCA_905234845.1 uncultured Prevotella sp. | reverse complement strand
GTACAACAAAACAACAGCAGCTATATGCTTCACCTGAAGTTATAGCTGCTGTTGCTATAGTATATAGGTTCAACTACCTGTAGTTTATCGAATGCTTACGCTTTTTCCGTGACTTTTTTTCTGTAGGCAGGCAAAAAAAAACTGTTTATTTGATTGCCTTTTCATATCTTCTGCAAACGAAATGTAGTTTAAAAAAGCACAATTATTGCCAAAGAAGAAAACATGAAGAAAGTATGAAGTTTCTCCCCGTTTTTATGAAGAAACTATGAAGTTAAATTTGACTCAACTCGCTAATAACCTGCAAGTTGAGCCAAAAATTATGAAGTTTCTTGCCAAAAAATATTTTTTTGTGGTGGGGGAGTAAACAAAAGGCTATTCCGAGTCTTCAGATTGGTATTTCAAGCCTTTTTATAATGGAAGTGGGGAAGATGTTAGTCCATAACGAAATTTAAGATGCGCTTCATGTAGGCATCAATGTCGGGCACAGCTTTGCGGTTGATAAGCACGCTCATCGACTGATCCTTCAACTCAATGATACTAAACCGATCGCTCAGATTGAGGTCATTGACAAAGGCCGTGTAAACGCGGTAGCGACGGGTGCTAACCGACGAGCGGTCGCGGCTGTCGGCGGCTCCAATAAAGAAGAACGACGACTTTGGGTCGCGGCGGTAGGCGTCGAGGGTGATGTCGGCTACGGTGCGGAAGATAGTGCGCGGCTCGTAGGTGGCAGAGAGGTTGCTGTATTTTCCTATTCTGATGTCGGTAGTTAGGTCGAAGAATTTTACGCCGCACAGATGCTCAGCGTAACGCTCAATGTTGACCTGATACCTATGGCCCGATTTTTCGGAGCGAAAGACGTAAACGAGCGTCTCCAGCAGATACTTGTCGACTCCAACCGTATTTGAGCCCATGAACTCAAATGGATAGCCTGTCTGTATCATGGCTCAATCTGTATTTCATAGCCTGGAGCACGCTTCTGGCTTTTCCAGAACTCAGTGGTATCCACATAGCCGGGCGTCATGTCGATGTAGGTCACGGGATGGCGATAGCGTCCGTTGGGCATGAGGATCTTCTCCACGCGGCGGATGAGGGGCCGACCGTTGGTGGCCCGAATTGGCGTGTCGATTACTTCGACCACCTTTCTTGCTGTTCTTGCTTCCATAATCGTCTCGATTTATTTATTCCGGCTGCAAAGATACAAACTTTCCTTGAATAAAGCAAGGAAAAACCAAAATAATATCCGTTTGTCTCAGCAGAATCACTCTCTCTTTCGTGTTAGTTTTCTTCAGTTTTTGCGTGTCTATTGGATAAAAAACGTACTTTTTTATGCAGTACAGCGATTAAAATGCATAAAAAGAGCGATTTTGGGAACAAAAAAACACGAAGACAAATACAGAAAAAACAAATTGTCTGTGGGGGCTTAAACTATATATTGATGCCGTAGCTTTGCTTCACTTCGCTCATAACGAAGGTGGATTCGATGGAGGCGAGACTTTCGATTTCGCCCAGTTTGTTGAGGATGAACTCTTGGTATTGCTTCATGTCGCGTGCGCGTACCTTTAAAAGATAATCGTAGGCGCCAGAGGTGTTGTAACACTCGGTGACTTCTGGGATGCGCTGGATGCGACGCACGAACGCATCGGCAATCTCGTGGTTGATCTGTTTGAGTTTTACTTTGCAGAAGACTGCTAATCCCTGGTTGAGTTTGTCGGGGTCGAGAATAGCTACATACTTTTTGATATAACCTTTCTTTTCGAGACGTTTTTGTCTTTCAAACACGGGTGTTGGGGTGAGATGAACAGCATCAGCCAGTTCTTTTGTGGTTAATTTTGCGTTTTTTTGCAGCGTTTTGAGGATCTGCAGGTCGGTTTCGTCTAAGATTTCTGCCATAGTTTAGAGTTTTATTCTGTTGGAGGGCTTCTGAGAAGCCGGAATTAGAGTTTTATTCTTTGTGAGCTGCAAAATTAGTGATATTTTCTGAATTCTGCAAGAAATTTGGTGGATATTTCTAAAGTTCGTAACTTTGCAGCGTCAAAACAACGAAACGTTAGACAAAATATCGTAATATCGATTATGGCGCCTGCACGAAATGCCGAAATGTCGAATTCTTGAACAAGGCGCCTTCAAAATTGTAAATTCGTAAATCTTTAAATATAAATTGCATTATGAGTAAGAAAAATTATCGCTTTGAGACTTTACAGCTCCATGTAGGCCAGGAACAGGCTGACCCCGCAACTGACGCTCGTGCTGTCCCCATCTACCAGACGACCAGTTATGTATTCCACAACTCTCAGCACGCTGCCGACCGCTTCGGACTGCGCGATGCAGGTAATATCTATGGTCGTTTGACCAACTCCACCCAGGGTGTGTTCGAGGATCGTGTGGCTGCCCTCGAAGGTGGTGTGGCTGGTCTGGCTGTCGCTTCGGGTGCTGCCGCCATCACCTACGCTCTGCAGAATATCGTGCAGAATGGTGACCACATCGTAGCCGCCGACAACCTGTATGGTGGTTCGTACAACCTCATTACCCACACGCTGGCAACTCAGGGTGTGACGAACACCATCCTGAATGTAAACGATCTGGAGGCGCTTGATGCCGCTATCAAACCAAACACAAAAGTAGTATATGCCGAGACTTTCGGCAACCCCAACAGCGATGTGCTCGATATAGAGGGTGTGGCAGCTGTGGCTCACAAACATGGGATTCCGTTCATCGTGGATAACACATTCGGTACACCTTATTTGATCCGTCCATTGGAGCACGGTGCCGATATCGTGGTACACTCTGCTACGAAGTTCTTGGGTGGTCACGGAACGAGCCTCGGTGGTGTGATCGTCGATGGTGGAAAGTTCGACTGGTTGGCTAACCCCGACAAGTTCCCCACTTTGGCAAAGCCCGATCCCAGTTACCACGGTATCGTGTTTGCTCAGGCTGTGGGAGCCGCTGCCTACGTCACTCGCATTCGTGCCGTCATCCTGCGCGATACAGGTGCTGCTATTTCGCCTTTCAATGCCTTCATCCTCTTGCAAGGAGTTGAGACGCTGAGTCTGCGTGTGGAACGTCATGTGGAGAACGCCCTGAAAGTAGTGGATTTCCTCTCTAAGCATCCCAAAGTGGCTAAGGTGAACCATCCCGCTCTGGAGAGCCACCACGACCATCAGCTCTATCTGAAGTATTTCCCCAACGGTGGTGCCTCGATCTTCACTTTCGAGATCAAGGGCGGACAGGAAGAGGCTTGGAAGTTCATCGATGCCCTGCAGATCTTCTCGTTGCTGGCTAACGTGGCTGATGTAAAGAGTCTGGTGATTCATCCCTACACCACCACTCACTCACAGCTCTCGCCCGAGGAACTGGCCGAGCAGCACATCACACCGGCCACCGTACGTCTGAGTATCGGTACCGAGCATATCGACGACATCATCGACGACCTCGCCCAGGCTCTCGACAAGATTTGATACAGTATGTTTTGAAGATTAATTTTTTTTTAATGAGTAGTCTGTCAAATCTGTCAAAAGATTTGGCAGATTACTCATAATTTTGTACCTTCGCACCCATCATAACCGACACATCTATGAGAAAGTATATCATTGCAGACAATCAGGAGCTGACACGATTCGCCCTGGAGAGCCTCCTGCAGCGGGAGGAAGAGGCCGCTGTCTACCGCGCCTTCGACCGTGCCGGACTCGTGGCGCTGCTCAAAGAGCACCAGAGTGCCGTCGTCCTGCTCGACTATACACTCTTCGACTTTGCCGACGAAGACCAGTTGCTCATCATTGCCGAGCGCTTCAGCCTCTCCGACTGGATACTTATCAGCGATGACTTGACGCCGCAGTTCATACGCCGCGTCGTCTACTCGTCACACCAGTTCAGCGTCGTCTATAAGGACGGGCCGATGAGCGAACTGCGTGAGGCCCTGCAGGCCGTAGACCGTCATACCCGCTACCTCAGCCAGCGCGCCCTTGAGACCATCATCACCCAGCAGCAGCAAGAGGAAGAGACACCCAGTGTCCTGACCACCACAGAGATGGAAATCGTCAAGGCCATCGCCCAGGGCAAGACCACCAAGGAGATTGCGGCCGAGCGCTTCTCCAGCGTCCACACCGTCACCACCCACCGCAAGAACATCTTCCGCAAGCTGGGCATCAACACCGCTCATGAGGCCGTGAAGTACGCCCTCCGTGCCGGACTGATCGATCCCTCAGAGTTCTATATATAGGAGTGTGACAGGCGATGGTTATGAAATGGTGTGAGTCGGTAGATGGCTGCGGACGATAAGAAATGCGCTGAGAAATTTGGTTTTTTCCTCGGTTTGCACTACCTTTGCAGCCGACATGAAGAAGATACTGCTGATAAATGATGTTGTAGGCTACAGCCATGTGGGCATGGTGGCAATGATGCCTATCCTGACCTATCTCGGTCACCCGACGTATAACCTGCCGACATCGCTCGTGTCGAATACCCTCGACTACGGGCGCTTCAACGTGCTCGACACTACGGAGTATATGCGTGGTGTGTTGCCCGTGTGGCGCGAGTTGGGCTTCACGTTCGATGCTGTGTGTACGGGCCTGATGTTCAGCGAGGAGCAGGCGGTGCTGGTGTCTAACTACTGCAGCGAACTGTCGCGCCAGGGAACGACCATCTTCGTCGACCCCATCATGGGCGACGGCGGACGGCTCTACAACGGTATCACACCGCGGCAGGTGGAGCTGATGCGACAGATGGTGTCGGTGGCCGACCTGACATTTCCCAACTACACCGAAGCCTGTTTCCTAACGTCGACGCCGTTTCAGGAAGAGGGCCTGTCGTGGCAGGAGGCGCGCGAGATGCTCAGCCGTCTGCGCGACATCGGTGCGCGGTCGTCGCTGGTGACCAGTGCGCGGGTGGAGGGTCAGAGCTGTGTCATCGGCTATAACCACCAGGACGGTGAGTTCTTCCGTCTGGACTACGACGAGATACCGGTACTCATCCACGGCACGGGCGACATCTTCTCGGCGGTGCTCATCGGCCACCTGCTGCGGGGCGAACCCTTGAAGCAGAGCACGCGGACGGCGATGGACGTCGTCAGCAGTCTTATCGACCGCAACCGCAACCTCGACGACAAAAAACGAGGCATCCCCATTGAGAAATGCCTCGATCTGCTTTAATCTTAATAGTCGTTTAGAGAGGGTAGTCCTCGAAAGCGTAGAGGACGGTGCTGAGGTAGCGCTCACCCGTATCGGGCAGCAGCACCACAATATTCTTGCCCTTGTTCTCGGGACGCTTGGCCACCTCGATAGCGGCATAGAGGGCAGCACCGGCTGAGATGCCTACCAGCAGACCTTCCGACTGTGCTATCTCACGGCCCGTGCGGATGGCAGCATCGTTCTCCACGTCAAACACCTCGTCGATGACCTGTGAGTCGTAGGTCTTGGGCACGAAACCGGCACCGATACCCTGAATCTTGTGGGGACCGCTCTGGCCGCCGTTCAGCACGGGGCTCGACTTCGGTTCTACGGCGATGATCTTAATATCCGGATTCTGCTCCTTCAGGAATTTGCCTACTCCGCTGATAGTACCGCCGGTGCCTACGCCGCCGATGAAGATGTCGACCTTGCCGTCGGTGTCGCGCCATATCTCAGGACCAGTGGTGGCATAGTGCTTGGCGGGGTTGGCGGCGTTCTCAAACTGCTGCAGGATGACGGCACCGGGAATGGTGTCGCGCAGTTCCTCTGCAGCGCGGATAGCACCTGGCATGCCGTCTTTTCCAGAGGTGAGGCGCACCTCGGCACCGTAGGCCTTTACGAGGTTACGACGCTCCACGCTCATGGTTTCGGGCATGGTAAGGATAAGATGGTAGCCCTTGACGGCCGATACCAGTGCTAATCCTACGCCGGTGTTGCCTGAGGTAGGCTCAATGATGGTGGCACCGGGTTTGAGAATTCCCTTAGCCTCGGCATCCTCAATCATCGCCAGTGCGATACGGTCCTTGACGCTGCCGCCGGGGTTGAAGAACTCTACTTTGGCAATTATCGGGGTCTCCAGACCCTTAGCCTTTGAATACTTGTTGAGCTCCAGAAGCGGGGTGTTGCCGACGAGCTCGGTCAGTTGTTTTGCAATCTTTGTCATAATCTTATCCTTATTTGTTTGTTAATAAAATATTGCCTTCAAGTCGTGAAGCCTTATCAATGGTACAAAGGTACGGCGGTTTTCGCATACCCACAATCGCCCTTTTGTGGCATTTCGCATACCAAACGTTTGGTATATGCAAATATTTTCTTAATTTTGCACCCATGGAATCACCAATACAGGCATTACAACAGCAGCGACTGTTGCTGCAACTGGAGTATCAGACGGAGAAAGAGGCTTTTCGCCGGCAGACGGAGCAGCGCGGGCTGGCGCGCCAGGTGAAGCGCGGCGACGCCTGGTGGCCGGTAAGCATC
>CAJOIW010000046.1 GCA_905234845.1 uncultured Prevotella sp. | reverse complement strand
AAAATGCGCGAAAGCGGATGCAAAGGTACGAACTTTTCACAAAACAGCAAAACTTTTCAGACAGAAATATACAAAAACATAAAGATTTAACACTTATTTGCAATCTGTAATTATTAAACGAAGGAATATACCTTATTATAATTATTATATGTACGTAATAGTAAAAGAAAAATGGCTAATCGTTTTGTTTTCTGCATGGGTTTATGTACCTTTGCATCGATGAAGAAAGTGTTTATTTTGTTTTTGTTGCTATCGGCAGCGACAGTATCGCAAGCTCAGATGTATAGCTATTCTGCCAATTTCGAATTGTCGGAGCACAATTTCTGCGATACGATTCCGATTGTCATAGAGAACCACCTCATCTATGTAGAAGTAGAGACAGAAGGCACGCGCCGCCGCTACCTGATTGACACGGGATCAGGACAAGGCATGGTCTATGACGGCACCGATGCGAGCCGCTACCACGAACTGGGGAACGTCGTCTCGCATGATGCGAACAACAAAAAAGACACCGTACGCGTAGTACAGCTACCTCCTTTTCGTATGGGCAGACTTCTGTTTAGCGGCTATGTGGCATCAGTCTTGCCGCGCCCACAAACACGCCAACGATTTGATGCCGTCATCGGCTTCGACCTGTTTAACCGAGGACTATATGCAAAAATCGACACCCGTGCCCGACAATTGATTCTGACTGACCGCAAAGGTGTTTTTGATGAGGAACAAGGCTACGATGTGAAATATAAATTAAAATGGTGGGTACCTTATCTATATGTCAGCCCTTTTACCCGCCATGTTGATCAAGTACTTTTCGATACAGGCGAGCGAGCCATCTATACGATGAACAAGCAAAGCTTCGACATCCATGCCTACAAGAGCAAGAACGTAGGCTCACAGATAGAGGAGCGCATTGAGGGACAGCAGTCGATAGGCACGTTGAGTACGGAACAATCGGGCGAACTGGTATTCCTACGGCTCGACCGGCTAAAATGGGGTGATTTCTCGTTTCTCGATGTGCATGCCATTACGACCCAAGGAGCTTCACGCATTGGAGCACAAATACTCGACTACGGCAGTATCATCATCGACCCCAAACGCAAGCGCCTGAAATTTCAGCCCTACAACACAAGCGATAATGTCGTCGTAGGAAACAAGCCATTGAGCATTGCCTATGTACCCTATGAAAATCGCGCCGCAGTAGGATTCATTCGCAGCGAGCACCAAGCATTTAAGGCTGGGATGCGACAAGGCGACATCATCCTCCGCATCAATGGTGAGGAGATTCCCACCTTCGAAGCCTTCCAACGATACCCCTTCATCGAAGGCCGCACTTACACTTTCGTACTAAGGGATCAACGAGGATTCAACAAAGAAGTGAAAATTGAAAAATAAAACACATGTATCCGTTGCTTCATTTACGACACTGGCTGCACGGCATAGGCAAGCTGCGGGGATTCGGCATACAATCACCCTGGGCTTATGATTTTGTCAAAGAGGTTGTTGCCGAGCGAAGTCCCTATTATAAATACGGAGAACTGGACCATAACACACACGTACAAGGCAGCGATCAGCGACTCTGCCACCTGTTGCTACGCATTGCCAACTTCTGTCAGCCCCAGGCAATATACATCGCGCCGAAGACACCCCCACCCTACCACGCATACATAAAGGGAGGCTGTGAGCGCGCCGACATTGTCAGCAATCCGCAAGACGCGCAACTACTATTACTGTCAGTCCACTCTCCCAACATCGCCGAGACCATCAGCCACCTGCCATCTACCGTCAATCAGGAGCCGCCAACCATTCTGCTACTCGGCATCAACGACACACCCAACACACTTGAGATTTGGAACCACATCATCTCCAATCCACCTTGCACCCTGACATTCAATCTGTGGAAAATGGGCGTCATTTTTACCCATGAACGTTACCAACCGCAACACTACATCCTGAATTTTTAAGTTTTTCATACCAGCCAATGAAAAAAAATGGCATAATGCTTGCAGATAACAAGAAAATGATTACTTTTGCACGCAAAATAAAAAACATAAAAAAAGAAAGGACATAAAACTATGTATTGGACACTCGAATTAGCATCAAAACTGGAAGATGCTCCCTGGCCGGCAACCAAAGAAGAGCTCATCGACTACGCCATCCGCTCAGGAGCACCGCTCGAAGTACTCGAGAACCTTCAGGAAATAGAAGACGAGGGCGATATCTACGACAGTATCGAAGACATCTGGCCCGACTACCCCACCAAAGAAGATTTTCTGTTCAACGAGGACGAATATTAACACTCTGTTTTTACAGAAAGTATTTTACTTCAGCGAGACAAGCAATCATGTTGTTGCTCGTCTCGCTGCTTTTTCTCCTTTACGCTATTTATACGTACTGTTGTCGATGGATTTGAAGAGGTGTTTGAACTTGGCGGCATACTGTACGTAGGTCTGGTATGACGGTTTGTAGGCCGGAGGGCAGAAGGTGCCCGAATACTCCTCTTTGAAGGGTGCGTCGCTGCCCCAAGCGCGACTCTTGACAAGCGTCTTTATCAGGTTTCCGTCGGCGAGGTAGAAGCGCAGCTCGCTCTCCTTTTCGTCAACGGCGTCGGGCGTGAGAGCGTAGATGAAGATAAGGTGCCCATCGTTGTCGAAAAGGTATTCCTCATAGAATTCGCGTGCGGCAAAGTTGTATTTCGACGAAACGAAAAGGAGCTTGTGAGGCGGATAGATCTCGTCGACCTCCTCGTCGGTGAAGTACATACGCACGTTCTCCTCGTGATAGCCGGTACCGGGCAGGTTCTGCACAATCTTCAGGTGATAGTACTCCGGCGGCCAGCCCTGCTCGGGCTCCATCCGGGCAATCATCTCCTTGACTCCAGCATACTGCTTGCGTATGTCCTCGATGGCACTCTGTGCCCATGCCGTCTGCGCCATTGCCAGAAAGGCGAACAAGGCAATCGTGATTCTCTTCATAGCATTTCGTTTTTATTGGTTTTATGGGTTTCTGTCACAAAAGTATATAAAAAATCCGAAATAGCAATCCATCGTTTGAAGATATTTTTCCGCACAACAAAAAAAATCGTTGGCAGAGTCATGACGACCCTGCCAACTAAAATGAGTTTGCCTCGGGGCTAACCTTGTAACTTGAACGTGATGGGAATGGTGAATTTCACGCGCACAGGCTTGCCTTTATGCTTTCCGGGCTTCCACTTAGGCATCATGTTCACCATGCGCAGAGCCTCAGCATCGAGCAACGGATCTACGGACCGTACCACATGTGCGCCGCTTATTGTCCCGTCTTTCTCGACGACGTAGTTGACAATTACCCTACCCTGGACACCGTTTGCATATGCCTCCTGTGGGTATTTCATATTTTCTTGCACGAACTTCATCATCTCGGACATTCCACCGGGGAACTCTGGCAGCACCTCGCACACCTCATAGACAGGGTCTTGTCCCTGCGGCAACTTCGCAACAGGCGCGTTGGAGGCATCAGGCTGCTGCTCTTTCTTCAGCGTGATGAGCATGACACCGTTCTTGCCCTTCTCACCATAGGCAGCCGTTGACTCCTTGTCCTTCAGCACGGTCACGGTCTCAATCTGTTCGGAGTCGAGATGCTTCAACTTTTCCCGACTGACCTCCTTGCCATCAATGAACACAAGCGAAATGTCGCTTTCGGAGGCGGGTTGCTGTTCTTTCTTTAGCGTGACGAGGATGACACCATTCTTACCTTTCTCACCGTAGGCTGCCGTTGCCTCCTTGTCCTTCAACACAGTCATGGTCTCAACCTGTTCGGGTTTGAGACTCTTGAACTTCTCCTTACTGACTTCCTTGCCGTCGATGAACACTATCGGCTGTTTGTCGCCCGCCGAGGCTGCGGGCAGCACAACAGGTTCGACCGCCTGAACTTTCTCTGGCGCCGGCACTTGTCGGTACTCGACGATGGTCTTTGCCGTGGCGGCCAGCGAGAGGGCCACGACGGGGATGACGTAGAGTGCCTTGACACCACGCCATCGATTTGATTTTCTTTTTAGCATACGTTTAATTCTTTTTTTGAGCGTACTGTTACTAATGCCGTTGGCCATGGAGTACGCGCCACGGCCTGTGGCTTTCTGAACCAACATGTTGAAATAAGCGCGCATATCTGTTCCGCCCGAGATGACTGCCGCGTCAGCCTCGTACTCGTGCACAGTACGGAGGTCTTGGCGAATCATCCAGACGACGGGATTGAACCATTGCAGGGCAGTAACCAGTTCGACGAAAAGTACGTCCCACGAGTGGCGGTGATGGATATGGCTGCGCTCGTGGACCAGAATAGCCGATAAGGGTTGTTCATAGTCGCATCGGGAAAGCATAATGGTATGCATCCAACTCGACGGCGCTATCTGCTCCTCGCTCACGGCGATGGTCACGCCGTTGGCTTCTCTGTGCAACTCGCAATGACGAATGAACCGGTGTAACCGCCAGATACCATAGACGAGGTGCAACAACATGGCAGCGGTGACAACCAACAGCACAATACCTGCCACACTACCCCACCGCTCCCAGAGCGTGGGCTCTTCCACGACCTCGCCCACCATCAAAGACCCCATGCCAACCGTTCCGCCAACAGGGGCAACAATCTCCTCGGTACGGTGGAGGGTGATTACGCACAGCGGCAAGACGAACGACCCCAGAGCCGTCAGCAGAAGCACTATGCGATTGAGCCGGTGAAGCGTCTCGCGCTCCAAAAGCAACCGCCAAAACAGGTAGAACACGGCCATCAGTGCCGCCACCTTCAAACTATATATAAAGTACTCGGTCATCATTTTAATTTACAATTTGACAATTTACAATTTATTTGGCTATTTTCTATCTTTTTCCATTCAGCGATTTCATGCCGAAATGCGCATAACCATGTTTTTCCCACCCATTGCTTAGCCTTCACAACCCGAAAGCTTGTCTTTCACAAAGTAATATAATATATATTACTCGGTAATAGTATATATATTACTCAGTAATATAATATATATTACTTGGTAAAAGTATATATATTACTTTGTCAAAGATCGTCTTTCGCATCATCATTGGTTGTTTCGGGGGTTGACTTTGTCGATGATTCGCCTCAGCTCAGAGATTTCCTCCTCACTGAGCGACTCGCGGCGGGCGAAAAACGACACGAGCGACGCGGCCGAACCGCCGAAGAACGTGTCCTTCACATCGTCCATCACGGCTCCGGTATATTCCTCGCGGCTCACCAGTGCGCGGAACAGGTGGGAGCGGCCGTGTTTCTCGGCCTCAACAAAACCTTTCTCGCGGAGTATCTTCAGAAATGTGAGCAGCGTGGTCATGGCCGGACGCGGCTCGGCATAGCGTTCCATGATGTCGGCGGCATAGGCCTCGCCCTTCGGCATCGACCAGAGCGCCTGCATCACCTGCATCTCCGACTTCGTCAGTTGTCTCTTCTCTTTCATGTATTCTGTCTTTCTTATTCTAAACTTTTCGAATGCAAATGTAAGTGTTTACGGAATACCCTCCAAACCTTTCATTCTAAAAGTTTAGAAATTTAACTTTCATTGTTAGAATGAAGCGTTTATTGTTAGAATGAACGATGCTCTCTGTTGAAAATACCCAAATATATTTGGAATTTTGCGCACTTCTTTGTATCTTTGCTGCGTAATTGTTTCACCTAAAAACTTAACAATATGAAAAGAGTATCATTGGCGATTGTCTTTGCCTGTTGCACGCTGGCGCTGGCGGCACAGGATGCCATCCGAGTGAACTATAAAGGCGCGAAACCCACCATCGTCGACTTTGCCTCGGCCTTCCTCTTCTCCCACGATGAAGATGAAGATGAATGCGACCAGGAAGCTACCGGCTGGGTAGAGTATGCCATCTCCAATTACCTTAAGGGAGAGCCACAAGAAGAATGGGTTACGCTGACCGTCGACGAGAAAAACGGCTATATATGCTGTGAGTCGCGACACGAGGATTACATGATAAGGGCAGAGATGTGCTACTGGAACGAGTCTGACGGAAAGCACAAACTGTTTGCCTACAGCTCGTGGCTCTTCCAAAACGGCAAGCCCCATTTAGGCCAATACGACGGTATCACGTTTTTCCGCTACGACAATGCCACGAAAAAGATGAAGATGTGTGAAAGCCCAGGCTTCGACGTGGATTATGACAACACCTCCTACGACCTGCCACGTACCAGCAAGGACATCATTGTCACAAAGTGGGATGATAACGGAAACAAAAAGCAGAAGAAAACACTGAAGTGGAACGGGCGCCGATTCAGCCTTTAAGCATTTTTTCAATAAGAGCCTGCTCACCTTCGGGCGGGCTCTTATATCTAATTACTGCTGTCCGCTAAAACTTTTTGAATAGTATAAAAGTTAAGGTCGGTATCCTCGCTTGGATTCCGACCTTTTTTGTTACCTTTGTTTTTGCCAC
>CAJOIW010000045.1 GCA_905234845.1 uncultured Prevotella sp. | reverse complement strand
GTCGATTTATCGCTCAAAGTAGCTTGATTGCGCGGAATACCAGTATTTATCGGACTTTGGGAAGGGTTTCAGCCTGCAAAATGAGCTATAGGTCAATTTCTACGTACTTATATGTAACTGTAGCAGTTTGACCGTTGAACTTGTAAAAAATGCCATCGATACAGGCATCACAATCATAGCGCGTATATGCATACGCTTTTGTCCAAACCATGCTTATGAGCATGGAGAGTAATAATGTAATTTTTAATTGTCTCATAGTTGTAGAATATTTAGTTGTTTTGTTAGGATTTTTTCAAATAATTGAACATACCTTTAATTGTCTTTACGTCAGTTGTTTTTTTCGCACAACGAGTGTGAGCCTTCTTGACATTCTTAGTCTGAAGGTCCTGGAATACCCGTATAAGTAAGAATGGAAATCGGCTCACACCTGCAGGGATATATGCGAACTGGCTCCATAGCGGAGCGAGCGGTATATATGCTACTACAGGAGAAGCAACTCTCAAACTTCTCACCCTTATACTTTGAATTTTCCAGGTTCTCAGACGGGTCAAAGCCTAATAGCTCTCCTCGATGTCGCCACTCCTTGCGGAATGACGGGGCAAAGATAAGCATTTTACTTGAAAGATGCAACATTGTGAGCCGATTTTTTCCATTTTGGCGGCAAAAATAATGCAAAAAGTCTTTTCCCGCAAGTCCTTTTCTGTCCTTTTCGCTCTAAGAACAAAAATTTTGGTATATTATATGGCTAACAGACTTTTTGAAACGAATTTCCGTAATAACCATAATTTACCCGTAATTGTTATAATTAAGGTGTGGTTGCCTGCCCCTTACAGAGGAAAGATAAAAGCCACCCCTTACGAGGTGACTTTTATTGATGACGTAATCAGATGGAACCTTCCCCGCTGATCTTTATTTCATTTCCTCATAGAGTGCCACTGGCCCCAAATGCCAAAGCTTCGATTCTTCCATTTCCAATCGGCGATAAGTGTCAGATGCGTATATCTCCTTGACAGCATCAGCAATGCTGATATTCTTATCTTCAGAAAGCATCTCTGCCATCCAGCTGACTTTTGACGGAAGGAAGAGATATAAATTGTCTTGGGTCACATTCAGATTCATAATGTCACCTCCTTTGCTTCAATAAAAGACAGATATTGTCATGCCGATTCTTTCCTTCTTTGATTGATGAACTCATCAATGTCTTCCAAAATCCATTGACGACTTTGGGAATGTAGTGGTTTGAAGTGTTGTTCAAGATACTCCAGCACACCATATTGGCTGAAGATTTTGGCAGTCTCAGCTCCTGGCAGATGCTTCGCCTCCTTGTATTGCTCAATACAAAAGGAGAGGAAATATGCTATATCCAAATTCTTCTTATTCATCGCTCTCCTCGATGTCGCCACTTCTTGTGGAATGACGGGGCAAAGATAAGCATTTCTTTTGAAAGATGCAACATTGTGAGCCGAAATTTTCCATTTCGGGGCAAACTTAGTGCAAAAAGACCTTTCCCGCAAGTCCTTTTCTGTCCTTTTTGCTCCAAAGGCAAAAATAATTGGTACCGATGTACGTCACGAACTGGGACAATATTTATCCCTAATAGACAAATATTCGCACTACACGAATGGTGTCAGATAGACAGGAAGCAGCAGTGTGTCCCCGTCCTTTCGCAGGTCTTTTGTGTAGATCAGGTAACGCCGTTCAACGATATGGGAGAACTTCTGGCAGAAAGCATCGAGCGACTTGTGGGTGTTGTAGCCTGAAGATTTCACTTCTATGGGATGAAGCTTGGCACCACGTGACAGCAGGAAGTCAATCTCGTAGTTATGGGTGGCATCCTTGGGCCAAGTGTAATAGAACAGTTTGTTGCCCGATGCGGCAAGCATCTGTGCTATCACGTTCTCATATACGTATCCGAGATTGGCGCTGAGCTTGTCGTTCAGCAGTTTTTGATAGATGATGTTCTCTGTATGGTCTTTGTCCCAGAAGGCAAGAGTGACAAACAGGCCTGTATCGGCACAGAATATCTTGTACTTGGATATGTCTTTTGTCAACGACATGCCCACGTTCGGGTCGTTGGAATGATAGGAAAAAAGGACTGTCTTGCTGTCTTCCAAGTCTTTCATAAGCTCCAACATTTTGTCTTCATCCACATCACCAAGTACCGTGTATGGTTTATAGCGATTGCTTGTCTGGCTCAGTTGAGACGGGATTTCCATAAAGAGAGTCTCTAAACGGCCCGTAGGGTCAAGCTTCTGGAAGTCGTCCTGATAAATATTGATGATGCCGCGCTTGGCAAGATCCACCATGCTGAGATTATTTGTTTCAAGAAAGGCTTTGACCGCCTGAGGCATACCGCCTATCAGCATGTAGAGTCTGAAATCGCGCATTTTTTCGCGGTGAGCTTTGTCAAGGGGCAGTCTGTTCTCATAGAATGTGCGAAGTAAGGGCACCGTCGCCTCGTCGCCCATTGCCCAGCGAAACTCCTCATAGTCCATGGGATGAAGCGTGACACGCTCCTCTTCGCTGGGAATCGTGATGTTCTTGGTGTTCTTTTTGATGCTGATGAGCGAGCCTGTCTCAATGTAATCGTATCGACCGTCTTGGACTAGATATTTTATGGCTTGACGGGCTTGGGGGCAGTTCTGCACTTCGTCGAAAATGATGACCGACTTTCGTTTCTTCAGTACAACATTATATATGGCCTGAAGCTGCAGGAAGATGAAATCCATGTTCATGAGATTGTTGAACAGAGACTTCACATCGTCTGATGCCTTGTTGAAGTCTATGAGTATGTACGACTCGTACTCGTTTTTGGCAAACAGCTCAACAAGTGTTGACTTTCCTACACGCCGTGCCCCTTCAATCAAAATGGCGGTCTTACCGTTCTGAACGCGCTTCCATTCGAGAAGCCTTTCATACAGTTTTCGCCTGAATATTCGTTCCATGACTGAGTGATTCTTTATTGATTATGGGTGCAAATGTAGCCACTTTTCTTGAATTACGCAAATTTTATTCAGGGAAATATCCGAAAATACCGAAATTTATTTGCCCGAATTCTCCAAAAATACGCAATTCTTGAGGCGAACAGCTATTTCACCACAGATTTCACAAGATTACACAGTTCAACTTTCGCAAGCTCCGCTTGCTGGGAGTCAACGGGAGTTAGAAGGAGTTAATGAGCCTGCGGCTCATACTGTAGCGGCATCACTAACGTCTGTTAACTCCACAGGCTGAAAGTCTGTTAACTCCCGATAACTACTGATAACTCCAAACATGCGAAACTTGTATTATACAGACATTCTTGCGAAAGTTGAATAATAGTTAAAAGGTGTGATTGCCTGCCCCTTACACTGGCAGAATGCCTACATCTTAACTTAACAGATGACCGAAAACTGCTGAAAACGAAAATAATTCGTGCGTTTCAGCAACTTTCGGCAATAAAAGTTGCTGAAATGAATCTTTTTCATTACCTTTGCAGCAGTTTTCAATCATCATTAGCAGAAACAAACAAGCATGGAACGCAAACTGATAGGACGCGAGCAGGAACGTAAGAGACTGGAAGAGTATCTTAACTCAGGCAGGTCAGAATTTATTGCCGTTTACGGCAGGCGACGTGTAGGGAAGACCTTTTTGATAAGAAAGGTATTAGACGAACGGGCATGCTTTTCATTCACAGGCATGGAGAACGCCGATATGCAGGACCAGTTGGCGAATTACTATTTCACGCTGCGTAAGGTGTGGCCATCGGCAGCAAAGCCCAGTTCATGGATAGAGGCATTTGACGAGCTGCAGACCTATCTTGAGCATCTTCCTTCGGGCAGTAAGACGGTGTTTATCGACGAGCTGCCCTGGCTCGACACCGCCCGGTCGAAATTCATTGCTGCCTTGGAGCGTTTCTGGAACGGATGGGCCGATGGGCGCGATGACATCAAACTGATTGTCTGTGGCTCGGCAACATCGTGGATGATTGACAACATCATCAACAATCGTGGCGGGCTGCATAACCGCAAGACCCATCAGATTTACGTTGCCCCCTTCACGCTCAATGAAAGCCGCCGCTATTTCAATGCCTACGGGTTCGGCTACCGGGAAAAAGAGATTGCGGAGTGCTACATGGTTATGGGAGGGGTGCCCTATTACTACTCACTGATGGATCGGAAAGAGAGTGTCGCACAAAACATCGACCGCCTGTGCTTCTCGCCAGAGGGTGAGCTGAAGGGAGAGTTCGAGAACCTGTATCACTCACTGTTCAAGAGGGCTGGCGACCACATCGCTATCGTGACAGCCTTAGCCAGGAAAGGGAAGGGACTGACAAGGAAACAGCTCTTAGCCGCAACAAAGTTGAACAACAACCAAAAGTTCACCATCACTATGGACGAACTGGAGAAGTGTGGATTCATCCGCACATACGTTCCCTTCAGCGAGACCAAGCGCGACGCACTCTTCCAGCTTACCGATGCCTTTACGCTGTTCCACTTTCATTACTTTGAAGAAAACAAGTTTCAGGATGAGAAGTTCTGGACCAACTCGCTCAACAGTGTCAGATACCGGGCGTGGAGCGGATATGCCTTCGAGTTGCTTTGCCTAAACCACATTAAGCAGATGAAAGAGGCTCTGGGCATTTCGGGGGTGCTGACACGTGTATGCAGCTGGACAAGCAAAGAAGAGGAAGGAAGTCGGGGGGCACAGATTGACCTGCTCATCGATCGCGCCGACCAGACCATCAACCTGTGCGAAATGAAATTTACACGTGCAGAGTACGAAATCACCAAATCCGACTATGATAATCTTGACAACAAAATAGAGACATTTATTCAACAAAGCAAAACCCGCAAATCGGTGATGCTGACGATGGTGACAAGTTTTGGTGTCAAGGAGAACAAGTTTAGCGGAAGAATCCAGCGACAAGTGACGATGGAGCAGCTATTTGGCAAATGAATTCATGTATGACCAGATAATAAATGTATATTTATCTCCTTTTTGTTTGCTTATTCGGAAGGATTTGTTTATTTTTGCATACGATTTTGATTGAAAATCGTGGATACTATCCTCGATTTTAAAGGAAAAACGAGATTATGGACACCTGAGTTCAACGAGAATGCTTAAACGTATCTTTCAATTAAGTGACGAGTTAGAAAATACGGGGTAGTACAATTAATGCATGATGTCTATATGAAACAGGAGCTGTTAAAAAAGGAAGTGGAAAAGATGATGGGCCGGCAGCTGCGCGAGGCTCGCGACTTCGAGGAACTGAGCGGCCTGTTGCTATCGCATACGCAGGAGCGGCTGTCGCCCACGACGCTGAAACGGCTGTGGGGTTACCTGCCTAATGAGGAGGTGCAGACACGGCGGCACACGCTTGATGTGCTGGCGCGGCTGACGGGCTTCCACGACTATGGGGACTTCTGTGCCCGTGCAGACGGCTTGGACGAGGTGCAGAGCGGCATTCTCTACGAGGCGGGCATCACGACGGAGGGGATGAGGCGCGGCCAGCGGCTTGTCATCACCTGGCGGCCAGACCGCCGCATCGTGGTGCAGCACTTGGGTGACAGCCGTTTTGAGATCGTGGAGGCCGAGAACACGAAGCTGTGCGTGGGCGACACGTTCCGTTGCCACCTGATGATTCAGCACGAGCCGCTCTATTTGGACGATGTCGTGCATCTGGGCCAACTCGCCATGACCTACGTGGCAGGGCAGCGCGACGGCGTGTTCGTAACGGTATGCGATTAGAACTCCTTGATTACCTTGAACTCCTTCCAGTGGTCGGCAGCCTCGTAGGCCACCTTGCAACCCTAGGGGACATATAGCGTGGCGTTGGTACGGTTGGTGAAAGCATCCACATCGATGACAGGCGGTGTCTTCATATAGCAATGGACGCTGGTCAAGTTATCACACTGGATAAATGCCCTATTGCCAATTTCACTTACCGATACCGGCAAGGTGATGGCCTTCAAACTGGTACAACATGCAAAAGCATCTTCTTCTATTGTCGTGACTGTTTCGGGAATGGTCATCTTCTGCATGTTCCATCTTCCCCAGAAAGCACTGTTACCGATAATAGTGATGTCGTCAGGGATATTAGAGTTTTCACAGCCTACGACGAGTTTGTTGGTGGCGGTCTCAATAATGGCGTTACAGTCTGAGCGCGAATCATAGACCGTATTTGCCAGGTCCACACTAATATGCTGCAAGGCGGTACAGTTGGCGAAAGAGAGACCGCTAAGGCTTGTCAGGTTAGCAGGGATGACAATGGAATTGAGGGCTGAACACCAACAGAAAGATGTCCATCCTGGCAAATTTGTCAGGCCGGTGAAGAAGCGGAACTCATCAAACGACGTAATCCCATTCTCCGTAAACACACTGCCAAGACTGGTCACGGCGGCGGCCTCGTCCATGTTCAGCTCGCCATCGCCATTGGTGTCCCAGTTAGCCACACAAATGGACTTCACACGCTCATCTGCAAAGGTGATGATTTCTTCGGGGGTGAGGGGTGAGGAGTGAGGGGTGGGAGGATAGAAATGGGAGATGAGTGGTGGGAGATAAATTGCTGCCATTAGTATTAGGAGGCAGACAATGAGGAGCGTCCATGGGGTCCACTGCCAGCAGCGATGCAGGTCTCTTTGGACGGCTGCCACGTTGGTGTAGCGACGCTTTAGTGGTGCGCAGCACTTGCGGACGACCATCCGCGACGACCACCCCGTGCGCAGCTCGCGGAGGATGCAGCCAAAGGGAATAGATGTCGGAAGGCCCCTCGGGAGCCATGTAGCCCTCGGTGCCCGCCGGGGCTTTCAGGATGGCGTGGCTGTCGGTGTCGGAGAGTCCGAAGTCGATGAGCTTCAGGTGCTGCCCGTTGTAGGTGAGCATGATATTCGAGGGCTTCAAGTCGCGGTGCTGTGTCTGCCGGCTATGCACGTATGCCAGCACTTCCATGAGCATGTCGGCGACATGGCGACGCTGCCGTTTCTGCGGACGGGGACGCTTGCGCTCCCATTCCTTCAGCGTCATGCCGTCTATCCATTCCATCACAATGCAAAGCCCATAGTCCGCGACCTCTTCAAGGGCGAAGGCCGAGACCACCATCGGGTGTTGTAACTGGACGGTTATCTCGTATTCCTTCTGCAAGAGAGCCCGATAGACGCTGTCCTCCCGGTATTCCTCTTTCAGCCCTTTCAGCACCCACCACCGTCCCTGCCGTTTGGCACGGGTCAGCTGGAATACTCCGCTGCTTGGAATACTTGTAAACTCCGTAAACTCACTGCTGTTCACGAAGTCTGCGGGTTTCGTGAATCCTGATGTCGGTTCTGACTCGTATGTATGTCGGCCTTTGTCCATGTGTTGTTCACAAACGTTGGGGGCAAAGATAGGCATTTTACTTGAATGATGCAACATTGTGAGCCGATTTTTTCCATTTCGGGGGCAAACTTAGTGCAAAAAGACCTTTCCCCCAAGTCCTTTTCTGTCCTTTTCGCCTCTGGCCTTCGTTTTTTACGCAATTATATGACCGGTGGGGGCTGGCCTAAATCAGTGACGGAGCAAAGGGGGATTTTGGACGAATCTCTGTAACATCGGCCTCCGACCCCCGATACAGTCCGAACGGCTCGGACTCCCAGTCCGAACGGCTCGGACTGTCAGTCCGAACGGTTCGGACTGTAATGGCGGTCGGAGGCATCCGACAGACAGCTATGGCGCATCCCTCCGACTATGTCCTTTATACAGCTGGAACAATTTCTTTGTCGATAATGGCCGTGGCAGCGGTATGCTCTTTGCCGCCCTCCAGATACCCATCAGCGGCTGGTGGGGCGGCTCACATGCCATCAAGAAGCAGAAAATGGCACTCGAAGATGCCCGTGAGCAGTTAGAAGACAACAGCCAGAAGCTCATCATCCGCATGAATAGTGCCTGGGCTGCCGTCGAGACCAGTCACAAGAAACTGGTCATTGCCCACGATGCCATCGCACAAGCGGAGGAGAATCTGCGACTGAACAAGGACTACTATCGCGTGGGTACCACCAAGATGACAGACTTATTATTGGCACAGGAGCAATATCAGGCGGCCTGTGACCGTTATACTGATGCATACGCCGCCATGCAGACCAAGATCCTGGAATATCGTCAGGCTACTGGACAACAATAAAAAAGGAACAGTATGGAAATACAGGACTTGAAGCCTCGTAGGGGAAACGACACTTATCGGATTGGTGATAGCGATGATCTGGTTATGATGGAGAACATAGGTGTCGTACCCTCTGGTGTAGTGTGTCTGCAAGAACATGGCATCTTCTTCATTTGTACCGAGGGTAGGGCGCAACTCGAATATGACGGGGCTGTGATTCAGATAAAAAAGAATGACTTGTTTCTCTACATGGTCCACAGTGTAGCATGTAACTTCATGGCCTCATCCGACTTCAATTGCAGGCAAATATGGTTTTCACGCAGTGAACTTTGGAACATCGATACATACAGGGTGACCAGCGTGTCAGACATGTTGCATCTGAAACTGAACCCCGTTGTGCATCTCTCCGAGGAGGAAGCTAAACTCTTTGACACTTATTTCCGGTTGATATGCGACAGGATGAAGACTGCCGCATTCGAACTCGCCCCCGACATCGTACGTTCGCTCTTCGGCACCATGCTACTGGAATTTATTTCCATCATGCGGCGTAATGCTGAACAGAGGATTGAACAGGACTTGCAGGATGAACAAAATTCCAACCTTCATAAGAAACGAATTGTCGACGATTTTATGAGGTTAGTGGAAGTGAGCAACGGTCGCATCCGCAGGGTGAATGAATTTGCCAGCCAACTGAACATCACGCCGAAATATCTCTCTACCGTTCTCAAGGAGGTGATGAACCGCAGGCCGAGTACCTATATCCTGCACTATACGATGAAAGCCATTGAGCACCGTCTGCGCTTCACCGACATGACGATGCAGGAAATTTCGAACGACTTGAATTTCCCCAATCCCTCGTTCTTTGGCAAATACTGCAAAGAACATTTGGGGATGACACCGATGGAATACCGTATGAAATATCATGGGGGAAAGGCGAAAAGGTGAATAGTGAAAAGGTCAAATAATAAAAAGGTAAAAGTGAAAATGAAGAAAACAGTATTGATAATGGTTGCCGCGCTGATATGTGTCGTGGCGAATGCCCAGACAGACAGCGTGTCAGGAGTGAGGAGTGAGGAGTTAGGAGTGAGGAGTGAGGAGTTAGGAGTTAAGAGTGAGGAGTTAGGAGTGAGGAGTGAGGAGTGAGGAGTTAGGAGTTAGGAGTGAGGCTGGCGCAGCAACTCCTAACTCAAAACTCCTAACTCCTAACTCTCGAAAGAGAGTGGGTGTCGTGTTGAGTGGCGGCGGTGCCAAAGGTATGGCGCACATCGGTGTGCTGAAGGTTTTGGAGAAGGCGGGCATCCCCGTTGACATTGTCACCGGCACGTCGATAGGCAGCATCGTAGGCGGAGCCTATGCCGTCGGCTACAATGCCCATTCGCTCGACTCGATGGTAAGGGCACAGGACTGGACTTACGTGATTACCGACAAGGAAGACCTGCGCCGTCAGAGCTACCTCGACCGTAAGAAGGCAAGCACCTATTTGCTCTCCACCGGCCTGACCATCGGCAAGCGTAACCTGAATGCCGGCGGGCTTATCAAGGGCAAGAACCTGGCCGAGCTGTTCCAGAAGGTTTTTGTGGGCTACACCGACTCGCTTGACTTTAACAAAGACCTGAAGATTCCCTTCGCCTGTGTGGCTACGAACATCATGGACAACAGCGAGGTGGTGTTCCACAGCGGGCGGTTGCCGCAGGCCATACGTGCCTCGATGTCCATCCCTGCCGCCTTCTCGCCCGTGAGAATCGGCGACATGGTGCTGGTCGATGGCGGTCTGAAGAATAATTTCCCCGTTGACGTGGCTCGCGAGATGGGGGCCGAAGTCATCATCGGTGTCACGCTGAACGGCAAGCCGAAGACGGCTGAGGACATCACGGGCACCATGAAGATTGTCGGCCAGATCATCGACGTGAACTGCGTGAACAAGTACACGGAGAACAAGGCCCTCTGCGACTTGTGGATGAACGTGGACTCTCACGGTTATACTACCGCCAGCTTTACGTCTGAGGCCATCGACTCACTGATACGTTATGGCGAGGAAGAAGCCATGCGCCACTGGGACGAGATCATCGCCCTGAAGAAGCGCATCGGTATCGATGATTCATTCCGCCCAACCATCCATTATCCGTTGCGGCCAAATGCCATGACAGAGCGGCAACGTGTCACCAGCTTTACCTTCGAGAACATGACATCGAAGGCAGAGCGGTTCCTGAGGCAAAAATTCCATCTGAACAAGGTTGACAGTATCGACGCCAAAATGGAGCAGGAACTGACGACGAGTATGCGTATGGACCTCTTCTACCAGACAGCCGAGTGCCAGATAGTGCCTGAAAAAAAATGGTCAATGGTCAACGGTCAATGGTCAATGGTTGAAGGGGTGCGTGTAGTCCTCTCGGCGGGCGAGCGCAAGACTGTGCAACTCCATGTCGGTGCGCGCTACGATACGGAAGAACATGCCGCTGTGCAGTTAGGTCTCGACATACCGCTGAAGACGGCCATCCCCGTCGAAACCGACATCACGCTCCGTCTGGGTAAGCGTCTGATGGCACGTGGTGAGTTCACCGCTCATCCCCGGTTCTTCACTCGCCCGACACTCAGATATACATTCTACAGAAATGATGTTGACATATATACATACGGCGACCTCGATTATAACCTCCGCTACAACCAGTCACAGGCAGAACTCCTGCCTATCAATTTCGACCTGCACAATTTCAATCTGCAGATGGGCTTGCGCTGGGACTTTTTCCACTACCGCAACATGCTCGGCTCGGAGTCGGCTTACCAGGTGACACTCAAAAACGAACATTTCATCAGCTACCGTGCCCGTCTGGCCTATAACAGTGAGGACAACTGGAACTTCCCTACACGTGGTGCCCGCTTTAGCGCTGAATACGCCTATCTCACCAACGACTTCGCCAAGCTCACCCCCCGTGATGCCCAGGGTAACAAACTGGGTAAGACTATGGGTATGAGTGATGTCAGTGCCAACTGGCGCATGTCCTTTACCATCGGCAGCCGATTCACCCTCCAGCCCATGCTCTATAGCCGCATGCTCTTCGGCTCGGCCACTCCCGCCGTATTCGGCAACACCATCGGCGGCGAGTGGTTCGGCCACTACATTGAGCAGCAGATGCCATTCGCAGGCATCGGCAATATAGAGTTAGTGCGCCAACAGTTCGTGGCCGCCCAGCTTCAGGCCCAGCAGCGGATAGGCAAGAACAACTATGTGCTGCTGCGCGTGGCCGCTGCCCAACATGCTCCAAAAGTGAAGGAACTCTTTGACTATCGCACGTTGGCAGGTGGCCAGATTGCCTATTATTACAATACGATATTTGGCCCTCTTGGTGCCACCTTAGGCTATAGCAACCGTACCAAGAAAGCCTATTTCTTCATCAACCTCGGATATGAGTTCTAATACTTAGTGACCGTAAAGAAATAACTTGGTAATGTTATCTGAAAGATTGCTTTTATTTTTTCACACGAATGTTCATGAATGACCATGAATGTATCATAAATA
>CAJOIW010000044.1 GCA_905234845.1 uncultured Prevotella sp. | reverse complement strand
GCCCTTGCAGGGCGCAATTTGTGTACCACATTCACCCAGGGCGTTGCCCTGGGCTATGGGGTGTTGACCTTGCAGGCCGATTTTTATCGGACACCAATAGTTTTTTTTAGACAGAATGACATAATGACAAGTTTTTCATTTGCATGTCCTTATTTTAATATGTCGAAGAAAAGATATTTGTTCTTATGTCATTCTGTCGAAAAAAAACGTGGCGACCACAGTGGGTTGCCACGTCTTTTTCCAATTACTGAATTTGGCTATTGCCTAATTCAGACGGACGGAGGGGGGGGGATTACTCATCCCATGCGCTGCCTTTGGCAGCCTCTTCCTCGTCGTCCCAAATGTTCTGCTTGCCGAGCCAGTCGTCCTCACCCGGGCGTACAGGGTCGTTGTCGTTCTTAGGCAGCGTGTTTTCCATCAATGCCTCTGAGTCGACCAGCATGTACTTCGATATTGGCTTAATATACTTTTTCATAGTCGTATCGTAAATCTATAGTTATTATTTAACCACTACCTTCTTACCGTTCACGATGTTGACGCCACGCTCCAGCTTGTTCAGCTTCTGGCCGCGGATGTTGTAGATCTCCTGTGTGCCGTCGAGATAATCGATGATGACACCTTCGATGCCATTAACATCGTCCTCGAACAGTGCGTAGAAGTCCTTAGCACCCGAGCTGGTGAGGTGGAAGTAAACCTTGCCCTTAGGAATGTTGGCGCCCTGGATTAACGGATAGAAGCCTACACCCTTCTTCTCGGGATAGTTGAACAGGCCATAGTAGCTCATCTCAGCATCGGCAACCATGTTGTCGGCAGCAACCTGCAGGATGTTGTTCGTCAGTGCGGAAACACCAGCGCTAATCAAGACAGGATAGGTACCGGCAGCATCGGCGCCAACCACGACAGGCGTACCGGCAGGAACCTCCGTTACCTGGGTCATGCGTACCCAGTTAGCCTCAACATGATCTAACTCAACAGTGAATGCCTTAACATCGCTGCCTATGGTAGTAATGTCGACAGGTGCAACATAGGTAGCATACAAAGCCGGACCAATCGTTACGTTGGCAGCCAGCGTAGCCTCCAGACTGAAGTCGCAGTAAGCACCACCCCAGTTCTGCTCGATGCAAATAGCGATGACGTTCTCGCCCTGAACAAGCAGCGACGGGTCAATAACGATTTCCCTCCATCCTGTACCATCGGTCCAATCGTTTCCACCAGGACACTCTCTTACCATAGTACCGTTTACGTAAGCCCACATGTTGTCGTCGTGGAGAATCTTCAGAACAAGCGTAGAAACCTGACTCGGATCAGCTACGTCGAACGTACGGCGGAACCAGTAGGTGTTGTATTCGTTGAACCAGACGGTGTTGTACTGAGCACCCTGACGAGGACCATTGTCATAGCCGTTGGAACCGATAGGCATGATCAGCTCATCCCAAGCGGAGTCATCGAAGGCGACTGTGTTCCAGCCTGTCTCTATGTCAATAGGATTGTCAGAGCCATTCATGTGGCGGAACTTCACAGCATAAGGATTGGTCTGTCCATCGGGCAGCAGCACAACCTCGTAAGCCTTTGCGTCGCAAACGGAGCAAACACCATCCACATAAGTATGTGCAGCAAGAGGAAGAACCGTAGTCTTCAGTGCATGACAGTCGGAGCACTCTTGTTCGCTCTTGCCCTCTACGGTGCAGGTGGCAGCGGTCACGGTAGCCTCGCCCCAGTTGTGACTCTGCTCGTTGATCCAGAACTCACCGAGTTGGAAACCATCGCCAACGGTGGCGGAGAGTTTGAAGAACTTATAAGTGTCAGTGCCGTTTACGGGGAAGACAAACTCTTCCTTGTTCACGCTGTGAATCTTGTAGGCATCGAAGTCGTTGTGCTCGTCGATAACTGTCCATGTCTGGTTGTCGTTAGAGCCTTCGAGCTTCCATGTGCGCGGGTTGCGGGCAGGATAGTTGTAGGTGTCGCCACCAGTCACGAAGGAGTACTGCGATACGGCAACAGGCTCGCTGGCAATCATGATGGCCCAAGCGTCGCCACTACCAGAGCAACCGAACTTCGTGTTTGCATTGTTGTCGAGGAGTGCCGACAGCGGAGAGTCGCCCCAGCCATTACCACCAGTGAGGATGGCATAACCTACATTATTAACATCACGGCGGAGGTAGTTGGGCTCGGAAACGGTCAGCTCGTACGTAGCGGTCCAACCCTCATCGGCATCGGTGGTAGCGGTAATCTTTACCTTACCAGGAGCGACACCTGTCACAGTACCATCGGCGGCAACCGTAGCGATGTTCGGATCGGCGGATGTCCATGTGAAGGTGGGATTGTCGAGGTTCTGCACGGTAGGCAGGAACTTAGCCGTCATGCCAACGATACAGATGCGGGTGTCGGTGGGATAGAGCACATAGGCAGCATTGTCGAGCAGCTTGTAGCCATAGCCAGTGAGATGACCTTGTGCGGGGATAACGAATGTTGCCGTGGCAGCATCGTAGTAACCGAACACACCGTCGTGGCGCATCACAGGATTGAAGTTGTAGACAGCCTCGCCGTTTTCAGAAATGTTGAAGTAGTAGATGCGTCCGCGGAAAGCATTGTCCCACTCAGGGTTAGCGAAGAGCGAGATTTTACGCGTAGAAGCATTGAACGAGGTCTGGCCTGTCGGGTAGTCGGTGCCGTTGACGTTCAGGTTGCCCAGCGTGGCAGCCACGGTGATGTCTTGGTTGTGTCCGGGATAGTCGGCATGGTTGTCTTGCCGATAACCGCCTACGAAATAGCCGAAGTGAGCCTGGTCGCCGTTCTGATAGAGCGAGATACCGTTGCCGGCATCGCTACCGTTACGTCCGGAGAAGATGGCACGCCAGTCGCCGCCGCTGTAGCTCTGGAACTTGATGTCGATCTCTGTGCTGGCCTTGGCGATGTAGGGTGTGGTGTATGCATTCTCACGAGCAGCACCGGTGCTCTCGATATACTCCAGCGGAGTGTACTTGTTCGGATCTACCCATGTGAGGTCGTACTTCTCGGGATAGTTGACAAGCTCAACCATCAGGTCGTCGAAATGGAAATAGAGGTTTGGTGCGTCATCACCCACACCGAACTGAATGGCCATTGTGGCCTCTGTGCCGTCGGCTACAAAGTTGAATGAGTAAGGATGGTTGTTCATGGCTGGCTGCGGCAGACCTACAACACCGAGGATTTCGCCTCCTGCAGATGTAGGATAAACCTCACGTCCGAAGTCCCAGTTGTTGGAAACAAAGAAAGGAAGCGTTGCGTAGTTACTCCATGAATTCCAACCACCAGAAGTAAAGTTGAAGGAAACACGATAGGTCTCACCTCTCGTCAGGCCTGTCAACTTGTATTGGTAAGGCTCCCAACCACCTTCACCCTTGTAGGGGTTGAAGAAGTTGTCGTTGCCGTTGGTGTTCTCGATGTTGTCGTAAGTGCTTTCATAACCGAAGCGGCAGGTCCAGTTGTTCATGTTCTGGTAACCGGTTTCGCTGATGGGCTCATATACAGAACCGAGGTCAACCCACTGTGTGCCGTCCCATTTATACTCGTGGTTGTCGGAAGTATTGATGACGAGCTTGCCCGGGTAAACCGAGATGCCGGCATCGGCGGCGATAGCCTGTCCGTCGGGACTGAGTTCAAATTCGCCACTGTTGGCTGATGTATAAATTGTGCCTGTAAGTTTGTCCTTCAGACCACCCTTGCCTTCTGCATCAACAACAGGCACAAGGTCCATGACAAGCGTCTCGCCCTCATAAAGCTGCAAACTGTAGAGTGTGAGGCCAGGGTTATAGCAGTCGGTCAGAGTGCCACCCCCCGGAACGTCCTTGTTCTGAGCGAAAACATAAAGGGGTGTCTTACAATCGGCTGTCTTTGGAGAATCGGTAATCGTACCTATCAAGGTTGTTCCGTCGGCCTCATAGATATCCATCTTACCAGCAACAGCATCCAGAACGGTCACAATCTTTTCACCATAACGCATAGCAGCGCTATTGCCCGTCTCACCACCAAGGTTAATGGTGGCGTTGGTGGTGAAGAAGCAGAAGCGGTCTTTCCAACCATTTTGGTAATAACCACAACCATAGGCAGCCTTCCAGTCAGCACCAGTCTCGGCAATCATCGTTGCCACGGCTTTTGAGTTGGCCTTCGGGATGTAGTTCAGGTTGATGTAGGGAATGGTGCCCATTGAAGAGTTGGTCTTGATGTACTCAATCTCGGTAGCACCGCCGCCGGCAACCTTCAAGGTGCTGACTTCAGGATAGATGCCCATCTCCTCATACTGGTTGAGGTTGTTGTAGGCATAGTACTTTCTGGCCGACATGTCGAAGACATAAGGCTCAGTTCCTGTGTACGTCGACAGATTATCTATCGGCGTGGCCTCGATGGTCGACTGGGCATAAGTACCCAATGAAACCATCATAAGCCCCATGAAAAGAAATAGAATTTTTTTCATTGTCAATAGGTTTTAATTATACATAAAGTTAAGAATATTCGAGTTTCAACGGGCAAATGTACGAATAATGTTTGAAACTTCCAAAAAAAAATATTAAAATTTCGCCAAAACGTGTGATTATTTTAACATTTCCCCTGTTTTTTGACCGAAAACATGACATTTTTCTTTTCGACAGAATGACATAAGGACATGTTTTTGACAGATTAACAGAATAACATGTTCCTTCGACATAATGACATAAGGACATGTTTACGGGTCACGCCCTAATGAAAAGTGAAAAGCGAAGAAAGTGTCTCTTTGTCAAATATCTTCAATGGGATAGATTTTGTTGTTCCCATTGCTGCCAGTCTGTGGAATCGATGTATGATGTTATTTGTTGGCGCAGGTCGCTAAGGTTATTGGTAACTACATCCCACACTACCACGTCATCAACTTGGAAGTATTCGTGTACGATATAGTTGCGCATGCCTTTTACCATTTTCCATGGTGTTTGTGGGTGAGCTTCTTGAAACTCTGACGTGAGCATATTGGCAGCCTCACCGATAATTTCAATATTCTTAACGACGGCATAGTACATCATGTCATTTTGTACAAGGTCGTCGTAGGTTTTCCCAGCTGTATAACGGTTTATGCGGTCAATTGCCGCGACGATGTGGCGTAGGCGCTCACGATCTTTGAGCGGTTCTCTCATAGACTAACTTTTTATCTCGTTCAACGCTTTCGCGGGCAAAAGGAGCCAATGAATGGTCGGTTACCAAATCAACATTACGCCCTAACAACTCTTTAAGGTCTTCATACATTCCGAAAAACTCAAGACCAACGGGACGGCTTTTGTCAAGCGTAATAAGGATGTCTACGTCACTGTCGGGCGTTTGTTCGTTTCGTGAATATGAGCCGAAAATCCATGCTTTCACGACAGGTTTTGTCTTGAAATAATTGCTTAGTACGGCTCCTAATGAGTCATACGAAGCGCATGGGGTAGAAGCTTTCCTCATCTGCTTTTCTTACTATTTGGATGCAAAGATAATCATTTATTTTTATTTTGCACTATTTTATCACGATTTTTTTGCCGTTGTAGATGTAGACTCCCGGTTTTAATTGAGAGTTGAGAGTTGAGAGTTGAGAGTTAGATTCCCTCTCCTTGGGGGAGGTTAGGAGGGGTTGCTTTACTTTCCTTCCTTGCAGGTCGTAGACAGCCCCCTCTCCTTGGGGGAGGGATGGGGAGGGGCTTAGGCTGATTCCTGTCTGGACGATAGAGAAGCTGCCTGTGATGAAGCGTGAGCCGACGAATTGCGAGTTGACGGCCTGAACACCCCATCGGTAGGTTCCGGCGGACAGGTTAGTGAAGAAAGCGGTGGTGGCTGATCCGTTGTTGCCAAAGTCTTCTACCCTGCGCTGTCCGCTTTTTGCTCCGCTGGAGATGGAACGACAGTTGCCGAGGATGCGGCCGTCGTCATCCTTAAGATAGACCTCGTAGGTGGTGGTCTTGGTGGCGTTTGCCGGAGCCTCCCAGCTGAGGGTCACGGTATTGCCGTCTACCTCGGCGGTCGGTGATGATGGACGGCCGGGTGCCATGGCAGCGGGATAGTCGTTATAGGTGACGGTAAGAATGCGTCCCCGCTGATCATCGTCGAGAAAGGTCGGGTCGCAGCACCAGCCTGTGGAGACAATGTCTTTCTGTCCGTCGCCATTCCAGTCGGTGACGCACGTGGCGGCTTCCGACCCTCCGGCCCATCGCATGGTGCGTCCGAACTTCCCGCCGAGTCCGCTGACCGCATTACGCCAGATGTAGCCGGTTTGGGTGTCGTCGGTGGGTGAGAATCCTTGATAGATGATGTCGATGTGCCCGTCGCCGTCCCAATCGAAGAGTGCCGCGCCGGTGGGTGTCGAGTTCTGATTTCTGAGGATGAGACGGTCGAAGTTGGTGTCGGCAGGGGCGGTGAAGGCTCCCGTGCGTCCGGCGAAAGAAATAAAGGTGTGGTCCCAGTAGTTGGTGGCGAAGTATCCGCCGAGTCCCTGCAGGAAGAGGTCAGACCGTCCGTCGCTGTTGAGGTCGGCCACGTTGAGCGCACCGTTGGCCACGGAGGGGTTCTGTCCGCTCTGCCGCGACTTGTCGCGTGCGAACTGCGTCTTGCGGAAGCTGGTGCCGGTGCCGTCGTTGAGATAGACCTCGGTATAACGCTCCCAGTAGGGGCTGGCGTTCTGCCGGTCGGGGTTATTGGCCGAGACGACGATGTCGGGCCAGCCGTCGCTGTTGAAGTCGGCGGTCTGCACGATGGCGAGGTCGAAGTTCGGACCATCGTACGTGTCGCCCTCGTTGTTGATACCGTCGTCGAAATAGATGGGCTTCAGTCGGATGGTCTGTCCGTCGGCGGTGAGTCCCTGATTGAGGAATACGGCATTGTTCTCATGCTGTCCGACGGCCACAATATCGGGCCAGCCGTCGCGGTTGAAGTCGGCCACGGCTGCGGTATAGCACTTACGGATGTCGGTGATGGGCGAGTTGAAATTCGCGGGCAGGCCGTCGTTGGGCTCAACAAGCTCGATGCTGAGTTGCCGGAAGGTGCCGTCGCCATTTCCCGCAAGGATGCCTTCGGTGGTGGTGTGGCTGTCGAAGAGTTGCTTCTGATCTGCGCTCATGCCGTCGCCGCCGAGGGTCTCGAAGGCCACGAGGTCGATGTTACCGTCGGCGTTGATGTCGCAAGGGATGATGCTGGGGCGGTCGGCGACGTTGAGGTCGCAGGCCATTTCGCTCCAGTTGCCTTGTCCGTCGGTGCGGAGGATGGCGTTATAGCGCGGATCTTCGGTGCCGTGATGGTTATAGGCTCCAAGGATGATTTCCAGCACACCGTCGTTATTGAGGTCGGCGGGTACGATGGTGCCGAACTGCGTTCCCCACTGGTGCTCTTTTACACGCGGACGATAGTAGCGTATGCCGTCGTCGTCGACATAGGGCAGGTCAGGTGCGGGCTGCTCGGTCCACGAGGCGCCAACGTTCTCGAAGTAGGGCCAGCCGTCGTCGGTCCACTTCACCTCGTCGAGACAGACGATGCGGCCTTTGTCCACGTCGTTGCTGTTATAGGCATGGAAGAGCATCCATGTCTTGCCGCTCTCGTCCTCGATGATGCGTGAGTTGTGTCCGGGTGCGATGAATCCGGCATCGGTCTTGAGCACAATGTCGAAACTATTGTTTTTCATGCTGTTACCGTTCTTCGTCTTGTAATCGCCAAGGAACGACGTGGAGCGTCCCACCACGGTCTTGTAGGTGCTTCGCGCACCCTCGCAGCAAGCATCGATAGAGGCAAACAGATAATAGTAATTGCCGCGCTTATAGACGTAGGGAGCTTCAAACCTGGTGCCGGCAAGCTCTGTCTTATTGCTCATATTCTTCACGGCTAATCCGTCTTCGGTAAGCTCAATGGCCCATATCTTGTTCCATGAGCCCCAGATGATGTATTTCTTGCCGTTGTCCTCAAAGTAGAAAGGGTCGATGGAGTTGCTCACGCCGACCTCCCTGCTGGTGAAGAGGTGTCCGTTGTCGCCCGCAAGCTTATAGGGACCTCCGGCAGAGGTGGCGGTGGCCACACCGATTTGCGCGTTATCGCCCTCGCCCCACTTCGAGAGGGCGAAGTAGAGCACATATTTGTCGCCCTGCTTAGTGACGCACGGAGCCCAATAAACCCCATAAGGCTCAATAAGGCCACGGGGATTATTGCCAAAAGCCTGGCCCATATATTTCCAGTTCACCAGGTCGAGCGAGCGATAGACGTGCTCGGCGGTGGAGAAGAGGTAGTAGTAGCCGTCGTCGCCACGGATCACCGAGGGGTCGGGAGCGTCATCATTGATGACGGGATTGGTATAGGTAATCTGACCGTTGAGGCTTGCCATGCCGATGCAGCAGAGGACAAAAGACAAAAATGCTTTTTTCATCGTCGTTAATGTGGTTACATTTCGATTAATTAAAAGATGGCAGTGGTTTTATGTATGTCATGTTGAATAATGCTTTTGCCCTTTCAGGGCGCATTTATGTTTCGCTTATCTCCCAGGGCGATGCCCTGGGCTGTGAGATGCTGGCCTTTCAGGCCGTTAGGCAGGTGCAGAGTAGCGGATGAGGTGTATACTTCTTTCAGGCCGTTGAGCAGGTGCAGAGTAGCGGATGAGGTGTATACTTCTTTCAGGCCGTTGAGCAGGTGCAGAGTAGCGGATGAGGTGTATACTTCTTTCAAGCCATTGGGCTGGTGCAGAGTAGCGGAGACGGCTCGTGGGAGGCAGATGTTATGCTTATTTCTATTTGCAATAGTTGAGCGTAAATGATATGATGATTCTTGAATACCGACATGAACGGCCTGTAAGGCCAAATTCCTATAGCCCAGGGCACCGCCCTGGGTTGACATAAAAAACAACATACGCCCTGAAAGGGCAAAAGCCCCAACATTAGTCTTTAAGCAAATATTGTTCATCATAATCTATATGATAAAGCTTCAAAAATTGTACATACTCATCATGGAATGCCACTTTTTGATGATGGTTCTTCTGATGATTGATATAATCCACTGTCTTTTCGACTATCGATTGACTGACGGAAAAAACTGCATATCCACCTTGCCATGCGAAATGTTCGTATTTCGGGGAAAGAGTTTTTATCCACCTGCTACTATTACGTTTCATCTCTTCAATCAAGTGTGAAACGGTTTCATTTCTTGATAAGAGACAAAGAACATGAACATGATCGGCGACACCTCCAACACGAATGACTTGACATCCAGTGGAATTAATCACTTGTCCTATATAGCTATGAACACGCTCCAAATGCTGTTCCTCTATTTTAGGACTAGAGGTTTTCACATGGAAGATGATATACAAGTATATTTTTCCGTGCGACTGAGCCATTTATATTCTCATTTAGAATGAGTGCCGTTTGAATTGTTCAGGTTGCTGCATCATTGAAGAACACCCTTTTTCAACATGCAAAGATAATGGTTTCTGCAAAAATAGACAAGAAAAAGGTGGTTTGTATTATCGGAAATTTTTAATTTTTCCCGATGAAATGGGCAAAAATTGACAATTCCGACATCTTTCTCAATGGTGTTTGTATCATTGCAAATGATTTGCCGAAATGACGGTTTTTTGACCGAAAATCAACTTTTATCATGCGAAATCTCATCTTTCTTGATGCGAAAGCTAAGGCTTCACAAAGTAATAGTATATATTTTACCGAGTAAAAGTATATATATTACTCAACCTGTTGGATGAATTAAATTCATAAGATATTTACAATGAAAAAGTTGCACATATCGTTGATTTTTAGTAACTTAGTGGTGGCAAAATCATTAGGTTA
>CAJOIW010000043.1 GCA_905234845.1 uncultured Prevotella sp. | reverse complement strand
AACCTAATGATTTTGCCACCACTAAGTTACTAAAAATCAACGATATGTGCAACTTTTTCATTGTAAATATCTTATGAATTTAATTCATCCAACAGGTTATAATATATATTTTCACACTTTTTTGGGGGGTAAAAAACTCATTTTGAGTAACTGTTCAACTGTTCGTTCGTTCGGTTTGGCGCAAAAACTCATTTGAGAAACTGTTCGAACTGTTCGTTCGTTCGGTTTGGCAAAAAACTCATTTGAGTAACTGTCAACTGTTCGTTCGGTTTCACACGCTTCACTCCTGCAAACCTATTGTTCGTTCTCGGGAAACGCCGTGAATAAAGGGGAAGAACGCGGCGTTTACGTTTTTTTAACGAAAGCAAGCGAATTCCTTAACAGATTTTCACGTTCCACGAGGGGTGAAATTTGCATTGTTTCAAAAGTTGTTGTATCTTTGCCATGTAAAACTTGAAAACAGAAAAAAACAAAGTACGATGAACAGTCAGTTAAGAATTTTGAGATATATGTGTCTGGTCAGCCTGCTATGGCTGACGGCTTTGGCTGCTTGTGCTGATGCGTTGGCAGGAGAGTATATCGGTGCCGTGCCAGGTGACGGGCGGTCGCCTTTGCTGAGACGCCAGTTCACGGTAGATCGGCTGAAGGGTAGGGCATTGTTGCGTGTGAACTCACTGGGCTACCATGAGGCTTACATCAATGGCGTGAAGGTGGGCGACGGCGTGCTGATGCCTGCTGTATCGCAACTGAACAAGCGTTCGCTCATCGTGACTTACGACGTGACGAAGATGCTTCGCCGTGGCTCGAACGAGATCATGCTCTGGACGGGTAGCGGATGGTACAAGCCTGCTACTTTCGGTGCTGTCTACAACGGCCCGCTGGTAAAGGCTGAGTTGGTGGAGGAGCATTCTTCGAAGAAGTGTGACCACAAGCTGTTATTGTGTACCGATGGTAGCTGGGAGGGCGCGTGGAGCGGCTACTGCGATCTGGGCACATGGGCGCCTCATGGTTTTGGCGGTGAGCGTATAGACGCGAGGGTGATGCCGCAATGGCAGCCTGTCGACGTGGTGAAGGTCGAGGGCGTGGAGGCTACGGAGATGGCGTGCGAGCCTTGCCGTGTGCAGGAGGAATTGTCGCCCGTGAGTATCGTGGCCGATGGCGAGGGTCGCTGGGTGGTCGACTTCGGGCGTGTGGTGAACGGGCTGCTCGACATCTCCTTGCCGGCATTGCCCGAGGGTCACACAACAACGGCTTCGTTCAGCGACGTGCGCCGCGACGACGGATCGTTCTCTATGGCCTCCCGCAATGTCTATATCTCTTCGGGCCGTAAGGAGGTCGACCGATTCACGAACCGTTTCAACCATCATGTGTTCCGCTATGTGGTGATTGACAGTCTGCCGGTGATGCCCCGGAAGGAGGACATCAAGGCACTTCGTATGCGCACCGACTACCGGCGTACGGCAACGTTCCAGTCGTCTGACGATGAGTTGAACAGCATTCACGATATGGTGGCCTATACGCTGGAGAATCTTGCCTTCGACGGCTACATGGTCGATTGTGCCAACTTTGAGCGGCTGGGATATGGCGGCGACGGTAATGCCTCGACGCTGACCTTGCAGATACTGTTCGACGTGGAGCGGCTTTACGACAACTGGCTGATGGCCTGGCGCGACGTGATTCACGACGACGGTGCGTTGCCCCACACTGCTCCTGCCCCGTATAAGGCCGGTGGCGGCCCTTACTGGTGCAGCTTCATCGTGCAGGCGCCATGGCGAACGTATATGAGCTATGGCAACGTGGAGGTGCTCAGACAGAACTATCCCGCGATGAAACGTTGGCTGGAGTATGTCGACCGTTATACGGTGGACGGTCTGCTCAAGAAGTGGCCGGAGATGAACGACCGTTGGTGGTATCTCGGCGACTGGGCGGCACCCGACGGTGTTGACGTGATGAGCGAGGAGTCGATTGACTTGGTGAACAATTGCGCGATGTGTCAGGTTTACCTGCAACTGGAGCAGATAGCGCGCGTGCTTGGTCGTGAGGCCGATGCCATGGACTACCGCCAACGTTACGATCGGCTTGCCGCCGTCGTCAATGATTGCCTCTACCATGCCGAGCAGGGCATATATGGTACGGGAAGTCAGGTCGATATGGTTTATCCGATGCTTGTAGGTATTGTTCCCGACTCGCTCAAGACGTCTGTCCGCGACCAGTTGATAGCACGCACGCGCGAGGTCTATAACAGCCATCTGACAACAGGCTTGGTGGGCGTTCCGGTTCTTACGGAGTGGGCTACACTCAATGGCGAGGCCGACTGGATGTATGGTATGTTGAAGCAACACAGCTACCCGGGCTATCTCTACATGATAGACAATGGCGCGACGGCCACGTGGGAGCATTGGGACGGTCGGCGTAGCTTCATGCACAACTGCTTCAACGGCATAGGCTCGTGGTTCTATCAGGCTTTGGGAGGCATTGTTCCCCTTGAGCCTGGCTATGGCCGTGTGCGTATAGAGCCCCAGATGCCCAAGGGACTTGAGTGGGTGAAGGTGACACAGGAGACGCGCCACGGGAAGATCACCGTAGAGCGCCATGGAAACCAACTACGGGTGGAGATACCCAAAGGAATCACCGCCGTCATTAAGGGAAAGGAATATACCGCAGGCAAAAAGCACCGGATAAGGACAACCCTCTGATTGCACCGGCAGGAGAGAGGCTTACTGATTGCTCTTTTTTGTTTTTTTCCGTATCACAATCCAGACGATTGCAATGACGAGGAGGGCGAGGATGCCCCATTTGATGTAGTCGCCGTATTGGTGAAGGTGGGCTTCAAGCTCGTCTTCGGGCACGAAGGTGTGCATCCACCAGCCGAGACCAGCAAGCACGGAGTGCCAGAGAGCAGCACCGATGGTGGTAAAGAGAATAAAACGGGGATAGCTCATGCGTGCGAGGCCCGCGGGAAGACTGATGAGGTGACGTATGACGGGTATGAACCGTCCGGTGAGGGTGGCGGTGGCTCCATGCTGGTCGAAGTAACGCTCGCTCTTCTCTACCTTCTCCTGATTGAGCAGACAAAGGTGGCCGAGGCGGCTGTTGGCGAAGCGGTAGATAAGCGGACGACCAAGATAGCGGGCGGCAAGGTAGTTGATAGTGGCTCCGCAATCGGCTCCAAGGGTGGCAAAGAGGATGATGAGCCACACGTTGAGGTCTCCGCTGGCGGCATGGTAGGCGGCGGGCGACACTACAAGCTCCGAGGGCACGGGCACAACGGTGCTTTCAAGTAGCATGAGGAAAAATATGGTGGGGTAGTTGAGGTGATGTAACAGACTGCTGAGCATGATGGCTTATGGTTTATACCCCTACTCCCCATCCCTCCCCGAAAGAGAGGGAGCTGGTTCCTCCCCTTGGGGGAGGTTAGGAGAGGTTGTAGGGTTTTCGGTAGGGGTTATCGTTTTTTTCACTTGATAATTATAGTATTCCTTTGGCGGTAGCTCTGGTTGAAAGTCGTCGAAGAATACGATTCTTGCTTCTTCAGGATTTTTCTCACAGGCTTTTTTCAGATAATGGAGATATAGCTCGTGTTGTCCGAGCTCTTTATAGCATGCGGCAAGATAGGCATAGCCCTCGCTCCAGTCGGGATGTGGCGGAGAGGAGAGCAGCAGCTGGAGAAGCTGGCTCGCAAGCACGAGGTAACCGCAGTCGTAGAGCGAGATGGCAATGTGAAGATATACCTCCGGTGCGGATGCGGATTGTCGGATCGCCTTTTTGAATTGATTGTAGGCCTCTTCTGTCTTACCGTGCTGAAGCATGAGATGTCCTCTGACAACAATCAGAATGTTGGGGTTGGCCTCACCGAGCTGCTCGGCCTTGTCGATGTAGGCGAGAGCTTCGTCGAGACGGTTGAGGTGGGAGAGGGTGATGGCAAGTTCCTGATAAATCTCAAGCAGGTTGGAAGAGGCTGATGAGCCTGATGTGGCCTTCTGCTCGGCTTGTTTCAGCAAGGTGACGGCTTCCTCGTAGTGTCCGAGGTTGAGCTGGGTGAGTGCCTGAAGCAGGTAGCCGGTGTCTTCGTCAGGGCATAGCTGTGTGAAGCGCTGGTAGTAGCGCAGGGCCTCGTCGTAGTTGGTGAGCGCATACAGACCATTGGCCTTGTTGAGGATAGCCTCTTCGTCGTTGGGGTTGATGGCGATGGAGTATTCGCTTGAGGCGATGGAGTCGCTGATGTGACCGAGATGAATCTGCGACGAGGCCAGATGGTTCCAGTAAGGGGTGGAGTAGGGGTCTTCGTCGAGGAGCTGATTGAAAATATGCTCGCTCTTCTCGTAGAGTCCTTGGCTGATGGCGATACGTCCTTCAAGCTCCTTATAGTCGGCCAGATCGGTCTCATCGGAGAGCGCAAGCCACTCCTTGGCCTTGTCGGGCATACCGTAGTCAGCATAGATGGTGGCCACGTCAAGAACATAGTCGGCTCGGTCGGTATCATCGTCAATTCGCTCATACATCTCCCTAAGGTAGTTGTGGGCCTCATCGGTCTTGCCCTCGTGGAAAAGTATCTCGGCACATAGATAAATGTAGTCGAGGTCGGTCTGGTCGGTGACACGATCAAGATACGCGCGAGCCTGTTTGGTGTTGCCGTCATTGATCAGCGCAAAGCGAGCCTTGAAGACAAGTGGAGCGGTAGCGTTCGGGAAGATGCTGAGGGCATAGTCAATGGTGGCAAGGGCTTGATCGGTATGCCCATTGCTGTAATAGTATTCAGCAATGTCGGTCAGCTCGTCGGAATCCATGAAGATGGTGTCGCCATTATTGGTGGCGGCCTCATATCTGCTGAGCAGGGTCTTGAATTCTTTTGAACTGTAATACCTGTCTTGCATGGATTATCGTTTTGTCCAAGTGTCTTTCAACCCTACCGTCTTGTTGAACACAGGGCGCTCTGCTGTGGCATCATTGTCGGCCTTGAAATAGCCGATGCGCTGGAATTGCAGGTAAGTGTCCTTTGGTAAAGTCAGGGCAAACGGCTCTATGTAGCAGTCGGAAAGCACGAAGAGCGAGTCGGGATTGATAATCTGCTTCATGGCTGTTACCGCGTCGCATTGCTGACTCTCGCGAATAGCGGCCATCTCGTCGCGTGGGTTTTCTACCTTCCACAACCTGTCGTAGAGGCGTACCTCGGCTTTCACGGCATCGTGAACACTTACCCAATGAAGAGTCTTTCCCTTTATCTTACGGTTTGACCCTGGAAGACCGCTACGTGTCTCGGGGTCGTAGGTGCAATAGATGCAGGTGACTTTGCCCTGCTCGTCCTCGTCAAACGGGTGTTCCTCATCACATTTGATGATATAGGCGTTCTTCAGGCGTACTTCTTTTCCAGGAGCCAGTCGCATGAACTTCTTTTCGGCTTCTTTCTGGAAATCGCTACGTTCAATCCATAACTCACGGCTGAAGGCAATCTCATGCGTGCCATCGGCCTCGTTCTCAGGGTTATTGACGGCGGTGAGCGCTTCGGTCTGACCTTCAGGATAGTTGGTAATGACAACTTTCACGGGGTCGACCACAGCTGACACACGGATGGCCCGCTGATTAAGGTCGTCGCGCACAACACTCTCTAAAAGTGCCATGTCGTTCAACCCATCGAGGCGCGTGTAGCCTATCTTATCGATAAACTTCACGATGCTCTGGGGCGAATAGCCACGTCGGCGAAGGCCGCAGATAGTCGGCATGCGAGGGTCATCCCAGCCGTTAACCATTCCCTCGTTGACCAATGCCAGCAGGTTACGCTTTGACATGAGCGTATAATTGAGGTTCAGCTTGTTGAATTCCGTCTGTCTCGGGCGGTTATCCTCAATATTGTCGGTCTCGCCTTTCCATTCTTTTATCCATGTAACGAAAAGGTCGTACAAGGGACGATGCTCCACAAACTCAAGCGTGCAGAGTGAGTGGGTGACTCCTTCCAGATAATCGCTCTGTCCATGGGCAAAATCGTACATAGGATAGGCATTCCACTTGTCGCCCGTCTTCACGTGGGGGATGTTCAGCACGCGGTAGATGAGCGGGTCGCGGAAGAGCATGTTGGGGTGAGCCATGTCGATCTTCGCACGTAGCACCAATGTGCCAGGCTCGCACTTACCGCTGTTCATGAACTCGAACAGGCGAAGGTTCTCTTCAACGGGACGATCGCGGTAAGGGCTGTTCGTACCTGGCGAGGTAGTGGTTCCCTTCTGCTGGGCAATCACCTCAGCACTCTGCTCGTCGACGTATGCGCGTTTTTGTTGAATGAGCCATACGGCAAAGTCCCACAACTCCTGAAAATAGTCGCTGGCGTAATACACGTTTGCCCATTCATAGCCGAGCCAACTGATGTCATGTTCGATGCTCTCAATATACTCGGTGTCTTCCTTCTGCGGATTAGTATCGTCGAAACGCAGGTTACAGATACCACCGTATTGTTTTGCAATGCCAAAGTCGATGGCAATGGCTTTTGCGTGGCCGATGTGCAGATAGCCGTTAGGCTCGGGCGGGAAACGTGTCTGTACGTGACCGCCATTCTTACCTTCAGCAAGGTCTTTCTCTACTTGCTGCTCTATGAAGTTAAGACTTCTTTTCTCTTCGATGGATAATGATTCGTTTGTCATATTCGTTATCGGTTATTTTATTCCACGTTTGTTAAGTGCTTCGGCATATTTCCTTGCGTTAACCTGATGCTCGCTGAAAGTAGCCGCAAAATTGTGTGTGCCGGAGAAATCTTCTTTCGCACACATGTAGATATAGTTGTGGTGATCATGGTTAAGTACGGCATCAATGCCACTAATGGAGGGTATTCGGATAGGACCTGGGGGAAGCCCTGGATGGATATAGGTGTTGTAGGGGCTTTCAGTCTTGAGCATCCGCTCGTAGATGCGCTTGATGGCAAATTGGCCAAGAGCGAATTTCACGGTGGGGTCGGCTTGTAGGGGCATACCATAGGGATAGGCTTCGGAACGCATGTTGAGACGGTTCAGATAAAGACCGGCAATGGTAGGTTTCTCCACCTCGTTGGCGGTTTCCTCATCAACGATACTGGCGAGTGTGGCCACTTGAATGGGAGTGAGTTTCAGCTCGCGAGCCTTAGCCAGTCTCCAGTCGTTCCAGAAACGCTTGTTCTCTTTCTTCATCCTTTCCAGAAACGATTTCAGCGTGATGTTCCAATAGATGTCGTAGGTTTCAGGAATGAACATAGCTGCAATCGTAGCAGTATCATATCCCAAAGAGGCACATGTGGCAGAGTCGCGCAGGGCATTGTAGATGGTTGCGCTATCAAGCATGAGTTTCTTGGAAACGGCAACGGCCAGCTTGTCCATCGTACGAACAGAGGGAATGGTCATACGCACAGGAGTTTGGTTACCATTCTTGAGGTTTCGGAAAAGCGTCAGCGTACTTGTCCCGGGTTCAATCGCATACCGCCCTATCTTTATGTGATCAGTATAAGATGAATGGCGGGCAAGGGTGGTGAAACCACTCATGGAGTGGGATTTGCCATATGGGCGCAACTTGGCAAACACAGAATCGATGTTGTCATCGTTGTCAATATAAATATAACATGTTTCACCTGCTTTCGAAAAAGCGGAAAAGAAATAGAAACATGTTAGCCCGATGACGATGGTCAGGCAGATTCCAATGGGCAATAAGTACTTGTACTTTAATCGTTTCTCCATATTTTATTGACGTATGTCGTAAAAATCAATGCAAAGTTACGAAAATTTCGATTAAGCGAGAAGAAAAGAAACAATTTCTTTTATCGAGCATGAGATTTTTTTATCGCGGCCTTATGCGGAAAGGCAACTTTATGCACAAAAAGAGGGCATAACAAAAGAAAAAGTTTTCTTTTGCATTTCCATGAAGTTTAACCTTCGCTATGAATAATCTTTGAGAAAGGCTTGAATCTCCTTCAACCCATCGTGTGATGGTTGAGATATTGTAATACCATGTTTTTATAACTTTCGCTGATGGGTATGGCGTTGTTTCCAATGATAAACCTCATGCGGTCAATCATAGACACCTTATTCAGGTTTACAATATAAGAGCGATGAACACGCATGAATTCATTTTTGGGGAGCATTTCCTCTAATTTCTTCATGTTCATCAGGCTTTGCACAGGTTGGGGGCTGTTCTCTAAATAGAATTTCACATAATCCTTTTCTCCTTCTACGTAAAGCACTTCGTCAAATTTTACCATTAACAACTTGTAGTCGCTTTTCACGAATAGGAATCGGTCATAACTGATAGCATGGCGATGCTCATCTTCCTCTATGATTTTTGCCGCTCTGCTCACGCTTTTCAGAAAATGCTCGTAGCTCACGGGTTTTAGGAGATAGTCAATGGCATTGACTTTATAGCCTTCTATAGCATACTGGCTAAAAGCTGTTGTGAAAATTATTCGTGTCTCATGAGGGATGACTTTTGCAAATTCAATGCCACTGAGTTCAGGCATTTGTATGTCAAGGAATACCAAGTGTGGGCGTTCGTCTTTGATGTGGCGCAACGCGTCAACCGCACTATTATAAGCACCGTTAAGGTGAAGAAATGATGTTTTTTTAATGTAGCTTTCAATCAAGTTCACGGCCAGAGGCTCGTCGTCTACTATTATGCAGTTAAGTACCATAGATGATAATTTTTGTTGTGAATGTATTATTGTTTTCAGTTAAGTTGCATTCCATGACATGCCTGTCTGGGTAATAGAGTTTCAAAAGGTTCTCCGTCTGTTTTTGGCCTATCCCATGACCGCTTTGGTCGTTGCTGTCTTTAGGGAAATAGCTGTTTTCCGTTAGGCATTGTATATCTTTTCCGTCCGCTTTGATGGTGATATGTATGAAACTTTCTTTCGATGGGCTTATGCCATGCTTGAATGCGTTTTCTATGGTTGAGATGAATATGAGTGGAACTATTTTCATATTCTCAGCTTGTAGTATATCTATGTCGCAAGTTAGCTTGACGTTTTCAGTGATGCGCAATGACATCAAGTCAATATAGCTTTTGATGAATTCAACTTCTTTCGATAGCTCTATTGTTTCCTGCTTTGAGTCATAAAGCATATAGCGCAGCAGGTTACTCAGCTTGAGAACTGCTTCTTGCGACTTTTCCCGATTCATCGGAATCAAAGCATAGATGTTGTTTAACGTGTTGAGTAGAAAATGTGGATGTATTTCGTGTCTGATAAGTTGTAGTTCCATGGCAGACTTTTCGAGTTCTGCCAATTGCCTCTTCTCTGTCATACGTGCCCAGTTGATTGAGAACACAATGGCGGTCGAGACCGTGGCTGATACTGACATATTGAATATGTCACGAAAAATAAGGAATGTCGATGATGACATCTTGTCAGCTAAGAGAGGTGTACTATCTGGCTGATGGTTTCTGGTTAAATGGGTAATAAAGGCAAGCCCCACTATGATGGCAGCATTTGTGAGGACGTAAATCATGGGCCGACCTTGCATTAGGTATCTTGGTGTGAGCCAGAAAAAGTTGGCGCAGAAAACAATCAGCAATGAGATTGGTACCAACATGGTGGCAAACAATGAGTGTGAGTCTGATAAAGAAGAGTTGTTCACAAATCCAAGTGGCAACAAAAATACTGCCAACCACACCAAAACTATAATTGCTAAGCCTAAACGTTTGTCTTTGTTCATAACACGCATAATTTTATCATATTACGTGCCACGTTCCATTAGTCGGGCTATATATTTACCTAAAATGTCGAACTCAATATTCACCACAGAACCCACCTTGAGAGTGCAAAAATTTGTGTGCTCCATGGTGTAAGGAATAATTGCCACACTAAATGAATGGTCAGTAGGGTCGCATACCGTTAGCGATACACCGTTTACTGTTACCGATCCTTTTTCTACGGTAAAGTATCCTTTAGATGCCATTTCTCGGTTCGCCTCATATTCAAAGGTGAAATAAGTGCTCCCTTCTGCATCTTCCATAGCTATGCATCGGGCTGTCAGGTCAACATGTCCTTGGACAAGATGGCCGTCAAGTCTACCATTCATCAGCATGGATCGTTCCACATTTACCCGGTCACCGACCTGTAACAGTCCAAGGTTAGAGCGCTCAAGAGTTTCGCGCATGGCCGTCACCGTGTAGGTACCATTTGGATTTATTGCTACAACGGTTAGGCATACGCCATTATGGGCAAGGCTCTGGTCTATCTTCAACTCTTCTGAAAACGAACAGCTGAGTGAAAGATTAACATTTTCCCTATCCTTTTCGAGGGCAGTCACCGTTGCCATCTCTTCAACAATTCCACTAAACACTGCTTGTCCCTTTAATCTAAATTAATTCTTGTCGATGAAACAACTTATAAAAAGCGAGGGAGTTGCCCGACGATGTGATGAAACTCCTATATTTCACGTTTTCGGGAACTTTTAACCTTTGTAATCCGCCGGCCTTGCGGCTTAGATAAATAGTTTGCACTACAATCTCATGCGGCCCGCCATTGGTAAAAAGCCAACCCCGTTTCATCATTTTTTTTTCGATGAGTATCCCTATCAAATCGGAACAACCCCCATGCCTTCAACCGCAAAAGTAATCATTTTCTTTCTAAATGTGTAAAATCTTCTTAAGAAATCGTTAGTTTTTAAGATTTATTTAATCTTTTTTGTCTTAGATTTTGTTAAAGTCACTACTTTTTTATTATATGTTTATGTTGTTCGTTGATGTTTTTACCTTGCCCGTTTAAGCCTAATAGTTATTTCTTGCTTTTATCATCGTTTGTTTTCATAAATGCAATAATTTAGTCTCTTTCGCGCATAATAATATATAATGTGGTTACTTTACCTTTTTTTATCTCTTTTTTTATTGCCTTTTGGTAAATAAGTGTTAAATCTTTATGTTTTTGTATATTTCTGTCTGAAAAGTTTTGCTGTTTTGTGAAAAGTTCGTACCTTTGCATCCGCTTTCGCGCATTTT
>CAJOIW010000042.1 GCA_905234845.1 uncultured Prevotella sp. | reverse complement strand
GGGGGCTTACTTTTTCAAAATTATGTCCACAATGCCTGTTTATCGGCATTGCGGACACATGATTGGTCGCTTTTCAACTTTTAGCGGACAGCAATAATAAAGAGTATTGAAGTTTTTTGTCCTCTCCAACTGAAAAAGAAACAGAAAGCCGAACTGATTCACATGGTCAGTTGGGCTTTCGTGTTTGTAGAGAGTCTTTATAGTAAGGCTGCAATCAGCGCATTACCACCAAAATAGATGGTAAGACATGTCACCAGTTTGAAAGAATGGCAACAGCCTACCAGAGGCGGGCTTTACATATAGCCCAGCCAGCGGAGGATGTCGTTGAGGTTGGCGACGACCATGAGGAGGATGAGCAGGCCGAAGCCGACGTACTCGGCGCGGATGAGGAATTTTTCTGAGGGTTGCTTACCGGTAATCATCTCGTAGATGAGGAACAGCACGTGTCCGCCGTCGAGTGCGGGGATGGGCAGGATGTTCATGAAGGCGAGGATGATGCTCAGGAAGGCTGTCATGAGCCAGAACAGGTGCCAGTCCCACGTGGGCGGGAAGAGGCTGCCGATGGCTCCGAAGCCGCCGAGCGACGTGGCGCCCTCCTTGGTGAAGACGTATTTCAGGTCGCGCACATAACCGCCCAGCACGTTCCAGCCGTAGGTTACTCCAGCGGGAATGCTCTCAAAGAAGCCGTAGGCGCGATGCTCGGGTGTATAGAGCGAGGCGAGACTCTTCACGAAGAAGCCTACCTGTAGCTCATCGCCAAGGGTGGCGGTCTGCGTGATGCGTGTGGTGTCGCCCTCATGACGGAAGGTGATAGTGGCCTGACGTGCGGCAAGACTGTCCTTGTGAGTGGTGGCTGCGCTGAGCACATCCTGCATACGGCCTATCTCGTTGGTAAACTCGTTGTAGGAGTCGATGTCGGTCCCATTGAGTGCAAGCAGGGTGTCGCCGGCTTTCAGCCCTATCTTCTCGGCTACAGAGCCTTGCATGATGCTATCGACGCGGGCTGGGATGAACGGACGCACGAACTGTGGTGTGCTCTTCAGCATATCGAGGTAGTTGATTTGGCCGGGTAGCTTCACGGTCATTGGCTTGCCGTCGCGTATGATGTCGGCACGGGTGGTTGTCGACAGGTCGCGGTAGAGGTCGGCACCGAATTCCTTGAACTCGCCCTTCTCGGTGCCCACGAGGATGTCGCCGTCGTGGAAGCCGAGCGCCTTGGCCTCCTGGTTGAACTTCATACCCATGGTCATGTTCTTCGGGCTGATGAAGTCGTCGCCCCAGGTGAAGAGGCACATGGCATAGATGAACAGTGCGAGCAGGAAGTTGACAAGCACACCGCCAATCATGATAAGCAGTCGCTGCCAGGCAGGCTTGGCGCGGAACTCCCAGTTCTGTACGGGTTGCTTCATCTGTTCGGTGTCGAACGACTCGTCGATCATGCCGGCTATCTTACAATAGCCGCCCAGCGGCAGCCACCCGATGCCGTACTGTGTGTCGCTTTTCTTGGGTTTCCACTTAAAGAGGCTTCCGTCCCATTTCCAAATGCTGGGGTCGAAGAACAGGTAGAATTTCTCTACACGGACGCCGAAAAGTTTGGAGAAAAAGAAATGTCCGCCCTCATGCAGCAGCACAAGCAGCGAAATGGCCAGTATGAACTGGAGCAGTCTGATTAAAAATACTTCCATTGAAATTGCAGATTTATTCTAATTATGTCATTTAATTCTTAACATCTTCCATTGCGATGCTTCGGGCCTCGCGGTCGGTGGCGATATAATCGTCGAGCGATGTGGGATGGGCAATGAAAGTGGTGCGTTGCATGGTCTGTTCGATGATGCGTGCAATGTCGGAGAACTTGCAGCGGTCTTGGCGGAATGCCTCGTTGGCCACTTCGTTGGCTGCATTGAGGATGCACGGCATGTTACCACCCTGACGCATAGCTTCGAAGGCAAGTGCGAGACAACGGAATTTCTTCACGTCGGGCTTGAAGAACTCTAACGGGTGAGCAAAGAGGTCGAGGCGGTCTCCCTGCAAAGGCAGCCGGTCGGGATAGGTGAAGGCATACTGGATGGGCAGTCGCATGTCAGGCACCCCGAGCTGGGCCTTGACGCTGCCGTCAATAAACTGTACGGCAGAGTGGACGATGCTTTGAGGATGGATGAGCACCTCAATCTTCTCTACTGGAACACCGAAGAGCCATTTGGCCTCAATCACCTCAAATCCTTTGTTCATCAGCGTAGCCGAGTCGATGGTAATCTTTGCGCCCATGTCCCATGTGGGATGGCGTAGTGCGTCGGCAGCAGTAACCTGTTCGAGTTCCTCTTCGGTACAATTACGGAATGGTCCTCCCGAGCAGGTAAGCAATATCTTCTCTATCTCATTGTCGCCCTCGCCCACGATGCTTTGGAAAATGGCTGAGTGCTCACTGTCGACGGGCAGGATGGGGACTCGATGCTCCCCGGCCAACTGACAGATGAGCTCACCGGCAACCACCAGCGTCTCCTTGTTGGCCAGGCAGATTTTCTTTCCTGCCTTGATGGCATGGACGGTGGGTGAGAGTCCTGCAAAACCCACCATAGCTGTGAGCACCATGTCGATGGGTGCGGCTTCCACAATCTCGTCGAGTGCCTGCGGGCCGGCATACACCTTGATGTCGGGCTGGTCGGTGAGTGCTTCCGAGAGCATGGGATAATATTGTTCGTCGGCAATGACGACGGCGGCAGGCTGGAATTTCCTTGCCTGTTCTGCCAAGAGTTGCCAATGGCGGTTGGCCGTCAGCGCATAGACCTCAAGACGGTCGCTGTGCTGACTAATGACATCAAGGGCTTGGGTGCCGATAGACCCCGTCGAGCCGAGTATGCAAATTTGCTGTTTCATAATTCCAATAATCCTTCTGGAAGGTGTAGGGTGAGGATGTGTTTGGCGATGTCGATATCCTCTATGAGTTCTTCGGGGGCGGGAATGAGCACATTATCGCCATTGGGAGTGTTTACTTGAAAAAGGGTGTTGAGGGTGGAGTCATCAACCGATTGGATGGTTCCGACGGTCTTTCCGGTCTTTGCATCGACGAGTGAGAACCCCGTGAGTTGTGCCCATGAGCTGATGCTGTCGGCCTCGCTGTCGGTCATGCTGCGTAGGAAATACACTTCGCTATGGGTCAGCTGGCGTGCCTCTTCTGCGGTGTCAATGTCGCAGAATTTCACAATCGCCGTGGAGTCGGAGCGAAAACGATATTCCTCCATGTAGAATGGCACAAGGATACCGTCGATGTTGAGAACGAGGAAATCGGCCTCCACACGGTCGAACACATCGTCGTCGAAATGGAACAGCACCTCACCCTTCACACCATGTGGCTTTCCTATGCGGCCTATCGGATAGACTTCTTCCTTTCTGATCATTTCTCGCGTGTAATCTTTGCACCGAGGGCATTGAGACGGTGCTCAATGTCTTCATAGCCACGGTCTATCTGTGCGATGTTGGCAATGCGGCTGGTGCCATTGGCCGACAGCGCGGCGATGAGCAGGGCGATACCGGCACGGATGTCGGGGCTCGTCATACGGCCCGCCCGAAGTTTCTTTTTACGGTCTTGGCCTACGACGACGGCACGGTGAGGGTCGCAGAGGATGATCTGTGCGCCCATGTCGATGAGTTTGTCGACGAAGAACAGTCTGCTTTCAAACATCTTCTGATGGATGAGTACCGAGCCGCGGGCTTGTGTGGCCACAACGAGCAACACCGACAGCAGGTCGGGCGTGAGGCCAGGCCAAGGCGCGTCGGCGAGAGTCATGATGGTACCGTCGATGAACGACTCAACGGCATAGTGCTGCTGACGCGGGATATAGAGGTCGTCGCCCTCCTCCTTTATCTTGATACCCAGTCGGCGGAAAGCGTCTGGGATTGGTCCGAGATGGCGCATTGCCACATCCTTGATGCGGATGCCGTCGCCCACCATTGCTGCCATACCGATGAACGAGCCTACCTCAATCATGTCGGGCAACACGCGGTGTGTGGCTTCATGCAGCGATTTCACGCCGACGATGGTCAGCAGGTTCGAGCCGATGCCTGCTATCTGTGCGCCCATCTGGTTGAGCAAGTGACAGAGCTGTTGGACGTATGGTTCGCAGGCGGCATTGTAAATGGTTGTGGTGCCTTCGGCCAGCACAGCAGCCATGATGATGTTGGCGGTACCTGTCACCGAGGCCTCGTCGAGCAGGATATAGCATCCCTTCAATCGTCGTGCCTGTATCTGATAGACGTTGCGCTCCTCCTCATGCACGAAATGGGCACCGAGATACTTGAAACCGAGGAAATGGGTGTCCAGCCTACGACGTCCTATCTTGTCACCGCCAGGCTTGGCGATGGTGGCTTTGCCAAAGCGTCCGAGCAACGGTCCGAACATGAGCACCGATCCGCGCAGCGATGAGCATTTGCGCACAAACTCGAGACTGTCCAGATAGTCCAGGTTAAGCCCATCTGCCTGAAAGGTATAGTCATTACGACTGTGGCGCGTCACCTTCACACCGATGTCGCGGAGCAGCTGGATGAGGTTGTTCACATCCAAGATGTCGGGCACATTCTCGATGCGCACGGGCTGGTCGGTGAGCAACGTGGCACAGATGACCTCCAGCGCCTCGTTCTTCGCACCTTGTGGCGTTATCTCCCCGCTAAGCAGGTGGCCGCCTTCGATAACAAACGATTCCATACGCTACCCTGATTATTTTCTCTTGCGTTTACCGTCCTTGCCTACCTTCCTCTCAAAACGAAAGGTATCGAGGTCGAGTTGTACCTTGCCGTCGGTATAGCGTGCCAGATCGTCGGCAACCTTCTCGTTGTCGACGGAGCCGTGTCCCCATTGTGCCAGGTTACGTTTCATCTGATTGGCCGTGATGCGTATGAGCTCGTCGCGCTCGGGGCCGTCGGGCATGTCCTTCAGCTTCTCAAAAATATCAAACATCATGCTTCCGTAATGGCGCACGGGGATATCCTTCATGGGGTAAGGTATCGGTTCCGGCTTCGTGGCAATCTTAATGGCATCTGTCACATCATACGGATAGTCGATATCAAGACGGAATCCGCTCATCAGTGCCAGGTGGTCCCACAGTTTTTGCTTGAAGTTCTCGTTGTCGCCGTTCTGGGGCACCATGCGACGCATGATGTCGATAATCGTCTCGGCGCAACGCTGCCGCTCCGTGCGGTCGGGAATATTCACAGCATAATCCACCATGCTCTGAATTTCACGCCCATATTCGGGAAGCACCAGATGTTCCCGCTGAGTGTTGTAATCAAGTCCTTCTATATTCATAATACTGCTATTTTATATTCTCATAAAAGTTTCCTTGGGGTTTTGGCTACGAAGTCTTTGAGATAGAAGGGAGTGTAATAGGCCACGTCCTCGGTCTGTCCGTTATATAACCGTCGCTCTGCCAGTGGCATCATCCATTTGGCCAGTGGCTCGATGCCGTCGATGAAGCAGGCATTGGGGTGAGTGATGACGGTCTTGCATTTTTTCGCGCCGTTGCCGAAGAAACAGACTTTTCCTCGTTCGAGCCAGGGCAGATAGGTGTCAGCCTCCACCACGTCGGCCTCAACCTCGCGCACGGGTTTCAATGAACGGTCATAGATGGCGGCATAAACCTCCATGCGTCGGGCGTCGATCATCGGACAGAGCAGTGCGCCCTCTTCTATTCGTTCGCCGAGCAGCAGTGGCACGGCCATCAGCTCGAGCGTGGGAATGGCAATGAGCGGTATGCTACGCCCGTAGCAGATACCCTTAGCCATCGACACTCCGATGCGCAGTCCGGTGTACGACCCCGGACCGCCACTCACGCTCACAGCATCGAGCGGGAGCAGTCTGCTGTCGACAAACGACAGGGCTTCGTCTACGAAGACACCGAGCTGCACGGCATGGTTAGGTCCGTTTCGGTCGACGCGCTCAAACACGCATTCGCCGTTGTTGCTTACGGCTACCGAGCATATAGCTGTACTTGTCTCTATATGTAAAATAGCTGCCATTCCGGGAAACCATTCATCTAATCAAAGTGCAAAAGTACAAAATTTCTTTATTATTTCCTTCTTCTTTCATCCATTTTTATTACTTTTGCACAAAATTTAATCACAAACAACTTATGATACAGTCGATGACAGGTTACGGAAAGGCTGTCGTAACCTATGGAGAAAAGAAAATCCACGTTGAGATAAAATCGCTCAATAGCAAGACCTTCGACCTCTCTACACGCATCGCGCCGCTCTATCGCGAGAAGGAGATGGAGATACGCCAGATGCTCACCGATACCTTGATACGCGGTAAGGTTGACTTCTCCATTTGGATAGAATATGAGGCTGGACTGAAGGCCACACCTATCAATACAGCGCTCGTGGCCGACTATTGCCGTCAGCTGAAAGCTATTGCCGAGGCCAACAATCTGCCCATGCCGCAAGACTGGTTCGCCACGCTCATCCGCATGCCCGACGTGCTCACCAAGACCGAGGTCGAGGAGCTCGACGAGGCCGAGTGGACCGCCGCCCGTCAGGCTATCGACGAGGCTACCCGCCAGCTTGTGGCCTTCCGCACCCAGGAGGGCGCGGCTCTCGAAAAGAAGTTTGCCGAGAAAATCGACAACATTGCTGCGTTGATCGCCGGCATCGAGCCGTTCGAGAAGTCGCGCGTCGAGAAAATCAGGACTCGCATCGTCGAAGGTCTGAAGTCCATCCCCGAGGCCGAATACGACAAGAACCGCTTGGAGCAGGAGCTCATTTACTACATCGAGAAGCTCGACATCAGCGAGGAGAAGCAGCGGCTCACCAACCATTTGAAATATTTCCGCGAGACCATGGCCGAGCCTGCCGGACAAGGCAAGAAGCTCGGGTTCATTGCTCAGGAGATGGGACGCGAGATCAATACCACCGGCTCGAAGAGCAATCAGGCCGAGATGCAGAACATCGTGGTCAAAATGAAAGACGAACTCGAGCAAATCAAAGAACAAGTCCTTAACGCGCTATGAGGAAAGTAATTATTGTTTCGGCACCGTCGGGAAGTGGAAAGTCAACCATTGTAAACTGGCTCATGCAGGAGCATCCCGAGCTGCACCTTGCTTTCTCCGTCAGCTGCACCAGTCGTCCGCCACGCGGCACTGAGCAGAACGGAGTGGAGTATTTCTTCCTCTCGGTAGAGGAGTTTCGTGAGAAAATCGAGGCAGGTGAGTTTCTTGAGTATGAGGAAGTCTATAAAAACTGCTACTACGGTACTCTTAAGCGACAGGTGGAGCGGCAGCTACGATCCGGACAGAATGTCGTGTTCGATGTCGATGTGAAAGGCGGCGTCAACATCAAGCGATACTATGGTGATCGTGCCCTTAGCCTCTTTATTCAGCCACCGTCGATAGCCGAGCTGCGCCGTCGGCTTGAGAAGCGGGGTACCGACACCCCTGAGGCCATCAACGACCGTATAGCCAAAGCTGAGTATGAGCTGACGTTTGCCCCGCAGTTCGACCATGTCATCGTCAACGACAACCTCGACATTGCCAAGCAGGAAACCCTCCAAATCGTCAGCCAGTTTCTGGACATGTGAGAAGTGATGGGTGATGAACTATGGACTATGGACTATGAACTCTCCTCGGTAGGCCTCTTCGGCGGTTCGTTTAATCCCATTCACTGGGGTCACATCCGACTGGCACGGCAGATTCTTCAGGCTGTCGGTCTTGATGAGGTATGGCTCATGGTGTCGCCGCAGAACCCGCTGAAACGCGACACCAACCTGTTAGACGAGCAGCTGCGTCTTCAGATGGCCCGTAAGGCACTTGAGAACGAGCCCCGAATCAAAGCATCCGACTTCGAGTTCCATCTGCCCCGACCCTCTTATACCTGGAACACCCTGCAGGCACTCAACAAGACCTATCCCAACACCCGCTTCTCCTTGATTATCGGGGCCGACAACTGGCAGCTGTTCCCCCGATGGTATCGTGCCGCCGACATCATCAGCCGCTATCCCATCATTATCTATCCTCGCGAAGGCTCGCCCGTTGACGAGTCAGCCCTGCCGCCTATGGTCAGCATGGTCAAAACCCGTCGCTACAACGTTAGCAGCACCGACATCCGCCGTCGTGTGCGCGAAGGTCAGTCCCTCGACCGCCTCGTGCCACGAGCCATCCAGCCCCTCGTGGAGCAATACTACCGCTGACAAAGAATTAACACTTTTAAGTTAATTCGTCGACTCCTTTTTCCGCTGAGAATGAAAAATTCTCCACCAACATGCTCTTCGGGTGTAAAAAACTCCTAATTTTGCGACTTTGCCTAACTCTCTGACAGCCAGCTCGGTAGGTTTCTTAACGCGGCACGCCGCGTCCCTACATACTTCTGAAAGATACACCTTTCGCTTGCGAAAGCTAAGCGTTCACCTTCCGAAAGACCATCTTTTGCACTCCCAAAGACCGTCTTTTGCAACCCGAAACATATATGTTTGGGAAAAAAGAGGGAATGGACGGGAAGTGAAAGTGGGATAAAACGGGAGAAAAATACCGTTTTTCAGATTTTCCAACGCCAAAAAACGGACGAAAGATTTTAACATTTCGTCCGTTTCTAGTTCACAATATGAACAATGAACAATGAACTATGGACTATGGACTGACATAAACGTTTATTGCGCAATTGCTTCTTCCTGGTTTTTCAGCTTTTCGAGTTCAACCTCAGTGTAGCGGCATACCGCAAAGAACTCTCCCAAAAGCGTTCTCAAATAAGCTTCTGGCTCTGGAATCTGTGGCAAGAACAATGCATGCTTCTTGCTGTGAATATTGAAGGTGCTTGCCGATTCATTCACAGAATACACCAAAGTAATCCCAGAGTTTATATTAACATCATTCATGATGCGCTTCACCCGCGAGAGCGTGTCAATATCGTAGAGGGGCCACTCGTTCCACTGCAGGAACCATATTACAATAAACGGACAATCGTTGGCGACATCAATTCCGAAATTTCCTCCTTGCCACTCAAACCAAAGGCGGCTGTCGTCATCTGGTGACATCTCATACTTGATGTTCATCTTCTGCAACGTCTCAATCAGAAAATCCTTTGTGTGGAAATTTCTTTCTTGCTTGTCCTGTGTGTTTTGGGCATTCTCCTGCCCACTGTTCTCTGTCTCTTTCGTCATAATTGAATCTTTTTGTGTGTTAATGTTCTCATCATCTGGTGCCATATTTCGCTTCCCCTTATCATGCAGAAAGTTGGCAAAGACTATCACCAATACAACCAATACTACCGTAAAAATCTCCATAGTTATTCTCTTTTAGTAAAACACCTTATTATAAATAAAAGATTGATTTTCTAGTATACTCATCAGTTAGCCTGAATAGATTATTCTATATTAGTATTAACAAAAAACGTGCCAATTCTGTTGGCAAAACTCCGCCCTACTCTCTTTCTGGCTGTCAAGACGGCAGTTCCTTCTTCCCATTCCACGACAAGTTTAGCATATGCTTATACGCATTTTCTTTCTCCTGCTTAGGCTTTGGCTGTTCTAACTCTTCCAGCACTTGATCGAAAAGCTGACATGCATCCAAAAGCGATTTGAGTTGGTTGTGAAGATAAATATCCAAATTCGGGATTAAAGGGATGAGCAGAAACTTAGTACGACAAGCCACAAATAGGAATACATCATCCGTCGTATAGTACATAGTTGCACTACTATCCTCATTCACTCGGTTAATAGTTTCTTTTATCCTTTCCACTTTATCTTTATCCTTCAAAAGAACAGAACCATAGCATTTTTCAATGCTCACATACACGCTATCATCGTATGCGTTTGCATAAAACTTCTCTCCCAAATAGGAAAACGAGAAATCGCTATAACCGTCATCCCTGAAACTGTCGTTGTCGAAGTCTATGCTTTTATAGCATCCCAATCTCGCCAACATTTCAAGAAACAGTTTCCTTGTCCCAACCTCTCCTTCTAAAAGGTTGTCCGCTTCAGGTATCGAAGATAGCATCTCCTCCGTGAAACCATAGTCCTGCCTCAACACCTCTTTTGCCAAAATGACGAGCTTAGGGGTATAATCCTCCTGTTCGTAAACAATGAGATACAGTTCTTCCTTCGTCATCTTCCGAAGGACATCCATCCAAGTCTCGCTAACACTTTTTTCTTTCCTTTCATATCCGTTGGCGAAATTATAACATTTTCCTCATTCCGCCAAACATCTCAACAAAAGTTGTACGAAATACCCACTTGGTTGTATGAAATGGGGACATCATAGACCTGTGCCCACTTTTGCTCCAATCATTGAGCCTCTTTCACAATATCATCCTCATGAATGATAGGAGCCTCGAATTTCGGAGCAGAATACTTTATCTTGATGACCTTCCGCTGATTATCAATCTCTATTTTCCCGATACGCGACAAAACCGTCTGGCCGAGGAGCAATGGCGCCTTCTGGTTTCGGACAACACTTGCGCGGACGTTATCAAGTTCCATATCGCCAAACTTTACCTTTTTCAGATTGATTACCGTTCCCTCGCTTACATTACCGACAGCATCGGAGAAGTGAGCACTGCCAATGACATCTTTCTTTGAAAGATACCCGTTTTTCATCATAAACGAAGCTTCTACCATCGAAATTGACACATCAGAAGCACCCGTGTCAAAGACAAAGCGCATGGGCAGTTCATTAATTTGGCATTTCACATAATAATTGCCGCCTTCTACCGTAAACGGCACCTCACTCACGCGCTCTTCCCTTTCCACCGTCACATTGTCATCTTTTCTCTTCTTATTCTGTTCTTCTATGTATTTAGTTTCATACGTGTTCATTATATCTTTGTAGCTCTGCATATCACGGATAGCATCTAAATCATCGTCATTCTTGATGTGGGCAAAGCGGGTAAAACCTTTTTCCAGACTATTGCGAAGATAGGCTACCGCAGCGTCCCTATCCCCCATTCTGGCAAAAAGACATGCGGCATCGTAGTAATTGCCCGCACTCGCGGAGTTTGCAAGAATGGCATATTCAAACGATTTGGCTTTCTCCACGTCACCGATACCGAGATAGGCATATTGTGCACAGTTCGATTCGCCCGGTATCGTGTCGATTGCAATAACCATCTGGTAGTCTTTCATGGCAGCCTCCCTGTTACCCTTCAGCAGATATTTGTCTGCCCTGCCCAAATAGGCATAAGCAAAAGTCGGGTTGAGCGTGATGGCCGTAGAATAGTCCTCTATCGCTCCATCCGTATCCTTTAGGTTATCCTTTAGGTAGCCTCTGCGATAGTATCCCCCGAAATATTCGGGATTAGCCTTAATATATTCATCGTATGCAGCAACAGCTTCATCACCTCTTCCCATGTCATAGAGTAGGTCAGCCTTCATTCGAACGTGATCGGCATCATTTGGATCCAACTCTATAGCCTGGTCGATACTTGACAGCGCAAGGTCGTAATCACTTAATTCGCTATAACAATCAGCCATGAAATAATATGTAACATCATTCGGATCAATCGCAATCATCTCCTTAAAGGCCTCTATTGCCTTGACATAGTCTTTCTGTCCGTAATAAACTAACCCGATATAGTAAGGCCATAAGGCGCTATCAGGTTGTTTTGTATGTTCCACCTTAAGCTTTGAGATGAGCGCATCTACATTAGGCTCCTCTATAAGCATCATTATATCAAAATATTGCTGTCCGCTAAAAGTTGAAAAGCGACCAATCATGTGTCCGCAATGCCGATAAACAGGCATTGTGGACATAATTTTGAAAAAGTAAGCCCCCTCA
>CAJOIW010000041.1 GCA_905234845.1 uncultured Prevotella sp. | reverse complement strand
TTAGCCCGGATGTCCTATAAACAAAGGGATTATCTCTGACTCAGAAAAACGGGGCTTGCAATAAACGGCCTATAAGGCCAGTCCCACACAGCCCAGGGCGTTGCCCTGGGCTATGGGTTATTGGCCTTGCAGGCTGATTTTTTACCGGACACCAATATTTTTCAATGAAAGCATTTTGCTGTTTGCTCAGAAATACTTAATTTTGTCGTCGAGAATATTTTTATCGTTAATAAGTTTAGTTAAATGGAATATCAAGAACAACCTCAGCAAGGCTATAACCAACCGCCTCCACCTCCACCGCCTTATGGCTATGGTCCGCAACCCCAGTATAGTTATAATCCGCAGAATCATGCGCCTGGAGTCTTCGATGAAGGACCGTCGGGGAAGAGTCGCGGTCTGGCCGGTCTCTTTGCCATATTGCTTGGAGGGCTGGGCGTACATTATTTCTACATCAACAAGCCCACGGGTGGTGTTATTTGTATTCTGCTAACCATTGTCACTTGTGGCATTTGGTCTGTTGTCAGTTTGATACAAGGCATACTCATGATGACCATGCGCCAAGAGGAGTTTGAACGGAAGTATGTGAATACCCCCTCGTCGTTTCCATTGTTTTAGGAAAAGGTGATGCGCTTCGCTAATGAAGAGTGAAAAATGAAAAGTAAAAAAATGAAGAAAGTTATTTTGACAGGTGTGGCTGCGATGGCAGTAGTGCTGGTGGCGACGACGGCTTTTATGCCTTCCGCCAGTGATGGACAGCCCACAAAAAAGTACAGGGTAATAGACTATCCCTCGCCTAATTTCAATCCCGACTCGGTGAATCGTGTGGAGGGTGTCATCCTCCACCATACAGCCGAGCCTACTGTGGAGCGTTCGCTCGAAGTGCTAACCTCACCCGAGCGCGGTGTGAGCACGCATGTCGTCATCGACTACGACGGCACGCGCTATCTCATGTTCCCGCCCGAGGTGGTGGCCTACCATGCCGGTCTCTCCATTCTCAACGGCAAGGAGCGCTGCAACTATTTCACTATTGGCATAGAGTTTCAGGGCAATACGCTGGAGAGTCCGCTGACGGAGGACCAGATACAGAGTGCCGTGGAGTATCTGCTGCCCATCATGGCACAATACAATATTCCGTTGGAGAATGTCGTCACCCACGAGATGGTCAGGATGGCGTACAAGCAGAAATATCCGAAGAAGAGATGCTATAGCAAGAGCGATATCACGCAGACAGAATACCGTCGTGTGATAAAGGCACTGCGCGAGGCAATGGCAGCCAATCAGTAGATCTTTTTCAGTAGCCCCACATCGGAGAAATTGATTCTCCAACCAAACGACCAGCTTTCACGATGCGAAAGCTGGTCGTTTGTAAAGTAATAGTATATATATTACCGAGTAAAAGTATATATATTACCGAGTAAAATATATACTATTACTTTGTGAAAGACGGTCTTTTAAATGATGAAAGGTTGTTTTTCTCGTCGCAGACGCTTTTATTTGATTTAAGGTATGTAACAGGTATGTAACTATATGGTCAAAGTCACCAACAGGGCAGTTTAGGAAACGTCCGTAAATAGAGGGAATCCTAAGTGATGCTTGTATGTAACTGGTATGTAACTCTCATGTAACCGGGAAGGGTTGCGAGTAATCGACATTTGCATTTTTGATTTGGAGTAATGGCCACTTCTATCTTGAAAGTGGCTTTTTGTTTTCATATAATTAATAATTTGTATGATGAAAAATCTAATTAAGATGATGGGCGTGACAGCCCTGATGCTGACGTTAGCGGTATCGTTTAGCGTTAGCGTTATTGTTAAGAAATAACTGTAAACAGTAAATCGTAAACTAATTTTATTTCCCTGTGACGATGCTTTTGAGGCGCCAGAGTTTATTGAGAGCCTCGACGGGTGTAAGGTTATCGATGTCGAGGCCAAGGATTTCGTCGCGTATCTGACAGAGCACGGGATCGTCGAGCTGGAAGAAGGAGAGCTGCATGCCCTCGCGCGAGTTTTCCAAGGCTTGTGCCGAGGGTTTCCCTACGCTACCCACCTGTGCGTTGTCGGTCTCCAGTTGTCCGAGAATGACGTTAGCGCGTTTGACGATGGACTTGGGCATACCGGCGATGTCGGCCACGTGGATACCGAAGGAGTGTTCCGAGCCGCCACGTTCGAGCTTGCGCAGGAAGATGACCTTGCCGTCGACCTCGCGCACGGAGACATTGTAGTTCTTGATGCGGCGGAAGTTTTTCTCCATCTCGTTCAGCTCGTGGTAGTGGGTGGCGAAGAGAGTGCGGGCTTGCGCGTGAGGATGCTCGTGCAGGTATTCCACGATGGCCCAGGCGATGGAGATGCCGTCGTAGGTGGAAGTGCCTCGGCCGAGCTCGTCGAAGAGCACCAGCGAGCGAGGGGTGACATTGTTGAGGATGCTGGCGGCCTCGGTCATCTCGACCATGAAGGTCGACTCGCCCAGTGCGATGTTATCGCTGGCTCCCACACGGGTGAAGATTTTGTCCACCAGTCCTATTCTGGCGCTTTCTGCGGGCACGAAGCATCCGATCTGGGCCAGTAGGGTGATGAGGGCGGTCTGACGCAACAGCGCCGATTTACCAGCCATGTTGGGACCGGTGATGATGACGATTTGCTGCTGCTGGTCATCGAGCATGATGTCGTTGGGAACATAACTCTCGCCGATGGGCATCTGTTGTTCGATGACGGGGTGGCGACCCTGCCGGATGTCGAGCACGCAGTCGTCATGGATGACGGGACGCACGTAGCGGTTCTCTTTTGCTGTCTTGGCAAACGAGAGCAGACAATCGAGCTGGGCAACGAGCGTGGCGTTGGCTTGCACCTGCGGGATGAACGGCTGCATGTCGGCAATGAGTTCGGTAAAAAGGCGTGTCTCAAGGGCGAGGATGCGCTCCTCGGCACCCATGATCTTCTCCTCATATTCCTTCAGCTCCTGCGTGATGTAGCGCTCGGCCTGTGCGAGTGTCTGCTTGCGAATCCAGTCGTCGGGCACATGGTCTTTATAGGTGTTGCGCACTTCGAGGTAATAGCCGAACACGTTGTTGTAGCCCACCTTAAGCGAGCTGATGCCGGTTTTCTGGCTCTCGCGCTCTTGTATCTGCAGCAGATACGATTTGCCCGAATGGGCGATGGTGCGCAGCTCGTCGAGCTCGTCGTTATAGCCCCGTGCAATGACATCGCCCTTTGCCACGAGTTGTGGCGGGTCGGGTTGTATCTCTTTTTCGATGCGGTCGCGCAGGGTCTCGCAGAGATTCAGCTGTTCCCCCACCCTTCTGAGCTGTTCGTGTTCGGCGTTGAGACAGGCCGTCTTCAGTGGGACAAGAGCCTTGAGCGCATTCTTCAGTTGCACCACCTCGCGCGGGGTGACACGTCCGACGGCCACCTTCGAGACGATGCGCTCGAGGTCGCCGATGTGCTGCAACTGCTCGTCGGTAAGCTGGCGGAAGTCGGGATGGCGGAAGAAGTACTCCACGATGTCGAGGCGATTGTTGATGGGTTGCTCGTCTTTCAGTGGAAAGACCATCCACCGGCGCAGCGTTCGTCCACCCATGGGTGTGACGGTGCGGTCGATGACGGAGAGCAGCGACAGGCCGTCGTCCTGCATCGGACTGAGAAGCTCAAGTGAGCGGATGGTGAATTTGTCGAGACGGACATAGCGCTCCTCTTCGATGCGCGACAAACGTGTGATGTGTCCGATTTGTGCGTGCTGTGTCAGTTCGAGATAGTGCATGATGGCACCTGCGGCGATGATACCGCTCTTCAGGTGCTCCACGCCAAAGCCTTTGAGCGACTTGGTGGCAAAGTGCTTGAGCAGTTTCTGTCGGGCAGTCTGTTCGGTGAAGACCCACTCGTCGAGCTCGAAGATGGCGTAACGGTTGCCGAAATAACGCTCAAACTGTTGTTTATAATCACGGTTGTAGAGCACCTCTTTGGGCTGGAAGCTGCCAAGAAGTTTCTCTACGTAGTCGATGGTTCCCTCGCCGGTAAGGAATTCTCCGGTGGAGATGTCGAGGAACGCCACCCCACAGGAAGCCTTTCCGAAATGAATGGCGGCGAGGAAGTTGTTTTCTTTGTAGTTGAGCACGTTGTCGCCCATGGCCACACCTGGTGTGACCAGCTCAGTGATGCCACGCTTGACAAGTGTTTTCGTCAGTTTCGGGTCTTCCAACTGGTCGCAGATGGCCACGCGCCGTCCTGCACGGATGAGTTTGGGCAGATAGGTGTCGAGGGCATGATGAGGAAATCCGGCCATCTCCATCTCGCCCGTGTTGCCGCCATTATTGCGACGGGTCAGGGTGATGCCCAGAATCTTCGATGCCACCACAGCATCCTCACCGTAGGTCTCGTAGAAGTCACCACAACGAAAGAGTAGCACAGCATCGGGATGCTTTGCCTTGAAATCGAAAAACTGCTTCATCATCGGGGTCAGCCCCTTTTCTTTCGTTGCCATGAAAGATCATCTAATTTTGTCGCAAAGATAATGCAAAGGTACGATAAAGTGTGCGAAAATACAAATTTATTTGTAATTTGTTTTGTATAATGATCATTTAATAGTATCTTTGCGACAAAAACTATTAACCATAAACCAATAACTGCTATGTATGTAGGAAAGGCAAAATGTAAAGTGCTCAAGGGTATCCGCAAGCAGATAGCCGATGCCAACGAGATTGACTACAATCCCCGTAAATGCAACCACAAGGGTGACTGTGCCGGCACTTGTCCTGCCTGTGAGGCTGAGGTTCGCTATCTCAATAACCAGCTTTCGCTTCGACGCATGGCTGGCAAGGCTGTTCGTGTGGCCGGTCTGGCTGCGGGCATTACCATGCTCAGCAGCTGTCGTCACATCTTCCAGCCGAATGGCATGATGGAGAATGATTTTCCGCCTGATACCAACAACCCCGTGTTGCTTGAGGGCGATGTGCCCAATATCCAGCCCGTTGCCGACAGCGTGACTGTTGAGGAGAAATAAGGAAATGCTTACGAGGTGGAGTCTATGGCTGATGTTGCTCGTGGCGCTTGCGTCGTGTAAGCGAGAGGCCGAGAGCGAGCCTGTGCGTGGTATGTATTACTGGCGCACGGTGTTCGACCTCTCCACAGAGGAGCAGGCATTCCTTAAGGAACATAACGTGGAGCGCCTCTATGTGCGCTACTTCGATGTGGTGATGAACGAACAGGGTGAGCCCACGCCCAATGCGACGATAAAATTCTCCTCCAACTTCCCCTCACTGCAGGAGGGCGTGGTTCCTGTGGTCTTCATCACCAACGATTGCATGGCGCATCCGTCAGAGGATTTGGCAGAAAAAATTCTGGCAAGGGTGCTACAGATGAACGAGACTCACGACATCAAGGGCGTGAGAGAGCTGCAGATTGACTGTGACTGGACGATGAGCACCAGGAAAAACTTCTTCGCTTTTCTGGAGCGACTGCGTCCGTTGGCCCGTGAAAAAGGTATCAGCCTGTCGGCTACCATCCGTCTGCACCAGCTCTCACAGTCTGTGCCGCCCGTCGACCGCGGTGTGCTCATGGTTTATAACACGGGCGATGTGACACGCCTCGACTGCCACCATCCCATCCTCGACCTCGCCGACGTGAAGTCGTACCTCCGCCACCTGAAAAACTACGACCTGCCCCTTTCGGCAGCCTATCCGCTCTTCACGTGGCGTGTGCTCTTCCGACGAGGACATTATGTGGGTATCATGCATAGCGACGACGACCTTCCCGTCATTGCCGGCGACAGTATCGTCATACGTCAGCCCGACATGGCACACATCATGGAGGCTCGCCGTGCCATCGACCAGTTGCGCCACGACGTACACCATGAAGTCATTCTCTATGACCTTAGTAAAGAAAACATAACACGATTAAAACCCAACGAATATGAAACGATTTTCTCTGATTAGCCTACTCATCATTCTTCATTCTTGGTTCTTCGCTCTTCACTCTTCGGCTTGCGGATGGGAAGGGCCCTCGCACAACAACTATATGTTCAGTGTCTTCCCACGTGAGATGATGAACGACTTGTTCCGCGAACGACTCAACGAGTTTTGGAAACCCTTTGCCGACGAGGACATGTATGACTATCGGTGGAACAAGAGCCGCCTCCGCAAGAATGTGGAGAAGCGTGGCGACCGCGATCTGCTCAACTACATGGATATGCTCGATGCCTATCTTGACATCAGTCAGCAACTTGGTGATACGTGGACCTATCCCACGAAACAAGAACTGCAAGAGCGGCAGGCTCGTCTGGAGTCGATGATTACCGCAGCCGACAACTATCGCGGCACACGCCTCAAACCGCAATACCAGCTGTTGCGGATGCGTGCCAACATGGTGCTCGGACACCATCAGGCCAACAAGATATTCTATGAGCAGACCGCAAAAAATCTGCCCTCGTCGGTTTATCGCGACATGATGCGCAATATCTATGCCGGCGCGCTCCTTCATCTCGGACAGCGACAGCAGGCTTGTGACATCTATGCTGAGCAGGGCGATATGGTCAGCATCAAGTGGTGCACCCGTAAGCACCGTAACCTTGCAGGCATACAACAGCTCTATGCGGAGAATCCCAACTCCCCCACCCTGCCCTGGCTTGTGCAGGACTTCGTGAACAACGCGCAAGAGACACTCGACTGTGGTGACGACTCTGAAGAATGGATTAAAGACATAGGAGCCGTTCCCGTGTATAAGGCCGAGGTGATGCGTTTCATTGACTTTGCCAATCAGGCCGCTGCCGAAGGCAAGAGTCGCACTCCCGCTCTTTGGAAAGCCGCCGCCGGCACACTGCACTATCTGTTTGGTGCCATACCCACAGCCGTCGATGAGTTGACAGAGGCCATGACCCTCGACGGTACACCACGCATGAAAGACAATGCCCGCGCCATACGCATCATCGCACTGGCAACCCTTTCTAACCTCCCCGAAGGAGAGGAAAACCAGGGGAAGAGGTACCCCTCCCTCCTTTCCGAGCTACAATGGCTTGACCAGAAAATAGCCGAAGAACGTGGACAGAATAAATACTACAGCAACCACTACACCGACATCAAAGACCGTCTTTGTCATCAGATTCTCTATCCGAAATTCAAGAATGCCGGAAAGCTCAATGTAGCTCTTGCCGCACTCGGTATGATGAACGAAGACGATCTTCCCTTCGACACTTACAACTACCGCTCGCCTGCCTTCGAGGGCGACGCCGACTACTGGAACCGCGATTATAGCGGAGAGTTCTTCTGCCATCTCGACTCCCTCTCTGCCGATCAGCTGGTCGACTACTACCACTATGCCAATAGTCAGCCTACCAATCAGCTTGAACGCTACTTCCTCAAACAAGTATATGCCGACGACGATTATTTCTGCGACCTCATCGGCACACGCTACATGGCCGAAGGCAATTTCAATGCCGCCCTCGGCTGGCTCAAGCGCGTACCCCTCGACTTCCTGTCGAAACAAAACATCGGTTGTTATATGGCCTCACGTAGTTTCTCGAAAGCCAAATGGCTCGAGGAACAACCGATAGAGGAAAGCTTAGAGAAAAAAACTTTCACGACGAACCCGAAACTGCAATACTGCCAGACTATGCTTGACCTTGAGGCACGATACCGGATGGCCAGCGAGACAGCAAAGACCGACATTGCCTACGAGCTTGCCAAGCGGTATTATCAGGCCTCTTATCTTGGTGACTGCTGGTATCTCACACACTATGGATGGAGCTGTGCCGACTCTGTTCGCACAGGCGAGAAAGACTTTGTCTCCGCTGCCATCCATTACTTGAACGTAGCCAAGGGCACGAAAGACTTGAAGCGCCGTCAAGCCGTTCTCTATGCACTTGCCTACATCCCCCTCGACCCCTGGGCAACCGTTGAGTACGACTGGTCTTCCTCAACCGAAATCGTCATCCCCCGAACACAGTCGCGCCAATACCGTGCCCTGCAGCAGCTCGCCACCTATGTCCGCAACAACCCCCGCGATATAGAACCCTACATCGCCCGCTGCGACCTGCTCAAACGGTTCAGGTAACTCTTAGCCCCCTAAGTTAGGGGGGTGGGGTCTGAACAAACGGAAAAACAAAAAAAGAAATGAAACGATTATTTTTTTCAAACCTCTGCCATCAGTTTGCGTACCTTTGTTGTAATTTTGCATAAGATTTAGCTGCGCTCGGCATAACTTAAGCAAGCTTAGTCCTGCGCTCGCTGGCAAAATCTTTGCATCAGATTTGAATAGCAAAAGACTATGACACAAACAAGAAGCCTAAACGGTTGGATAAACAATGACAGAGGGCAAAGCTTGATAAGCAAGTACGTCTGGGTGATAGAGACAATCTCTCGCCGAAAGAAAATCTCATTCAAAGAGCTAAACGAAAAATGGCTCCGAGATACTGACATCAGTAGAGGTGTAGAGCTTCCGAAGCGCACGTTTGACAACTGGCGATATGTCATCTGGGATATGTTTGGCATCAATATCGCCAACGAGAACTGTGGCGAGTACCGCTACTATATAGAGAACAAGGAAGACCTCAGCAACGACGGACTGCGCTCATGGCTCTATAACACGTTTTGTGTAAGCAATGCCCTCGCCGGCAGTCAGAGCATCAAAGACCGAATCCTGCTGGAGTATGTGCCGTCGGGTCAGGAATACCTGCAGCCCATCATCAATGCCATGAAGGACAACCTCGTCTTGAACATCACCTATCATAGTTATTGGAAGGATGAGGAGAACGATTTCGATGTGCAGCCCTATTGTGTAAAGCTGTTCCGCCAGCGGTGGTACATGGTGGCACGGAGCACTTATCCTTATTATTACGAGAAAGGACCACGCATCTATTCCCTTGACCGTATCCATGATCTTCATACGACAGACGAGACCTTTAAGATGCCCAAGGACTGGAGTGCGGAGGACTTCTTTGACGGCTGCTTCGGCATCATAGCCGACCACTCCATGAACCCCCAGACAATAAAACTGAAAGTGTCGGCAGGACAAGCCAATTACATCCGCGACCTGATGATGCATGAGTCGCAGGAAGAGATAGAGCGCAACGAGGAATACAGCATCTTCACCTATCATCTTCGTCCGTCTTTCGATTTCATGCAAGAGATACTCTGGAACGGCGAGGACATAGAAGTGCTCAAACCCCTCTGGCTTCGCAAGGAGATTGCCGGTAAGATAAAACGTATGTTATCAAAATATACCGTAAACCGTAAATAAAAAATGAAGGAGTGCAAGTAGTTCAAGACAATAGTTATGTAAACTGTAAACCATTAGCAAACCAAGCAGCAAAAGTGTCGTCTGAACTTCTTGAATTTCTGAACTCCTTGAACTCCCTGTAAACTGTACCCCCAAAAAATAATGTTAGATTTTGCAGCAATAGATTTTGAAACGGCCAACAACGAGCGCAGCTCTGTTTGTTCTGTCGGTATCGTTATCGTTCGTGTCGGAGAGATTGTCGATACGTACTACTCCCTCATCCAGCCAGAGCCGAACTATTATAACTACTGGTGTTCGCAAGTGCACGGGCTTTGTCAGGAAGACACTGACGATGCTCCTGTGTTCCCGAAGGTATGGGCGCAGATAGAACCATTGATAGAGGGCTTACCACTTGTCGCTCACAATAAACCATTCGATGAAGGCTGTCTGAAGGCTGTGTTCCGAGTCTATCAGATGGACTATCCCGACTATGAGTTCTACGATACCCTTTGCGTCTCACGGCGAGTACTCCCAGATTTGGAGAACCACCAGCTCCACACCGTAGCTGCAGCCTGCGGTTACTGTTTAGAGAATCATCACCATGCACTCGCTGACGCAGAGGCATGTGCCTGGATTGCACGGGAAATATTGTAAACAGCGTTAACGTTAAGGAGGATGAAAGGTTATTTTGTTAATATGTCAGAAAAGTTAAAAGGTTACCATTACAAATGATAGAAGAACAGAAAATACATATCCAAACATGGATAGCAAAACACATCCACATCAATGAAGACAACTGGTTGGAGAAACATTTGTATGATAAGAATGACATTGACACCCTTTGGGATATTGACGAGGAATCATACCAGATGAAGAAGTACCTCAAAAACAATTTTGACGAGGAAACGCTGTCGTCCGAAGAAAGATTACTCTACAAAGAAGCCTCATCCCTCTGCTCTTATATAGATGAACTATGCGGAATAATGCTGTACGCCACACCAATGGAATGGGAGGCACCAGAAGACAATAAAAGATTTGTTAAATCCTACAACTAACGAATGTGCGATTCACGTCCACTTTTTATCAGAAATGTTTGTGTGTTCGCAATTATTTCATTATTTTTGCGCACAGAAAGACTTTGAAGATAAAATAGAGTGATTTGAACGTCACGCTGTAGAAGATGAATTCACGGAAATCTCGCAAATAGAAATGAATCTCTTTATGATACGGCAAAGTGACGGTTCATGTCCCTGCATAGGGCGTGAATCGCTTCTGCTGAATTCAGAGATTCAGGCATGCGAGAGCCTACGTGAAGAGTTTGGCAAAAAGTGGATTCTCGCTCTTTTCTTTATCTGAAAACAATATAGTATAACTAAATAGTATAACTAAAAACTTTAATTTATGTCGAAAGTATTTCGTATTACGCCCAAACGAACGAAGCGTTCTAATGGGCAAGTGCTGACACCGGATATGGAAATCACGGTGACAACACGCTCGCACACCACCACTCCATTCTACAATGGAGCCGTAGAGATTAAAGAGCAGTACATGCGCATGTATCAGTTTGACTACAAGAAAGCCTGCTGCTCAGTGAATGATTTTGAATTTGAAAAGTTGGACTAAAAAAGGTATCTCGTATGGAAAAGCTTACTCAGATTCTAAAGGATAACGGCATCGCTATAATATGCTTTTTGTCCATTTTCGTTATTGCTTATATTCTGCACTTGTTTGGAGTCGTAGAGAGCTTTCAACAGTTTGTCGTGGTTTTAGCGAGTGCTGCTGCAACATATATTATTGTATGTGTTACCATGAACACTCAAAGCAAGCATCAACTTGAAATGCAACAAGAGCTAGCAAAGAAGCAGAGTGAACTTCAGAAGGAACTGATGGAAAACGACGATAACGTGAAACTCAATTTTGAGATCTATAATGCCAAATTGAAGGTCTATTCAGATTTCGTCTCGAAGATGTATGGCATTCTCAGTGACAATAAGATAGAAAAGGACGAGATGCTCGACCTCAGAACAAACATATTCGGTCAAATTAGTTTCTATGCCACTGGAGACATCCTTAAAAGCATCAATGAAAAGCTGGCAACCGTAAAGAATTATACGGATGTTGAACCGATGCAGAAAGTCTTTGCTGATATTTCAAGTATTCTGCAAAAGGATTTGCGAGCAGACTGGCCGATTAATGTTAATAATGCCTATGCTTTATGGGGTACCTTCAACAAGCTATTAGACAAGGTTGATTCTGAAGAGCAAATGACAGAGAATGATGTGGCAGTCATCCCAGAAGTCACAAATAATGAGACAAGAAGTGAAAACATACCACCTTGTATCAACAAGAACTTCTGGCATTTTACGATGTGGAGTGCAGACGAGCAGTTACAAGCATTACGAAAGGGCATTTACGAACTGAACCTCGTGGAATACAATGAGGATTGGAGAACAAATCAGTTAAAGCGGGTTGGTAAAGATGACCTCGTATTTCTTTTCCGTTCTGGCGGATGGGGATATATGGGAGTGTTCCGTGTAAAAGGCTGGCGTGTGTTTGAGTTCGATGGAGAGGGGAATGTCATAAAAGAAACCTTGACTGTTTTTGGTGAGCCACAAGTAGAAATCACTGACAAGGCCCAATGTGAAAAAGACCGGCAACGCAGTGACATCTATGGCTCGAAGGATGATGGAGCAACCTTATGTTCAAGCATCATTGTTGAGCCTCTGGCTTTCTCCAGAAAAGGAATAGGCAATCCTGGTGGTGTCTATCGCCGAACCATTTCGTCATACGACAGAGAGTATGGTATGAAACAACTTGCTCGTTTTATGGCAATCATAGATGATCCGAATCTCTATAATGTCCACTACGATGGTGAAACGACAGTAAAAATGGG
>CAJOIW010000040.1 GCA_905234845.1 uncultured Prevotella sp. | reverse complement strand
GAATGAGGCAGCCTATAAAGGTCTTCTCTCTGTCTATGAAAAGAAGAGAAATACAGATTCCATCGCGAAATATGCCCGATTGTATGTAGATGCCAACGATACAGCCCTACTGAACTATCAGCGTCAAACTCTTCGCCAGACCTCAGCTATTTCCAGTTTTAACCATTATCGAGAGCAAAAAGACAAAGCACGAATCCGGCATCTAAAAGATCGGAATACGATTCGTTTAGTCGCGTCACTTTTTGTACTTTCCTTTTTGTGTTCTATTCTGTATTATCATTTGAACCGTAAACGTACCCTAACAAGGATTATGGTACTTACCCGTAACTATGAGAATGCGAGAATTGCGCTCCTGCAAGCTCAGAAAGAGCAAGGTCAATTACAGCAAAAGACAGAAGAAGTCCAGAAATTACAAGAACTTTTGGAGATACAAGGGGAAAAACTGCGTAGTTACCGCATGAGCAACGTAGAGGCTGCCTTTCGGCAAACCGATATTTACAAATTATTCCATAGCCTTCGTAAATACAAGAAAGGCTATGTCCTGCCGAGCACAACAGACTGGAATAATCTTGAAGATACATTCCGTCAATTTTTTCCACTTTTTTATAAGTGCCTGACCGACGGTTATTCTTTCCGTGAAGAGCAACTCCATGTTTGCATTTTAGTATGGCTTGATTTTGCAAGCGAAGAAATCGCCCTTTTAACAAACAAGACAAAACAGCATATTTCTACAACGAAGCGACGCGTCAATAATAAACGTTTTAACATAGCAGACGCATCTTTACTGAAAGTCAATTTGAACAATCTTTATAAAGAGGTTTATGACACTTCTTTGTAATTAAAAATAGCCCGTTTCATCGGAATTATTCGTGAAACTGCGATAAAAGCGTTTACTAAGCGTTTACTTTCTTCAATTCAAAAATTTGGAGGGAAACACTTGCGTTTCATAATTTTGCACCAAACAAACGGAAGCAAAACTTTGGCAATTAAGATAGTTAATATTCCACATTAATGAGTAACAGGAATCTCCCTATATGTATAACGCGAAATCCTTGTTCTCTTTATTGAAACATCGTGTCCTTTCATATGCATACTATAAGGAAAAACAGCGATGAGCCCTTTAGACAAAGCGGCATATACCGTCGTTTCGAGGATGTCCGCAGATGCAAAAGAGGTGTTCCTCCCCTTTCAGATAAAGATTGGGAACTGTTCGAGGCAGAGTTTGGCAATAGCTATGCAGCGTATTACGTTTCCGTGGTTTGTTCTTCGAGTCTTACCACCGACCGTCAGCGACGGGTGTGCATATTGATGCGTCTGGGCTACCGGCAGGGCGAGGTGGCCATTGCGCTGAACGTCAGCAAGGGTGTGATAAATAAAATTAAAAGTCAGGTGAATTCTCATCTTTTCGGAGAGTCTGGATCGTCCTCGTTGGCAGACAATCTGCAGAGGTATTTTAGGGGTATACAAAAATAAAGGAAAAAATTTGGAACGAATGAATATAAGTATTAACTTTGCAGCATAACTGCTGAAATATCCAACAGTTAATCAGAATGAACCACAGGGTGAGGTTGTCTTTGAAAGCGGCAGCAACACCACTCTCAAAGACGGTAAAAAGTTCATTGCAAGGTAGTTTCCCACTATAAAAAAGGAAAAATGATGAAGGGTATGAGGACAAGAGTTTTATGGTTGCTTGTCGTGCTGGTGGCAATGGCAGGCAGGATGTCGGCGCAGCATGGCAATTTGCTCCGATTATACCTGGAGTAGGTACTGGAATACAAACGGCCATGTCTGTCTATGGTATTGGCAAAGTGGGGTTAGGTGTGGCTGGTATTCTTGGAGGAGCGGTGCATGGATGGAGCGGAATGGAACGCGGAGCAAAACTTTTCTTGGGGAATTTCTATTTGGATGAGAATCGGTTTACTGGTGGCATAATTCAGGGAGTATCAAGACACACATGGGAATCTCCTCAGTCAACCATAGGCGAGGCTCTGTCACTTTACTACAACATAGCGGGCAGAACAAATCGGGTAGATTATCTCGGCGGTGCAACGTTTTCAACTATGGAAAACAACAAAAAAGAACAGGGCATCACAATAGGGAGCTTTATCAATGTGTGGAATAACGGAGCTATAGAAGGAGACTTTGCCGCTTATGCGACGAGCAATCCTCTCTATATGCATGAATATGGTCACACCGTTGACAGTCGTTTTTGGGGACCGGCATTCATTCCTGGAATTGGCATTCCCAGTTTGTGGAGTGCCAGCCATTCTCATGGCACAAACGACCCACCATTTTCCACTCACAGCATGCACTGGATGGAAAAAAGAGCGAATCGTCGGGCACGAAATTATTTTGGTAAGTATTATGGTGTAGATTGGAATGATGATACACATTTTTGGTATAATAAGTGGAATAGATTTTTGACGATAGAAGAATTATATCCCACACATTAAAAAAATAACAGTTCATATGTTAAAAAACTTTTTATATTTATCACTTTTAGCAATTTTAGATAATTGTGGATGTGGCGGAGTAATGAATGACATTATCGACTACACCATATACAATGATAGCGAAAACACTATATCTGTGTATATTGCAGACGGAACAGAGTACAATCCCTCAGCCTACCCGGATACAATTCTTCCGTGTGACAGACAAGTAGGATTCCCTCCAAAATATATTTCAGAGGTTTTAAAAGAGCGTTCTATTTCCCCACATAAACCTATCCATATCATTTCTACTTATAATCAGGAATCATCACATGAAAAGAAATTATATTTTGACACTCTTTCAGTTTTCATTTTAAGTTTTGATACTTTGAAGAAATACGGATATGAAGATGTTCGGGTGCATAATAGAATTATGGTACGATATGACCTCAGCTATGACGAAGTACGTGATATGAATTGGACTTTTTATTATCCTCCTCGGGAGTTTATGAAGGATATGAAAATGTATCCGCCATATTCTGAAATCATGAAAAAGAAATGATGTCGCAGTATAATACAGAGATTTTACATGGCTACAAAGAGGATATTTTTATTCTCAGTGTCATGTTGATTTGGAATCGCGAGAATGTCGGTGGCGATGCCTATTCGGCCAATGTGGTAAAGGTAAAAGAGTCGGATTCTGCACCTTGGAAGAAATACTATATCTGTCGCGATCGCCTCGGCAGCATTACTATGGTGCTTGACAGTCTTGAAAACATCGTGCAGAATGTCGGTTATGATGCATGGGGTAACTTGCGCAACCCGCAGACACATGCACTATATACAGAGAGCAACATGCCCACGTTGTTCTTGGAGCGTGGCTACACGGGGCATGAGCATCTGCCCGAGTTCGGGCTGATCAATATGAATGCCCGCCTCTATGACCCCGTGCTCGGACGTTTCCTCTCCCCTGATCCGTATGTACAGATGCCCGACAACTCCCAGAACTTCAACCGTTATTCATATTGCCTGAACAATCCGCTGAAATCCGTCGATCCGAGTGGAGAGTTTATATTTACAGCATTAACAGCAATTTTTGAGACCGCAAAAAATGTTATGACAAGAGGAGTTAATTTTTCTCATTATAACTATAAAAGGACAGTTTTTGCGGCAAAAATAGACGCAGGACTATTCCAAGGTAATTTTTCACAAGTGTCAAGTAGGCTTACGTGGGGAATCTCAAATGCTTTAATAGGAAATATCTTTGCTCATTTTCAGAACTTAACGGGGAAATTAGATGGTGTGACCCATTTGGATGGTGTTGTGGCATTGAATGATGGTGCCATAGGCAATCCTTTCACTATCGGGCCTTATGTTTTTGGCTCCAAAGGAATGGTTGCATCTTGGAAAGATCATACTTTTGTTCATGAATATGGCCATACCATGCAATCTAACCTGTTAGGCCCTCTTTATGTTCCTTTGGTTGCCATGCCGAGTATGGCAAGTACGACTGGAATTGGTGGAAAGAATCATTCAACAAGATGGTTTGAGGTATGGGCAAGTAGATTAGGAGGCATGCATTTTGATAAAAAATACGGACGTGGTAAAGAGGGGTATCAGAAAGGTAACCCTGACTACTTCGATATAGATTCTTTTTCTACAGGAAGTTACTCTGCTTATAAAAATCCGCGAACGAATAATTTCAATGAAAAAGCACATCCAATTTCTGGGCATCGAAATAGCTGGGCAGACTATGGTATCCCTTTAGTTTTAGATTTGTCTGTATATAGCAGTATCTTATTATTAAGTTTGTGGTTTTAAATATGGATTTTCTATGAAGCGCTCTATGACTAAAATATTCTTATTGTGTGGGTCTTTCCTGTTGAGTAGCTGTTCATTTTTCCTCCTTCCTCTTATTGGAATGGATCCTGATGAAGATTATGATTCTTCTATTTCGATAAAAAACAATTCAAATGACTTGTTGTATTTCGAAGAAGGTTTTGTTCCTAAAGAAAAAGATTCCATATTTGGTTTTTCTTCTTTTCATCTTAATGCGGTTTCAACGATTAAGCCAAAGAGCAAGTTCTCTTATGGAAGGAATTATATGAAAGGGTTGGAGTGTGCGAATCTTCACGTAATCCTAATCTCTCAAGGAGAATTAGACAGACATGGTGCAGATGCTGTTATTCGGGATAAAATAGTTGAGAAACGCTATATCTTTACAAAAGAACAAATTGTCAAAAGTGGCGGTGTTGAAATTGTGTATGACGGAATGGATGGAGAATAATATTTTAGAGAAATTTGCTGGAATTTAGGTATTAGATGAAAATTCCACAAGAAGTTATGGATATGATGCCGCAATTGCAATTTGGTGTAAACCTCTTTTATCGCCTGCTAAAGTAGCAAAGGTAATAAAGAAATATAAAAGAAAAACAAGAAAGGTAGACAATTGACAACGTTAGAATGAGGCAAAGCATCCAAATAGAGATATACGTTTTCGTGTTCCTGTTCTGGAAAGAGGAGGAACGGGTAATCTGCGTAATCCGCAGACGCACGCTTTGTACACAGAGAGCAACATGCCGACCTTGTTCTTGGAGCGTGGTTTCACCGGCCATGAGCACATGCCAGAGTTCGGGCTGATCAACATGAATGCCCGCCTCTACGACCCCGCTCTCGGCCGTTTCCTTTCGGCAGACCCCTATATACAACTTCCTGATTTCTCACAAAGCTACAACCGGTATACATATTGTCTGAATAATCCGCTACGGTATGCAGATATAACAGGAGAGTGGTTTGGTATAGACGATTTATTGATTGCTGGTGTGTCTTTTGTGGCAGGCTATGTGTCTCACGGTGTTTCAACAGGGCATTGGGGTATGTCGGCAGTAAAGACTGGCGTGATTTCTGCTGGTATGGGATGGTTAGGTTATAATACGGCAGGCATGGCAACAGGATCAATAACAGCAGCGACATGGCAGCATGCAATAGGGATAGGAGCTAACGCGTTAGTCAATAATCTTTTTCCGCCGATGACGGTACCCGTTAATAGCCATTTTGGCCTTACATTCTCTCCCTCTTTTGGATTTGGAACCGACGGCATTACAGCAGGCATTTTTGGCTCTGCATATTATACAAGTAAGGATTTTGATCTTAGTCTTGGGATTGGTCTCTCCAACACCTATTATGGTTGGAATGCAAATGCATCCTCCCACGGATGGGGAGGGGGATTTGGCCAAACCTATTATGATGCAGTTGGTAATTTGGGGGCGCAAAAAGTGGGAACATATAGTGTTCAACTCGGGCATAGTGTTTCTTTTAGGATTTCAAATGATTTGTGGGGTGATGGGTTCGATCGATGGCGAACATCTGCAGCAGAACTATCTATTGGAAATTTTTCTCTGGGAACTTATGTTACAACAAATTGGGGATCAGAAGAAAGTGGTGACAAAACAAATATGAATGGAAGAGATATTCTGTTAGGTTCAAATCTGCATGACTTAGGTGCATGGGAAAAGGGTGAGGTCTATTTTGCACCTTTATGGATTGGATATTCTAATAAATACATATCATATAAATTTGGTTATAGTCATAAATATGTTCAATCTCTTACTCAAAATTTTGTTCATAAATACATCTCACCAACAAGTTTTTTTAATCGCTATGATTTCTTTAGGGCAGGAGGATATTTTAGTATAGGCCGCTCCAATCCGCTATCTCTGTGGTAACAAAAAATAGAAGATTTCCCAAAATATGAAAACAATAATAATAGCATTACTTCTTGGCTGTTTCCTATTTGCAGGATGTAATTTGATTGACAAAGCGACAGTCAGCTGTTTGCCCAATTACGAGAAGAAATATTCGACATTGCGGTTACCCAATCATGCGACAGCGGGAAATGGCATTCGCTACGACGGTTTCTATGCCCACACTTCCTATTACGAGACCTCCGACAAGGTTGATACCATCTTTGCGTTATACTTTTTCTATGAGGATGGAAGTTTTATATGGATTTGCAGGAATGACATTTCCAATGAGTTTAAAAAGAATGTCAGTAAAAACATCTCGACATGGAGGAAGGGAGATCGATGGAATCATAACTGTGGAGTGTATGCGGCCAATCAAGATACCATCAACATGGAATATTATGGCCATAGCTATAGTTCCTTTTATAAGTTGACCATAAAAAAATTCTTAATCACAGATGAAAAGCATATCAGACACATCAGTCAGACCTACTTTGATAAAGGCAAGCCTTGGACAAAAGCAAAAGACGACGATTATTATTTCGTTCAAGCTGATTCCATTCCGCCTCCATACTGTTTCATAAAACAAGAAAAGTGGATATGGAAAGACAAACATGACTGGAAGAATTACATGGAGAAGAAAAAGCATCGAAGTGAACAGGAACATTAGTTTGAGTAATTGGTAAGATTATAAAAATATTGAACTTAAAACCATAATGTTGTATGATAGTAAATGCTCAGTAGCAACGTTAGAATGAGACAAAGCATCCCAATAGAGATATACGTTTTCGTGTTCCTGTTCTGGAAAGAGGAGGAACAAGGAAATGCCAGCTACGATGCATGGGGTAATCTGCGTAATCCGCAGACGCACGCTTTGTACACAGAGAGCAACATGCCGACCTTGTTCTTGGAGCGTGGTTTCACCGGTCATGAGCATCTGCCCGAGTTTGGCCTCATCAACATGAATGGATGGAGCAGCGAGAGCCACCGAAATTATTCGGATGGCCGAGTTGCGAAAGACATAGACAGCGTCAATGCCCGTCTCTACGACCCCGTGCTCGGTCGTTTCCTCTCTCCAGACCCCTACGTACAACTTCCTGATTTCTCACAAAGCTACAACCGGTATACATATTGTCTGAATAATCCGCTACGGTATGCAGATATAACAGGAGAACTTTTTGGATTGTCATTGATTGGTGGTTTTTTTAAAGGGGTACTAAAATGGGTTAAAGGTGGAAAGATAACAGATCCGCTTACATATGCTTATAAAAATACTATCAACGACTTAAAATCCTATTATGGAATGTTTTTTAAAGGTAATCCTAAACAGATTTTCTCTAGGTTTACAAAAGAACTTCCACAAACAATAGTAGGGCGACTTTATACTGACTATAGGTTTGCATTGGCAAAACCAGATCATGTGTATTTTTATGATGGAGCAACATATGTAATAAACAATAATAATTCTAAAGAAAATGGAGTTACTATTGGTAGTTTCATCAATATTAATATTACACATTCAAATTATTATGATGACAAAGGGCATTTTGCACCATATAAATCTTCTTTGCTCATGCATGAATATGGACATTATCTTCAAAGTCAAGATATGGGGTGGTTATACCTATTTAAAATCGGAATTCCAAGCCTAAGAAGTGCCATAAAGTACAGAGGGCCATATAAAAAATACCCTAACCATTTTTATAGTTTTTTGGATGGAGAAAAAGAATTTCATATAAGTAAACATGACTTTCAAGATTATGAGGTGGATGCAAGCAAAAGAGGATATGAACATTTTGGAGATAAAGGTAAGGTTTATTGGGATTATAAGAATTATCCTTATGATTTAGAGTGGTATTATTCTCGTTATATTTTTCTTAGATGATAAAATGAAAACAAATTTATTAATCGCGTTATTTGGATTTTTATGCATGATTGAATGCAATGAAGAACGCTCATACATGGAACCACAAGAGGTATTTGTTAAAGTCATTAATAAAACAGACCAAGCAATTTTCATAGATGGTGGAGAGTATGAACTGGCATCTTTAAAATTTCATGCAAAAGGGGGAGAAGTTAAACCTGGAGAGTTTTTACGAATTAGCTATGGAGAAATGTTATATCCATGGAAAAGTTTCTCTTTTGCTTATAATGTTGACTATGTTTACATTAATGTTATAAGTACTTTAACAGATTGGGAGGAGTGGCAGAATACACATGGTGACAATTTGGTGAAATACCGACATCCTATCTCACTTCGTGATTCTACTAACGTAGAGCTTTGCTTCGAATATACGGGGCAAAGTAACTAGGATAATTTACCTGATTCGTTTAAGAACGTCACAGGCACTCCTGATAGCTTATGAAGGACATGAAAATGTACCCGCCTTATTCGGAAATCGTGAAGAAGGAATGAAGTCGCAGTACAATACAGAGATTTTACATGGCTACACATGGTTGTTTTTGGCTTTGGTGGTAGGTTGGGCAGTCTATTAGAAAATAGTAACCGTTAACACTTCTTAATTTCGAGCGGGAAGTGTTAACGGTTTTTGTTGACCTTTACCGACATTCTACGCGAGTGAAAGATATATCTTTCGGAAATTGAAGGTTGAAACCCCTTCCGACCCATCCCGAAGGAGAGGAGAAAAGTTGAGTTGAAAGTGGGGGAGAGTCGCGAAAGGTATATGTTTCGGGTGATGAAAGGCAAGGTTTTGGAGTGCGAAAGACGGTCTTTCGGGAGGTGAAAGCTAAGCTCTCGGAAGCGAAAGGTATATGTTTCGCAAGTGAAAGGTGATAAATGACAGGCGAAAAGTGACTTATCGGTTTAACTGTCAGAGAGTTAGGTAAAGTCGCAAAAATAGGCGTTTTTTGCGGTCGAGGGGGAAGTTGGTGATAAATTTTCAATTCTCCATGTTAAAACGGAAGGGCAAACTGTTAAAAAATGTATCAAAAACAGGCGTCCCACTGATTTTTTAATAGTAACTTTAGATAAGTTTTTCGCTTTGCTCAAGGGAACTTCTCCACTCGGCATAAAAAATAAACGAGTTTATTTTGTTCTGCTCTTGATTTTTCGTAACTTTGGCTTCGCCGAACTTACTCGGGCACTCGGAAATGCAAAGAAAAACAAGCTTTTCTTTTGCATTTCACTCGTTTTTTCGTAACTTTGCCAACCAATTGGCGAAGGAAATTAAATATGATTATTCGCAAAGATACCACCAATGCCCAGAATGGGCTACAGACTACAGGCAGGGGTGTAACCCCTGCTCATGTCAGCGGTTATATGAGCTCTGAAAGAGCGACAGAATGGTCTGTCACCCCGTCGGGGTTCATCCACAACACCCCCGTTAGCAGGGGTTACACCCCTGCCTGTAGTCTTAACAGCCCGACGGGCTTCCCTGATGGTATCTTTGCGGATAATCATGAAATTCAACGATGATGCAGAGACTGATAGGATACTCGAAAATCGTGGTGGCTCTGTTGTGCTGCGGAGCGCTGACGGGCTGTTTCAAGGATGAGCCCGCCAACAACGAGGCCGACATTGAGGCGGTGACCGTTGAGGTGGATTGTCCCGAAGAAATCTTCTTCCACGAGACCGATGCCACTATCGTGGTGCCTGCCGAGAGCAGCACCATCACGTTCGAGGTGCGCCGGCAGGCCGACCTCACGGCACTGGCTCCTCAGTTCCGTCTGACACCTGGTGCCACCATCGTGCCGGAGAACGGGTCGGTGCACGACTTCTCCAACGGGCCGGTCATCTACACCGTCACCTCGGAGGACGGCCAGTGGAAGCGCACGTATGAGGTGAGCTTCCGCCGTGTCACTCACATGAAGGATGCCGTCATCGCGCTCGACTTTGAGCATTATGCGCTCGAACCCTCGGCAGGGAAGTATTACATCTGGACCGAGGAGAGCGACGGCGACTTGCAGGGCAGCGTATGGGCTACGGGTAACCCAGGGTTCCAGCTCAGCATGAGCTCGGCCAAGCCCGACGCCTATCCCACGGCACCCTATGCCGACGGGTACGACGGGGCGGCCGTCTGTCTGACCACACGCGACACGGGGCTCTTCGGCGCAATGGCAGGCAAGCGGATAGCCGCAGGCAACCTTTTCCTCGGCGAGTTCGACTTGTCTATCGCGCTGCGCGATGCCCTTCATGCCACACGCTTCGGCATACCCTTCGCGAAGAAACCCCTGCGGATCACGGGCTATTACCGTTATCAGCCCGGGCCGACATTCCAAGACCCGAAGGGGAAGGTTGTTTCCGGACGTACCGACGAGGCCGCCATCTATGCCGTGCTCTTCCGCAACCACGATGCGGAGGGTAACGCTATGGTACTCTATGGCGACAATTTTAAGACCAGTCCGCTGATCACCGCGCTGGCCGATATGCGACCTATTCCGCCGACTACGGAGTGGACGCAGTTCGACATACCTTTCAACTACACGGAAGACATAGACCTCGACCTGCTTGACGGGCGAGGATACAGTCTGACGGTGGTGTTCTCCTCAAGCGCAGGCGGCGACACCTTCGAAGGTGCCATCGGCAGTCAGCTGATCGTAGACAAGGTAAGGATAATATGTGAGGAGGAAGAATGAGGAATAAGTTTTATATAGTACTGTTTGCTTTTCACTTCTCGCTGATCACAGTATCGGCGCAGAGTTTCTTCGGTGATGTGCGTATTGATACGCGTGTGGGCTATAACATCGGCGGCACGATGCCCGTACCCATGCCGGCCACCATACGCAAGCTCGAAAGTTACACGTCGGGTGCGAACATCAACGTGGGCTGCGAGGTGGAAAAACCTCTTGCCGGACATTGGGGTGTGCTGACAGGTCTGCGCTTTGAAGGGCGGAACATGGAGATTGATGCCCGCGTGAAAGGCTATCATGAGGAGCTGACACGGGGCGGTGAGACGCTCGAGGGCTTGTTTACCGGACATGTGAATACCCGTGTGCGCCAGTGGATGTTCACCGTGCCCCTGCAGGCAACGCTCGATGTCGGCCGGCACGTGCGTCTGCGTCTCGGGCCGACCTTCTCGGTCATCACCGCACAGGGCTTTGACGGCAGCGCCTACGACGGCTACCTGCGTGTGGGCGACCCCACAGGGCCGAAGGTGGAGCTGGGCACGGAAGAGGGTGAGCGAGGCACCTACGACTTCGCCGGCGAGATGCGCCGTACCGCATGGGCCGCCGACCTCGGAGTGGACTGGCAGATTGCCCGTCGCCTCGGCATATACGCCGACCTCTCATGGGGACTGACCGGCATCCACCACAGCCACTTCAAGGCTATCGAGCAGACACTCTATCCCATCTACGGAACCATAGGTGTGTTCTATACGATAAAAGATTAAAAGATAAAAATTAAACATAAAACGATGAAACGGATACTCACTTTTCTTTTAGTAACATTTTTCACTTTTCACCTCTCACTTCTCACCTCTACCGCCACCACTTACGACGGACAGATGATAATTATCGTGAACGGGGTATCGGGCAGCCAGACTGCCAATATTGATGTTGTGAAGCAAACCGACGGACGCTACACGTTCAGTCTGCGTAACTTCGTGCTCGACATGGGGGAAAGCCAGATGCCCGTCGGCAATATTACGCTCTGCGACATTGAAGGGCAGGAGGAGGGCGACAAAGTGGTCTTCCACGTTGAGCAGGATGTGAACATCGAAGACGGGGACAGGGAGGATGTTCCGATGTGGGTAGGTCCGGCTCTCGGTCCGGTGCCCATTACCCTCACCGCCACGCTCGGCTCCGACATACTGCATACCGTCATCGATATTTTCTTCGCACCGCTCGGTCAGACTATCCGAGTTATCTTTGACAACAGCGTCACACAGATACCCAACAGCGACTTTGAGGCTTTCCACGGGGAGAAAATGTCGTCCTTCAAGGAAGATGAGGCCGATCACTGGCACTCATTTCTTGCGGGAACAGGCGAATTGATATCTTCCGCCGCCGCCAAGCATACAGAGAGTTCCGCCGATACGCGTCCAGGAAGCGAGGGGTCGAAAAGTCTGCTCATCAAATCGACAGCCGTGAAATTTCTCGGCATTACTCTTGCCATCGCCAACGGTACCGTTACAACAGGACGGCTTAAAGCCGGTGACATGAGTGCCGATTCCCCACTAAACTGCGCCTTTGCCGACATGAGCCTGACCGAGACGGATGCACATGGCGATCCCTTCTACGCCAGACTCAACGCACTGCCCGACTCGCTCGTCGTGTGGGTGAAGTTCAACCAGAAGAAAGCCCTTGCCAAGCATCCCTATGCCACCATCTCGGCAGCCATCACCGACGGCACCTACTACCAGGACCCAGAGGATAAGACGTACACCAATGTCGTTGCCCGTGCCGCCAACCGCGAGATTGCCAGTACGAACCAGTGGCAGCGAATCAGCATTCCGTTCGTCTATACCGGCAATGCCATTAGTCCGCGCTGCATCCTCGTCACCATGTCGACCAATGCCGATGCCGGACAGGGTAACGAGGGCGACGAGCTCTATGTTGACGACCTCGCACTCATCTACAATCACCGCCTTACCTCACTGAAGATAAAAGGGCACAGCGTGCCTGACTTCGCCCCTGACAAGCTGGAATACAACATGGAGATAGCGGGCGATATTACCGAAGACGATATTGTGGCAACCGTCGACGGTAAGGGTGCCACCACGAGCGTTGCCATCATAGGCGACGAGGAAGAAGGAAAGCAGGCGCTTGTCACTGTCATTGCCGCCGACCTCACCGCCGTCACCACCTATGTCGTCAACCTGACAAGTAGTACAGGGATCAGCCTCACCCCTAACCCCTCTCCGACGGGAGAGGGGAATGGATACGTCTACGACCTGCAGGGACGCAACTCATCTCTTCCCCAGTAGGGGGAGTCGGAGGGGGCTTCTCCCCCAGTGGGGGGAGTCGGAGGGGGCTTCTCAGCTCAAGCCTGGTATCTGCATCGTGCGGATGGCTGACGGGACTACCAGAAAAATCATCGTGCGGTAATTATTAAGCAATGGAACAGTTGTTGCACTATGTCTGGAAACACCGCTTGTTGCCTATAGGAGGCCTGACGACCTCCGACGGCCAACAAGTGGAAATCATTGACCCAGGTCTTTACAACAGGCGCAACAGCGGTCCCGACTTTTTCAATGCCAAGATAAAACTTGACGGTACATTATGGGTGGGCAATGTGGAGATTCACCAGAAGGCAAGTGACTGGTATGCTCATGGTCACCAGCACGATGAAGCCTACGAGAACGTCGTCTTGCACGTTTGCAATATCATCGACGCTGAGGTGGTCACTCATGCGGGAAAACGATTGCCGCAGTTGCAGGTGACCGTGCCGAAAGATATTGAGATCAACTATGAGCGGCTGTTAGCCGAAGATCACTATCCGCCCTGTTACCAGATTATTCCCGAGCTGTCGCCACTGATGCTGCACTCATGGATGAGTGCTTTGCAGACAGAACGGCTTGAGCAGAAAACCGAGGCCATACGCCATCGGGCGGAGCAGGCCAACGGCTCGTGGGAGCAGGCGTTCTTTGTGACGCTGGCCCGAAACTTCGGTTTCGGTATCAATGGCGATGCCTTCGAGACATGGGCTGGTGCCGTGCCGCTTGATGCCTGTGCCCATCATCGTGACGACCTCTTCCAGATAGAAGCCATCTTCTTCGGACAGGCAGGAATGCTCTCGCCGGAAGCTCTGCCTCGGCAACACCGTGAGGGAGCCTTGGCCGACGAATACTTTCAGAAACTATCCGCAGAATACCGCTATCTGGCTCACAAATTCTCGATGAAACCGATGAATTTTAAACATTGGCGGTATCTTCGACTGCGGCCGCAGAATTTTCCTAACATCCGTATCTCGCAACTGGCCAACCTCTATTGCTCGCGACGGGCAGGATTGCGCAACCTGATGGAATGTGAGACCACCGAACAAGCACAAAAAATGCTCGCCACACAGGTGTCGGACTATTGGCAGACCCACTATGCCTTCGGGGCAGAAAGCCGAAGAAACGAGAAACGGTTGTCGGCGGCCTCGCTCGACCTCATCATGGTGAATACCATTGTTCCGATGTTGTTCGCATACGGCCGGCACACACAGAAGGACAGCCTCTGCGACCGTGCCTTCGACTTCCTTGAGCAGTTGAAGGCAGAGCACAATCATATCGTCAGCATGTGGCGCAGATGCGGACTGACGGTCAGCAACGCCGGTGACTCGCAGGCGCTCATCCAGCTGAAACGCGAATATTGCGACCGCAAGGACTGTCTGCGCTGTCGTATCGGTTACGAGTTTATCTCCTCAAAATATAAAAACGCCGCAGTGGCATTGTTAAGTGAAGGAGTGAAGGAGTGAAGGAGTGAAGGAGTTAAGAAGTTAAGAAGTGAAGGAGTTAAGAATGAAGAATTATATTTTTGAAACCCGCATGGAGGTGCGCGATTATGAGTGCGACATTGAGGGCATTGTGAACAACGCCAACTATCTGCACTACATTGAGCACACGCGCCACCTCTTCCTGAAAAGCCTCGGAGTGAGTTTTGCCGAGCTGCACGGGCAGGGAGTCGATGCCGTGGTGGCGCGTATGAACCTGCAATACAAACAACCGTTGCGTTGCGACGATGAGTTTGTCTCGCGGCTGAATCTCAAGAAAGAGGGAATTCGTTACATTTTCTATCAAGACATCTACCGTGCTTCCGATGACCAGTTGTGCTTCCGTGCGACTGTCGAGTTGGTTTGTCTTGTTAATGGTCGGCTCGGTAATTCCGAAGACTACGACCGTGCCTTTGCCAAATTTATATGAAAGAAATTCTCAATGCTATCGCGCTGACCCGCATCAACTATTTCTCGTTGGCGGGGATGCTTGAGCTTTACCGACGTATGGGCTCGGCCACGGCCATCATGGAGCATCGCCACGACATTCGCGACGTGATGCCCGATGCCTCCGACCGGCTTGTGACAGCCCTGACCGATGTGGACGAGGCACTCCACCGTGCTGAGGTAGAGCTGGAGTTCTGCGAGCACAACGGCATCAGGCCATTGACGTTGAACGACGACGATTATCCGCAACGGTTGCGCGAGTGTGACGATGCCCCGTTGGTCATCTATTACAAAGGCTCGGCCACCTTAAACGCACAACGCGTTGTCTGCGTCGTGGGCACACGTCGCAGCACCGTCTATGGCGAAGACCTCATCCGGCGTTTCGCTACAGAGCTGCGACAGCTTTGTCCGCAAACGCTCATCGTGAGCGGGCTGGCTTATGGCATCGACATTTGTGCCCATCGCCATGCCCTGCAAAACGGGCTACCCACAGTGGCTGTCCTGGCTCACGGGCTCGATGACCTCTATCCGCCACGACATCGGAAAACTGCCGATGAAATGGTAAAGAATGGTGGGTTACTAACCGAGTTTCCATCGGGAACGAGAGCTGATAAGGTGAACTTCGTGCGGCGCAACCGCATCGTGGCAGGCATGAGTGACGCATGCATCCTTGTGGAAAGTGCTGCTAAGGGTGGCGGACTCATCACCTGTGGCATTGCCCGCGACTACAACCGCGACGTGTTCGCTTTTCCTGGAGCTGTCGGCGCTCCCTATAGTGAGGGATGCAACAACCTCATTCGCCACAACGGCGCGGCACTGATTACCTCTGCCCGTGACTTCGTAGAGGGCATGGGCTGGCAGACCGATGCCACACTGCAACAGGCACAGCAGCAAGGCATAGAGCGGCAGATTTTCCCCGACCTCACCGATGAGGAACAACAAGTAGTCGGTACGCTTCAGCGTACAAACGACCTACAGATAAACATGCTTTCTGTGCAAACTGGCATCCCTATCGGTCGGCTCACGGCATTGCTCTTCTCACTCGAAATGAAAGGTGTTATCAAAAATCTCGCCGGTGGTGTCTATCACTTGATGGCATAAAAATAGCATATGATTTTTGGTGTTATAAAAGATATTCTATATCTTTGTAGCCGAATATAGGTCTCTACCTTAGACATTGTAACAAGAACCGAAAGAACTATGAAACGATTTAGTATGATTGCAGCCGTGTTGCTGGTGGTGTTTGCCTTCCCACTTACGGCAAGTGCCATTAACTATGTGAACGAGGATGCACCAGGTGTGCACAAGGAGTGGGACAGTAAACTAAAAAAAGAAGTCTGGAAAACCGGCATGGGCAGTTACCTTTGTGACGTGAAAGACTCAAAGCCCCTTCATGCCATCGACGAGGATGTCTTTGCCCAAGGCATCACTAAGGATGGCAAGGAAAAGATGGGTGTGCATAAGGAGTGGGACAAGAAGCGCGGTTGTTTCGTGTGGAAAGACGGCATGGGGAATTTCCTTGGCCGCGATAATCCCGACGGAAGCTCCGACAAGGACTGGCTTAAGCAGAAAGACCCCGACTGGATCAACAATTCCTCCTACTCTTTCCTGGAACCTGCGGCCGGTAAGAAACTGTCAGAATTACTTAAAGAGTCGGACAAGGAGTCGGACAAAAAGTCCGCTGAGGACATGAAGAAAAATAAGAACGACGGAGCCAACTACAGCGACGAGGAAATCAAGCAGAAAATGAAAGAGGGCGATTTCAATGTGAGGGAGGCTGAGCGGCAGCTTAAAGCGGCCCGTGCTGCCTTGCGCGAAGCTGGTATGGGAAGCGAATATGAGGGACTCCTTCAGGAGGCTGAGTCTGGAATAAGAGATTATAAAAAGTATAAAAATAAAGGGAGAAAGTAAATCATGAAAAAGATATTAGCCTTTGCAGCTTGTGCATTGCTGCTCACGAGTTGTCTTGACATTATCAAACTTGCCAAGAGGATGGGCGAGCAGAATGAGGCGGAAAAAGAGGCCAAGAACGGTCAGGCAGCCACCAGCACATGGGATGCCTTCATCGTTGGCTCATGGAAATATGAGGATCAAGGAGAGGAGACTTCCGAGTATCCGCGTGGTGTGGAGACTTTCTACGGCAACGGAGACTATGACAACCATACTATGACGGAGGGCGGTAAGAAGGTTATCTTGCGCGGCACATGGGAAGTAGATGCCGACGAGCCTTACACCTTTCATGTCTATCTCCATGAGCGTGAGACGGCTAAAGGGGTCGAAGACGTGGAGCAGATTATCACCTGTGTGATGCTTTCTCTTGAGCCAGAAACATCGTTCAATTATCAGGCCGATGACATCACCCGCAAGGCCGAGTGGGTGGAATGAAAAAAGAACGCAAATTCTACGTTTACGTTGAAAATTAGAGCAAAAACTAAATTTATAAATACGGTGTATCGGATAGTTGGTATTTCATTTAAAGAGGCATTTGTTTCTTGGGCATGGAAACTTTTCTGCTTTAAGGGGCGTGCTCGTCGCGCAGAGTATTGGTATCCCTATATCGTCTTCTGTATCTTGACCATATTGGGATCTGCATTATTGCACAGTGGAGTTATTAATACTATTGTCGGGTTTATGGCTTATGTTATTGCAGAGATAGTGGGCATGCTACTTTTCCTCCCTGTTGCAGTTCGCCGCTTGCACGACATTGGGTTGAGTGGATTCTGGAGTATATTGGGCTATTTGCAAGTGGCTGCTTGCATACCTCTGCTAATCAATCCGCGTATTGTTTTTCAATTTATTATCACACAACTAATCATGCCCAATGGTAATAGCCTTTTGATGACAATAGGCATAGTTCTCAGCATAATGGACATTGCATTTATGATACTTCTGCTGATTGATGGGAAGAAAGAGCGGAATAAATATGGGGACTCACCTAAGTATGTTTATGAGGGGAGCAGTGATGATGTCTAAAATTAAAAAGGAAAATGGAAAGGAATAATCTGAATACCGTCATAAGCCATTTTCGTATTCAAGGCACAGTCCTGTCGGCACATCCACACCCGATTTCCACCGCCCTGATTTCTTTGGCATACTGCATTTCGAGTAAAAAGACAGCAAAAATGTTTTAACATTTGTTAGTATCTGCCCGTTTTCTTTTAACTTGAAAACGGGCAAATTTTTGAGCACGGACTCCCTCGGGGCAAAATTTTGCAAAAATGAGCGGTTTTTATAGAATTCGCTAACTCCCTGATTATAACCGCAATAGACTATTTCTACTCATTATTTATCGCTTTTCATTTTCGAAAGGTATATCTTTCAGCTCCGAGAGCTAAGCTTTCACCATCCGAAAGACCGTCTTTCGCACTCCAAAACCTTGCCTTTCACACCCCGAAACATATACCTTTCGCGACTCTCCCCCACTTTCAACTCTCAACTTTCAACCTTCTATTTTCGAAAGATATATCTTTCACTCGCGTAGAATGCAAAAAAATCCCGACAGGAATTGTTAATTTCTGACGGGCAGATTTATGAATAATTAAGCTTTTATCTCCATCGGCAGTAAACCTGTGCTGGGCTGTCGGTGTGGCGTGTGGACATGAAAAAGTGTGGGACTGATGGGCCTATCAAGGCGAGTCAGTCCCACACTTTCCGTGTTTTTTATGATTGTTCTTTACTGTGGGTTGATTTCTTGGAGCAGTCGGTCGGCGTGGCCCCAGCGGTCCATCATGTAGAGCACGAAGCGGACGTCTACACCAATGCAGCGTGCCAGGCGCTTGTCGAAGTTGATGTCTGACGACAGCGAATCCCAGTTGCCGTCGAAGGCCAGACCGATGAGTCGTCCCTTGCCGTCGAACATGGGCGAGCCGGAGTTGCCGCCGGTAATGTCGTTGTTGGTAAGGAAGCAGAGCTGCATCTTTCCGGTGGTCTTGTCGGTGTAGGGGCCGAAGTCGTTGGTGCTCATGAGTTCGTGCATGATGGGCTCGGCGAAGTATTCGACGTTCTCATCTGCGCGGGTCATCTTCTCTACGATAGAGGAAGCTTCGGTATAATAGCCAGAGGGCTGTCCGCCGAGCTCATAGCCACCCACCTGTCCATAGGAGAGTCGCATGGTGAAGTTGGCGTCGGAGTAGTGGGGCATGTCCTCCTCCATGCGTAGTTTGGCGGCACAGAGGTATTTCTCTTGCTTGGCAATCTCCTCGTCGATGCTTGCGGTGCTGATGTAGCTCATCATGGCGATGGCCATGAGCTCACGGCCGAGCTGCACGCCTGGGTCTTTGTCGAATTTCTTGGTGTTGATATAGAGTTTTGCACCAGGCTTCATGAGTAATGATTTCTTGTAGAGCCAGTCTACGTATTTCTGGTAGTTGCCCTTGAATTTCTTCTCAATGGTCTGATAGAACGAGGGTCGCTGGTCGGTGTAGTGGTCGGCGTAGTTTTTCATGAGGGTAGCCATCACCTCCTTGTCGAGGGCCTCATCCCATTCGGCGGAGTTGTCCTCAAACTGCATATACTGTTTTTTCTCTTCAGCCTCGGGATTGTCAACGGGTACACCCATCGGTGAGGCAATCTTGAACGCACGGTTGAAGAATTCGCTGGTGCGCCAGAACGATTCGAAGAAATAGGTGTTGTGGCGGTTGATGTCGAAGCGCTGGCTGTAGAGCTCGGCGAGTCGATCGAAGTCGAGGCTGTCTTTCAGGTAGCCCGTCTCGTCTTGCCACACACGGATGCGGTTCTCAAACTCTTTCTTCTGGTTGATAATGCCGATGCTGTCGATGCACTTGTTCATGCCGATGGAGTTTTTCCAGTAGTTAGAACTTTGTGCATACTTCGAGTCGTACTTGATGCGCACGGCCTCGTCGGCATCCATGTGGCGGCGCATTACCTCCTGCTTCACTCCACGAACCTGAGCGCGTGGCTCGTTCTCTGCGTCGCGCATTTCCTTGATGCCATAGCTGGAGAGGTAGCGTGATGTGCTGCCTGGGTAGCCGATGGTCATGGCGAAGTCGCCGTCCTTATAGCCTTCCATTGAGATGGGAGCCCACGATTTGGGGTGGTAGGGCACGTTCTGCTCGGAGTATTCGGCGGGGCCGTTGGTCACAGGGTCAGCGTAGATGCGGAACACGGAGAAGTCGCAGGTCTGTCGCGGCCACATCCAGTTGTCGGTCTCGCCGCCGAACTTACCCATCGACTTGGGAATGGTGAAGACGAGCCGCAGGTCGCGGAAGTCCTGATAGGTGGTGGCGTAGTAGTCATTGCCTTCATAGAAAGCGTCGATGCTCACGTGCAGTGTCGGGTCAATGGCCTTGATAGAGTCGGTCATGGCCTGCTGCAGCGAGTCGATGAGCGTCTCTTGTTCGCTGGCCCCCATATCGTCGATACCAAGGGCTTGCAGGCGGTCGGTGATTTTCTCTTGGCTGACCATGAACGAGACGAACATGTTCTCGTTGGGCAGTTCTTCGGCATAGCTCTTAGCATAGAAACCGTTGAGCATATAGTCGTGCTCGACGGTGGAGTGTGAGCGGATGGACTCGAAGCCACAATGGTGATTGGTAAAGACGAGTCCGTCGGGCGAGACCACTACGCCGGTGCAGTAGCCCGAGAAGTTTACCACGCAGTTCTTGATGGCTTCTGTGCTGTAGTAGAGGTCGTCGTAAGACATCTGGAAGCCTTCTTCCGCCATTTTGTTGTAAACGGCCTGTGGCAGGTTGTAGAGCGTCCACATGCCCTCATCGGCCTTCGCTCCCGTCAGCGCAAGGGCAAAGACCAGAGTTAAAAGTAGCTTTTTCATTTCTTCTTTTTTTATGATGTTTGTTTTTTCTTCTTTCTTATTTTTTTTCTAGTCTAACTAGTTTTTCTAGTTTTTGCTAGTTTCTCTAGCCATATTCTTTTGGGGGAATCGTTTCTTTTTATGGAAGTCCTTTTTATAGATGAAACCTAAGAAGGAGATGATGAGGAGGGTGTTCAAGGCAAGGGCGGCGAGATTGGGGAGATGGAGATAGCGGGTGATACCTATCATGGCAAGATAGAGCACTGCCGCAAGAACAGTGTAGATGGCAATATCACCGAGCGGATAGTCTATGGGGTTTTTCTTCTGCCCGACGACATAAGAGAGCACCATGGCTGTACCGTAGCCTGCCACGCCTCCCCATGCACATGCCATATAGCTGTAGCGCGGGATAAAAATGATGTTGACGGCGAAGAGCACCGCGCATCCGATAATTGAGAACCAGGCTCCGTAGATGGTCTTGTCGATGAGTTTATACCAGAACGAGAGGTTGAAATAGACGCCCATCATGATTTCGGCAACCATGACGATTGGCACTACGCGCAGACCCTCGCGGTAGTCGGCTCCGATGATGTATTGCAGCATTGGCATCCAGCCTACCACGCAGAGAAACGCCAACAGCGTGAAGACAATAAAATATTTCATCGCTGCAGCATAGTATTCGTTCTTATCCTTGTCCTTGCCTTTGGCGAAGACGATGGGCTCGTAGGCGTAGCGGAAGGCCTGGGTAATCATCGCCATAATCATGGCAATCTTCACGCACGAGCCGTAGATGCCCAGTTCGACATTGGCCTGTGCCTTGTCGGGGTAGACCAGCGGAAAGACTATCTTATCGGCCACCTGGTTGAGAATTCCCGCGATGCCCAGCACCAGCAGCGGCCACGAATAGGCCAGCATCTGGCGGAGCAGCGCTACGTCGAACTTCCACTTTATGCGTAGCAGTCCTGGCACGAAGAGCAGCATGATGAACCCCGTACAGAACAGGTTGATGAGGAACACGTAGTAGACTGATGTCTTGCCCAGCCATACAAAGTAGATGACGTTGAGCGCGATGTTCATCACGATGAAGAGTAGTTTCAGCGCGGCAAAGTGCAGGGCACGCTTATGATAGCGGAGGAAACTGAAGGGAATGGCCTGTATGGCATCCATGGCTACCACTACGGCCATCATCTGCAGATATTCGGGATGAGCCTCGTAGCCTATGGCATGGCAGATGGGGTTGATAAATCCAAAGACGAGCAGCAGGAACACCGCGACCAGTGTGCCCACGACGGCCATGGCCGTGGAGAAAACTGTGTGTGGGTGCGACCGCTCGTCGTTGGCAAAACGGAAAAGAGTGGTCTCCATGCCGAAGGTGAGCAGCACCAACAATAGTGCCACATAGGCATAGACATTGGTGCTCACACCATAGTCGCCCGACGCCTTAGGCATATAGTGTGTGTAGAGAGGTACGAGCAGATAGTTCAGGAACCGCCCTACGATGCTCGACAGCCCGTAGATGGCCGTGTCCTTGGCCAAAGACTTAAGATTTGCCATAGATTATTTTCCGTTCATTTTCCGAAAGCTAAGCTTTCACCAGAAATTCCCTAGGGAATTTATTCCAAAAGACGGTCTTTCGCATGAAATTCCCTAGAGAATTTTACACGGAAGGCCAGCTTTCAATCTTCAATACACATATTCCTTGATGCCGATATTGTGCTTTTCGAAGAGCGCGCGTTGTGAGTTAAGGAACTTTTGACGCAGCGTCCGCTCCTGAGCATTCATGCCTTCGGTGGGATAGCCGATGGGATAGATGCGGTAGTTTTTCTTTCCCGACACCACCGGACGCGAAACCCAGTGCAGGGTGTAGCCACTCGAGGTAAGACGGGTCTTATCGCCTATCTTCGTGAACACGAGTTTCACCATGCCTCCGCCGTCGGTGTTAGGCCGCGACTGGTTCGATACGTAGTTGCCGAGCGAATAAGCCACAAGATGTTTTTCTCCATTCTGCTCACGCACCTCGAAAGGCTGCAGTACGTGAGGATGCCCGCCGATGACGTGGTCCACACCACGGCTGAGCATCCAGTCGGTCAGACTCCGCATCTCCTCGTTGGGCAGCTGTGCGTACTCGATGCCCCAGTGTGGGAAGGCGATGATGACGTCGGGGTGCATCGTCTTGGCTTTAGCAATGTCGCGGGCAATCTCCACAGTGTCCTGCCAGTTCACGATAAAAGGCTTGGGCACGGGAATGCCATTGGTGCCATAGGTGAAGTTGAGCAGTACGAAACGAATGCCGTTCTTCTCGTAGAGCATGGGGTAGTTCTTGGCACGCTCATCGGCGTTCATATAGGTGCCGAGATGGGGCACGTGGGCTTGGTCCATCAGCTGGATGGTGCGCTCAAGACCCTTTGCGCGACGGTCGCAGCAGTGATTATTAGCCGTGAGCAGGATGTCGAAGCCGGCATCGAGCGCTGCGCCGAGATACTCGTCGGGTGCCGAGAAACAGGGATAGCCCGTGTAGGGCTTGCCGCCGAGCGTCACCTCGAAATTAGCAATGGCCACGTCGGCACGGCTTACCTCGGGCTTCACAAGTTCAAAAACATAGTCGTAATTATAGGTGCCGTCGCCGCGTTGCGCTGCATTCACCTGTGTGATATGCTGCATCAGGTCGCCCGCTACGAGCATGGTCACCTGTGTGGTGTCGTCGTCAGTATTAGCTGAAAGGGCAACGTTTCCGCCATGATTAGTGCAGAATGAGGTCAACCCCAGGAAAGTAATGGCGATAGGTAGGAAAAGACGTTTCATAATTGGTGCTTACGTTTTTTCAGAAACTCTTGAGCCAGGCTTTAATGTTGAGCAGCATCTCGATGTGGAAGCGGAAGGTGGGCTTGATGCCGTAGCCGTGTCCGCCAGAGGGGTACACATAGAGCGATGCGGGCACGTCGTGACGGTAGAGCTCGGTGTAGTAGTTCACTCCGTTGTTCGGCTCCACGACATCGTCGTCGTCGCTGAGGATGATGAGTGCGCGTGGGGTGTTGCGGCTCACCTGCAGGTCGTTCGAGAAGTTCCGCTCTTCAGTTTTTGTCGTGTAGCTGCCAAGGAAATTATCATGCGACTCTTTATGGGTATAGCCTGGTTGCATAGAGATGACAGGATAGAAAAGAATCTGGAAATCGGGCCGGGCATCGCCTTTGCTGTGGGTAGCAATTGTGGAGGCAAGATGGCCGCCTGCGGAAAATCCCATAATGCCGACATCATTGACGTTGACATTCCAATTATCGGCATTAGCGCGAACGAGACGCATGGCCTGCTCAGCATCACTGATAGGCACCTGATAGTTGCCGTGTGGCATTCGGTATTTAAGCACTATGGCGGCTATGCCTTGCGTGGCGAGGAAAGGTCCCCAGTCGTAGCCTTCATGGTCGATGGCAAGCCCCCGATAGCTTCCGCCGGGACAGATGACGATAGCGCGCCCGGTGGCTCGTTTGGCTTCGGGCAGGAAAACCCGTAGCATGGCTTGGTCTTGGTCGTCGCTACTTGCTACGCGTGGGCTGCCGTTCCAAAGGTCAACATCGAATGTGCGCTGAGCAGATGCGAAGAGCGAAACGGTTAGGATAAAGCATAAAATAGATAGTCGTTTCATAAGTTCTTATATTTTTCATTTTTTTGTATTCGTTGTTTCTTTCTCAGAAGCTCTCAAGCCATGCCCGCAGGTCAAGTTCCATTTCGAAGCGGTAGGTAAAAATGTTTTTAGAGCCGAATCCGTGTTCGCCTTCGGAATAGACGAATAGCGACGAGGGAACCTTGTGAGTTTGCAAGGCTTTGAAATAATTGATTCCATGCAGCGGTGACACAACAGTGTCGTCGTTGGCCAGCACGATGCAGGCGCGTGGGGTGGCTTTGCTGACGCGGAGGTCGCTGCAATACTGCTCCTCGTCCTTCTCCTTCACCTTTTTCTTCTTGCCGAAGAAATTATCGTGCGACTCGATGTGTGTGGCGCCCTTCACCATGGAGATGACGGGATAGAAGAGAATCTGGAAGTCGGGCCGCGCGTCGGCAGGTGCTTGCGTGGCAACCACCGAGGCGAGGTGTCCGCCGGCCGAGGAACCCATGATGCCCACGTCGCGCGGATTGACTTTCCAAGCAACGGCCTTCTTCCTCACATAACGGATGGCCTGCTCGGCATCGCTGATGGGAATCTCCTTCTTGCCGCGCGGCAACCGGTATTCGAGCACAATGGCGGCAATGCCCTGGTTGTTGAAGAAGGGCACCCAGCCCGTGCCTTCGTTGTCGATGGCCAGCCCGGCATAGCTTCCGCCCGGACAGATGACCACGGCGCGGCCGGTGGCAATGCTGTCGGCAGGCAGATAGACGTGCAGACGGGCTTTGTCGGCCTTCTCCACGCTCTTCACGCGTGGCGAGCCGCCCCACAGGTCAACGTCAAAAGTCTGCTGAGCAGAAACTCCGCACGTAAATGCCATAATGGCGAAGAAAAGAAGGGTGAAACGATGGCTCATAGTTTTGGATTTTCCGTCAATTTGTCTTAACATCTTTGCAAAGATAACATTTTTTTTCGTAAGTTTGCACACTGATAGCATTTTACAAATGAAGTTTAACAGTTTTCTACCAACAATTAATAGTTTTTTACTGCTGTCCGCTAAAACTTTTTGAATAGTATAAAAGTTAAGGTCGGTATCCTCGCTTGGATTCCGACCTTTTTTGTTACCTTTGTTTTTGCCAC
>CAJOIW010000039.1 GCA_905234845.1 uncultured Prevotella sp. | reverse complement strand
GACGGCTACGTCCGCATAGGCGACATCGAGGTCTACGGTGCCGTTCCGAAACCATAAACCCCTAACCCCAAACCCCTAACCACTCCCTCTCCCCCTCCAGTGGGAGGGGGCTGGGGGGAGGCTCTCTCTCCTAACCCATTAACCAATTAACCATCATATGGAAGAATACATCGTATCAGCGCGAAAGTACCGTCCGCAGACGTTCGACGACGTGGTAGGCCAGTCGGCGCTCACCACCACGCTGAAGAATGCCGTGAAGAGCGGTAAGCTGGCACACGCCTATCTTTTCTGCGGGCCGCGCGGTGTGGGCAAGACCACCTGCGCCCGTATCTTCGCCCGTGTCATCAACTGCGAGAATCCCACAGCCGATAGCGAGGCCTGCGGCCACTGCGAAAGCTGTCGTGCCTTCGACGAGCAACGGTCGTACAACATCTTTGAGCTCGACGCAGCATCTAACAATGGTGTGGAGCAAATCAAGGCGCTCATGGAGCAGACACGCATACCGCCGCAGGTGGGAAAGTACAAGGTGTTTATCATCGACGAGGTACACATGCTCTCACCGCAAGCCTTCAACTCGTTCCTCAAGACGCTCGAGGAGCCACCCTCGTATGTCATCTTCATCCTCGCCACAACCGAGAAACACAAGATTCTGCCCACCATCCTCTCGCGTTGTCAGATTTACGACTTCGAGCGCATGACCGTGCAAAGCATCATCAACCACCTCAAGGGCGTAGCCGAGAAAGAAGGTATCAACTATGAGGAGAAAGCGCTGGCGCTCATCGCCGAGAAAGCCGATGGCGGTATGCGCGATGCTCTTTCCATCTTCGATCAGGCCGCGTCGTTCTGTGAGGGCAATATCACCTACGAGAAAGTCAGAGAAGACCTCAACGTGCTCGATGCCGATAACTATTTCCGCATCATCGACCTCGCCTTGGAGAACAAGGTGAGCGACATCATGCTACTCCTCAACAGCCTCATAGCCAAAGGCTTCGACCCAGGAAACCTTGTGCTCGGACTGGCCAGCCATGTGCGCAACGTGCTCATGGCCAAAGACGCACCGACACTGCCCCTGCTCGAAGTGAGCGAGGAGCAACGACTTCGCTTTCAGGAACAGGCGCAGCGGTGTCCCGTGAAAATGCTCTTCGATGCCCTGAAGATTATGAATCAGTGCGACCAGGGCTACCGCACATCGTCGCACAAACGGCTGCTCGTAGAGCTTACCCTCATACAGGTGGCGCAACTCACACAGCCCGATGAGGAGGAGCCTGTCGCGGGGCGTAGCCCTAAGCGATTGAAATCCCTGTTCAGACGAATCCTCACATCTCAGCCTAAAGCGGCAGCGCAGGTGGCCGGAGCTGAGAAGAGAAAAATAATGGAAGAAAGAAGAGCGAGAAGAGGAACAGCACCTCAAGGAGTGAAGGAGTTAAGGAGTGAAGGAGTTAAGGAGTTAAGGAGTGAAGGAGTGAAGGAAACCACAACTCCTCAAACCCATAACCAAAAACCGATAACCAAAAAGACCATCAGCTTTAAAAACATCAGTATATCACTTAACGAACTGAAGCGCATACCAGAGCAATCCGACTCCCAAAAAGACCTGGAAGTAGACGACAAGGAAGCCGCCGAGCAATTCTCTCAGGAAGATCTCGAGCGCCAATGGATCGCCATGTGCCTTCGTATGCCCAGCCAGATGTCCGCACTGTCGCAGCGGCTAAAAAACCTAACACCCCACATCTCTGAATATCCTGATATCGAGCTGCTGGTCGACAACCAGATTCTGCTCAACCAGATTCTGGAAATAAAAGGGCGCATCCGCGTCACCATGGCGAATGCGCTTAAGAACAACCATATTCAATTTCTCCCTCGTCTGGCAGAAGGAGAAGAGGTACGACGTATACTCACCAAACCTGAGATACTGAAAAAAATCAGCGAGGCCAACCCCGCCTTCGCCAAATTAAAGGAAAAGTTAAAATTGGAATTAGCTTAATCATAGTGCATAGTTCACAGTTCATAGTGCATAGTTGTTTCTTTGTGCAGTCAGACTATGAACTATGAACTATGGACTATGGACTAAATCAGCATCATCCCCATAGCCTCGCACTCGCGGCGCATGTTATCGGGCCAGATGCTAGCCTGAATCTCACCGATATGCGCTTTATGGAGCATCACCATGCACAGGCGACTCTGACCGATACCACCACCGATAGACAGTGGCAGCTGGTCGTTCAGCAACTGCTGGTGGAAATAGAGCTGCTCACGCTCCTCCTGCCCTTCTATCTTGAGCTGTCGCAATAGACTCTCCTTGTCGACACGGATACCCATCGACGACAATTCGAACGACCGCTCGAGCACCGGATACCATATTAAAATATCACCATTCAGACCTGCACGAACGCACTCTCCTTCAGGGGAAGGCTGGGGAGCAACCCCTCCTAACCTCCCCCAAGGGGAGGAAATTCGACTGCACGCAACTCCCTCTCCTTCGGGGAGGGCTGGGGAGGTTACCCCCCTCTCCCTTTGGAGAGGGGTCGGGGGTGAGGCTGGAATCGTCGACCAATCGTCGTAGTCGGCGGCACGTCCGTCGTGTTTCTCACCATTGGAGAGCCGACCACCGATGCCGATAACAAAAACTGCACCATACGCCTTGCAGATAGCGTCCTCACGCTCCTTCGGCGAGAGATTGGGATACATCTGCAGCAAATCCTCGCTGTGAATGAAGTGAATCTTCTCGGGCAAGAAGGGCTTGAGCTGTGGAAACGTCTCACAGGCCAGATACTCCGTCCGCAGGATGGCGGCATAGATGCGCTCCACCGTAGCGCGCAGGAATCCGATCGTCCGCTGCTCACGCGTGATCACAGCCTCCCAGTCCCACTGGTCCACATAGAGCGAGTGCAGATTGTCGAGCTCCTCGTCGGCACGGATGGCATTCATGTCGGTATAGATGCCGTAGCCTGGCTTCACCTCATACTCCGCCAACGACAACCGCTTCCACTTAGCCAGCGAGTGCACCACCTCGGCCTGAGCGTCACCCAGGTCCTTGATGGGAAAAGTCACCGGACGCTCAACACCATTCAGGTCGTCGTTGATGCCCAGACCTTTCAGCACAAAGAGCGGAGCCGTCACGCGTCGCAGCCGCAGCTCCGTCGACAGGTTCTGCTGGAAAAACTCCTTTATCAGTTTAATACCCTGCTCTGTCTGATGTCGGCCGAGCAAAGCCTTATAATCTACAGGTTTAATCAGTCTGCTCATTATCCTAAAATTTTACTTTTGTCATTCAAAGGCAGTGCAAGTCGAATGCAATCGAGCTTGCTCTAATTGCTGAGATGCAGCCTACCTTATTTAAATCTTCTGCAAAATTACAAAAAAAAATTGAACTATAAGCTTTTTCCCTATTGCTTTTTTACAAAATCTTTTTCCCCTGTCATCAGTCTTTCATCACCACAAAAACAAACTTCTGTAAATCGAAAGCTTACCTTTCATAAAGTAATAGTATATATATTACCGAGTAAAAGTATATATATTACTCAGTAAAAGTATATATATTACCGAGTAAAATATATACTATTACTTTGTGAAACCTTAGCTTTCGCATCGTGGGGGCTTGTTTTTTACTTCAAAGAAGATACTTGATTTTGAGAATTAAAAAAATATTTTTTTGTTTTGTATTCTGCTCTTTTAATTGTACCTTTGCAGGCATGAACAGCGAAGAACTCTCTGGCAAGCGCGTTGCGCTGCTGCTCTCTGGCGGTGTGGACAGTGCAGTAGCGCTGTACGAACTCGTGCGGCAGGGCTGTCAGCCCGACTGTTTCTATATCCGCATTGCGCCTGAGGCTGCTGGGAATGACACTTGGGACTGCGCCGCCGAGGAGGATTTGGAGATGGCTACGGCCGTAGCCAGCAAGTACGGCTGTCGGCTGGAGGTGGTCGACTGCCACCGCGAATACTGGGACCGCGTGACGCGTTATACCATGGAGAGCGTGAAGGCTGGGCGCACGCCCAACCCCGACGTGATGTGCAACCAGCTCATCAAGTTCGGCGCGTTTCATGAGAAGCGCGGCCACGACTACGACCTCATTGCCACCGGGCACTATGCACAGACGGAGACTGAGGGTGGGCGTAAATGGCTCACGACAAGTCCTGACCCCGTGAAGGACCAGACCGACTTCCTCGCTCAGATACACGACTGGCAGTTGGCTAAGGCCGTCTTCCCCATCGGGCACATGATGAAAGAGGAGGTGCGTGCGATAGCCGAGCGTGAGCACCTCGTCAACGCTCACCGTAAAGACTCGCAAGGCATCTGCTTCCTCGGGAAGATTAACTACAACGACTATGTCCGCCGTTATCTCGGTGAGCAGCCGGGACCTATTGTAGAACGCGATACTGGCCGGACCATCGGCGAGCACCGAGGGCTGTGGTTCCATACCATCGGACAACGCAAGGGGCTCGGCTTGGGAGGCGGCCCATGGTTCGTCATTGCAAAAGACATGGAGAGGAACACGCTCTACGTGTCGCACGGCTATGACCCCGCAGAGGCTTACCGCAGCGAGTTTGCCATACGCAATTTCCACTTCCTCACCGTGAACGAGCTGCCCGAAGTCATCACCTTCAAGATTCGCCACACTCCCGAGTTCCATCGTGGAAGAATAGAGGTAAGGAGGGCGTTCTCCTCTCCTTCAGGAAGGTCGGGAGGGGTTGCGGATGGGGCTTCGGGAGGCTGCTTCCTCGTCCGCTCCGATGACCCTATCCACGGTGTGGCACCCGGACAATTCTGCGTGGTCTACGACAGCGAACACCACCGTTGTTTCGGTTCAGGAGAGATAAAAAGTTAAGTAGTTAAAGTAGTTAAAGAAGTTAAGAAGTTAAGAAATTAAAGTAGTTAAAGAAATTAAGGAGTTAAAGAAGTTAAGCCGAATGTTCAGCCATCGAAAATCCACACAGGGAGTTAACGTTCCCGTTGACTGTTGGCTTAACTTCTCAGGCCGAAAGGCCGATAACTTCTTAACCCCTTAACTCCTAAAACATAAACTATAAACCTATCAATATCAGATATATCTTGAAACAAACCTATAGAACCTTCATCACCATCGGGCTGACCGTAGCCGTGCTGCTCTTCATGCATCAGCTGCCCACGCTAACGCTCTTCGGCATACAACTGCGCCCCGTGAGCATCCTCAGCGACCTCACACAGGGCAAGGACGACCAGCAGAAAATAGACGTCATCCCCAAGCCCAAGCAACAACCCCTGTTAGTGCAGACCGACACCGTCGGCGGGAAGCAGGTGACGTTTACCGAGACATGGCCGAAGGATGTGGTGAAGATCATGGACTACTCCGGCGGTCAACGCGGCGGCATGAAGCATTTCTATACACAACTCTCGCGGCTACTTTGTAAGAAAGAACTACCCGGCCGACCTGTGCGCATAGCCTATTATGGCGACTCGTTCATCGAGGGCGACATTCTCACCGCCGACCTACGCGAGATGTTACAGACTCGCTACGGCGGCTATGGCCCAGGCTGGATTGACGCTGGCAACATCATCAACTCCATGCGGCTCACCATCAGCGCTCGCTATAGCGGACTGACAGAACACACCGTGATGAAGAAGAAGGAAAACGGCTACGATTTCGGCAAGGCGGGCATTACCGAGCGCTATTATCCCTACAACCCTGGCTCACGCATGACCTTCACTGCCACCGACCACTATCCCCACTCCTCGAAATGGCAAAAGGCTCGGCTTTATTTCCGTGCCGCATCGCCGCAAACCGTTACCGTAACGCCTACCATCGTGGGAAAAGAGAATGCCGGAAACCTCTCGCAAACGGCTGTCGCCGGTTTCAATGCAACAGAGACGCAGGGAACGATGACCGCTGTCAGTTATCAGATGAGCGGGTCGGGAACACTCTTCGGTGTGGGACTGGAGAGTGACAACGGTATCACGGTCGACAACTTCTCGATGCGCGGATCATCGGGCATGACGCTTGCCTCGCTGCCCGAGCAGACTCTGAAAGACTTTGCCCGGCTCCGCCCCTACGACCTCATCGTCATCCAGTTCGGACAAAATGCCGTCACCGCGAAAGGCACAGCCAAGCAATATGAACACTACATGGCACAAATGAAAAAGGTGATCGAATTGTTCCGCAGATGCTTCCCCGAGGCCAGCATTCTGCTCGTGGGTGCCAGCGACCGTGCGCAGCGCGGCCCCGAAGGGCTCACCACCATCCGCACACTCGACCTGATGATTGCCGCACAGGAGCAGGCTGCCGCCGATTGCAAGATAGGGTTCTATAACCTATGGCAGGCCATGGGCGGTAAAGGTTCTATCGTGAAATTCGTGGAGCAGGGCATGGGCGCGAAGGACTATATCCACATCAACTACAAGGGCGGCAAGGTGGTGGCCGAGGCCATCTACAAATCCATCGTAGCCGGCGAGAGCAACTACACCAAATATTATAAGGAGAAGGGATCATGGAAATAATCAGCCGACTACTTGACATCCTGAAGTATAACCCGCAGGAGCCGATGATCTTCAGCAGCGGCATGTTCCTCATCCTGTTCCTGTTCTTCGCGCTGGGCTACATGGCACTGGAGAAGAAGCTCACACCGAGGCTTATCTTTGTCACACTTTTCTCCTATTACTTCTACTACAAGAGCAGCGGGTTCTATTTCTTCCTGCTGGCAGTGGTCACCGTGAGCGACTTTTATATTGCCCGTGCCATCGACCAGTGCCGCGACAACCGACGGCGCATGAAACTGCTGATGGCACTGAGCCTCATCATCGACCTCGGACTGCTGGGCTATTTCAAGTACACCAACTTCTTCGCCGGAACCATTGCTGCGCTCATCGGACACAATTTCCAACCGTGGGACATCTTCCTGCCTGTAGGCATCTCGTTCTTCACGTTCCAGAGCATGAGCTACACCATCGACATCTACCGCGGACAGCTCAAACCCTTGGACCACCTGCTCGACTATGCCTTCTACGTATCGTTCTTCCCGCAGCTCGTGGCCGGCCCCATTGTGCGGGCCCGCGACTTCGTGCCACAGATACGCAAGCCCCTGCGCATCACCAACCGCATGTTCGCCGAAGGTATCTTCTTCATCGTCATCGGTCTGTTCAAGAAAGCCGTCATCAGCGACTACATCAGCCTGAACTACGTGGATCGTGTGTTTGAGAACCCCATGCTCTACTCGGGCGTGGAGACCCTGCTTGCCCTCTACGGCTACACCATACAACTCTACTGCGACTTCTCGGGCTACTCCGATATGGCCATCGGCATCGCCCTGCTGCTCGGATTCAAGTTCCCCATGAACTTCAACGCGCCCTTTAAGTCGACCAGCATCACCGAGTTCTGGCGCAGATGGCATATCTCACTTTCGTCGTGGCTCCGCGACTATGTCTATATCTCATTCGGCGGTAGCCGAAAGGGCAAGGCACGCACCTACCTCAACCTTTTCCTTGTGTTCCTGCTCTGCGGACTCTGGCACGGCGCCAACTTCAACTACGTGGCCTTCGGTGCCATGCACGGACTGCTCATCATCATCCACAGATACTACTCGCAGGAGGTGCTGCACCACGATCGTCACTACCTGCCCACAGGCTGGCGACGCTACGTGTCGGTCTTCATCACCATCCACGTGCTCTGCCTGTCGTGGATACTCTTCCGCAACACGTCGTTCGATTATACCTGGGCTATGCTGCGACAGCTCTTCACACAATTCCATCCTGAACTGCTGTTCAAGGTATTGGCAGCCTATAAATGGGTGTTCATACTTGTAGCCTTCGGGTTCGTAACCCACTACCTGCCCGCCTCTGTCCACAACCGTTGCATCTACCTGCTACGGCGCGGCGGCGTGGCGTTCACCGTAGCCGTGCTCGTGACGGTCATCTTCATCGTCATCCAGATGAAGAGCACCGACATCCAGCCTTTCATCTACTTCCAATTCTGAAAACTCTATCATCATGAAACTCCTCACTGCTCTCTTTATCCTATTGCTGCCGCTCACTGCCCATGCGCAAGGACTGCAGGGCACGTGGCAGGGCACACTCAACGCGGGAGCGATGAAGCTGGCGCTCGTGCTCCACATTGCCGCAGACAAATGTACGCTCGACTCGCCCGATCAGGGCGCGAAGGGTATTGAATGCCAGACCGTATTCCTCTCTGACGACTCGGTGAACGTTACCGTCGCGTCGATTGCCGCCAGCTATACGGGCAAGCTTGTCGGCGACGAGCTGCACGGAACCTTCAAGCAGATGGGCTATCCGCTGAAGCTCAACCTGAAGCGCGGTGAGATAAAGCGCAACCGCCCGCAGACTCCGCAGCCGCCCTTCCCATACCAGACCGAGGAGGTGACCTTCACGAATGGCGACATCACACTCGCCGGCACGCTGACAACCCCCTCTCCAGACAATCCCTCCCCATCCCTCCCCAAAGGAGAGGGAGAAACCCCTCCCCTTGTCGTGATGGTCTCGGGCAGCGGACTGCAAAACCGCGACGAGGAGATGTTCGAACACCGACCTTTTGCCGTACTGGCCGACCGTCTGGCTCGTCAGGGCATCGCCTCGCTGCGCTATGACGACCGAGGATTCGGACTCTCTTCCGGCGACGCCACCAAGGCTACCACGCCCGATTTTGCCGCCGATGCCGCCGCAGCCATCACCTTCGCCCGTGAGAGAGGTTACAAACGTGTGGGCATCATCGGCCACAGCGAAGGCGGAAGTATCGCCTTCATGCTCGCCGCACAGGGAAAACCCGACTTCATCGTCACGCTCGCTGCACCTGGACTTCGTGGCGACAGCATCATCGTCAGACAGAACTACGACATCGCCCGTCTGGCAGGCCAGCCCGTCAGTTATGAACAGTGCGAAGCCCTATTGCCCACCATTCGTCAGCAGATGGCCGGCAACCCTTGGTATATGTGGTTCCTCGACTACGACCCTGCCGACGACATTGCCGCCACAGGTTGTCCGGCACTCATCTTGGGTGGAGAGAAAGACATGCAGGTGAACGCCGAGCGCAACCTTGCCACCATCCGCCTACACCTGAAGCAGTCCGCTGAAATTAAGAGCTACCCCGACCTGAACCACCTCTTTCAGCACTGCACCACCGGTAGCCCCACCGAGTACGGACAAATAGAAGAAACCTTTGCCGAGGAAGTAATGACCGACATTGCTGAGTGGATTTTACAAAGCGAGAAGTGAAACCCCTCCTAACCCCAAACCCATCCCCAACCCCTCCCGACCTCCCCAAAGGAGAGGGGGCAGTAAACCGTAAACTTCCTTTCCCCCAAAGGGAGGAATAGATATTCCCACACGATTTAACACAGAGTACAACATTAAAAAATATGATTATCCGCAATGCCACCAATGCCTAGAATGGGCTACAGATTACAGGCAGGGGTGTAACCCCTGCTCATGGCAACGGTTATATGAGCTCTGAAAGAGCGACAGAATGGTCTGTCACCCCGTTGGGGTTGAATTTTATTCGACCTTTTTCCGCCATGGCAGAACCAAAGCAAGCTTTGTTCTGCTCATCTGGCTTAATCAAAACGTTCATCTACAACACCCCCCGTTAGCAGGGGTTACACCCCTGCCTGTAGTCTTAACAGCCCTTCGGGCTTCCTCGGAGGTATCTTTGCGGATAATCATATTTAAAAATCTTAATCGCGCAGGTGAAAGGTATATCTTTCGCTTGCGCGATTGTTAATTCGGCATTCTCGATTTAACATTTCCCGACTGTCCGAAATCTGCCGTTCGAAAACCTTTCACACCTCAAAAAACGGCTTGAGGTTGGCGAAACATATATGTTTCACCTTCTGAAAGACCGTCTTTCATACTCCGAAAGAACACCTTTCACCGCCCGAAAGCTCGCCTTTCGCACGCGAAAGGTATATGTTTCGCTGCCCGCAGCTTCTTCGTAGCCCGTCAATCGCTCCGTATGTCGCTGTTTTACTGCGACTTACAAGAACCTCTCCAGAATCGAAAAAACCGCACGCAGTGGACAATCACTCCACCGTGCGGTTTTTATGCGGTCTGAGCATGTTAAAATTTCCGTCAGCAAGCGAACCGATTTTAACATTTCCACTCAGCAAGTTCAATAGCAGCCATTTCTTTTATGAGAGCATGGCACAGATGATTTCTGCGGCACGGCCTTTATAGAACCGCACCTCGGTAACGGGCCGATACTCAAAATCGGAGAACCTCAGCAACTGTAAGGCCGCAAACTGGCGGTCGGCGGAGCGAATGCCCTCAAGCCATACGTTGCCGACATCAGCCGGCAGGACGCCAAGGTCTGGCACCACGTGCTCAAGCTCCTCGTCGGTAGCCGTCAAGACCCGCTCGAGCTGGGCGGAAGCCTCTGCATCGTAGTCAAAGCGAAATGCTTTTATCAAACTTTGCGTAGGAGTATAGATGGCCTTCTCTGACAGGCCGAACAAACATTTCTGCACACTCACATCGGGGTGGCTGACCACGGCAGAAGCCATGGCAAGATTTTTTATCTTTGTCATAATGATTCTTTCTTTACGTTGATTGATAATTGTTCTTGGGGTGCAAAGCCAAAAGAAAGAGAATGGCTAACAAAGCAGCCGTCTCAACATATAGACATAATAGCTGGATGAGACGGCAAAAGGCAGTGGCGCCTTGCAAAGATTTGATGTGAATGAATGGAAACGGTTCGTGGAAGGCAGTACAGACAATGCGTGTTTCCCTGTTGCCTTGTTGGGTTTAGAACCGTATATGGGCAACACGCGCTGCGGACGCGACCCGCAGACACGATAGATGTCGCGGGCATTGTCCAGCAGTGCCTCCCCTCGATTGTGGTTCTCTTCGATACCCCGTAGTTTATCTTTCCGCTCCAGCTTTACAGCACCTTCGACAGTCGTGTGAGCGACCGGCTCACATGCGGTGCCCTGTGGCAAACTTTCCCCAGAAAGTCCCATCAAGAGGTAGAGCGAGAAAATAAACGACAGAAACATGTAAAAAAACAATGAAAATGAGTTAATATGCCGGACGGTACTTGCCATCATCCTTATCGTCGAGCATGGAAAGATACGACTGGTAGCGCGACGGGGCGATGAGGTGGTCGTCGAGAGCCTTGAGCACGGCACAGCCCGGCTCGTGGGTGTGGGTGCAATTAGAGAAACGGCAGTCTTTTGAGAAATGAAAGATTTCCTTGAAATAGCTGGTCATCTCCTCCGGCTCCATGTCGAAAGTGCCAAAGCCCTTGATGCCCGGAGTGTCAATGAGGAAGCTGGAGCCCGGAAGCGGTATCATCTCGGAGAACGTGGTGGTGTGCATACCCGTGTTATGGGCATCACTAATCTCAGATGTGCGCAGGTTGGCATCGGGGACAAGACGGTTGATGAGGGTCGATTTGCCCACGCCACTATTGCCCGAGAACAGGGTAATCTTTCCGTTGAGCAATGGCCAAAGGTCGTCCACACCCTCGCCCGTACGGGCCGAGATGGCTACGCACCGGTAACCGATGGTCTCGTAGAGCCGAATCATCATCTCCTGCACGTGCCGCTCGTCGGCACTGAGACGGTCGGTCTTGTTGAATACCAGCACCACCGGCACGCTGTAGGCCTCGGCCGAGGCGAGAAAGCGGTCGATAAAGGTGGTTGAAGTCTCAGGATAGTTGACAGTGACAATGAGGAATGCCTGATCGACATTGGCCGCGATGATATGGCTCTGCTTCGACAGGTTCTGCGATCGGCGGACGATATAATTGCGACGGTCCTCAATGGCGGTAATGAAACTAAAATCGGGGGTAATCTCTACCCTGTCGCCCACGGCCACAGGGTTGGTGCTACGGATTCCCTTCAGACGGAAGTTGCCCTTAATCTTGCAATTCACCATCTGTCCGTCGTCGGTCAGCACCGTGTACCAGCTGCCAGTATTCCTAATGACGAGGCCCTTCATCGTAGTTCGTAGTGCATAGTTCATTGCCCATAGTCGCTAGCACATCAGAAACTATGAACTATGCACTATGGACTATGAACTATAAAAAACCGTTTGCGGTTTTTACACGGTCATAATCTCCTTGTTCTTCGCCTCAAGGAGCTCGTCAATTTTCTTGATATACTTGTCGTGAATTTTCTGCAGATCAAGCTCAGCATCCTTCTCGTTGTCCTCAGAAAGACCGTCCTTGATAGCTTTCTTCAGCTTGTCCTTGATGTCGGCACGCACGTTGCGCACCTCCACTCTGGCCTTCTCGCCAATCTTGTTGCACTGCTTGGTCAGCTCACGACGGCGCTCCTCGGTGGGCTGAGGAATGACCAGGCGGATAATCTCGCCGTTGTTCTCGGGCGTGATACCCACGTCGCTGTCCATGATACCTTTCTCAATATCGCGGATAGCCTTCTTGTCCCACGGCCTGATAGCAATGGTACGCGCGTCCTGACATGATACGTTGGCCACCTGGTTCAACGGAACCATTGACCCATAGCTGTTCACTCTCACGCCATCGAGGATGGCTACGTTGGCGCGTCCGGCGCGGATGCGGTTCAGCGAGTCCTCAAGAAACATCGCCGCCATCTCCATGCGCTCTTCGGCACCGTTTAATGTTGCTTTTACGTCTATCATATACTTGTGATTTAGATTTTTCGAATGCAAATGTAATACATTAATTCAATTTTCGCAAGTTTTTGACCACGAATTTCACGAAATTAGCAAAAACTTGCCTACTTGTCAACTCATCAATTTGCCAACTCTAATTTAAGGACTCCTACGATAGTTGAGTCAATAGATCTCGTCGGCCAGGATTTTCACGATACGCTCAAGATAAAGGCGGTCGGTATCGTCGAAGGCATTGAGGTCGCGCGAGTCGATATCGAGCACGGCCCGCACCTCGTTCTTGATGTCGAAGACGGGTACGACAATCTCTGAACGGCTCAACGAAGAGCAGGCGATATGTCCAGGAAACTGTTCCACATCGGGCACTACAATCGTCTTTCGCTCCTTCCATGCCGTGCCGCACACCCCCTTGCCGAAGGGAATCTCATAGCAGGCCACCGGTCCCTGAAACGGTCCAAGACGGAGACTCTCTCTCCACGCTCCACTCTCCACGCTTTTCTTTCTGAGATAAAACCCCACCCAGAAAAACCGTTCGGGAAAAGCCTCCTTCAGTGCCGCCGCCACATTAGCCGTCACACCCACCTCGTCAGTCTCACCCTCCACCAGTGCCGCTATCTGCCGGCACAGTATCTCGTACTGTTCCTGTTTATTTTCCATGCTCATCTGTTGAGTCTTTTAATTCGGATGCGACCCAGTTGGTAAGGTCGACGAACTGGGCGATGGTAAGTTGTTCGGGGCGAAGAGAACCCAGCAACCCCGAATTTTCTCCTAACCTCTCCGATGGGGAGGGGTTTAAGCTGGGAGGGGTCTGGAGAATGGATTCTTGTGGCAGGATTTGGCGAAGGGAGACGCGGAGCATCTTACGGCGCTGGTTGAAGACAGTCTTGACGACGCGACGGAAAAGCCGCTCGTCGCAGCCGAGGTCGGTGACCTTGTTGCGGGTGAGGCGGATGACCGCGCTCTGCACCTTGGGCGGTGGATTAAACACATCAGGCTCCACCGTAAAAAGGTATTCCACGTCGTACCACGCCTGCATCAAGACGGAGAGTATGCCGTATTGTTTATTGCCGGGCTTTGCGGCCATACGGAGAGCCACCTCGCGCTGTATCATACCCGTGCAACAGGGGATGAGGTCGCGGTTGTCGAGCATCTTGAAGAATATCTGCGAGGAGATGTCGTAGGGATAGTTTCCGGTGAGCACAAAGGGCTGTCTATCGAACACTTCCGTAAGGTCCATGCGGAGGAAATCGCCTTCGATAAGCCAAGCCCCCTCATCTCTCATCCAACTTTCCTCATCCATTTTTCTCAGATAGGCTACGCTCTCGCGGTCGATCTCAACAGCCTTGAAGGGTCGCGGTTTCTGTATAAGGTATTGGGTGAGCACACCCATGCCTGGTCCTATCTCCAGCACGGGCAAGTCGGGGCAGGCATCGACCGTATCGGCGATACGTCGGGCGATGTCGAGGTCAACAAGAAAATGCTGCCCCAGATGTTTCTTCGGTTTTACGCGTTTCATCTGATAAAAATCTTCTGCAAGATTTCTTTTTTTATGCTGAGTCGGGAGTAACCTCGCCAACCTGATGGCAAAGTTACGGAAAGTCGAGCGCAAAACAAAAAAAAATAATTCTTTTTTTTGCCGAAACAGAGTATTTTCATCAATTCACTGACAATAAAAGGAAAAAGTATGAAAGACGAAAGATAAGGGATGAAAAATGTGAAAGAAAATGGCGGGACAGTTATAAAAAACTGCTCCGCCATCGCTATTTAGTACTAAAAACAACGTTCTTCATTAGAAGAAGGGCATTTCGACTTTATTTCTGCATGTCGATTTTATTGCCCAAATGAATGGCCTGTGCAACCATGGCTGCAACTACGGCCAATGACAGTAATGTTACCATAATCTTTTTACCTTTCTTTTTTTTAAATTAAACTTGTTATCCTGTTTGTCTTCTCTAAGACGGTGCGAAGGTAGGCTTTTTCTCCATACGCGCAAAGTTTTTCGATGACATTTGAAGGATTGTCGCCGTTTTATTGACCCGCGTCAAGAAGCCCTTAAAAGCTCACTCCATAAGCCTACCTCTTACCTTATTTATAAATATTGGTGTCCGGTAAAAAATCAGCCTGCAAGGCCAACAACCCATAGCCCAGGGCAACGCCCTGGGTAAATGTTGCAAGCAAATTGCGCCCTGAAAGGGCAAAAGCATTTACTCTCAACGCTTTTGCCCTTTCAGGGNNNGGGCGATGCCCTGAGCTATGAGCGTATTGGCCTTATAGGCCGTTTTTTGCAAGACCCGTTTTTCTGAGTCAGAGATAATCCCTTTATCTATAGAACATCTGGACTAACATGTTTAAATTATAGCGGACACCAATAATTTATAAAAAGAGGAAGCGTCGCAAAGGTTGGTCTTCCAGAAAGTAAAACGGGCCGTTTTACTTGGTAATATGGCCCATTTTGGTAAGTAATATGGCCCGTTTTACTTAGTAATATGGGCCATATTACTTTCTGAAGGCTTGTCTTTTGGAAAACATCGGTTAGGGCATTGCTTTTCGACTGATGATGTTTAATAAATCGAAAAAACTTTGCCCAACTATCGGATTATTCATTTTTTTTGTGTAAGTTTGCATCCTAAAGCCGTCATGCGCATGAAGAAATGGACCAGTGACGTGTTGAAGGTAGCCGCCTCGCTTGTGTTGGGCGGGGCTATCCTGTGGTGGATGTACCGAGGATTCGACTTCGGGCGCATCCGCGACGTGCTGCTGCATGAGATGCGGTGGGAGTGGATGTTGCTATCGTTTCCGTTTGGCATATTGGCGCAGGCCTGTCGTGGCTGGCGCTGGCGGCAGACACTGGAACCGTTGGGCGAACGGCCACGAGTGTCGACCTGCCTGAACGCGGTGTTTCTGTCGTATGCAGTAAGCCTGATCATCCCGCGCATAGGTGAGTTTGCACGTTGTGGCGTACTGAAACGGTGGGACGGAGTGTCGTTCTCGAAATCGCTGGGTACGGTGGTCACCGAGCGTGCCATCGACACGCTGCTCGTCATGGCCATTACCGCGCTCACACTGTTGTCGCAGCTGCCCGTGTTCCGCACCTTCTTCAACCGGACGGGCACAAGCCTCGGCGGTTTTCTCTCCTCATTCACCACGACGGGCTACATCGTGACGGCCATCTGCGGTCTGGCGGCACTGCTGCTCATTTGGTATCTGTTGAGACGGCTGTCTATATATAACAAGGTAAAGGCCACACTCAGTGGCATCTGGCAGGGCATTGTCTCGTTGCGCGGAGTGAGGAACGTGCCATTGTTCGTGGTGTTCACCCTCGGCATCTGGGTGTGCTACTTCCTGCACTACTACCTGACATTCTTCTGCTTCCATGCCACGAGCGGGCTGGGGCTGTCGTGTGCGCTCGTGACGTTCATCGTGGGAAGCATCGCGGTCATCGTGCCCACCCCCAACGGCGCCGGCCCATGGCACTTCGCAGTGAAGACCATGCTCATCCTCTATGCCGTGCCGTCTGATGACGCACTCAACTTCGTGCTCATCGTCCACACCGTCCAGACCCTTCTCGTCGCCCTCCTCGGCATCTACGCCTGGGCAGCCCTGGCACTGACAAGGAGAAGAGATATGCCTCGGTAAGAAATTTAAATATTATCAATAAAACAAAAAACTATGAATGAAATCTTAAATCTGAAGCCAGAATGTATTTGGCGCAATTTCTACAATCTTACACAGGTGCCGCGACCAAGCGGACACCTCAAGAAAGTACAACAGTTCCTGCTCGACTTCGCGAAGCAGGCCGGTGTTGAGGCCTTCATCGACGAGGCCCAGAACGTGATCATGCGCAAGCCAGCATCGCCAGGAATGGAAAACCGCAAAGGTGTCATTCTGCAGGCTCACATGGACATGGTGCCACAGAAGACACCCGAGTCGACGCACAACTTCGAGACTGATCCCATCCAGCCGTGGATCGACGGCGAGTGGGTAAAGGCCAAAGGCACCACCCTCGGTGCCGACAACGGTCTGGGCGTGGCTGCCATCATGGCCGTCATGGAAGACAAGACCCTGAAGCACGGACCCATCGACGCACTCATCACCGCCGACGAGGAGACGGGCATGTACGGTGCCAACGACCTGGACACAGAGGTGTTCGATGCCGACATCATGCTCAACCTCGACTCTGAGACGTGGGGTAAGTTCGTCATCGGCTCGGCCGGCGGCATCGACGTAACCGCTACACTCGACTATGAAGAGGTAGACACCAATCCCGACTTCGCTGCCGTTCGCGTGACACTGAAAGGTCTGCGCGGCGGACACTCCGGACTCGAGATACACGAGGGGCGCGGCAATGCCAACAAGCTGATGGCCCGCTTCCTGCGAGAGGTCATCGATGTCGACGGGGCTCATCTCGTGAGCTGGCACGGTGGCAACATGCGCAATGCCATTCCCTTCAAGGCCGAAGCGGTGCTCACCGTGTCGAAGAGAAACTTGGAGCCAATGAAACAGGTGGCTGACGAATGGTTTGCCGACCTCGTCGACGCATACAAAGGCATCGAGAGCGGTATGGAGTTAATTGTGGAAGACATAGAGCTGCCTGCCAAAGAATTGTCTGAGGAGACACGAGACAAACTCGTCAATGCTCTCATCGCCTGCCACGATGGCGTGCTCCGCATGATACCCGCCTATCCCAATGTCGTCGAGACCTCGTCGAACCTAGCCATCATCGACATAGAAGGCGGAAAGGCTGAAGTGAAAATCCTCGCTCGCTCAAGCCGCAGCGACATGAAAATCTACATGGTCGACATGCTTGAGGGCTGCTTCAAACTGGCTGGTATGAAGGTAGAAACCGCCGGCGGCTACGGCGGCTGGGATCCCGACCCCGACTCCGAAATCCTCCACCACCTGCTTAAGATTTACAAAGAGCAGAACGGAGAAGAAGGCATCATCCAAGTTGACCACGCCGGATTGGAGTGCTCCGTTATTTTGGGCAAGTATCCCTGGCTCGACGTGGTGAGCCTCGGTCCAACGATGAAAAGTCCCCACACCACCAACGAGCGGGCCCTCATCAAGACCGTAGCTCCATTCTGGGAACTGCTCAAGAAAGCACTCGAGACCATTCCCGAGAATAAATAAGTGAAAAGTGAAAAGTGAAAGGTGAAAGGTGAAAGGTTGAAGACTCCTCTTAGGTGCTTTTCAACCTTTCTCCTTTTAAGTTTTTAACATTTTAACATTTCAACTTTTCAACTTTTCAACTTTTTTTATTATCTTTGCACCCAAATTCAAAAAATCAATAAAAAAACAATAGAAATGGACGATTATCACGCGGAAGACTTTAGACAGAGTAAGGCGTGAGGATAGGTCTGCACCAATGCGGCTAATCCTCTGGCCACTTCCCTATTTTATCAACGGAGGATTAGCAAAATGAAGACATTTTGGAACTACAACGGTGGCTTGAAAGCCATTAAAGAGTGGGAACCAGGTTGCTGGATACAAGTGACGTGTCCCACTGAGGAAGATCGGCATGAGCTGGAAGAGCAGTTCAATATTCCCGACTATTTCATCAGCGACATCAGCGATACCGATGAGCGTGCCCGCTATGAGTATGACGACGGTTGGATGCTCACCATCCTACGCATACCCTATGTAAAAGAGATACGCTCGCGCACACCCTATACCACCGTGCCTCTCGGTATCATCCACAAACGTGATGTGACCATCACCGTTTGTTTCTTCGAGACAAACATGATGATCGATTTCGTCAGCTATCAACAAAAACGCTCCGTAGGCTTCACCGATTATGTCGACTTGACCTTCCGCCTCTTCTATTCCGCCGCCGTGTGGTATCTGAAACGCCTCAAGCAAATCAATACCCTCATCGACAAAGCCAAGCACAATCTCGACCACAACGTGAACAACGAAAGCCTCATCGGACTCAGCCGTCTGCAAGACTCACTGACCTACTTTGTCACCTCCATCCGAGGCAACGAGAACCTGCTGGCCAAGCTGAAATTCAAACTACAAGTGGACGAACTCGACGCCGACCTTATCGAAGACGTGAACATCGAGATGACACAGGCACGCGAGACTGCCAACATCTACTCCAACATCCTCGAGTCGACGATGGACACCTACTCAAGCATCATCAACAACAACATGAATACCGTGATGCGTACACTCACCTCAGTCTCCATCATCATGATGTTCCCCACACTCATCGCCTCGCTCTTCGGCATGAACCTCATCAACGGCATGGAAACGTCGCGCTTCGGATTCATTGCGGCACTCATTATTTCTATCGTCGTTTCGGGCGTTTCATGGGGTATATTGCGCTTCAAACGATTACTTTAAGTAAAAATATAACGAAAAACGTGATTTTTTTTGGAGAAATCACGTTTTTTTATTAAGTTTGCACTTTAATTGACATTGAATGGGGACAAATGGCCAGCACGACCACTCCCACAAAGAAACAAAAAATCATTAACGCCTAAACCGTGAACATGATGGACTCTCAAGAAAAAGACCTCCAACAGGTAACAAACGAAGTGAACAACACAGAGGAACTCACCGAGCAAGCACAGCAAGCAACTCCAGAAGAATCCCCTGAAGTAGACAATCAATCCGCAGAAACAACTCCGGTAGTAGAGGAAGTTCCCGCTGAGGAAACCGCTACAGAAGAGACTCCGGTAGAGGAAGCCCCCGCTGAGGAAACCGCTACAGAAGAGACTCCGGTGGAGGAAGCCCCCGTTGAGGAACCTACTGTTGAGGAAATCCCCATTGAGGAAAAACCGGCTGAGGAGAAAAGAATCTACAACAACAAAAAAGAGGTACTTGAGCGCATCACAGAGATAGCCCATGGCGACGAAGCTCCACAGAAATCCGAAGTTGACCTTTTGAAGACCCTCTTCTATAAGATGCATCTGGCTGAGCGCGAAGAGCAGCAGCAAAAGTACCTCGAGGCTGGCGGCGACCCTGAGGCCTATCAGATCACGCCCGATCCGGCAGAAGAAGCCTTCAAGGCCGAGATGGGTATTATACGCGAACGCCGCTCTAAGCTCTTCCAGGAACAGGAAGTCGAAAAACAGGAGAATCTGAAAAAGAAACTCGAAATCATCGAGAAAATAAAAGCCCTCGCCACATCACCCGATGAAGCCAATAAAGCCTATCAGGAGTTCAAAAGCCTGCAACAGCAATGGCGCGAGATTCGTGCCGTACCCGCCGAGAAAGCCAGCGAACTGTGGCGAAACTACCAGCACCACGTAGAACAATTCTACGATCTGCTCAAACTCAATATCGAGGCACGCGAATACGATTTCAAAAAGAATCTTGAAGCAAAGACACGGTTATGCGAGGCTGCCGAGAAACTCGCCGACGAGCCCGACGTAATCAGTGCATTCCACCAATTGCAGGAGCTCCATCAGCAGTACCGCGAAACTGGTCCCGTAGCCAAAGACCTACGCGAACAAATCTGGACACGCTTCAAAGCCGCTTCAACCGTTATCAACAAGCGACACCAGCAACATTTTGAAAGTCTGCGCGCCAAAGAAGAAGAAAACCTGCAACGCAAGACCGCATTGTGTGAGAAGATAGAAGAAATCGTTGCACAAGAGCACAAGTCCGCCGCCGACTGGGACAATACAACCAAACAAGTCATTGAGATACAGAGTGAATGGAAGACCATCGGCTTCGCACCACAGAAAATGAACGTCAAGATTTTCGAACGCTTCCGCGCAGCTTGCGACCAGTTCTTCACCAAGAAAGGCGAATACTTCAAGAACATGAAACAGCAGTTCGCTGAGAATGCCGACCATAAGCGCCGACTCATCGAACAGGCCGAAGAACTCAAAGACTCCACCGAATGGAAGGCAACCACCGAGAAGTTTGTGGCCCTGCAAAAAGAATGGAAGACCATCGGAGCCGTACCCAAGAAACTCGGTGACCAGCTTTGGGCACAATTCCTCGCTGCCTGCAACACCTTCTTCGAGGCACGCAACGCCGCCACGGCAGGTACACGCAACGAGGAAAAAGAAAACCTAAAACAGAAACGCAACATCATTGCGCAACTGAAGGAACTCGTTGAAAACGCCACCGAAGATGCCAAGGAGCGTGTTCATCAGCTTACCGAGCAGTACAATGCCATCGGGCACGTACCATTCCGCGACAAAGACAAGCTCTATAAGGAATACCGCGAAGTGCTCGACCGCATCTACAAAGAATTCAACATCTCCATCCAGCGCCGCCGGCTCGACAGTTTCAAGAGCAACCTAAAGAATATGGCCAAACGTGGCGAAGACGCACTGCTTGATGAGCGAGGTCGACTCATGCGCCGCTACGAGCAGATGAAGCAGGAAATACAGACCTACGAGAATAACCTCGGCTTCCTTAATGCCGCCTCGAAGAAAGGTAATTCCCTCATTGATGAACTCAATCGCAAGGTGCAGAAACTAAAAGACGACTGCAACCTGCTCTATCAGAAGATCAAGGCCATCGACCAGCAGAACGCCGCCCCGAAAGAGGAAGAGCCAAAAGTAGAGGAAGAGCCAAAGATTGAGGAGCCAACCGCCGAGGAACCCAAAGCTGAAGTAGAGGCTCCCGAAACTATAGAGCCAACGGCAGAAGAAACCCCAGAAGTTGAAGAGACTAACGCTGAAACTCCCGAGGTCACCGAAGAGCCCAAAGTTGAAGAGACTCCTGAGGCAGAATCCCCGACAGAAGAAGAAGAAAAACCAGCAGAATAGCATTCGCTATCATTAGCGTTTCGAAAGACCGTCTTTCGTAAGAAATTCCTTATGGATTTTTCAGTGAAAGACGGTCTTTCACATGACGAAAGCTTTAGAAGACATACAAAGAAATCGCCGAGTATTGATTTTCAACTACTCGGCGATTGTTTATGTTGGGGTACTCGGACTCGAACCAAGAATGACAGGACCAGAATCTGTAGTGTTACCATTACACCATACCCCAATCACGGGTTGCTAAACACGCGTCCAGCGATTAAGCGGGTGCAAAGTTAGACAAAAAAAATGAATTACCAACTTTTTGAGACACTTTTTTGCAAAAAAATCTTATTATTCCATCTTTTTTTATGTTTTCATACTAAAAAAACGTAACTTTGCAGTTTGAAGGAAAGGACTATTAAACTACACATAGAAGTTTGTAAAGACAACAGAATGAACACAGCGAAAGAAATTGTAAAGAAAATAGTAGAAGGCATACAAGAAAAGAAAGGTCAGCGCATTGTGGTGGCCGACCTTAGCCACATTGAGGGAACGATAGCCCAATATTTCGTCATCTGTCAGGGCAACTCGCCTACGCAGGTGGAGGCCATTGCCGAGTCGATAGGCGACATGGTACGCGAGCAGTTGCACGAGAAGCCGGCTCATGTGGTGGGACTGGAGCGGGCACAATGGGTAGCCATCGACTACACCGATGTCATCGTACATATCTTCGTGCCTGAGCTGCGCGAGTTCTACGACTTAGAAAACCTCTGGCAAGACGCCAAGATGGAAGAGATTAGTGAATAAAAAAACAGCAAGTTATGGCAAATCAGCAACCGAATAAACCACAGCAACCGAACAAAGACCCCAAGATGCCACGGTTCAACATGGGATGGCTCTATGTGCTCATCCTCATCTCGCTGGCCGTATTCTTCTTCACTGACTCGGGCAATAGCGCGGCCTCTGGCGTGACGATGAAGAAAGAAGCCTCGTACACCAAGTTCAAGGACTACATGGCCAAGGGCTATGCCGACCGTGTGGTGGTGAACAAGAGCGATGGAAAACTCTATATGTATGTGAAGCCCAAGCACATCCGCGACGTGTTCGGCCAGTCTACCCAACAGACGGGCAAGAGTCCTGCCGTGGAAGTGGAATACGGCTCTGTAGACGAACTGGAGAAATATCTCGCTCAGGCCATGGCCGACAAGAAGATCAGCGACTTCGACTTTGAGAACAAGAGCGGCACCGACTTTCTCAGCCTGCTCATCAACTTCTCGCCCCTCATCTTCTTTTTCCTGCTCATGTATCTGCTTATGGGTCGCATGGGCAGTGGCGGAGGGCCAGGTGGCATCTTCAGCGTGGGCAAGTCGAAAGCCAAACTCTACGAGAAGGCCGACAGCATCGGTATCACCTTTAAGGACGTGGCCGGACAAGCCGGTGCCAAGCAAGAGGTGCAAGAGATTGTGGAGTTTCTGAAGAATCCTAAGAAATACACCGACCTGGGTGGAAAGATACCCAAGGGCGCATTGCTCGTAGGTCCTCCGGGAACGGGTAAGACCCTGCTGGCCAAAGCTGTGGCTGGAGAGGCTGGCGTACCTTTCTTCTCGATGTCGGGTAGCGATTTCGTGGAGATGTTCGTGGGCGTAGGTGCCAGCCGAGTGCGCGATGTGTTCCAACAGGCCAAAGGCAAAGCTCCCTGTATCATCTTCATCGACGAGATCGATGCCGTGGGTCGTGCACGCTCGAAGAACCCAGCCATGGGCGGCAATGACGAACGCGAGAACACCCTCAACGCGCTGCTCACCGAGATGGACGGTTTTGGCACCAACTCGGGAGTCATCGTGCTGGCCGCTACCAACCGCGTCGACATGCTCGACTCGGCACTGCTGCGCGCCGGACGCTTCGACCGCGAGATTCATGTCGACCTACCCGACCTCACCGAGCGCAAGGAAATCTTCCAAGTACACCTCAAGCCGCTGAAGACCGACGAGACTCTCGACATCGACTTCCTTGCCCGCCAGACGCCAGGATTCTCGGGTGCCGACATCGCCAACGTCTGCAACGAGGCCGCTCTTATCGCCGCACGCCACAATGCCGAGAAGGTATCGAAGCAAGACTTCCTCGATGCCGTGGACCGCATCATCGGCGGACTGGAGAAGAAGACCAAAGTGATGACCGCCGAGGAGAAACGCGCCATCGCCCTGCACGAAGCCGGCCACGCCACCATCTCATGGTTCTGCCAATACGCCAATCCGCTCGTGAAGGTCAGCATCGTGCCACGTGGTCAGGCCCTCGGTGCGGCATGGTATCTGCCCGAAGAGCGCCAGATTACCACCAAGGAGCAGATGCTCGACGAGATGTGCTCACTCCTCGGAGGCCGTGCTGCCGAAGAGCTCTTCACCGGACATATCTCCACCGGTGCGATGAACGACCTTGAACGCGCCACGAAGAGCGCCTACGGCATGATTGCCTATGCCGGCATGAGCGACAAACTGCCCAACATCTGCTACTACAACAATCAGGAATACCAGTTCCAGCGACCCTACTCCGAGACAACGGCCAAGGTCATCGACGACGAGGTGCTGCGCATGATCAACGAGCAGTACGACCGTGCGAAAGCCCTGCTCACCGAACACAAGGAAGGACACAATCAGCTGGCCGAGCTGCTCATCTCGCGCGAGGTCATCTTTGCCGAAGATGTGGAGAAAATCTTCGGCAAGCGTCCCTGGGCCAGTCGCTCGCAGGAAATCATGCAAGAGGAGGACGAGCAGCTGAAAATTGAGAACATGCCCGAGGAAGTTCGTCAGGCACAAGCCGATCACGAAGCGGCAGAGAAAGAGAAAAATGACAGTGACAATGCAACTGAAAAGTGATAAGTTATGAAAAATCTCATCGTCCGCACCGTTAGCGGCATCCTCTTTGTGGCCATCATGGTGGTGGGCATCTCGTTCAACGCCATGGCCATGATGTTCCTCTTCGCCCTCATCACGGGCATGACCATCTGGGAATACAGCGGACTGGTAAACCAGCGGCGGCGCGTCAGCATCAACCGTTTCATCAGCACCGCGGCAGGTGTATATCTCTTTCTGGCCGTAGGCGGCTTCTGTTCCGATATCACCCCCGCAGCCGTCTTCATCCCCTACCTGCTCACCATTGTCTATCTCTTCATCAGCGAGCTTTACCTAAAGCAGGACGACCCCATCAACAACTGGGCTTACACCATGCTCTCACAGCTGTACATCGCCCTACCCTTCTCCACCATCAACATGCTGGCCTTCGGACAAGACGAGCAGACGGGCATCGTGATGTACCACTGGCTGCTGCCCCTGAGCGTGTTCATCTTCCTATGGATGAACGACACGGGCGCCTACTGCGCTGGTACACTCTTCGGCCGTCACCGCCTCTTTGAGCGCATCTCGCCGAAGAAATCATGGGAAGGCAGCATCGGCGGAGCCGTGCTCGTGCTCGTGGCGGCGTGGGTAGTATGGTACATTGGATCAAAGAACGGAGCCAACACCACAGAGCTCACCCTGCCCCAGTGGTTGGGACTGGCACTCGTGGTCGTCGTCTTCGGCACCTGGGGCGACCTTGTGGAAAGCCTCTTCAAGCGCACCCTCGGCATCAAAGACTCTGGAAACATCATGCCTGGCCACGGCGGCATGCTCGACCGTTTCGACTCCTCTCTCATGGCACTACCCGCCTCCGTCATCTACATCTACTCGCTCAGCCTAATTTAAAGTCTGCCCTAAAAAGAAGTTAAAAGAAGATAGCGGGCTATGCCCGCAGAAGTTAGCAGAAGTTAAAGGACTATAGTAGACCCCTCACAACCTCCCTAAAGGAGAAGAAAACTACCTGTAACATCCGTTAACTCCCATGAGCCACAGGTTCATTAACTTCCACTAACTCCTATTAACTCCATAATTTGTAAACTTCACCTAAACAATTCAACAACATGAAAAAACAAGCATTTCTGACATTGGCGACCATTTTCGCCCTGTCTTTTATTGTCCCCTTACCAATGCAAGCCAAGGGTAAGGTAAAAGCCAAAGCCAAGCACGTCATCATGATCGGCATCGACGGCTGGGCCTCCAAAAGCATCGCACAGGCCAACATGCCTACCGTTAAAGACTTTCTGATGAAAAACGGCAGCTGGACACTCAACAAGCGGTCGGTGCTCCCGTCAGCATCCGCCATCAACTGGGCCTCAAACCTCATGGGAGCAGGCACCGAGAGCCACGGCTACACCAAATGGAACAGCCAGACACCAGAGATACCGTCGTCCGTCACCAACAGTCACGGCATCTTCCCCACCATCTTCTCCATTCTCAAGGAGCAGCGCCCCACCGCCAAGACCGCAGCACAGTTCGACTGGATCGGCATCAAGTACGTTCTCGACAGCTTAGCCGTCGACGACATCATGTACTCCTATCATGGCGGCTACGGAGTGGACAGCTGCAAGAACTGCGGCGACACCTACGCCTACACGCAGAATGCCGTCGACTACATCAAGGCCGAGAAGCCCACCCTCTTCTTCCTCTACTACGGCGGGCTCGACCAGCAGGGGCACGACAAAGGCTGGTACACCCCCGTTTTGAGACTGTTCTCGACGAATGTATCGCCCGTGTCATACAAGCCGTCAATGATGCCGGCATGATGGACGACACCATCATCGTAGTCACCGCCGACCATGGAGGAACAGGCAAAGGACACGGCGGCATCACGCTCGACGAGATGCTGTCGCCCTTCATCGTCTATGGGAAAGGCATCCGCAAAGGCTTCGAGATTACCGATGCCATGATGCAATACGATGTCCCCGCAACCATCGCCTACATCCTTGGCCTGACACCCCCACAAGCATGGGTCGGCCGCCCCATGATGCAGATATTCAAGTAGGGAATTATATCTTCGCAAACAAAAGACAAAATAGATGGCGAAAAGAAAAGAAATAAGAAATAGTACAGCCGAGTTCCTGATATTCCAGATTGAAGGGAAGGAAAGAGGTATTGAAGTGTACTATAAAGACAAAACCGTATGGTGTACCCAGAAAGCGATGGGGATGTTGTTCGACTGCTCAACAGACAATATAGGAGTCCATCTAAAGAACATTTATGAAAGTGACGAGTTGAACGAGATGGCAACTACCGAAAAAATCTCGGTAGTTCGACGTGAAGGTAACAGGAATGTCAATCGTACGCTTCATTTCTACAACCTCGATGCCATCATCAGTGTTGGCTATCGCGTGAACTCAATCCGCGCGACGCAGTTCCGTCAATGGGCAACCAGCGTGCTGCGAGAGTATGCCATCCGAGGCTATGTGCTCGACAGAAAACGCATGGAGAATGGTTCCTTTCTGGATGAAGACTACTTCGAACACCTGTTAGCGGAAATCAGAGAGATACGTCTATCAGAACGTCGTTTTTATCAAAAGCTAACAGATATTTACGCGACAGCCATAGACTACAATCGGGATGCTCCTACAACAAAGACGTTCTTCAAAATGATGCAAAACAAGATGCACTATGCCATTCACGGCCATACAGCAGCAGAACTCATTATGGAGCGGGCAAATGCAGAACAAGAACACATGGGGTTGACCACATGGGAGAATGCACCTGACGGTAAGATTGTAAAAACAGATGTGTCGATAGCCAAGAACTACCTGAAAGAAATGGAACTGGCCGACATGGGGCAACTGGTAAATGGTGTACTCGAATTGGCAGAACGTATGGCCAAACGCCATATTCCCATGACAATGGAAGACTGGGCCAAGCAAATAGATACCATCCTGACAGCAGGTGGCAATAAGGTATTACAGACTTCAGGGCAGGTAACTGCAGAAGAAGCGAAAGAATATGCAGAAACGGAATTTGAGAAATACCGTATCATTCAGGACCACCTATTCCAAAGCGACTTTGACAGATTCTTAGGGGAGCTGCCATTCATAGACAAAAACAACTGATGTGAACAGAACATAATATAAATATGACATAAACATAAGGACAAAAGACAGAAAGTAAAAAGGAAGCCTGCGCTTCCTTTTTTATTTTCCCGTTCACAAGCCTTGCGGAGAGAAAATTTTTCACCTAAAATATTCAAACTCTTAGAAAATAATTGTATCTTTGCAAAAGTTTTAGCTGCGCTCGGCATAGCTCAAGCAAGCTTGGCTCTGCTCTCGCTGGCAGTTACAGTGAAACAAGCCTGAAAGATATGCGTACATTCGAGGAATGATACCCATTTGTAAATCGTCAGCCAATGGCCGACGATTCTACCACAGAGCCACAAACACCTGCTGCAACAGATATCAAAATTGACAAAAAACATCCTCCTATAGGCCTTATCCTTATTAATAACAAGTAAATAAAAACTATGGCAAAAGCAAAAGAAGAAATAAAAGAATTGTTGTCAACTCCTTTGTTTGTGAAGGGGCAAGAAAGCAACTATATATCAATCTCTGAAAAAGGTGATATAACCTATATTGAGTATCATTGTAAAAATGGTGCACGGCGAAAGTTGCAGAATCCTGAAGAATTTGTGCAGGCAACAGCATTTTTGAGGTTAATAACTGAATATAATTATTCGCCTCTTAATATCTCTGTAAATGAATCGGTTCAAGAAGGTTCATCAACAAAAGAAGCTGATATTATTGTTTACAATGACAATAACAAAAAGATATTGATTGTTGTCGAATGTAAAAAAGAAGATATTAACGAACGCCAATTTCAGATTGCTGTAGATCAAGCATATACTTATGCTCACGCCCTTGCTGCTCAATACGTGTGGGTTACATCCGGTATAAGGAATGAGTATTTTGAAATTGTAGAGTTGTATCCTGTTGAAAGGATAAGTATCTCTGATATTCCTAAAAAAGACGGAAAGGTTGACAGATTTAAATATGTAAAAGGAGGAAAAGAACCTCAGCCTGGCACAAAAGCAGAACTAATGCAGAAATTCAAATCAGCCCATGATGCTTTGTGGGGCGGTGGCGCACTGGCTCCTACAACGGCTTTTGATGAGTTGGATAAACTTATCTTCTGCAAAATATGGGATGAGAAGTGGAAAGAAAACGACCCTAAATCCAAAGGAGAGCCTTTTGCTTTTCAGATAATATCTTATCCAGAAGATCACGATGATAAGCAAAACACTAAAGCAAAAACAGAACTTGAAAAACGGGTTCGGCAACTATATGAACAAGGGAGAAAAAAGGACCCAGAGGTGTTCAAGGATGACATCAAGCTTGACAAGCATAAGATATATACCGTTGTCCAATATTTACAAGACATTAATTTGTCTAAGACGGATTTGGATTCGAAAGGATTGGCTTTCCAGAAATTCATGGGAGAGTTCTTCCGTGGTGATTTCGGACAATTCTTCACACCTGATTCTATAGTAGATTTTATAGTCAAGTCTATAGGTATAAAGAAAGACTGGAAAATTCTCGATACGTCTTGTGGTAGTGGCGGATTTCTGTTACATGCATTGAAAGAAGTACGGGATGAAGCAGATAATATTTATGATGACGAAATCGGTAGTGCCTCATGGAAAAGCTATTGGCACGATTTTGCAGAGAAGCACCTATATGGTATAGAAATCAATGAGCAGATTTCACGAGTAGCCAAAATGAATATGATTATGGGTCTATGTTGATTTGAGTGGGTAATCAATAATATGTTTTCGATAAAAGTAGTATATTTGCAGTCATGGATACAAACATGCTTTTCTCTATTGGTTT
>CAJOIW010000038.1 GCA_905234845.1 uncultured Prevotella sp. | reverse complement strand
GCCAGAGGATATGCCAACGTGAACAACTTTATCGATATGGTCTACTATATAAATGGTGGTGATGTTTTCCATTACCCACTCAAATCAACATAGAGCCATGATTATTCATGATGATGGTCATACCAATATCATTACTAATGATGGCTTAAAAAACAATAAAACCATAGAGATAGAAAACAGAAATCTAAACTTCCAAGATGGTACTTTCGATTTGATAATGACCAATCCACCGTTTGGCTCTTCTATAAAAGCGGATGAAGTTAGTTATTATAAAGAATACGAGTTGTTTGAAAAGAATCTCGGTATTACGGAGATAAAAGATCGCATTATTGATGATGACAATAAAAACAAGTGGCGTACTTCGCAAAATACAGAAGTACTTTTCTTAGAACGGTGTTATAAATACCTAAATGAAGAAAATGGTTATCTGGCAATTGTAATTCCTGATGGCATTTTAACAAATGCCACAAGCCAGTATGTACGTGATTGGATTGTAGAGCATTTCAGAATATTAGCAGTCGTTTCATTGCCTCAACATACCTTCTCACATGTTAGAGCTGGTGTTAAATCTTCCATCCTATTTCTTAAAAAGCATCCAAAAGAATTAACTCAAAAATTTGAGCAAACCTTAATGGAGACTAAAGTAAAAGTACGGAAAGAAAAAGGGTTGGACAAAGATCAGCGTACAGAACGAATGATAGAGCTTTATAAAGAAGCTATTTTCAACTATTCCAAAGATTATGAAGTATTAATGTTAGAAGTTGAAAATGTTGGTTATGATGCAACAGGAAAGAGTATTAACGGTAATGAATTAACTGAGGTTGCTCAACAAATTAGAGGTTTCATATCTAAGGTACAATGAATACTACAACCATACATATATCAGATATTCTTAATTCACAACGAATAGATGTTGCCTATTATAAGGATAATATAGGAAACAAAAATTTTTTCCCTCTATCAAGATATGTAGATATAAAGGGAGGAAAACGTATCCCTAAAGGGAAATCATTTTCTTCTGAGAACACAGACTATTTGTATTTGCGTTTATCAGATATTGAAGATTTTGAATGTATTGATTATAGTGCTTTGAAAAATATATCCGAAGAACTATTTAATACACTTAAACGATATGAGATAAAAAACGAGCAAATAGTGTTTTCTATTGCAGGAACAATTGGACGGGTGTTTGTTATTAAGAATATTCCTAAAGGGAAACGAATTATCTTAACTGAAAATTGTGCAAAACTTCTCCCAAAGAATGATGCAGTATTCCCAGATTATATTGCATTATTATTAAATTGCAGTTTTGTACAGAAACAGATTGAACAAAGCCGAATACAAACGACAATCCCTAAAATAGGATTAGACAGAATTGCAAAATTGAGAATACCAGAGATTCCTTTAACGAGTATTCAACAAGAAATCATTGGACTCTACTCAAAAGCTCAAGAAGCAAGATTAAAGAAAAATTATGAGGCAAAACTATTACTAAATAGTATTGATGATTATTTATTCGATGTTTTGCATATTAGAAAACTCTCAGATAATAAGAAAAGAAAGGTTGCCCTAAAACAGAAAGTGTCTTCGATTATTGGAGGAAGACTTGATCCTATGCAATTTCATTATGAAAGAATAGAAATCGTTAATCGAATAAAACAAGGAAAGTGGTGTCGATTGAAAAACGTTGTAAATGACGTGAAAGCAATTATAAATTCTTTATCACAAGATAATGTTTATATTGGAATGGAAAATATTGATGGTAGTACGGGGAAATACTGTCCATCAAAAGAAAAAGAATCTATATCCTCAGCTGCTAAATTTAAAAACGGAGATATCTTATTTCCTAAATTGCGTCCATATTTAAACAAGGTGCATAGAGCACTATTTGACGGTTGTTGTTCTACGGAATTCCATGTATTTGAAGCACATGATATAAATCCAGACTTTTTGACAATCGTATTACGCTCAAATATGATTCTTGCTCAAACAAAGCATCTGATGACTGGTAATACATTGCCAAGATTGCAAACTACAGATATTGACAATTTGATAATTCCATATCCTGATATTGCCACACAGGAAGATATTGTTAATACCGTTTTTACGATTAAAAACAAGGCTAAAAGACTAAAAGAAGAAGGTGATGTCTTGTTGGATGAAGCAAAACAAAAAATAGAAAGAATGATAATTGGATAAACTATGGCAAAGTTAGGTGAAAGGAATTATATATAAAACATTTGACCATTATGTGGTTTTGAGAGGTTTTGCGGAAATTGGGGATTTGGCAGAAAAACAATTAGACGGATGAAGAAATTTGGTTTATTTTTTGCGGTTGTGCTATTTGTTGCGTCGGTCTTTTGCATAGGTTATAGGCAACGCGGTGAGGTTTTTGCGAGCGAGCAGAAAGAGACGGTTCCCTCCGATCTTCCCTCATTGGAGGATACTGCTACGGAGCAGGACATTCGCAACAATATTGAGGCCATCATGAAGTGTATTGCCGACGGCGATGCCAAGGGGTTGGCAAAGTTGACAACGTATCCGCTAAAACGCGATTACCCGCTAAAGGATATTGAGAATGAGGAGCAGATGATTGCGTATTTTGATGTGCTTTTCGATGATTCCGTCAAAGAGGTTATGCGCAATGCGTCGGTAAGCGATTGGCATGAATACGGGTGGCGGGGCTACCTGTTCAAAGACGGGATGTTAAGGACAAGTCCTGAATGGTTGTATGCCGTCTATTATGACACTGCCAAAGAAAAGTCATTATACGACATGCTTGTCAAGAGGGAGAAGGAGAGCCTGCACCCTTCCCTGCAAACAGGCGAATGGCGGCCTGTGGGATGCTATAAAACGCAGGATGGACTGGTCTTGCGTATTGACGGCAATGAAAGCCAATGCCGGCTTTCGCTTTTCCACAAGGGAACCGCACTCTCGGGCAAACCGGATGTCTGTCTGACGGGTACGGTAGAAGTAGAAGGAACGATTTTAAACCACATCTATACTTTCAAAGGTAAGCATGAGACATACGAGATTAATGATATCAATGTGGTATATAATGTGGGGGATGCCCCGACATTAACAATCTACAAAGGAAAGAGCGAAGAGAGGACATACGACTTGACTCCATGTTACTGGCTGGATTTGGTAAGGGATAGCAATCGTTCTGTCCCGCTGGTATACGGTGGAATGAAAGAATTGAAAAACTCGTTCTATATGAAACAGACTGAAGAGGCGTTATGGCAGTTATGGTATGGCGATAAGAGAATCCGTCTCGGTGATTTGATGGATGATGGTGTGCCAGAGATGGATGCTTTTGCAAGTCCTGACGGAAAGCATGTATATGTTATTGGTAATATTATGGCCAATGGCAACTCCATGAACTCATTTTTTGTTTATCGAGTCGATGCCCAAACCCTGAGGACAGAATTTATAGCCAGTGGTGCTGACGCGACCAAAACTGAGGACGGGTTCAAAGTGGTTGCCGCGAGATGCATCAATCCTGACGCCAAAAGCAATGCTCTCAAGAGGTTTATGGTTCATGATGTCTTCTACGGGTTTGACGGGAAAATCAAAAAGGAGGGAAAGGAAACGCTCAAATAAGAAAATCAATATACAACTTTTTTGGAACATAATCCGAAAAAGTCTTGTCTTTTTCGGATTATGTTCCAAAAAAGGAGAGGGTTTCCCCATGCACATTACTATTAAACGAGGCCAAAAGTTTATAGTTTTTAACAGTTCGACATTTCCTTTTAACACGATATTTGAAGATTTTTCGAGCAGAAAACTCGTGGGCGCAAATTTTGCAAGCATGAGTGTGCAATGTGTCTGCTGCCGCAGATAGAAGAGGGATGAAGGATGAGGGATGAGCGTGTGCAAGTTTTATTTTGCGAAAGATAGGTGTCTCGCTTCCGAAAGATAAACTTTCGCCCGTCGAAAGACCGTCTTTCGGGGTGTAAAAGACGGCCTTTTATACCCCGAAACATATATCTTTCAGAAGTGAAAAGTGATAAGTGAAGGGTGAAAAATGGGTAAAGTGGGCGAAAAACGATAATTTTTCACGCTAGAATGAAGGTAAAAGTCAACTGAATCCGTTAACAATTCGGCGACGGATTTCACAATCGTTAACAAAAGCGAAATATGAACTAAGAACTATGGACTATGAACTTTGACTTAACTTCTCCACCATGATGCGGGCGGCGTTGTCGGGAGCGACGGCGGTGCCGAGGCGGTCGTGCACGAGGGCATAGTCGTCGAGCATCTGCTGACGGGCACTGCCATCTGGGAGTATCTTCTGCAGCTCGGTACGGATGTTCTCCACGGAGAAGCGGTCGGCCAGCAGCTCGGGCACCACCTCGCGGTCGGCAATGAGGTTGACGAGCGAGATGTAGCGCACGTGGATGAGGTGGCGGAAGGCGAAGCGCACGATGTGCTTGATGGGTGTCTCGTAGCAGACGACCTGCGGCACGTTGAAGATGGCGGTCTCGAGTGTGGCGGTGCCGCTGGTGACGAGTGCGGCCTCGGCCTCGCAGAGCAGTCCGTAGGTCTGGTCGAAGATGAGTTTTACGTCATGGTTCTCGAGGAAGGGCTGATAATAGTCGCTGCCGATGGTCGACATGCCTGCTACGACAATGGTGTAGCGGTCGGCGAGGTCGCCGGTGGCCTCGAGCATGGCGGGCAGGTTGTCTTTTATCTCCTGCTTACGGCTACCGCAGAGCAGGGCCAGCAGAGGCTTTTCCTCGGAGAGGGTGTTGTGCTGATAGAAGCTGTCGCGCTCCATGTGCCATGTGGCACGGAAGCGGTTCACCTCGTCGACGGTAGGGTTGCCCACGTAGTGGATGGGATAGTGGTGTTTCTCCTCATAGAACGGCACCTCGAAGGGGAGGATGGAGAACATCTCGTCGACATTTCGCTTGATGCTGCGGATGCGCCACTCTTTCCATGCCCATATCTTCGGTGAGATGTAGTAGTAGACGGGTATCTGCGTCTTGTGCTTCACGTATTTGGCAATGGAGAGGTTGAAGCCGGGATAGTCGACAAGGATGACGGCATCGGGCTTCCACCTGAGGATGTCGCGCTTGCACAGTCGCATGTTGCGGAAGATGGTGGGCAGGTGGAGCAGCACGGGCACGAACCCCATGTAGGCCAGCTCTTTATAATGGCGCACGCGGGTTCCGCCGACAGCCGTCATCAGGTCGCCCCCGAAGAAACGGAATTCGGCTTCGGGGTCTTCCTTCTTGAGCGACTCCATCAGGCAGGAGGCGTGAAGGTCGCCGGAGGCTTCGCCTACAATGAGGTAATACTTCAACCTTTCAACTTTTCTTGGAAGTGCTGCATATAGTCGTAGGCCGTGACGTCGATGTTGGTCGGCGTGACGGCGATGTAGCCATGGTGGAGTGCCCACTGGTCGGTGTCGGTAGCCTCGGGCTCCTCGTTGGCGTAGTGCCCTACCATCCAGTAGTAGTCGTAGCCACGGTTGTGATGGCGCTTGTCCACCTCGTTGAGCCATTGGCCAAATGCCATCCGGCAGACGCGTATGCCCTTGAACTCCGCACCGACGGGGAAGTTCACGTTCAGGCAGATGCCTTTGGGCAGACCATCGCGCAGCACCATACGGCAGATATTCTGCACATAGGGTGTGAGGGGCATGAGGTCGGCCTGCGGGTTATAGTCGCACGAGGAGAACGCGATAGAGGGGATATGCTTGAGACAGCCTTCCTTGGCGATGCCCACCGTACCGGAATAATGGTTGTTGACGGTGGAGTTGTCACCATGGTTGATGCCGCCAAGCACGAGGTCGGGCATGCGGCCGCCGAGCAACTCGTCGATAGCCAGCTTCACACAGTCTACCGGAGTTCCTGTACACGACCATACGGGTATGTCGCCGATATTCTCGCGCTGTTTTAACACGATGGGGTCGTTGGCCGTGAACGCACAGCCAAACCCAGACCTGGCGCCATCGGGGGCACATACCAGCACATCGCCCAGCGGAGCAACCATCTGTGCAAGGCTGCGGATACCGTTTGCACCATAGCCGTCGTCGTTGGCTATCAATATTAAAGGCTTTTCTTTCATCATAAAAATCATGTTAGCGAGTGCAAAATTACTAAAAAAAATCGTTATTATTCACCCTTCTTCCATCTTTTTTTCGTATCTTTGCACTTTAAAACGCATTTTTACGATTATTTGAATACGATAGAATATGACAAAAATCATAGCATTAGCCAATCAGAAGGGCGGTGTGGGCAAGACCACCACTGCGATGAACCTGGCCGCCTCGCTGGCCACGCTCGAGAAGAGTGTACTGCTCGTCGATGCCGACCCGCAGGCCAACGCGTCGAGCGGACTGGGTGTTGACCTGAAAGAGGTGGACTGCACACTTTACGAATGTATCATCAACCACGCCGACGTTCACGATGCCATCTACACCACCGACATCGAAAAGCTCGACGTGCTACCCAGCCACATCGACCTTGTGGGAGCGGAGATTGAGATGATCAATTTAGACAACCGAGAGAACGTCATCAAGCATCTGCTTGCACCCATCGCTGTCGATTATGACTATGTCCTCATCGACTGCTCACCGTCGCTCGGACTTATCACCGTGAACGCACTTACGGCGGCCGACTCGGTCATCATACCCGTGCAGTGTGAATACTTTGCCCTTGAGGGCATCTCCAAACTACTCAACACCATCAAGATTGTAAAGAGCCGCCTTAACCCGAAACTCGAGATTGAAGGTTTCCTGCTGACGATGTATGACTCGCGTCTGCGTCTGGCCAACCAGATCTACGACGAGGTGAAACGCCACTTCCAGGAGCTGGTATTCAAGACCGTCATCCAACGCAATGTGAAGCTCAGCGAGGCTCCCTCGCACGGTCTGCCCGCCATCCTCTACGATGCCACGTCGACTGGTGCGAAGAACTATCTGGCACTGGCCAATGAGATTATTAAGAAGGAGTTAAAGGAGTAAAGGAGTGAAGGAGTGAAAGAGTGAAGGAGTTCAGACGATAGTACTATAAACTGTCAACTGTAAACTGTGAAATATAACTCCCCATGATTAAAATATTTGAATAATGGCAGTAAAGAAGAAATATTCCAGTAAGACAAAGAGTGCGCTTGGACGCGGACTCGACGAGATTGAAGGCGGACGCGGGCTCGACGCGCTCATCGACACGACCGGTGTGTTCTCGAAGGGCAGCTCCACCATCAACGAGATTCCCCTCAACCAGATTGAGGCTAATCCTAACCAGCCGCGCCGTGAGTTTGACCCTGAAGCCTTGCAGGAACTGGCCAACAGCATCATGCAACTGGGCATCGTACAGCCCATTACCCTGCGACAGATTGACGACCAGCGCTTCCAGATTATTGCAGGCGAACGCCGTTGGCGCGCCTCGCAGATTGCAGGGTTGACGGCTATTCCCGCCTACATCCGCACCATCAAGGACGAGAACGTCATGGAGATGGCTCTTGTGGAGAACATCCAGCGCGAGGACCTCAACGCCATCGAGATAGCATTGGCCTACGAGCACCTGCTCGATGGTAAGGGCATGACGCAGGAGAAAGTGTCGCAACGGGTGGGAAAGAGCCGCACGGCTATTACCAATTACCTCCGGTTGCTGAAATTGCCGGCCCAGGTGCAGATGGCCTTGCAGAAGAAGGAAATTGACATGGGACATGCCCGTGCGCTGCTTGCCGTAGACAGCCCATCGTTGCAGATAAAACTCTTCAAGGAGGTGCAGAAGAACGGTTACTCAGTGAGAAAGGTGGAGGAACTGGTGCAACGGCTGAAAAGCGGTGACGACATTGAGACGGGCAAGAAAAAGATTGCCGCACGGCAACAGCTGCCCGAAGAGTTCAACGTACTGAAAAAACAGCTTACAAAATTCCTCAACACGAAGGTGCAAATGACCATCTCGCCCAAGGGTAAGGGGAAAATCACTATCCCCTTTGCCAATGAAGACGAGCTGGAACACATCATGGGCGTGTTTGACAAGCTGAAAGCCTAAAACGAAACGAACGAGAAAGTGAAACCGAACCGCATCCTCATGCTTCTCCTCAGCCTGATGCTGACGGGTGCCGCCATTGCTCAGGTCACTGGTCAGAACGACTCGGTGAGATACGATGAGTTTGGCGACGAGATCATACCCGTCGAACGTGTCATCTATCCCGATGATGCGAAGCAGACGGTTACGGTCACCGACTCGGTGGTCAAGCGGACGAAACGCGACTGGAACACCTGGCGGCCTAATCCCAAACGGGCCTTGTGGCTGGCGCTGGTCATTCCTGGGGGCGGACAGATTTACAACCACAAATATTGGAAACTGCCTATCGTCTATGGCGGATTCGTGGGGTGTGCCTATGCCATGCGCTGGAACAACCAGATGTTCAAAGACTACTCGCAGGCCTATATGGACCTGATGGACGACGACCCGAAAACCGAGAGCTACAACCAGTTCCTACACCTCGGGGCACAAATCAACGAACAGAACATGAGCCGCTATCAGACGTTGTTCAAGAACCGTAAGGACCGCTACCGCCGTTGGCGCGACCTCAGCGTGTTTGCCCTCATCGGTGTCTATGCGCTGTCGGTGGTCGACGCCTACGTGGATGCCTCGCTCTCTGAGTTTGACCTCAGCGACGACCTCAGCCTACGGGTTGAGCCCGCCGTCATCAATACCCCCATCAATCGTAACCCCATCAAATCGAACGCACTCGGCATTCAATGTGCGCTCACATTTTGAAAACTGAAACAATGAAAACAATGAAAACAAGAAAACTGTTCTTCGCAGCATTGCTCCTCGGCGCCATGACTACCGCCATGGCACAAGACGACAACGAAATTACCGTTATAAACGCTCAGGGTGAAACCGAAACTTTCGATGTTCCAGAAGCCATGACGACCGAAGTGGACAGTCTGCTGAAGCTATACACCTCGCAGACCTATCTGCAACCCGAAGGTGACTGCAATACCACAAATGAAGACCCGTATTTCGACGACGATGTGTATAAACTGCGTCTGAGCCAGTTGCCCACCGTGATGGAGATGGCCTACAACGACGTGGTGCGCAAGTTCATTGACCGCTATACCAAGTCGGGGCGAAAGTCGGTAAGCGTCATGCTGGGGCGCAGCAATTTCTATACACCCATCTTCGAGGAAGCGCTTGAGGCCTATGGTCTGCCACTGGAACTGAAGTACCTGCCAGTCATCGAGTCGAGCCTCAATCCCACGGTGACCTCACATGCCGGTGCCGCTGGTCTGTGGCAGTTCATGATCACCACAGGCAAGCAATATGGACTGGAGGTGAACACGCTGGTCGATGAACGCCGCGACCCCGTGAAGTCGTCATGGGCAGCTGCACGTTATCTGCGCGACCTATATAAAATCTTCGGCGACTGGAACCTTGTCATCGCAGCCTACAACTGCGGACCGGAGAATGTCAACAAGGCACTCCATCGCGCCAAGGGGCAGAACGACTACTGGGGTATCTATCCCTATCTGCCGAAGGAGACGCGAGGCTATGTGCCTGCGTTCATTGCCGCGAACTACATCATGAACTACTACTGCGAGCACAACATCTGCCCCATGCGCTCCGACCTGCCGGCAAAGACCGATACCATCGTTGTGAACCGCGACGTTCACTTTGAGCAGATTGCCCACGTACTCGGTATCAGCATGGATCAGCTTAAAGAACTGAATCCCCAATACCGCCAGAATATTGTCAACGGCGGCACCAAGGCCTCAGCCATCCGTATGCCGGCCGAAATGGTCAATACGTTCATCGACAAGGAAATCGACATCTATGCCTATAATGCCGCAGAGTTGCTTACAAAACGTACTGTAGTTGAGGTGAAAGACGATGTTGCCGATGTGCCAAATACTGAGCGTACCACAACATCGTCGTCGCGTTCGAACTATCGTAGCACAGCACGTACTCAGCAGAGTCGTTACAGTCGCGGACAGGTCAAGAGCAACAGTCGCAGCTCACGAAGCAGGCAAGCTACTACGTCGAGCAGAAACAGCAAGAGCCGCAGTAGGTCGCGCGCACCACAGGAGGTGACCATTAAAAAGGGTGAGTCGCTCTCCACCATTGCCCGCAAGAACGGTACTACCGTTGAGAAACTGAAAAAACTCAACGGCATAAAAAACAGCAATATCCGAGCCGGCAAGAAACTCAAAGTGAAGTAAGTTTATGGTTACAGAAGCCGAAGAAGCCAAACTCGTTGAAGAAGCCTTTGAGCGACTCGTCAAATCGTATCTCGACTCGCCACACAGGAAGAAAGTAGACCTCATCACAAAGGCTTTCAACTTCGCACGCCAAGCCCATAAAGGAGTGCGACGGCTTTCTGGCGAGCCTTACATCATGCATCCGCTGGCTGTGGCACAAATAGTCAGCAGCGAGATGGGGCTCGGCTCTACCAGTATCTGCTCGGCTTTGCTCCACGATGTAGTGGAAGACACAGAATACACCGTAGAGGATCTGAAAAACATCTTTGGGCCGAAGATCGCGGAAATCGTTGACGGTCTGACAAAAATATCAGGCGGCGTATTCGGCGACCATAGTTCGCCACAGGCCGAGAACCTGAAAAAGCTGCTGCTCACCATGAGCGACGACATCCGCGTCATCCTCATCAAAATCTGCGACCGGCTGCACAACATGCGCACCCTCGCCTCGCAGCCTAAAAACAAGCAATATAAGATAGCAGGAGAAACATTATACATCTATGCTCCCCTTGCCTACCGTCTCGGTCTGAACCAAATAAAAAGCGAACTTGAGAACCTCAGCTTCAAATACGAACACCCCGATACCTACAACAGCATCGTGCGCCAGCTGAAACTCACACAAAAAGGCCGTGACGACCTCTTCCAAGAAATCACCCAGCCCATTCGCAAACTACTCGACCAGCAGCACATCACCTACCAACTCAAGGCACGCATCAAGACGCCCTACTCCATCTGGCAGAAGATGCAAAACAAGAATATTCCTTTCAACGAGATATACGACATTCTCGCCGTACGCATCATCATCACCCCGAAAGACCCGCAGAACGAAAGCGACGAGTGTTTTAACATCTACTCCCTGCTCAATAAAATCTATACCACACAGAACGAACGGTTGCGCGACTGGATCAACCACCCCAAAGCCAACGGCTATCAGGCTCTCCACACCACCATCATGACCCAGCAAGGCTGGATAGAAGTGCAGATACGCACCGACCGTATGGACCAGATTGCCGAGCGCGGCATCGCCGCACACTGGCGATATAAGCTGCAGCAGCCCGAACTTGCCGATGAGGGAGAACTCGGCACATGGCTCACTACCATTCAGGAGATACTCAACGACCCGCAACCCGATGCGCTCGACTTCCTCGACACCATCAAACTCAACCTCTTTGCCAAGGAAATCCTCGTCTACACCCCTAAAGGCGAATTCAAAACCATGCCCTCGGGAGCCACTGCTCTTGACTTCGCCTACCACATACATACCTTCCTCGGCACCCATGCCATCGGCGCAAAAGTCAATCACAAGCTCGTACCCATCAGCCACGAGCTCAATAGCGGAGACCAAGTGGAGATCCTCACATCGCCCTCACAGCATCCACAAAACGAATGGCTCACCTACGCCCACACCGCCAAAGCAAAAACCAAGATACGTGCCGCCCTGCGGCGAAGGGAGCGAGAGGTAAGAAAAGCCGGACAGGAAATACTCAATCAGTGGCTAGCGCAGAACGACCTTCAGCCCACTACCCCGATTCTGCATAATCTTGCCCACATACTCCACCAGTCCGACACAGACAACCTGTATCTTGCTATCGGCTCCGACGAGACTATCCTCAAGAAAGTCAAACCCGCACAACTCATCACCGCACCCAAGAAGAACACATCCTCTGGCTGGAAACGATACATTCCTTTCCTCAGTGGCAACGACAACGACAAGAAAACCACTGCCGAAACTACACAAGAAAAGGAGGGCAAAAACGGTGGGAAACCTGCGGCCGACACCGACAACAAGGCAAAAAAAGCATCTACACTGAAAATCAGCGAAGACAACTACGACCAATTCATCCACCCCGACTGCTGCCATCCTATCCCCGGTGACGACATCCTCGGCTACATCGATCCACAAAACCGCATACAGATTCACCGTCGCGACTGTCCTGTTGCCAACAAGCTCAAGGCCAGCTATGGTAAGCGCATCCTCGATGCGGAATGGGCAATGCTTCACCGACAACTCTTCACTATCACCATCACCTTGGAAGGCATCGACCGCAAAGGCATCCTCCACGATGTGGCGGAGATACTCTCTGACCAACTCGACATCGACATCCGCAGCATCAACATCAACACGAATCAAGGTATTTTCAACGGTACTGTGCAGTTGCGCATTCATGATCGCAAAGAAGCGCAAGACATTGCCGCAAAACTGAAAAAAGTAACCGGTGTAAAGGAGACCAGCATCACCACCTAACACACAAACCTTATAAAAACAACGAATTAAAACGAATTTTACGAAAAGACCACTACTAACAGTATGTCTGTATGTATTCGTAAAATTCGTTTTAATTCGTTGTTTCCATTCTATACACCCGCTTTTGAATTTACATAAAGAACTTCTTTATGTGTTCTGCCTGCCGCACAACAGTCTGGCGCCCTATCTCATAGACGCGCTGCATCTCTTCAGGGTCGTGGGAGATGTGACCGATGGGCAGTTCATGGGGCGGGCGAATGACCAAAGCGCGACCTGCCTGTTCCTCAGCTTTCACATAGTCGAGTTGGGTATTATACATCTTGGGACGCTGGGCCATGGCCTTGGTAAATGCTGGATAGCGATGATAGGCTATGCGCAGAAGAGCACGAATGGGAAGCGGGAGCGGATGCTTACGGTAACCTTCGGGTTGGGTGAGTACAACAATGTTACGGTCATATCCCATCTGCTGGAAGACTTTGAGCGGAATGCTGTCACTCACGCCACCGTCGAGCAACCGTTTGCCATCGAGTTCCACCATGCGTGAGCAAAGAGGCATCGAAGCAGAGGCACGTATCCATTCCAAAGCATCATAGTCAACACGGTCGAGCCGTTGATAAACAGGTTGCCCTGTCTTTACGTCAGTGCAGACTACATAATAGGCTATCGGACTCTTGTGGAAAGCCTCTTTGTCGAACACGTCGAGATAGTCGGGCACGTAATGGTAAGAGTAGGCCGCATTGAAGAGGTCGCCTGTGAAGAGAAGCGAGCGCACGGAGCAGTACTGCTTGTCGCGGGCAAACCGCTTGTTGTAGCGTATGGCACGACCCATCTGCCCAGACTTCATGTTACATCCGAAGGCTGCGCCTGCCGACACACCGATGATACCGTCGGGAAGCCATCCCACCGACATCAACTCATCGATTACGCCTGCGCTGAATAGTCCGCGCATGGCCCCACCCTCAAGCACTAATCCTTTCATCTGATGAATAACAATCTTTTTATCCTATTTATTTTTTGCAAAAATACAAAATAATTATGAATTATGAACTATGAATTATGAACTTTTTTTTGACTTTTGATTTAACATCGAAGGTACTCGCGTTCCCACTTTCAAGATAGAAGTGCAATTCTGAGTGGGTGATGGGAAGGGAAGTCACCTCCGGGTGATGTACGTTCCTCGGAGCGTAGCGGAGAGGGGCGTA
>CAJOIW010000037.1 GCA_905234845.1 uncultured Prevotella sp. | reverse complement strand
TTGCTCCACGGTATAATAGTTCTCATCAGAAAGGAGGTCGGTACGACGGAGCTCATCAAAGTGGCTTTGAGAGTAGTAGGTGTGTCCGTACTCACGCTTAGTTGGAATCTTGTGGCGATGGGCGTAGGAACGAACTGCCGTTAGATTGATGCCGTATCGGTCTGCTACTTCCTGTGGTGACAGCCAATCGACGATAGCATCAATGTCTATGGTAGTGCCGAATGCGGCATCAATGTGTTTCTTGCTGTAATAGTTCCGTCCTGCGATACGACACATGGGAATCTGATGACGCTTAGCAGATGCATAAAGCCATGACTGTTTGACCTTGTAAATCTGCTTCACTTCTTCGCCAGAGTAATATTCGAGAACTTCATCGGAATATGATGATGTAGATTGGGCTTTCTGCTTCTTGTCACCAACAGGTCTCTTTTTCTTTGAAGTGGTATTCTTGGGCTTCGTACAAAGTAGAACACGATTATAAGGGTTTGCATCAAACATCCTTTCGATGTCACTCCTGCGGACAAGAGCCATACGACTACTCAACCGTGAGGCTGTCAACTTCCCTTGTTCAACGAGTTTATAGACATACTGACGGGTGCAGCCTAAAAGGATGGCTGCTTTGGAAAAGGTCAGGTACTCCTGCTGTTGGAGTTCCATCGCTGGTTCAACTGCGCGAAGGAAATCCTTTTGTCTCCTTTTCTTGGTTTCCTTTGCTTGCTCGGCACATTCCTCTGAGCAGTACTTCTGCATTCCGCTGTTTGTGGTGAAAACCTTACCACAATAAGCGCATTTTCTGGTCTTGGGCATACTTGCAATATTTGTTGGTTCAACATTTCTTTTGTTGTACCTCTCCGCAAGTAATCACAAGTAAACTCTCGACATCCTTTGTCAACTTTCGCCACAATGTTGCTTTACTCAAAAAGAGTTCAGGACTCTGTCAATTGTTGTAACCTGTCTCTGTCCACGATGTGGCAAAAATAAAGCCTCGTAAATTCCCTGCGGTAGAAATACGTTGCAAATTTATAGGGAATTTCCGAAGCAACCAAAAACAGCTTCCGAAGTGTTAAAATCTAAAAGTGACTGTAATACAATGATTTAAGTCTGATTAGTTTTCGTTATTCATGGTAGTTTAGAGGTCTCTAAATACAACCACCGAAAGCATAGCTGCCGATGCTTGTCACGGAGTTGGGGATGGTGACAGAGGTCAGCCGAGAGCAATATAAGAAAGCGCCGTCGCCAATACTTAATGTTCCGTCTTTAATAGTAATTTGCGTGTTCTCAGGCATAGTTCCTTTGTATTTATAGGCGACCTTCCCTACATAAACCACTCCGTCTGGTTGATTATTGTACCATGGTGTTCCATAGAAAGCTGAGCTGCCTATACTTGTCACGGAGTTGGGAATGGTGACGGTGGTCAGGCCAGAGCAGCCATAGAAAGCATAGATGCCTATGCTCGTCACTGAGCTTGGAATGGTGACGGTGGTCAGGCCAGAGCAGCCATAGAAAGCATAGTTGCCTATGCTCGTCACTGAGCTTGGAATGGTGACGGAGGTCAGGCCAAGGAAGCCATAGAAAGCCTTGTCGCCGATGCTCGTCACGGAGTATGTTATTCCGTTATATGTGATGGTTTCAGGAATTTTTATAGCACCAGAATAAGGCTTACTATTCGTAACGGTTGCTTTGGCAGAGTCTAAGTCGTAATAGATACCATCCACGACACAATCGAATGCATGGGTGTTCAGTCCTGACATTGCCAGCAGGATAAGGAGAAAGGGTTTTAGTAATATTCTTTTCATGATGATAAAAAAATAGTTTACATTCTTGTGGACAAAATTACGAACAAAAAAGGAAATGGTAAAGGAAAACGATAAAAATGTTAAAATCGAGTGGTTTGGAGTCGGGGAATTTAACACGCAGGAGCGCATAAAAAGGGCAGGGTGGGCTGTCGGTCGGCCGAGCGCGAGATAGGCGATTGTGCGACGATTTTTTGCAGAGCGTTGGTTATCAACGGTTTAACGCGGCATGCCGTGGGCCTACAGGCGAGAGAAATTCCCCTTCGTTTGCGAAAGGTATATGTTTCACCCTCTAAAAGACGGTCTTTTGGGTTGCAAAAGATGGTCTTTTGGAGGGTGAAAGCTTGTCTTTTGCAACCCGAAACATATATCTTTCAGAAGTGAAGAGTGAAAAGTGATAAGTGAAAAGACACCCAACTCCCTAATTTAGGGGTCTAAGAGAAGTGTTAAATCGTAAATGCCGAATTAACATTTCCCGAGGCGAGAGGTATATCTTTCGCGCAGGTCGTTAAGATTTTTTAAAGCTTGTCAGGAGACACATTATCACGAAGCGTGAAAATGAACCCGAAGAGATTAATTGCCAAATAGTTTCCTCCAAAAGGATGTTTTTTGATTTTAAAGCTCTTTTTCATTAAAGAATACAATTTTGTCGGGATATAACCAATATTTACCATTACTATGGTCTATTTTTTCTTGGATTTTTCTCACAAGTTTTTTGTCTTTTCCTCCAATCATTAACCCTGCTGAAGATGCTATAATACGGCATCTGCCGTTATCAATATTTGTATAAAGTAACATAATTAATTTTTTTTTATTTAATGGAATACTTATTTTCAATTTTCCGTCAAGACCTATGAAAGGTTTTCTAGCTCCTGAGAACTGGCTAACAAAATATTATGTACCTTTGCCGATGAATATGTTTGACGATCAAACAACTATGGCACGACAGGCTCGGAAGCATAGTGGCACGGGTATCTATCACAAAAAAATGATCAAAGAGAACCGTCCCCATTGATTCTGGTCGCTTTGCTTGCAAAGAACCGTCCCCATTGATTGGAAAAGGGAATCACCGTTGCCTTTACTATACAACGGACAAACGATATGAACAAATTTACTTAAATTCAGAACAAATAAATGCAGATTTTACTTGGCAATGTCAGTAATTTGATGTAGTTTTGCACCAAAATTTGATTATATATGAAAAGGTGTTGTTTGATTTTCACCGCCTTACTGCTTGCTTTGACAGGTATGGCGAAGAGTGATTTGTTAAAAGATTTCCCCGCAGGCAGCACGCCACAGGAAGTGGGCAAACGCATTGCTTACCATTTCATTGACGGTAAGCACGAATGTTGGGGCAACACAAAAAACCTGGGTTATCACGAAGTGTGCGCATGGAACGGTGCCCTGATGTGGGGACGAGCCGTGGGAGACGATGTCATCATCCGCAAGATGAAGGAGCGTTTCGACGATTTCCTCGCCAATTACAAGGAGAATATACCCGCCAAGAACCACGTCGACTTCAACATGTTCGGCTCCCTGCCGCTGAGCCTCTACCTGTCCTTCCCCACGGAAGAAAGCTATAAGGAGATGGGGCTCTCGTATGCCGACACGCAATGGCAACTGCCTGCCGACGCGAAGGAAAGCGAGAAGCGGCTCGCCCGTCAGGGGTACACTTGGCAGACACGCATGTGGATTGACGACATGTATATGATTACCATTGTCCAGGCATGGGCTTACCGCACCACGGGCGACCGCAAATACATCGACCGGGCTGCGCACGAGATGGTGAAGTACCTGGACGAGCTGCAGCGACCCAACGGGCTCTTCTACCACGCGCCCGACGTGCCGTTCTATTGGGGACGCGGCAACGGCTGGATGGCTGTAGGGCTGACCGAAGTGCTGAAGGTGCTCCCCAAGGACAGTCCTTACTACAAGCGCATCATGAAAGGCTACCGGAAGATGATGAAGAGCCTGCTCAGCTATCGCAACGCCGAAGGTCTGTGGAACCAGCTCATCGACCAACCTGACTTCTGGACCGAGACGTCGGGCTCCGCCATGTTCACCTACGCCTTCATCCGTGGCGTGAAGGAAGGCTGGCTGCCGGCAAAGTCCTATGCTCCCGCAGCACGCAAGGCTTGGCTTGCCCTTATTCCTTATATTAATGACAACGACGACGTGACAAACATCTGCGTTGGCACCAGCAAGAAGAACGACTTCAACTACTACCTCGACCGGCCTAAGATGACGGGCGACTATCACGGTCAGGGACCGTATCTCTGGTGCGCTGCAGCCTTGCTGGAATATTGAACCTACCACATTACTGCCTAAACAGTAGAACTGAATATGAAACTATTTGGTTTATTACTTCTATCCCCCGTTTGCTGTCTGGCTCAAAAGTCAGTCAAGCCGAACATACTTATTGCTATTGCTGATGACCAGTCCTATCCCCATGCCTCGGCATACGGTTCAACATGGATAAACACGCCGGCATTCGACCGTGTTGCCTCGTTGGGATTACTTTTCGGTAATTGTTATGCCAGTTCTCCCGGCAGCAGTCCATCTCGTGCCAGCATGCTAACGGGTTGTTACCCATGGCAGATAGAGGAAGCGGGAACCCATGCCAGCAGTTTTCCTTCGACATATGTATGCTATACAGATGTCCTGAATGAAGTAGGCTATCGGGTAGGATATACAGGGAAGGGATGGGGACCTGGTGACTGGAAAGTGTCAGGACGGACTCAGAACCCAGCAGGACCGGAATACAATAAGCATCGGCTGGCGCCCCCTGTCAAGGGTATTTCAGACATTGACTATTCAGCCAATTTCCGTGCGTTTCTCGATTCCCTATCGCCAGACCAGCCTTTCTGTTTCTGGTATGGTGCCAACGAGCCACACCGTCCATACACGCTTGACTCATGGAAATTGAGCGGTAAGTCGGAAGTTGACGCAGTGGTGCCAGCCTATTTGCCTGATGTCAAAGAAGTCAGGAGAGATTTGCTAAACTATGCCATAGAGATAGAATGGTTCGACCATCACCTGCAACAAATCATTCAAGAACTGGAGAGACGCGGCATGATGGAGAATACCATCATTATCGTAACAGCCGACAACGGTCTCCCCTTCCCCAGTGCTAAAGCCAATTGCTACGATGCCGGCATCCATGTTCCATTGGCCATTTGCTGGTCAGGGCACATTGTCCGTCACGGCATAGAGCAGACAACGGTAAGCCTGACAGACATCTTCCCGACGATAATGGAACTGACGGGAACGGCATACTCTTCATCTTCTATTGCTGGACATAGCCTGGCACCCTTGCTGGGCATAAGCAAGGGCAAATACCTGCCTCATGAAATATACAGCGGAAGGGAGCGCCATTCCTATGCCCGGCCACACAACTGGGGGTATCCCATTCGCAGTATGCGCCAAGGACAATACCTGCTGATTCGTAATTTCCATCCCGAACGTATGCCGGCAGGCAATGCCTTGCCGCAGGGAGAAAGTAATCCTGTGAACGGCTATTGTGATATTGACGGCTCACCATCAAAGAAGTTTATCATTGAGCATCGCTCTGACTCTGCTTTTGTACCTTATTTCCGTCATGCAACGGATCTTCGCCCCGAATATGAGCTTTATGACGTCGAACAAGATCCTGAGTGTATGAATAATCTGGCAGAAGCGCCAGCCTACAAAAGGATCCTGAAACAAATGAAGAAGAAACTTTCGCGTTCACTTCGCAAGATGCATGACAGCAGGACTGGCAAGAATCCGGAAATATGGGAGTCGTACCCACGGCTGAGAGGGCCGATGAGGAGTTTTCAAGAAGAAAAGTAAAAAGATCAGGGGGGACGGTTATTCCCCAAAGAGGGGTACCTTCTAAGTTTGCTCTATAGTAAAAATTCGCCCCATCTCTTGATAACATATCATGATACTACGGATTTGATGTCGTATATTCAGATATAGGATGTCCTTGCCGATTAAACCTTTCTACTTCTTCTATAGGTTCTCCAGATCGAAAACCTTTAAATGTTTCTTTTGACTAATCTGGAAGAATTGTCTTAGCATCTTTCCATCCTTGCCATCCACTTTTGACTTGGTCAACATAAGGACGATACCATCCTTGAGGATTTCTCATCACAGCTATTGGTCCATAATGTAAAACATCTTTAGCTGCATCCTTGACTATTTGGTCTCCTGCCGATAGAAGTGTTCTTGAACCTCTGAACGCAAAAGGCAATCCGCCTCCTGCCCACATTCCTGGATTTGTCATTTCGGCAGCTTCGGGGGCAAGACCAGTCTTATCTGACACCCATTCTGCCCATGGTTTACCTGATTATATAATATCAGACATAATAACATAAAAACATATCAGACACATTAACATAAGAACATATCAGACACATTAACATATGTCTCTGTGTCTTTCTGTCGGAAATAATAATTTGTTCTTGTGTGGTAGATAAAATATTAATAAAATTTGAGGGCTGCCAATCGACAGCCCTCAACCAACACAAAAACTAAACTAGACTTAACTAAGCTATTCAAGGTTTTCACAAATCTCTTATAGCCGATGCAAAAATATTTAATTTATTTTATTCCTGCAAGAAAAATCTTATTTTTTTTTAATTTTGTGTGTAAAATTCACATTTTTATAGTTTTCTTTACAAGGAATTGGTCTAAAATAACCATTGCGGTCATGGCCTCAACAACAGGAACGGCACGCGGCACCACGCATGGGTCGTGTCGGCCTCGTGCCGTAAAGGTTGTCGGGTTGCCCTCCATGTCGACGGTCTCCTGTTGGCGCAGCAATGTGGCTACGGGCTTGAAGCCAACACGGAAGTAGATGTCCTGTCCGTTGCTGATGCCACCTTGTATGCCGCCGCTGTGATTGGTGCGTGTCGAAATGACGGCTTTGCCCTCGGTGTCAGTTCCTTCTTTGTAGAAAATATCGTTTTGCTGACTGCCACGTTGTGTGCAACCCTCGAAACCGTCACCATATTCGAATGCTTTTGCGGCGTTGATGCTCATCATGGCTTGTGCGAGCACGGCATGCAGTTTGTCGAACTCGGGCTCTCCGATTCCCGACGGACAGCCTTTTACCACACAACTCACTGTGCCTCCAATGGTGTCGCCGTCGGCTTTTACTTGTGTGATGAGCTGTTCCATACGCATGGCCATCTCGGTGTCGGGACAGCGCACGGGGTTCAGCTCACAGAGGCTGAGGTCGTAATGATGATAGTCATGGTCGAGCGCGAGTGTGCCTACCTGTGAGGTGTAGGCCTGAATACTGATGCCAGCCTGCCGGAGTGCGAGCTTGGCGAGTGCGCCGCCAACCACGCGGCTGAGGGTGATACGGGCCGATGATCGCCCGCCACCGCGATGGTCGCGCATGCCATATTTCTGCTGATAGGTAAAATCGGCATGTGAGGGACGGAACAGGCAGCGTAGGTTCTCGTAGTCTTGCGAGTGATGGTCGCTGTTCCTAACGATGAAGCCGATGGGCGTGCCAGTGGTTTTCCCCTCGAAGATGCCGCTGAGCAATTCCACGCGGTCAGTCTCGTCGCGCGCGGTAGTAAGGTGGCTTTGTCCTGGTCGACGACGGTCTAACTCATATTGAATGAAAGCCATATCGACTGCGATGCCTGCGGGCATTCCGTCGACCACGCCACCGATAGCTTCGCCGTGACTTTCGCCGAAGGTGGTCAGCCGGTATATGTGTCCAAATGTATTCATGTTTATTTCTTAGTGGCAGTGTCCGCAACCGCATCCGTCGTGATGGTGTCCATGTTCGTCGTTGTGGTCATGTCCACAGTCGCAGCCGTCACCACAACTGTCACATCCGCATCCGCACGGGTCACCGCTGAGATGCTTGATAAGCATCTGAACCTCCTCTTCCGTAGCCTGGCGGTTCAAGATGACTTTTCCCTTGAAGAGCAGGTCGGCTCCGGCCAGCGGATGGTTAAGATCCATTTTCACTTTCTCATCGTTCACGTCGAGTACACGGCCCATAAGCGGCATGCCCTCTTCGTTTTGCAAAGGCACGATGGCATTCTTATAGATATGCTCGTGGTCGAAGTGTCCGTTGATGGTGAAAATCTCGCGGTCGAGGTCGAGTACACGCTCCTCCTCATAGTCACCGTAGGCTTGTTCCTTAGTGAGGGGTACTTCGAAGGCACTGCCTTTTTCCAGTCCTTCTACGGCTTTTTCGAGTGTTTCAAGCGTGAGGCCGAAACCGCTCATGAAACGATAGGGTTCTTCCTCTGATGCCCGTTCCACGAGGTGCTGTCCGTCTTCTTCTACGGTATAAAGGTCGTAGGCTATTTCAATCACTCTGTTGTTGGTTGTGTCCATTGTTTTTTGTCGTTTATTGAATAATTTTTGCAAAGATAAGAAAAAATGTTGAAAGGTTCAAGTTTTTTTCTTACTTTTGCCTAAAAATAGGCGAAGGTAGGCTGCACCTTGGAAAAAACTCAAATTAAAATTTGGTTTTTCGCTCGGTTGGCACTACCTTTGCAGTGAGATATGAAAAAGTTTTTTCTCACGCTTTGTATTGTGCTGGGAGTGTTGCAGCTTTCGGCACAGCAGGCCGATTATGGCAAAATGTCGTCGATGGTGCGGCAGATAGCCCGTCAGGGACATCGTCATGTCTCCGCACCCGCGCGTCTCCACACTCCAGCATCTCCGCAGCTTTGCGCATTGGTGCGCATCAGTGGTGACGGTGGCAAGGTGTTGCGTGAGCATGGCTGTGAGGAACTGGCTCGGGAAGACGATATCTATATCGCCGCCATACCGCTCAACCGCCTTTCCGCGCTCTCGCTCGATCATCGTGTCGACCGCATAGAGGCCGGCCCCTCGGCAAAGATTCAGAACGACTCCGCTGCCGTCTGCATCAACGTGCTACCCGTCTATGAGGGCAGAAATCTGCCGCAGGCCTATACGGGAAAAGGCGTGGTCGTGGGTGTGGAAGATATCGGCTTCGACCTTACACATCCGACGTTCTACGACTCTACTGGCACACATTACCGCATTAAGCGCTTTTGGGATCAGCTTTCCATCGACACGCTCGATTACAAACTTTTTGTCGGCCGTGACTATACCACAGAGGAAGAAATCCTCGCTGTGGCTCACTCGCGCGATGGTCTGGCTGAGGGCCACGGTACTCACACGCTTGGCTCAGCAGCCGGTAGCGGGGCAGGATCGAAATGGCGAGGTATGGCTTATGAAAGCGACATCTGTGCCGTGAGCAATTTTGCCGGAGCGGAAGATTATAAACTCATCGACGAAGAAAACTACTATAAATACACTTACGCGACCGATGTGCTCGGTTTCAAGTATATATTCGACTATGCCCGCTCACAAGGAATGCCCTGTGTAGTCTCGTTCAGCGAAGGTGGAGGGCAGGATTTGCGTGGTGACGATATTCTCTACAACGAGATGATCCGTAGAATTACAGGTCAGGGTCGTATCTTCGTAGCCTCGGCAGGCAACGAAGGCTCTAAGCAACGCTATCTGCACAAGACAAAAGGCGAAACGAGCGCAGGGGCATTCATAGAGAACGGAGGCACGGTAGCCAGCTTTACTCTGCAAAGCAGGCAGAAGTTTGATCTCCGCCTTGTGGGTTATGATACGACGAACGACACGCTCACCCTTTCTTCCGACATGCTCGCGGCTTATACCGACGAAATGTTCACCGACACTATCGAGACATCCAACAGGAAATATGCTATAGACATAGCTTCTTTCTCCTCATGCTATATAGACGGAGCGCAGGCTTTCGATGTGTATGTCACCTCTGCATCGCGCATAGAAGGTGGGCGCGTTTCGGTTGAGGTCATGGGTGAGACGGCTGACGTGGAGTTATTTGTCACGTCAGGAAAGCTCAACACCAACTCGCGTAACCCACTGCTCAACCGTGGCGAAAAAGGCTATAGCATTCTCTCTCCGGGTAGCACGCCTGCGGCTATTTGCGTGGGGGCATCGGCTTATAGAGAGAAATTCGAAAACTACAAAGGGCGTACCGTCAGTTCTTCCGACGGACGTGATGGGGTAAGGGCCGGCTGGTCGTCGATAGGTCCGACATTTGACGGGCGCATTAAGCCCGACGTGATGGCACCAGGCAGTAATGTCGTTTCCTCTTGGAGCAGTTTCTTTTTAGAGAATAATCCGCAGAATGACAGTAAAGATGTGGAACATTTCGACTGGAATGGCCGCACCTACGCTTGGCGGGCAGAGTCGGGCACATCAATGTCAGCGCCCATCGTGGCAGGTGCTATTGCCCTCTGGCTACAGGCACAGCCACTCCTCTCGCCCGAAGATATTCTCGGCGTGCTGAGCCGCACATGCAAGCACTACGATGAGTCGCTTACCTATCCCAACAACGAATATGGCTACGGCGAAATCGATGTCTATGCCGGTCTCCTCGATGTGCTTACCCTCACAGGTATTAAGGGTCTTTCCCGTCATCAGCCAGAGCGTATAGCTTTCTCGCTGTCGGGGCGGAGGTTGTCATTGGTGGCTGATGGCGAGCCGTTAGGCACTGTCCGTGTGGCGGTCTATGCCGTATCGGGAAAGCTTCTGCGTCGATATCGTCTGTCGGGTGGTGACACCTCGGTAGATCTGTCGGGCTTGCCTGCTGGTGTTTATGCCGTGCAGGTAGACGCGTCGTCGGCTGCGCTTACGGGCTCTACGCTCATCCGCCTGCAGTGATAAAAAATCTTAACGGGCGTGGTGAGAGTATATCTTTCGGCAGCCGAACTGTTAAAACGTGATTTTCGTTTTAACAATTGTGAAACTGTCACTGTAGGGCTGGAAAATCGCTTTTCAATTTTCGTTTTTCACGTCTCATTTCTGAAACATATACCTTTCGGGTTGCCAAAGATGGTCTTTCGTCACCCGAAAGACCGTCTTTTACCCTCCGAAAGCTTGTCTTTCGTAAGTGAAACATATATCTTTCAGCCGATAAGAGATGACGAGAGGGGAACGAGGAGGATGTAACTCGTTGGTGCACAGCGTAATATGAAAGTTCCCTGTGGTCGCCTGTTTCGGTGTCAGCCGACATACTCCCCACCTAATAATATTCATGCGCATACGCGTGTTAAAATTCCCCTCCATCGGTCATCGGATTTTAACACTTTTCTCCCCATCCGTTCTTTTGTTATTTCATGATTTCCTCCAGCAGTCGCTTGTGGTGACCGGGGAGGATGATGTGGTGGTTGCCGATGGGACGGGTGAGGAAGTAATTGGTTTCAGCGGGATTGTCGAGGCGGATGACCTGCTGGGTGCGGCAGAGGTCGGGCTTGCCCTCGTTGCGGATGAGCTGACCTTCGGCGATGAAGCTGCGGGTAAGGTCGGATGACACTTTGAAGATGGTGACGGGACCTTCTTTCATATAACCTCGGATGCCTATGCCGATGCCCGACTCGAAATGGGTGTCCAGTTCGTAACGCTCAACGAGGTTGAAAGGTATGGTGCAGTGGGCGAATACCATTTCGCCCGTCTCGGGATTGATGCTAGCAGGGTTGGCCTGGAAGCCGATGATGCCGGTCATGGCCTGTGCGATTTTCATCGTGAGCATGGCGGGTACATCACCCTCACAACTGGCCACGATGCCCTCGCTGTTCAGTTGTGCCAGTGCCAGGCAACCAGTGTTGCGGACAGCCGTAAGCAAATCGAAACAGCGTAGGGTAAAACCTTGCAGGTGATATTTACCGATGATAACTTTTAATGCATCGTAGATGCGGAGGGCTCCAGCCATGGCCCCATCAATAGCCTCTGATGGGGCTTTTGTGGTTTTGAGAATACTCGTGTTCCCTTCGGAGGACGAAAGGAGAGTCTCTATAGCTTCCAGCAACTCTTGCATGGGGATGTCGATGAGCTCGATGCCGAGCTTTTCCTTTACGATATTCTTATCGGTATTGCTGGAGATGAGCCAGTCGGAGGGTTGTCCGATGATGCCGAGGCGGCAACCGTCGAGTAGCCTATGAGCCTCGCCGGTTTTCTCCAGTGCATTGACTCGTTTGGAGATATACTCAGGACTGCCATGGATAATCTCGCCTTCTATGCCGTGCTGGCGGAGATAGGATAGGATTTCCATCGAGGCGGCAAGGGAGTTGCTCTTGCCCGAGGTGAGCAGATAGAAAGGTTGCCGTGACTGTTGCCTAAGTTGGGGCAATAGCGACTTAAAAATGCCTTCGGTTCCGCCCGTGCGTACATAGATGAGCTGAAGCGCATGGGTGCCGTAGTCGGCATAATCGTTGTCTTTTAGGGTATAGTCGATATCGAGGCTTTGCAGAAATTCCTGCGTGGCACGGCTCACGGCGGCTTCGTCGTGGAGCGTAGAGGTTAGCGTGTAGATGGCTGTCATGGTTTATGGTTTATAGTTTATAGTTTACGGTTTACAGTTTACGGTTGATAGTTGGGTTATTCGTCGTCAAAACGGCGGCAGAGACTGTCGTAGTGTTCGATGCGGCGGTCGCGGAGGAAAGGCCACCAGCGGCGCACCTGCTCGCTGCGGTGCAGGTCGATGTCGATAATCTCGGCGGCTTCCTTGTCTTCGTCGGCACGGTAGAGCAGTTCGCCTTGCGGGCCGCATACGAACGAGGATCCCCAGAATTGTATGCCGTTGGTTTGTTCCGACGGGTCGGGTTCGTGACCTGTACGGTTCACGCTGACCACAGGCAGACCATTGGCTACAGCATGTCCGCGCTGTATGGTGGTCCATGCCTCGCGTTGGCGTTGCTGCTCGTCAGGGGTGTCGGTCGACTCGTAGCCGATGGCTGTGGGATAGATGAGCAGTTCGGCACCGCGCAGTGCCATGAGTCGTGCGGCTTCAGGGTACCACTGATCCCAGCACACGAGCACGCCGAGACGTCCCACGCTGGTGTCGATGGGTTGGAAGCCGAGGTCGCCGGGAGTGAAGTAGAACTTCTCATAGTAGGCTGGGTCGTCGGGGATGTGCATTTTCCTGTATTTGCCTGCTATCGTGCCGTCGCTTTCAAGAACTACGGCAGTGTTGTGGCAGAGTCCCGGAGCGCGCCGCTCGAAAAGCGAGGTGACGATGACCACGCCGCATTCGCGCGCCAGAGCACCGAAAAACTCGGTTGACTCTCCAGGTATCGGTTCGGCCAGATCGAATAGATTGACGTCTTCTGTCTGGCAGAAATAGAGCGAGTTGTGCAGTTCCTGCATCACGATGAGCTGCGCTCCTTGGTGGGCAAGCATCCTAATCTTTGCGGCCAGCCGGTCACGGTTATTATGTGTGTCGGCGGTGTTGCGTTGTTGTATGATACCAATCTTCATGGCTTATAGTTTACGATTTACAGTCCTCCTCTCCTTCGGTGAGGTCGGGAGGGGTTCACTTATCATTTGTAGATTTGCATGGTCATGCAGTGTATGGAGCCGTGCTGTCGGATGATGGTGCGGCTGTCGATGGGGATGATGTTGCATTCGGGGAAAGCCTCACCGATGAGTCTGACGGCTTCATTGTCGTGTTCGGGTTGTCCGTAGGTAGGCATGATAACTGCTCCGTTGATGATGAGGAAATTGGCGTAAGTTGCAGGCAATTGCTCACCGTCTTCGATGATTGGGTGTGGGGTGGGGAGGGTGATGAGCCGATAGGGTTTCCCATCCAAAGTGCGCAGTCGGCTTACTTCCTCTTCAAGTTGTGGCACGTAGAGCAAGGTGTCATTGGGTGCGCAGCGAAGGAGAGTGTCGATATGCCCGTCGGTATCATCGCCTGGGAGCGGTTTGGTATTGAGCCACACGATGCGTTCTGCCCGCAGTCGCCGTTTCAGTTCCAGCTCTATCTCAGCCTGAGTGAGTGGCTGGTAGGCATTGCCGACCTCCTTCGCGTCTCGGCCATCCCCATGGCTCTCGACGGGTCGTTGATTGCGGTTGGGGGCAAGCAGACAGCATGATGTTGTAAAAATAGTGCCTTTGCCATCGCTCTCGATAGAGCCGCCTTCGAGCACGAAGTCGTTGTGGTTCTCATAATCCACTTCATCGAAAAAGGAGGTTAACGACCACAGTTTGCTGGTGATGCAGTTGTCGTAGTCGGCAGGAAACTTCTTTCCCCAACCATTGAACTGGAAGTCGAGCCATAATGGTTTTTCTCCGCCCAGCAGGGTAACGGGTCCGTGATCGCGTGACCACGTGTCGTCAGTGGGACAGTTGAAAACATAAACGTTCTCCAGCTGCCGCACCTCCTCGGGCACATCGCTCTCGAAGGGTGCCACGATGAGCACGTCCTCATGGTGGGCTATGGCTTTGGCCACCTCGGTCATCGTTCGGTTGATGTCATCAAGGTAGGGTTGCCAGTCGGTGTTGGCGTGCGGCCACGTGAGCATCACCGCCCGTTGTCGTTCCCATTCTGCCGGCATTCGATAGCGAATTTCATGTTCCATGATGTAGCCTGTCTTATTTGAATCTTTTGCAAAGATTTTGCCAGCGAGCGCAGAGCCGAGCTTGCCATTCCCGACGTTCCGTCGCCTACCCGTAGCCTTTGAGCTATGCCGAGCGCAGCTAAATCTTCTGCAAAGGTATATAAAAAAACCGAGAAGATGTTTTTTTTCTGATTTTATTTTGATATTTGGGCAAGTTGCACTAATTTTGCAGAAAAGAACCGATGGGGCAAGAGGGTCGTCAAGCTCGTTTGAATGACCGAGTCGCGACAGAGGTCGGTAAAGCCAACGATGGAATGCTTGAACTGAAAGACGGAAGCTTAAGTATAGACGGTCAAATAGTGTTTCACAATTTGTCGTTTGTGGTGCGGCCAGGTGAGTTGAAGACTATTTCGGCAGACTATCATCATGCGGTGGTGGAGGTCATGCTGGGTTTTCGCGCACTTGACGAGGGCTGGGCTACGCTTGAGGGTGAGCTGATGACAGCACGCTCGGCTCGGCTGCTACGGAGTCAGATGGTCTATATACCTGCTGAGTTGCCCGTGTGGGACGGCAGTGGACAAGCTCCAAAAGTTTCGGCTTTGCTACATGCGCCATTTGGGTTGGAAAGCTGCGAGGAGAGTTTCTCGAAACGTGGTCTGCTGACTGAATGGGAAAAACTGAATATCGACCCTGCGTCGTACGACCGTCGTGTAGATGAGGTTGATAGCCGTACACTGCGATGTATGATACTATCGGTGGCTGGTGTGTTGCAGCGGCCGGTTGTAGTGGCAGAGATACTCCATGACAGTAGTCTTGCCTCCATCGATGTGGAATGTAGATATTTGCGTAGTCTGGCTGATAGTGGGCGGGCTGTGTTGTTGGCGACTAATAAGGTTGAAATGTTGAATGCTCAATTGTAAACCATAAACCACATAAGTGGGTTTGATAGAAGATGACTTTTTGGACGTTTATTTTAGGATGCAGATGATCGGCTTTCCCATCGTTGGTCGAGCTAGCGCATGCCCACACGTTTGTTTTGCAGGGTAGGGCGAGCACGTGTGAAACCCGGGCATTTGACGGGTTTGGCGCTGTACTTTATATTCAAGTGGAACAGCGTATGGGTGAGCCTGCTCGTCTTCGTACTGATGGTTGTGGCTGCATCGGTGGCAACCATAACAAATGGTCGGTTGTCACGGCAGACATATTTCGTACCCGTATTGGCAGGCATGTCGGCCTCAGCACTTGTTGTTGGAGGCTGGCTGTTGTTGGTAGCGGGCTTGTCGGGTGAGAGGGTCTTGGATGTCCGATGGCTGATTCCCGTGACGGGGTTGCTTGTGGGCAGCTTGATAAACTTGAACAGCCAGGCGCTAGCCGGATTCTACAAGGGTTTCCAGTATCATTCTGCTCTCTACTATTACCTTTTGGGTAATGGCGCAACCCATAGCGAGGCAATGTCCTATCTTGTGCGTAGAGCTTTGCAGCAGTCGACCCTGCCTGTTGTCAGACGTATGGCGGCAATAGTGACAGCACAGGCACCGATGGTCGTATGGAGCATGTTGATGGCTGGTGTCGATGTGTGGACGGCTGTGGCGTGGCAGGTGTTGCTGCTGGTGGCCGTGCTTGCAGCGGCCATGCTTTCGGTGGCTGTAGCGCTATGGGTCGCCGGAAAAGGAGTTAAGAAGTGAAACCCCTCTCCACCCTCATCCCGAGCGGAGCTCGCCCCCCGTTGCCTCTCCCCCGAAGGAGAGGGAGCTGTAAACCGTAAACTGTAAATTATCATATGAAATACTCAGGTTTGTCTCGTTGCGTGTTGGCAACGTTGTTGATGGCTGTCGTAATGTTGTTGTCTTCATGCAAGTATCGTGTGCGTGGCAGAGAACACATGACCCCCGAGAGTGGTCACGAGCGTCCGCAGTCGGAAGTAAGTTATGACAACACGGAGGTCTCTCCGTCGGACGATGGGCTGGAAATTCCTGTGATGAAAAACTCGCGCGGTCAGTTGCTGCGGCGCACGGGCTACACCACACAATACAACTCGGGCACCCGCTGTCCCGACTGGACGGCCTGGCACCTTACGGCCGGCCATACCAACGGCAGCGTCAAGCGCAAGAGCGCCGACTATCAGGAAGACTTTCAGGTGCGTGAGCCACGGGCCACACGCGACGATTATTTTCAGGCGCCCTACGACCGTGGCCACATGTGTCCGGCAGGCGACAACAAATGGAGTCCGCAGGCCATGCAAGACTGTTTCCTCTACACCAACATGTGTCCGCAAAACCACAACATGAACGGGGGCGTGTGGAACGACCTCGAGATGAAATGTCGCACGTGGGCCAAGCAGTTCGGCGACATCTATATCGTCTGCGGCCCCACCTACGACAGTGCGGCCCCGGCAAAGTTCATCGGAAAAAATAAGGTGCGGGTGCCCGACGGATTTTTCAAGGCCGTGCTCTGCACGCGGGGAACGCCCAAGGCCATCGGTTTCTATTATCCCAACACCCACGGCGAGGGCTCTATCGAAGACCATGCCATGCCCGTCAGACAACTCGAGCGCATGACCGGCATCGACTTCTTCCCACGTCTCGAACGCAGCGTGCAAGACAAGATAGAAACCTCCTTCAATTATGCCGACTGGTAACGCTTCGCTAATGAGTAATGAATAATGAGTAATGAGTAATTAACGCCATTAGCATGTAGGGACGCGGCGGTCGGCTACGGGCGGGTTTGGAAGGCCGCGTTAAATCGTTGAAAAGTTGTATTATGAAAAGAAACCATTTGAATCTTTTGTTGTGCATTGTCGTATTGGCAATGACGGCATCGTGTCGTAACAATAAACAGCAGCCGACATCGCAGGAACCGGCGGCTATGGAATCATTCTACGAAAGTGGGGCAGGGCAGTCGCAGCCTCAAACCCAAGGCGGGAAGGCCATAACACAATATGAGATGCCTGCCCGACTTACCGACCGCCCTGAACAGATACTGCGCCGCGAGTCGTTTACCATCTCGTACAATAAAGACACGCGCACACCCAATTATGTGGCGTGGCATCTGACGAAGGCCCACACCTACGGGCGCTTCCAACGCAGCGAGGAAGTCTTTACCGAAGACCTCGAGGCTCCTGCTCCACGGGCTACCGACAACGACTACTACAACTCGCGCTTCGATCGTGGGCACATGTGTCCGGCAGGTGATACGAAGTGGAGCAAGGAGGCGCTGCGACAGTCGTTCCTCTTTACCAATGTATGTCCGCAGAACCACGGACTGAACAAATATGAATGGAACGACGTGGAGATGCTTTGCCGCGACTGGGCCCGACAGTATGGTGCCGTCGACATTGTCTGCGGACCCATCTACGACAGCCATGTCGCACCCCGCTACATCGGTCGCAACAAGGTACGTGTGCCCGACCGTTTCTTCAAGGTGGTGCTCTGTCGGCAGGGGAAGCCCAAGGCCATCGGCTTCATCTATCGCAACGAGGGTAAGAAGCAGCCTATGCAAGATGCCGTCTACACTGTTGACGAGATAGAGCGCCTAACGGGCATTGATTTCTTCCCCGCCCTCAACGACGACATCGAGAACCGCATCGAAGCCACCGCCACCCTCCGCGATTGGTAAGGCCTAAACATCCAAAACTGTGAGTTTTGCCAATTCAGTGAACGTTAGCAGAACAGAAGTCCGCGAACGTATTTGTTCTCTTTGAATCATCTGTGGAGACTTTCTTTTGTCTAAATCATAAAAATAAGTGAAAAGTTTTGATTTATAGTTTTTTATTGTAACTTTGTGCCGAAAAGTAATTCTATTCAAAAAATGCAACTGAAGTATGAACACAAAATTTAACGTGATGAGACTTTTGGCTGTTGTGCTCATGAGCATGGCGGTAGGTCGGGCGATGGCTTATGACATAGAGGTAGCTAATGACGATAAGGTTCCTCTCTACTATAACTACATCAACGATGGCCGCGAGCTGGAGGTGACGTATAAGGTGCGGGGAGAGGGTCCTTTGACGAATCCGCCCTCGCTGCCAGAGGGTTTCCTCTCGGGCTATGACGGGCAGACAGAGGTGAACGTCCCAGGTGAGGTAACCTATATGGGACGCACGCGCAAGGTGACTGCTGTCAGCGATTTTGCTTTTTATCATAGCGACATTTTGAAAAAGGTGATACTTCCAACGTCAGTAAAAGCCATCGGTGTGGGTGCCTTCGCGCTTTGTGACAGTCTGAAAACGGTGGAGGGATTCGAGTACGCCTCTTCGCTGAAATGGAACATGTTCTATCTAAGTCAAAAATTGGAGACGGTTAAACTGTCGGAAGAATTGACAGAAATACCTACCGGACTATTTCATTTTTGCAATTCGCTCAAGGAAATCGCAATACCAGCCAGCGTAAAGGATATTCGCAGTGGAGTTTTTTCAGGATGTACCGCGTTAAAGGAAGTTACGTTTGCAGAGGGATTGGAAACTATAGGATCGAATGCTTTCAGGGAATGTTCTTCCTTAGCAGAGATTACTTTGCCAGAGAGTCTTACCCAGATGGGTAACGGGGTTTTCACATGGTGCAAGGCCTTGAAACAGGTAAGGATACCGTCTAAGGTGACAACTTTACCGCCCAGTCTTTTCAATCATTGTCCGGTCTTGGAAAAGGTAGAGTTGCCAGAAGGGCTGACCAAAATAGATATTGAAGCTTTTTATTGTTGTGGAGCTCTTTCATCCGTCAACCTGCCCTCAACGTTAGAGGAGATAGGGAAGGATGCTTTTTTCGAATGTATGTCGCTGACTGACGTTGAGATGCCCTCGAATATTCGGATATTGGGTGATCGGGCTTTCTACTGGACGGGAATAACCACTCTTGCCATTCCGCCATCACTGAAGTCTATCGGAGCAAGCTGTTTCGGCGGGTGCAAAAAAATGGAGAGTATAGCATTTTCAGAGGGTTTGGAGGAAATCGGCGAGAGGGCATTTTATTTCCCGACCCCGAATTGGAGTCCTCAACTGAAGGAGGTAGTCCTCCCCGCGTCATTGCAGCGTCTCGGCGAGAAGGCTTTCGAGAATAGCGTGGAGCTTACCGCTGTCACTTTTAAGGGCGCGACGGCTATCGGTAACAATGCGTTCCTCTCTTGCCCGAAACTATTGACGGTGACCTCATTCGCCACAGAGCCTGTGGCTTTCACTGGACTTGGGGAGGAGAATCCTGCTTTCACCCAAGACCATTTCTACAATACCACGCTCAAAATTCCATACGGTACAACCTCAATCTATAAGGCTACTGGTGGTTGGAAAAACTTTACATGGACGGAGGAGATGGAGCCAACGGGAATCAACGCAGTCCATAGTCCTGAGTCCGTAGTTCATAGTTATGACAATGCTGTCTATGATCTGCAAGGTCGTCAGGTAGTCCATGGTTCACAGTCCATAGTTCATAGTCCGAACGCACCAGTAAACTCTCAACTCTCAACTTTCAATTCTCAACTCAAATCAGGTCTCTACATCGTTGATGGCAAAAAAATCGCGATTAAATGAGTGCCAAAGTTGTAGAGACGCCACATTGTGACGTCTCTACTTGAATTTGGCCGAACGTGAGCGATTTTACATCTCACTTGATGACCATGTCGAACTGGTCGATGTCGCTGGTTCGGTGGGCGAGATGCTTCGTCGTGGGTGAGATACCAAAGAGGGGAGAGTAGGTGCGGACCTTAATGGTCTGGCCGTCGGGCATGAACTCGAGAATGCGTAACCAGCCGTCACCGCCGTTGCCTTCCCAACCACCGCCAAGTGTCTGCACATTGAACATCATCTGATGTACATCTTTTCCGGCATTATTTTTGTCACAACGGTAGGCTACGGAGTTCTCGAAGCCGCCCGTATCACCCCAGTGTCCGCATAGCACAAGCCGAATGTTCTCGGTATTGCAGACCAGCTTGTCCCAGATATCCTGACCGTAGTTGGCAGGCTTGATGGCGTAAGGCTCATTCTGCGAACGCTTGGCCGTGCGGTGTTCTAAGAATGAGTGGGTTAGGAAGATAACCTTATGGCTTTTGTATTTGTCACTTTGGCATAATTTCTTTGCCCAGTCGAGTACCTCGTCACGCGGTGCCCACTCGGCAGCGATGACGAGCAGCTTGCCCCAGTGCGGATCGCTGAACTCATAAGCAGAATTCTCTAATGACACTTTACCTTCGCGGTTGGGGAAGGCGGCCACCAGACAGTCGGCCCATTTTGTGTTGCGTTCCATCGGAAAGTATTCGGGGAAGTGGGTGAATGGCTCATCACCCCGCACATAGCCGTACTCATGGTTGCCAGTGGCAATGATGTAAGGCACGCGATTATCTAACCGTTTCATGCAGTGTGATGCCCACTCCCACATCTGTCGGCTTGTCTGGTTGAGCATGTGACGGTTCATCACGATATTCTCGTTCTGCTCCACAAGGTCACCGGTAAGTAGTACGGCCTTGATACGCAACTGTTCGATGTTGTCGGCGCACCACACGGTGCACAGTTCGTAGAGTGGTTGATTGATGTCGTACTTCGTATAGCCTTGCGGGTCTCCCATGAGTATCATGGTGAACGACTCGGGGTTGGTGAGCTGTTGTTGGTCGGCTCGGTCTTGTGCAAGGACACTGACGACTGCTCCGACGATGAAAGCAAAAAGAATGGCAGTTTTTTTCATATTTTCTGATATCTTTTATGTTTGTGCAAAGGTAACAAAAAAAGATGAAAAGTGAAACGTGAGAGAAAAGTAAATATTTTCATTTATATTTTTCGTTTTTTCATAAAAAATGATTATCTTTGCGGCGTATTTGCTAAGACAGGCTGCGCCTCAGCAATGCGAGTTGGCTCGCTTGCGTGCGGCTTGCACTGCCTTTTAAGGATTAACAGCGTGAAAGTAAAGGAAATTGTACGCGCCCTTGAACTTGTCGCGCCTCTGCCTTTGCAGGAAGACTACGATAATGCCGGCCTGCAAGTAGGATTGACAGAAGCGGACGTTTCAGGGGCATTATTGTGTCTTGACGTAACAGAGGCCATTGTCGATGAGGCTGTTGCCAAAGGCTGCAATCTCATCGTGGCTCATCATCCGCTCATCTTCCGCCGACTGGCTCATATCACGGGTGAGGACTATGTGCAGCGCACCGTCAGGAAAGCTATCAAGAATGATGTGGCTATTCTTGCCATGCACACCAATCTCGACAATGCTAATGGAGGAGTAAATTTCAAAATGGCAGAGAAGATGAGGCTTACGGAGGTGAGCTTCTTGCAACCCTCGCGCGAGGTCGAAGGTGTGGAGGGCGCTTCAGGCGTGATAGGCAAACTGACTGCCCCCGTGACGGCCAACGACTTCCTTGCCATGCTCAAGCGCGAGTTCCGTGTGAGCTGTGTACAGGCGAACGAGTTGCTGCTCCGGCCTATCGAGCGTGTTGCGCTCTGCGGAGGCGGTGGCGCGTTCTTGCTCGACGAGGCTATCCGTTCAGGGGCTGACGCCTTTGTCACGGGCGAGATGGGTTATCACCAGTTCTTCGGTCATGAGCAGCAGCTACAGATAGCTGTCATTGGTCACTATCAGAGTGAGCAATATACCAGCGAACTCCTCAAAGAGCTATTAGAAGAGCGTTTTCCCAATCTCATATGCCATCTGGCAGAGACCAATACCAATCCAATTGTGTATGTTTAGCATTGGTATGAACTCCTTAAATAAAAAACATCAAATAATTTAGATTTATAAAACAAAAATCATTATGGCAAAGAAAAATCCAGCAGATTATTCGGTAGAAGAGAAACTGAAGGCTCTCTACCAGTTGCAGACCACTCTGTCGGCCATCGACGAAAAGCGTGCGTTGCGTGGTGAGTTGCCTCTTGAGGTGCAAGATCTTGAGGACGAAATCGCAGGTCTCAACACACGTATGGAGAACATCAAGGCTGAGATAGATGAGTTCCAGCGTGCTATCGTCATGAAACGTGGCGACATCGATCGCGCCCAGACAAGCGTGGACCGCTATCAGCAGCAGCTTGACGACGTGAAGAATAACCGTGAGTATGACACGCTCACCAAGGAAATCGAGTATCAGACTCTCGAAATTGAGCTTTGTGAGAAGAAAATCCGTGAGGCACAGGTGCGGATTGAGGAACGGCAGCAAGACGTAGAGCAGACCAGCGCCCTCATCGCAGACCGCCAGATTGACCTTGATGGTAAGCGCGGTGAGCTTTCCGAGATTATGCAGGAGACCCGTGAGGAGGAAGAGAAACTGAAAGAGAAGGCTCACGACCTCGAGGCCAAAATCGATCCGCGTGTGCTCTCTTCGTTCAAGCGCATCCGCAAGAATGCTCGCAATGGTCTCGGAATCGTCTATGTTCAGCGAGATGCCTGCGGTGGCTGCTTCAATAAGATACCGCCACAGCGTCAGCTCGATATAAAAATGCACAAGAAAATCATTGTCTGCGAATATTGCGGACGTATTATGATCGATCCCGAGCTCGCTGGCGTAAAGCTTGTTCAACCTGGTACCGAGGAGAAGCCTAAGCGCAAGCGTGCCACCACTCGCAAGAAGAAAATAGAAGAATCTATAACCGAAGAGTCATGAAAAAAATTAAGTTTTACATTTTAGCGCTGGTTGCCGCTGTTGTCTTTGCCAGTTGCGGCACCACGCGCACCGTACCCATCACGGGGCGCAAGCAGACACTGCTGGTAAGCGATGAGCAGGTGCTCTCGTTGAGCAGTCAGGAGTATCAGAAGTACATGGCCACGGCCAAGAAGTCGACCGACGCGACGAACACCGCGATGGTGAAACGGGTAGGGCAGCGGCTGGCCAATGCCGTGACGACCTATCTGAACAACAACGGTCTCGCTGCCGAGGTGAAGCAGTTCAGCTGGGAGTTCAATCTTGTGCAGGACAAAAGCGTCAATGCGTTCTGTATGCCTGGCGGAAAGATTGTGGTTTACGAGGGTCTGTTGCCCGTCACACAGAACGAGGCATCGCTGGCCATCGTGCTCGGCCATGAGATTGCCCATGCGGTGGCGAAACATTCGGCTGAGCAGATGTCGAAACAGATTCGCAACCAATATGGCACGCAGATTCTCGGTGGTGTGCTCTCGGCTGCAGGTGCCAGCTACGGCACTCAGCAGATAGCACAGATTATCGCGCAGCAGGGACTGCAGTTCCGTAGTCTGAAGTATTCGCGCGACAACGAGACCGAGGCCGACCACATGGGACTCATCTTCGCTGCCATGGCCGGCTACGACCCGCAAGTGGCTATCGCATTCTGGCAGCGTATGGCGGCACAAAGTGGCAGTAGCAACCAGAGCGATATGTTCAGCGACCACCCGTCAGACGCGAAGCGTATAGCCGCATTGCAGAAGTCGATGCCCGAAGCGATGCAATACTACAAAGCCGCAAAAGGCAAGTAAGGCAATACCTCTGTCAGCATATACTCCCGCCGGCAGGACTCACAACAGTCTGTGAGTACTGCCGGCGGAGTGTTTTATCTATTATTGGTGTCCGATAAAAATCGGCCTGCAAGGTCAACACCCCATAGCCCAGGGCAACGCCCTGGGTGAATGTGGTACACAAATTGCGCCCTGCAAGGG
>CAJOIW010000036.1 GCA_905234845.1 uncultured Prevotella sp. | reverse complement strand
CTTCGGCGCCCGCCAGTACATGCCCGACCTCGGGCAGTGGAACAGGGTGGACGACCTCTGCGAGAAATACTATCCCACAGGACCGTATGTCTATTGCGGGGCAAATCCGGTGAAATATATAGACGAAAATGGTGATAGTATTATTGTTAATAGATTTGGTAACATTATTAATAGAAGAGGAAAAGATAATGGAGTTTACCTCTTTTTTAATAGTTCGTACCAGAAAATAGGAAATTTGGATGGAGTGATTGATGCCAATTATATATATACTAATCTCCTAAACAAAAATATACGAGAGGCGAAAAGGATGTGGTCTCCTTTCACTTTTAGAAATAAAGTTAAGACTGGAGGAAGTTGGGATTTAAAAAATGACAAGAATACGATATGGGGCTATGCAAATGATAATAAAACCACTTTTTTGTTCGAAGGTATGAAAATGAAATCACAAGACATTGGTAATCATCATTTTGGTGTAGTAGCTAAAGCATTAGGCCTATTTACGGATTATCTGATCCTGTCACAAGCAGGTAAATATCAAATCGAAAGTGGAACGTCAAAACCAGAATGGCAGAAGTTTTCAGTAGTAGAAACAACTCGTTTTTCCCCCTCAGGTGTGCCATATACTACTTATACAAGAACAATGTTACCTCCTTACGGAGATGATCCTATGGATCAAATGTGGATAAAATTGGGATTCGACTATTGGAAAAGGAATTATTAAGATTATAAGCAAAAATGAAAGTATATCTTCATGTTTATGGAACAGCAAAAGGTATTTTGATACTTATTGTATGTGTAATATGTTGTAGTTCATGTTTAAATATTTTAGGAGAGGCTGAGGATAAAACCGAATGTCTTATTGTTACTCCAGATTCTAACAAAATAGAAATTCGGAAAGTTTTATCCGGGGCGACATCGCCGAACTATATGTTGGTGTTATTTGATGATAGCGTAATAGAGAGAGTAAAGGTCGATGATCCTAAAATTATAAAAGTACATATTAATAATGATTCAATAGTTGTTGCTTATGCCGAAAATAAGTATTTAGATGAATTGGGAGAAGAAAAATATTTTAGATGTAAATTGCATAGTGTCTCTGAAGGGTCGTCATTCAATTTTCATTATGTCAATGAGAGCCAGGAACAAAATGGAAAGTGAATTAAAGCATTACCTTGACCAGCCGACGCTCATCCGCTTCACCTCAGGGCAGCGCATCGAGTACACCTACGACGCCGACGGCAACAGGCTGCGGGCGGTGTACAAGACCACGCCCGAGCCCGTGTTCGACCCTGTGACGGGCGAGCTCACAGAGGGAACGGGCGGGCTGGTCACCGAGCTGCGGCGCGACTACTGTCACGGCCGCGTCTATGAGGACGGGGAGCGGGTGTATGAGACCTTCGGAGAGGGATTCATCGACGACACCAACACAGTTCATTACTACGTGCACGACTACCTGGGCAACGTGAGGGCAGTGGTCAGGGAGGACGGCGCGGTGGTGGAGGAGAACGACTACTACCCCTACGGGCTGCTCTTTGCTGACAAGGCCAACACCAAGTGTTTTTCGTACCTGAATTAAGCCCTTATGAAAGCCATAATGTAAAATTTAATTAAATTTTTGCTTAAATGTCACATTTTTTTTGAGAGTTACGCATATTTTTGTACCTTTGCGTAATAATTCGTGAAGTGGCGGCTGAGCCATAAACGTTCATGCCCCTTTGTGAACTTGCAATGATAAATAAACTTATAACTTAATTTTTAATAACTTAAATTCAAAAAACAAAACATTATGGCAACTACACAAAAAAACGCCAGCCCCAAGAAATCTGAGGGCTTTCAGGGAGTTAGAGGTGCATTCTGGATCATTCTCGTTTGCGCTGTAATCGCATTCTTACTGTATTTCCTTTGGTTCGGTAACGACTCGCACTTTGCTCCGGGCAGCAACAAGGAACAGGAACTTGACGTATGGGGTACGATCTACAAAGGTGGTATCGTGGTGCCCGTGCTGCAGACCTTGCTGCTTACCGTGATCGCTATGTCTATCGAGCGCTTCCTCGCTCTGAAGACCGCTTTCGGCAAAGGCTCTCTGCCCAAGTTCGTTGAGAACATCAAGGCTGCTTTGAACGCTAACGACTTCAGCAAGGCACAAAACCTCTGCGACAAGATGCAGGGTTCAGTAGCTAACGTGGTATCCGCTTCGCTGAAAGCCTATAAGGAAATGGAAGCAACTACCGGCATCAAGAAAGGCCAGAAGATTGCCAAGATCCAACAGGCTCACGAAGAGGCTACACAGCTTGAGATGCCTACGCTGACAATGAACATGCCTATCCTCGCAACGCTCGTAACGCTCGGTACGCTGACCGGTCTGTTCGGAACGGTTGTAGGTATGATCCGGTCGTTCTCGGCTCTGTCTTCAGAAGGTGGTGCTGACTCCGCAGCCCTGTCAAAAGGTATTTCTGAGGCTCTTATCAACACGGCCTTCGGTATCGGTACTTCGTGGCTCGCAGTTGTATCTTACAACTACTACACAAACAAGATCGACAAGCTGACATACGCCCTTGACGAGGTTGGTTACTCCATCGCACAGACCTACGAAGCCAATCACGCAGAAGAAGCTTAATTTTTGCTAACCCTCTAACACGTTTATCACTATGGGTAAAGTAAAAATTAAGAAAAGCGACACCTGGATTGACATGACCCCGATGTCCGACGTGATGACGCTGCTGCTGACTTTCTTCATGCTCACCTCCACCTTCGTGAAGAACGAGCCCGTGAAAGTCAACACGCCAGGCTCCATCGTCGAGAAAGACATCCCCGAAAAGGGTACCCTGACAATCCTCGTCAGCCCGGAGAAAGACGCCAAAGGCGTCGCTACCGGAGATGGCCAGGTGTTCATGAGCATGGACAATGCCGAGCAGCTGGGGCAAGTGCTCGACCAGATGGCTGACGCCAACGGTGTCTCCATCAATCCGGCACAGCGTCAGACCTTCACGATAGAGTCAACCTTCGGAGTTCCCATCCGTAAGTTGCCAAGCTATCTGCAGGAGATCGACCCCACCAAGCGACAGAAACTGCTCAGGAACTATGGCATTCCCCTCGACAGTATCGACGGGGGTAAAAGCGAATTCCAGCAATGGGTGGATGTGGCACGTGGCGTGAACCAAGACATCAAGATTGTGCTCAAAGCCGATGCCGCCACACCCTATAAGACTGTGAAGAAAGTTATGAACGAGCTCCAAGACATGGACGAGAGCCACTACTATCTGGTTACGACCCTAAAGAAACAGGAGGAATAGAACATGGCAAAACAGAAAGAAAGCAAACAGAAGAAAATAAACGTCCGCGTAGACTTCACCCCTATGGTGGACATGCTCATGCTGTTGATTACCTTCTTCATGCTCTGTACCTCACTGAGCAAGTCGAAGACCATGGACCTCACCATGCCGGCTAAAGACAAAGAGCAAAAAGAGGAGCAACAGAACGAAGCTAAGGAATCGGGTGCCATCACACTCTACCTGGCCGCCGACAACAAAATCTATTATGGTGCCGGTGAACCCAAGTACGACGACCCTGAGTGGATCAAGGAAACCACATGGGGAAAAGACGGTATCCGCAAGGTACTCAGAGATCATACCACAGGTGAAGGCATCAAGCCCGTGCCGATGATTGAGGCCGCAGCAAAAGAACTCCGCAAGAAAAAGAAGGACGAGAACATGCCCGACAGCGTCTTCAACAAGCAGTTGAGCGAGATCAAGGGCGGTAATCTTCCTACTGGCGAGAAAATCGAAACGCTGACCATCATCATCAAACCTACGGACAACTCCACCTATACCAATATGATCGATGCTCTCGACGAAATGCAGATTTTGGATATCGGTACATACATCATCGACAAAATCACTCCAGACGACGAGAAGCTGCTCAAAGCTAAAGGCGTTGAAGAGTAAAGATGACCGTATCGCATTTATCACTAAAAAAGTAAAGTAAAGAATATGGCAAAAATAGATTTATACGATCCCAAATGGGTCGACTTGGTGTTTGCTGAGAAGAACAAGACATACGGAGCCTACCAGCTTCGTAAGGGAACCTCCTCGCGCAACATCAAAGCTCTGCTGATTCTGCTTGTTACCGCTGCACTCGTGGGAGGATACCTCACATGGAAGATTCAGGCCGACAATGCTGAGAAAGAGCGTCTGGCCCGCATGGAAGCCATTGAACTTTCAAAGCTCAAGGAACAGCAGAAGAAGGAAAGGGAGAAGGCAAAGGAACTTCCGAAGATTCCGCCAAAGCCCGAACAGAAAGTTGTTGAGCAAGTACGTGAGACACAGAAGTTCACTGCTCCTGTCATCAAGAAGGACAACCTCGTTAAAGAGGAGAACCAATTGAAACAGCAGGATAAGCTGGACGAGAAGGTTGCCGTAGGTACTGAGAACAAGGAAGGAACAAAAGACCGTCAGGTAGAGGCCGCCAAGAGCAACATCGTTGTCGGTGAGGCCGCTCCTCCCCCACCACCAGCTCCCAAGGCAGAAGTGTCTAACAAGGTATTCGACGTAGTAGAAGTTCCGCCATCGTTCCCCGGTGGACAAGGCGCACTCCTTTCCTGGCTGCAAAGCCACGTTAAATACCCGCCCATCGCTCAAGAGAATGGTGTTCAAGGACGTGTCGTCGTACAGTTCGTCGTAGAGAAAGACGGTTCTGTCTCTGGCGTGCAGGTAGTACGCTCCGTAGACCCGTCGCTCGACCGCGAGGCTGCACGCGTGGTTAGCTCCATGCCGAAATGGACACCAGGTAAGCAGAACGGCTCGGCTGTGCGCGTGAAGTACACCGTTCCCGTAACCTTCAAACTGCAAAATTAAGAATGAATCATAAAAGTTTCATCTTTTTAGGACTCTCACTCTCGATGTTTTTCTTACCATCGTGCAACGGTGGTAAGAAAGACACGGGAGGCAGAACAGACACACCGACGTCAGGGACGATTCAGTTCGTCTCTGACGAAAGTTTTAGCCCCATTGTCGACGAGCTGCGCAGCCAGTTCGAGTTCGACTTTCCCAATGCTCATCTTCAGCCGATTTACACCGACGAGATAACCGGTCTGCAGATGCTCAAAGAGCAGAAAACCTGTCTGCTCATCACCTCAAGAGCCCTCTCCCCGAGTGAGAAGGCCTATATCGAGACTCAACGCCAAGTGCCGAAGGTATTCCCCATCGGCTATGACGGTCTGGCACTCATCGTCAACCGTCAGAACAACGACACCTGCATCAGCGTGAAAGATGCCAAGCGCATCCTCAGCGGTGAAGCGCAAGACTGGAGCGATGTCTATCCCGGCTCCAAGCGGGGAAAAATAGAAGTTGTGTTCGACAATAAACAATCGGCCACACTCCACTATGTTGTTGACTCCCTGCTCGACGGCAAGCCCATCGACAGTCCCAATATCGTGGCAGCCAAGACCAGCAAAGATGTTGTCGACTATGTAGACAAAACGCCCAATGCTATCGGTGTCATCGGGTCGAATTGGCTCAACGACCAACGCGACACCACGAACATCACCTTCAAGAAAAACATTCACGTCATGGCCATATCGGCTAACGACAAGGCCCACGACGGCAATAGCTGGCAACCTTATCAAGCCTACCTGCTTGACGGGCGCTACCCCTTTGTGCGCACACTCTATTGCATACTCGTAGACCCGCGCAACGCCCTGCCAAGAAGGTTTGCCAACTGGATATCCGAGCCCAAAGGACAATTGATTATCTTCAAGTCGGGACTACTCCCCTATCGAGGACAAATCAACGTCAGGAAAGTAAACGTGAAAAATCAGTAACAAACGAAATAAACCTTTCTTAATTTTTCCCGTCAAAAGGGAAAAGCCGTAAATGGCAATATGTTGAACCATTTTAATCAATAGGAGAAGAAATTATGAAAACGATGAAATATCTTGCAATGGGTGCCCTGATAATGGGATTATCGGCACCCGTCATGGCTCAGACTGTCGACTACAAGCCGCAACTTGAAGCCATTACCAAAGTGATTACCAACGATGCGGCTGCCAAGCCACTGGTAAAGGCCTATCTTAAAGCGTTCAAGAAGAGTCCTGAGGCTCTTGTTGCTCTCGGTAATGCCTACCTCATGGCCAAGGATTATGATAAAGCCACCCGTGAGCAACTGGCCAACGAATATGCCGACATGGCACTTGCCCGTAACAAGAATTTCGGCGATGCCTACATCCTCAAAGGCGACATCGAGGCCATCAACGACGATGGCGGCGAAGCTGCCATGTGGTATCAGCAGTCGATGATGCTCGACCCACAGAATCCAGAGGGTTACATGCGTTACGCCAACGTGAACCGCAAGGTCAGCCCCGAAGAGTCGGCACGGGCACTCAACGAGCTGCGCAAGATACGTCCCGACTACCCTGTCGATGCCGAGACTGCCTACAGCTACTACACTGCCAATCAGTTCGACAAGGCACTTGAATACTTTGCCAAGTGCGACCGCAACCAACTTGACGAAGGAAAGCTGTTTGCCTATGCGTTCTCCGCATACCACAACAATCAGAAAGAAAAGGCTCTCGAGCTTGCCGAGTTTGGTGCCGGAAAATTTCCCAAGCGTCTGACCTTAAAGCGTCTTGCCTTGTATTCCGCCGTAGACCTCAAGAAATTTGATAAAGGTATCGCGTTTGCCGAAGATGCCATCAAGAGTTCTACCACACCTCTCGCCCAAGACCATATCTTCTATGGACTTGCACTCAAAGGGGCCGAACGCTTCGATGACGCCATTGCTCAGTTCCAGAAGGCAGCACAACTCGACCCGAACGAAGTGACCGCATACCAGTACATCTCTGAGACTTATGCCGCCAAGGGCGACGAAGACAAAGCTATTGAGTTTGCGAAGATGTATATGGACAAGAAAACCGACGCCTCCCCGTCAGACTACAGCAAGATGGCAAACATCTATATGCAGAAAGCCGAGAAGGGCATCGATAAAGCCGCTAACTTCGCCAAGGGCGCAGAGGTGTTCGAGAGTATGGCCGCTAAGTTCCCCACTATCGCAGCCTATCCCTACCTGCAGATTGGCAACTGGGCACTTGTGCTCGACCTCAACGACGAATGTGTGAAGCCCTATGAGAAAGTAGTCGCCATGCTTGCCGGCAAGGGTAACCTCGACAGCGACGAGCAGGGCTATCTCAAGGAAGCCTACAGCCGCCTCGGTCTCTACTACTGGAGTGTAAAGGACGACCTCGAAGCAGCTAAACCTTACTTCCAGAAAGTCTATGACATGGATCCTAACGACGAGAATGCCAAGCGTGCTTTAGGTATTGGACAAGAAACAGAGTAACAGCATAAAACATCATACAACAAAGCGGCATCCCCGATGGAGATGCCGCTTTTTAATTTTCCTCCCCTGACATTTTTCAGAGGAGATGTTCCTTTTTATGGAAGGCTGATAGCCTCAGAGGGACATACGTCAGCACAAGTGCCACACTCCGTACATGCCTCAGGATCGATAGAATAGCGCTCGCCTTCGGAGATTGCTCCTACGGGGCATTCGTCGATACAGGTACCGCAAGCGATACAGTCTTCACCAATTACATAAGCCATAATGTTTTCCTTTCTTATTCTTTAATTGTTATTAAATACCTAATTTTAATGTGGTGCAAAGATAATACTTTTATTTGAAATACCTACAAATGAGTATAACTTTTTCACTTTTTAACATTTTTGAAGCAGATGTGAAGGAATTCAGGAAACTCAAGGAGTTCAAAGCTAATGAATAAAGATTAGTGAAAGATAAATTGGTTATTATTCGTTTTCCATTATTCATTAGCGAAGCGTCATTTTCCCCTTTTCTATACAATAAGACAGCAGAATTTACGTTAATATAAGCAGACATGAAGAAGATAATAACACTCATCGTGGTATGTGCCTGTAGCCTTAGCGCGATGGCACAAATGGACCGGAAAGTACAAAACCGGCCCTATACCGACCTGCGACCCTTCCATTTCGGCGTGGTTGTAGGCACCCATCTGCAAGACATCGAGTTACTCAATGTCGGCCCGCAAATTATCACCGCCGATGACGGCACCACCTACGAGTCACTCGTCACCTGCGATCAGGACCGCTGGGATCCGGGCTTCACTGTCGGTGTGCTCGGCGAATATCGTATCAGTCAGCATTTTCAGTTCCGCGTGGCACCCGCTATGTACTTCGGTACCCGCCATCTCACCTTCCACAACTTCAAGTCAGTTACTCCCGAGGGCGAGGTACGTGAGCAACATCAGGACCTTAAGACGGCCTACATCTCTACCGCTTTAGACCTTATCTTCGCCGCGCCGCGCTCAAACAACCATCGTCCCTACCTCATGGCAGGGCTCAACCCCATGATTAACCTCAGTGGCAAGGACGACGACTACATTAAACTAAAACGCACCGACCTCTATGCCGAGTTCGGCATGGGTTGCGACTTTTACCTTCCCTTCTTCAAACTGCGCCCCGAGCTAAAGTTCATGTACAGCATCACGGGAGCCCTTGAGACAGGCCGCGCCGACAAAATCCGCGACAAATCAATGCTCCCCTACCTGCAGTCCGTCAGTGAAGGTCACACAAAAATCATCACCCTCTCCTTCCACTTCGAATAGAGGAGAAACCCACCCCCTTCCCCTCCCCAAGGGAGGGGCGATAATCAGCTATCTATCCGCGTAACATCGTGATATTTGCGATATTTTAACAATTACCCGTATCCGTTTAACACGAATACGGGCTTTTTTTGAACAAAAAATCTCGTGGGCGCAAATTTTTCAGCCTCGTGTGTGCAATTTTCCGACCCCGTCTCCTGCCCTGCAAACAGAGGGAGAATGTAGGGACACGGCGTACCGCGTTGATCAAGTGTGCAATTTTCCCGATGCGAAAGCTATATGTCTCACCTCCGAAAGCTAAGCTTTCGCCATGCGAAAGACCGTCTTTCGGAGTGTAAAACACGGCCTTTCGCAACCCGAAACATATATGTTTGGCAAAAGAAGACAACGAATTTAACGAATGAAACGAATGAGACGGGTGTAAAAATGACATTCTCGCGCTCTAAAATGAAGGTCAAAGTCAACAAAAACCATTAACATTTCCGCCCTGGATTTAACACTTATTTACATTTTGGGTCGGTAATATAATCGCGGATAATTGAAAAATATAAACCTCGAAGAAAGCAGTATTTATTTAGCGTTTAACGATATTCACAGAAAAAAACCACGGGTTGTCTTGTTGGTTCAGACAATCCGTGGCTTTTATTTTTTTCGTGGGGTAAGACTTCACTCCTTGTAGAAAGACGCCACGCCACAAATGTGACGTCTCTACTTCGCTTTATTGAAGTGGAGTTTGAGCTTGCCGACAAAGATGCCATGCTTGCCGTTCTGGTCGTTGGGCACGTCTTTACCGTCAAGGTCTTTCACATGTTGCAGGTCGGTGAAATAGGTATGGGAGTGCCCGCCAAGAATCACATCGATGTTGCGCGAGCCAGCCGTCATCTCCTCATCGTCCATGCGTCCACCCGACATATCCCAACCGAGGTGGGAGACACAGATAACCACATCGCATTTCTTTTCTTTCTTCAGCAGGGTTGCTGTCTCCAGTCCTACTTTCACGGGGTCGAGATACTTCACACCCTTACACTTGTTCTCATCGACCAGTCCTTCCATTGCGGGACAAAGTCCGAACAATCCTATCTTCAGTCCGTTGCGCTTCATGATGATGTAGGGCTTTACAAGACCTTCAACGGGTGTGCCGGTAAAGTCGTAGTTGGCACAAACGATGGGGAACTTAGCCATGCGGAAGAGGCGTGCCATGTTGTCGAGGCCGAAGTCGAACTCATGGTTGCCAATGGTACCCACATCATAGCCCATGCGGTTCATAAGCTGTACCTCCACTTCACCTTTGAACTCGTTGTAATAGGCCGAGCCTTGAGAGAAGTCACCGCTGTCGATGAGTAACAGATTGGGATCCTTCTGCCGTTCTTCCTTGATCATGGCGATGCGGCGGATGAAACCTCCACGGTCGGCTTTCGACGTATCATTGAGGTTGGGACTCAGCGGATAGATAGTACTATGCGTGTCGTTTGTATGCAGAATGGTGAGCTCCTTCTGGGCAAAAGTGGCCAGAACAAACATGTTTGCAAACAGGAGCATGAAGACCAGAGATGCTTTTCTCATGCTTGTATGGATATTTATGGTATTCATAATCTTCAGTTTTATCAGTTATCAACTATTGTCATTCTTCCCTCTACAACGGCATTGGCCACTTTTCCTTGCGATGTGAGCTCACGGAAGTAGTCTTCAATGATGAAGCGCATGTTGTCTTTGTCCTCCTGCGGGGACACCACGTCGGTCTTATCCTTGAATGCTACCATGCCGTCGTTGCCCTGAGCCACGTAGTCGATAGTCGCAATGCGATAGGAGGCGTTGGGATCGATGGGTTGTCCATTAAGCGTTGCTGAGATAATCTTTCCTTGCTTTGTTGCGACAACCTTCACCTCATGGCTTAGGCCCTCACCCTTTCGTACGGCCATCTGACCAAAGAGTTCCAGCACTTTTTGTCCTGTGAGCGTGACAAAGCAGATTTTGTTCTCAAAGGGAGCCACCTCGAGCACGTCGCCTTTCGTGATGTCACCTTCGGGAAATGCCGCACGCATACCGCCAATGTTATAAACAGCAAAGTCGGGGTTCTCGTTGTAGTTCTTTCCTGCCCACACAAGGATGTCGGTCAGCAGGTTAGAGAGATTGCTCTCGGGCCGGTCTGCCCACATGTAACAGGCCGACCGCCCAACCACAGGAGCGGTTTCTTTATCCACAACAGCCTTGAAAGGTACCATAAAAGCCGTTGTCTCTGCATCGGGCTGCGCGTCGTAGCGCTTATCGATGAGGATGCGGCTGCGCTCTATGCTGGTGAGTTCGTAGTGTTGTTTGCACGAACCAAGCAGCACGACAGTCGCCACTAAGAGAAAAAAAGATTTTGTTTTCATTCGTTTTGATTTAAAAATTCGACCACAAAGATATGAAAAAATAGTGACGAATCAAAATAATTCAAGATTTATTTTGCCAATTGTATAAAAATGAGTACCTTTGCACCCACTTTTCGGCGTAACCGCTGGCAGCTGAAGTGTGGTTGGCCATGTTGCGCAGGAGAATTATTGATTTAATTATCGAAAAGAAAATGGATTTAATCAAAGTAGCCGAAGAGGCATTTGCCACTGGCAAGAAGTTTCCCGAGTTTGGTCCTGGTGATACCATTACCGTAGCCTACAAGATTATCGAAGGCTCAAAGGAGCGTATTCAGTTGTATCGTGGTGTTGTCATCAAGATCAATGGCCATGGCGACAAGAAGCGTTTCACCGTTCGTAAGATGTCGGGCACCGTTGGTGTAGAGCGTATCTTCCCCATCGAGTCGCCGAACATCGACTCTATCGAGGTGAACAAACGCGGTAAGGTTCGTCGTGCCAAACTGTACTATCTGCGTAAGCTCACAGGTAAAGCAGCTCGTATTAAAGAGAAACGCGGTGCTATGCCAAAGAAGGACGATTAGTTTTTTAGGTTAAGCAAAGTAAAAACGGTGTTCGGGCAAATTGCCTGAACACCGTTTCACTTTTTATCTTTATTCCTCGTAGAGAGGATAGTCATCATCGGTTTTTTCTTCGTCGCGGAATTTATAGGCCGACTCCATCATCTTGATGTTAAGCCGTTCCGTGTCGGTGAAGGTTTCTCGTTCATAGGTTGATTTGTCTTTATACCATGAGCGGGTTTTCAATTCCTCAATATTCTCGTCAGAGGGTTTGAATCCACAGCGGGCAAGCAGTTCGTCAATCATCTTGCGGACCACCTTTTTGGGCACATAGCTGAGCATACCACGGTCGATGACCACATCGGACGTGAATTTCCATCGTCCCTTGGCGCCTTCTTCCTCATCGATAGTAAGCTCAATAGGCTTGCCCACACACTCGTATTCCATCGCCTTGATGCGCTTCGACGGACAAAGACGCAGACCATGGTCAGTGACATGGAAGTTATACCACGTCTGCCCTATCTTGATATTGGAGCAGATGTCGTCATCGGTCTCGCGGAAGGCCAGTGTCGCGGGTGCAGCATTGGGCGAACTCTTGTATTTTCCATCGTAAGTGAAGATATAGGTCTTTCCGTCGGAGCCATGATAAGTGCCGGCAAGATAACGGATGAGCTCTTCGCGATCGATAAGATGGCGTTCCCATTCAGGCTTTATCAAGAAGTAAGTCTCGCTATAATCACAACTGGGATTCTCTACGGCAATATAAGTACGGCTACCGTCTAATACGGTAGTGATGCTGAATTGCGACGGCGGAGCAGGATTCTCATTACCGATATAGTCATTTGCGATGTCTATCAGCTCGTCTGGCGCGTCGCTGCCATCCACTACCTCAATGCCGTTGAAGAGCCACATATCTTTGAAGTCGGGCCGTTCATACGACGTATCGAGATGTCCCGGTGCCTTGATATCACCGCGCAACTTGTCAAAATACTCTTTTAGGATTCTCACTCCTTTGGAAAACTCTCTGGGAATGTCGCCACTTCCATTGAACGACTTGCCATCAAGAAATCTTCCGCTGAACGAGAGGGACGGTGCATCGTGGATAATCATCTCGGGCTTATAGAAACCAATTGCTTTGTCGAGTCCGTTTTCAAGTACTATCCGTGCTACTTCCTGAAACACCTCTTCGCCTACAGGAATCGTAATCTCCTCATGCCAACAATCACCTGTCATGGTCAGAAAACCTTTTCCCTCTTTATCGCGGTTAAGCTCGTAGTGGAAACTTAATTCGATACGCATCCCCCCACCCTGACGGAAGGAGAAATACTTCATGCTTCGTGGCTCGCCATCGGCCCATGCCATGGCAGTAGCCAGCATTGCCAGTAAAAGTGATGTCAATAATTTCTTTTTCATAATTGCTTTGGTTCTCATTTTTCGGTTAACAATCATTCCTTCGCTATTTCACGTTCTTTTCACTCCTCCTTCACTTCCCGCTCACTGCCCTTATAATTTGTTGATGCATCGGCCTCGCCATGTAGAGCTTTCTGAAAGCTGTCCCAATCTTGGAATCCCACAAACAGCGATATTTTGTCCAAAGTCGATTTTTTCGGTTTCTCCACACCGCGCAAATAGTTTCTTACCTTGCTAATGGCCAAAGGTTTCAGTGGTTTCCAGCTTAACTCCCGCTCAACTGCCTCAAGCAATTTTTTCAGTTCCCAGCGTTTCTTCTCCATAATGCTATTGCCTGTAACTTTTGCAAAGTTAGTAATTCTCCATGAATAGAACAAGCTTATGAGAAAAAATTATTCAATTTCTCAGTGCTTGTATCTGTTTTTCTTCCAAAAAATCGTAACTTTGCAGCGAGAAAGAATATAACACCTCATAAGGTAAAAAGAATGAAAGAACTGGCATTGAAGTACGGATGTAATCCGAATCAGAAGCCTTCGCGCATTTTCATGGAAGAAGGCGAGTTACCCATAGAAGTGATTAACGGTCGCCCCGGCTACATCAACCTGCTTGACGCGCTGAACTCATGGCAATTGGTCAGCGAGTTGAAGAGGGCAACAGGGTTGCCTGCCGCCGCTTCGTTCAAACACGTGTCGCCAGCAGGTGCGGCAATCGGCCTGCCAATGAGCGACACGTTGCGCAAGGTATATTTCGTCGACGACCTGAAGGTGGAGTTATCACCGTTGGCCTGCGCCTATGCCCGTGCACGTGGAGCCGACCGCATGTCGTCGTACGGTGATTTCGTGGCACTCTCCGATACCTGTGACGCAGCTACGGCTACACTTCTGAAGCGCGAGGTAAGCGACGGTGTGATAGCACCCGGTTATACTCCTGAAGCCATTGACATTCTGAAAGCCAAGCGCAAGGGCACCTATTGTGTCATCAAGATAGACACGGATTATCGTCCCTTACCCATCGAGCGCAAGCAGGTGTTTGGTATTACCTTCGAGCAAGGTCGCAATGAGATATGTCTTGACGATGCTGCTTTGTTTGAGAATGTTCCCACAAAGAACAAGTTGTTCACTGATGAGGCTCGTCGTGATCTTATCGTGGCACTCATCACGTTGAAATACACACAGTCTAACTCAGTCTGCTATGCAAAGGATGGACAAGCCATCGGAATCGGCGCAGGTCAACAGAGCCGCATCCATTGTACGCGGCTGGCTGGTCAAAAGGCCGATAACTGGTGGTTGCGACAATGTCCGAAGGTGATGACGCTACCTTTTAAAGAAGATATCCGCCGTGCTGACCGCGACAACACCATTGATCTCTACATTGGTGATGAGGCAGACGATGTGCTGCGCGATGGCACATGGCAACAGTTCTTCACAGAGCGACCCGAACCACTTACGCGCGAAGAGCGGCAGGCATGGATTGCCCAGAACACAGATGTTTCACTGGCCAGTGATGCCTTCTTCCCCTTTGGCGACAATGTGGAGCGGGCACATAAAAGCGGCGTGCGGTTTATTGCACAAGCCGGAGGATCGGTACGCGACGACCATGTCATCATGACAGCCGACAAATACAATATCACCATGGCCTTTACCGGCGTGCGTCTGTTCCATCATTAAATATAAACCATCATTATGAGCGAAATAGAAAAGATAATTGAAAGCGGCATAGTTTTCAAATCCGGTGGAAAGAAGCGCAAAGAAGACAAAGTGAAGACTAAGGCCAAGAAGAAAAAGTTCATCACTGGTGCTCACGGATCTGGATCGGCCCGTCAAAAAGCCAAATACCGCGAGCAACGAGCCAACCGCCATTAGGCGTAAACCATTTACAACTTAACAATTTACAATGTACTATTTATTTGTCTATTTTGCGATTTTTCAATTTCTGTAAATAAGAAATATATCACAATGTTCGATGACGGGGAAATAATAAAATCGACAAATAACTCTATAAATTGTACATTGTAAATTGTCAAATCGTAAATTAAAAAATATTGCTGTCCGGTAAAAAACAGCCTGCAAGGCCAACAACCCATAGCCCAGGGCAACGCCCTGGGTGATTGTGGTACACAAATTGCGCCCAGTAAGG
>CAJOIW010000035.1 GCA_905234845.1 uncultured Prevotella sp. | reverse complement strand
CGCACAATAAAACGTACTCTTCAGCGTTATGAAACCAAATGATTCATTGTAATAAATATAAGGAGAACAAGCTATGGCAATTAAAATCAGAGTATTGCAGCACAAGAAGAAAGATCTCGGCGGCAAGTGGTATGGCAAAGTAGTGTCGACGGGCGAAGTGACCACGCAGGAGTTGGCCAAGTCCATCTCTCATTCCAACTCGGTGACCGAGGCCGATGTGTTGGCTGTCATCAAGGCCATGACCGAGGAGATGCGTCGTCAGATGCAGATGGGCAAGACCATCGTTCTTGACGATTTCGGACGATTCCACCTCACGGTGAAGAGTGAGTTGGTGGACCGCAAGGAAGACTACAATATGAAAAAACATGTAAAGAAAATTCTTTGCCGTTTCACTCCGACCGGACATCGTGACCAACTTGACCGCCATCTCATCCGTCCCTTCTGCGACGGCATCGATGTGGAGCGTGCAAAAGAGTAGCCCTCTCGGTGTTTACCTCTGCGCTGATGGTAAAATGGCGCGGAATTTGAAACTTTTTTCGATTTGCCTTGCGTTATCTCGAAAAAAGTTTGTAACTTTGCAGCCCGAAATATGACAATGTGTAGTCTTGAAGCCTTTCTGATAGACTTGAAAGGACTGAAGGAGGATGAGAAAATATTCCACTTCAGCCTCGATGACAACTACTTTGAGGCGATAGACGCTCCCGAAGTGAGGCGCGGCACGCTCAGCGTGAGGCTCGCTATACGCAAGCTGGCCGCATGTTTTGAGTTGACGTTCCATACTGAAGGGAGTGTACACGTTGCCTGCGACCTGTGTCTCGACGACATGGAGCAGGACATCACGGCGGACAACCGTCTCGTCGTGAAAATGGGAGACGCATACACCGAAGATGACGACCTCATCACCATCGACGAGAACGAAGGAATGCTCGACGTGGCGTGGCTCATCTACGAGTTTATCGTGCTCGCCATACCCGTTAAGCACGTTCATGCACCTGGAAAATGCAACGCTGCGATGACTAAGAAGCTTGAAGAGCTGTCAGCTACCCGAAGTAGCGATGGGGTGGACGAAACCGAGTACATAGACCCACGGTGGAGCAAACTGAAAGAATTAAAAAATTAAAAGATTAAAGGTTTAAAACATTATGGCACATCCAAAAAGAAGACAGTCGAAGACTCGTACTCGTAAAAGAAGAACCCATGATGGAGCTGTAGCTCCCACTCTGGCTGTATGTCCGAACTGCGGCGCATACTACGTTTACCATACGGTATGCCCCACTTGCGGCCAATATCGTGGCAAGGTGGCTATCGAGAAAGAGGTTGCTGAATAATCCAGAAGAATGGGTAAAATAAATGCGATAATCACCGGTGTGGGTGGTTACGTGCCCGATTATGTCCTTACCAACGAGGAACTCGCCCGCATGGTCGACACCAGCGACGAGTGGATTTTGACGCGCGTGGGCATCAAGGAGCGCCACATTCTCACAGAGGAAGGCCTCGGTACCAGCTACATGGCCCGCAAGGCCGCCAAGCAGCTGATGCAGAAGACTGGTGTTGACCCTGACACCATCGACGCGCTCATCGTCACCACCACCACACCTGATTACAAGTTCCCCTCCACGGCCAGCATCGTGCTCGGCAAGCTCGGACTGAAGAACGCCTTCGCGTTCGACTTCGAGGCTGCCTGCTGTGGATTCCTTTATTCGCTCGACGTGGCCGCATCGATGATTCAGTGCGGGCGTTACAAGCGCATTATCGTCATCGGAGCTGACAAGATGTCGTCGATGGTCGACTATCAGGATCGTCAGACCTGCGTGCTCTTCGGCGACGGTGCCGGAGCCGTGCTCGTAGAAGGAACCGAGGAGGAGGGCGTTGGCGTGCAGGATTCGTTCCTGCGCACCGATGGTAAGGGTCTGCCCTATCTGCATATGAAGGCCGGCGGATCTGTCTGTCCCCCCAGCCATTTCACCGTAGACCACAAGCTCCACTACCTCTATCAGGAGGGACGCGCCGTGTTCCGCTTTGCCGTCACGGCCATGAGCGACGATGTGGTACACATCATGCAGAAAAACGGGTTGACAGCCGCCGACGTAAACTGGGTTATCCCTCACGAGGCCAACCTCCGTATCATCGAGGCCGTGGCCAAGCGGGCCGAGATACCCATTGAGAAAGTGGTCATCAACATCGACCGCTACGGCAACACTTCGGCGGCAACCATCCCGCTCGCCATCTGGGATCAAGAGCAGCACCTCAAGAAAGGTGATAACATCATCTTCACCGCCTTTGGTGCAGGTTTTGTCCATGGCGCCAGCTACTACAAGTGGGCGTACTGATTTTTAGACAGTTCATAGTTCTTTCCTATAGTTCATCTGAAGAGGGTGTTCAAAAAATGGGCTAAGGCAATGGTTAAGAACTATGAACTGTTTTTGCTTTATATTGATGAACTGTAAACATTGAACAATGAAACCCCATAAAGCTGGATTTGTAAATATTGTCGGCAACCCTAATGTGGGAAAGTCGACACTGATGAACCAACTCGTGGGTGAGCGTATCAGCATCGCTACGTTCAAGGCACAGACCACGCGTCATCGCATCATGGGTATTGTCAATACCCCCGACATGCAGATTGTGTTCAGTGATACCCCGGGTGTGCTGAAGCCTAACTATAAGATGCAGGAGATGATGCTGGCCTTCTCGGAGAGTGCATTAGCCGACGCTGATGTACTACTCTATGTCACTGATGTGGTGGAGAATCCCGAGAAGAATATGGATTTCCTCGAGAAAGTGCAGAAACTCGATATTCCTGTGCTGCTTTTGATAAACAAGATTGACAGTCTTACCGGTGATGCTGTTCTTGGAGATATTGTAGACAAGTGTCATAAACTGCTACCCAATGCCGAAATCCTACCCATCTCCGCACTCAACAAGTTCGGCACCGATCTTATCCTCAAGCGCATTGGTGAACTGCTGCCCGAGAGTCCTGCCTATTTTGGTAAGGACCAGCTTACCGACAAGCCTGCTCGTTTCTTTGTCTCGGAGATTATTCGCGAGAAAATTCTGCTTTATTACGACAAGGAGATACCCTATTCTGTTGAGGTGAGCATAGAAGAGTTCAAAGAGGCAGAAAAGCGTATTGACATTCGCGCTATCATCTACGTGGAGCGCGACTCGCAGAAGGGTATCATTATAGGTCATCAGGGCTACGCCTTGAAGAAATTGGGCATAGAGAGCCGTCGGGCACTGGAGCGGTTCTTCGGTAAGAAAATCAATCTGGAGACCTATGTCAAGGTTGATAAGGACTGGCGCTCATCGCAGCGTGAGCTCACCCATTTCGGTTATAACCCAGAATAAAGGAAAAACAATATGAAAAAACTGACAATGCTTTTTGCGGTGCTCATGGCCATAAGCCTGACAGCCTGCTCACAGAGTGAAAAGAAAAAAGGAACAAAGATGAAAACACTAGTCGCTTATTTCTCAGCCTCAGGAGTGACCGAGGGTGTGGCCAAGCAGATTGTCGAGGTTACCGGCGCTGACCTCTTCAAAATTCAGCCCGAGCAGCCCTATACAGAGGCCGACCTCGATTGGACTAACAAGCAGAGCCGCTCCTCGCTGGAGATGCAGGACAAGACGTCGCGTCCAGCCATTGCTGGTAAGGTGGAGAATATGGCCGACTACGACGTGGTCTATCTCGGTTTCCCCATCTGGTGGTACACCTGCCCCACCATCATTAACACCTTTGTTGAGGCTCATGAACTGGCAGGTAAGACAGTCATACCTTTTGCCACCTCTGGTGGAAGCACCATCACGCAGGCCTGCAAAGACCTGAAAAATGCTTACCCGAATGTTGACTGGACGGAAGGGCGTCTACTCAATAACGCTACCCGGCAGGACATTGAGACGTGGGTACGTTAATTGGTTTGACATCTTCTAGGATGTCTTTTTCATTTTGATTCTAAAAATGGAGGGAAAAATTTGGCGGTTCGGAAAAATAAGTGTAATTTTGCACCCGCAAATAATGGCCCTGCGCCAAAAAGAAGTCTAACAATATAAAAATTAAAAGCAAAAAGAATGATTATTGTACCCGTAAAAGATGGTGAAAACCTCGAGAGAGCGTTGAAGAAATTCAAGAGAAAGTATGAGAAGACCGGCATCCAGAAGGAACTGCGCAAGCGTCAGCAGTACAACAAGCCGTCGGTCTTGAAGCGCCTCAAGATGGAGCATGCCATTTACGTACAGAAGTTGCGTCAGGCAGAGGATTAAAAAATATTCCTCTGAAAATTTGGCAGGTTGCGAATTTTTTCGTATTTTCGCCTACGAAAATGAAAGAAAAATTTCTGAACTACCTGCGATACGAGCAGAATCGCTCGGAGCTGACCATCAAGAGCTACGAAGAAGACCTCAGGGCCTTTGAAGCATACTTCAAGCATTTGGATAGCGAGCTCACGTGGGAGTCGGTAGACTCAGACGTCATCCGTGACTGGATGGAGAGCATGATGGATAGAGGAAACAGTGCCACTACGGTAAATCGTAGACTCAGTGCACTGCGTTCCCTTTATCGTTTTGCTATGTCAAAGAGCATGGTTGCCACCGACCCTGCCCACCGGGTTGTCAGCCTGAAGCGGCGGAAGCCTCTGCCCCAATTTCTTCGGGAGGCTGAGCTTGATCTGCTCCTCGATAAGGCGAGGTGGGAAGATACGTATATAGGTGCGCGCGCGCGTACTATTATATTATGTTTTTATTCGACTGGTATCCGTCTGGCTGAGCTCATCGGGCTCGACGATGTTGACGTGGACTATGTGAACAGCCAACTTAAGGTGACGGGTAAAGGAGATAAGCAGCGTGTCATTCCCTTTGGCCGTGAGTTATATGATGCGCTTCAAGCCTATCAGCAGGTGCGCGACCATGACGTGGAACGGCATACACAGGCTCTTTTTGTTACGGCTGCCGGGCAACGCATGAACCGCGGTCAGGTGCGCTATGAGGTGGAGAAACGTCTCTCGCAGGTCTCAACGCTGAAAAAGCGCAGCCCTCATGTTCTTCGCCATACTTTTGCCACCGCCATGCTCAATAACGGGGCTGGTTTGAAAAGCGTGAAGGATTTGCTTGGACACGCCAACCTAAAGACAACAGAGATTTATACACATGCCACTTACGAGCAATTGAAGAAAGTTTATCATAGAGCCCACCCTAGGGCATAGTCTATTAACCTTTTAATATAGGAGGTCATTATGGAAATTAAGATTCAGTCGATTAAATTCGACGCTACCGAGAAGTTACAGGCGTTTATTGAGAAGAAAGTCGCCAAGTTGGAAAAAGCTTATGAAGACGTCAAGAACGTGGAAGTACAGCTTAAGGTAGTTAAGCCCGCGACGGCTATGAACAAAGAGACAAGCCTAGCCGTAGCTGTACCCGGAACCACCCTCTTTGTGGACAAGACATGCGACACCTTTGAAGAGGGAATCGACCAATGTGTTGATGCAATGAAGGTTCAACTGACAAAATTCAAGGAAAAACAACGCAATCGGTAAAAAAAACACAAAAAAGTTTTGCTGTTTGAAAAATAATGTCTATCTTTGCAGCCGTTTTACGACACGTCCAGAAATGCAAAAGCCAAACGGCTGCAAGGATTTGCCTCTTTAGCTCAGTTGGCCAGAGCACGTGATTTGTAATCTCGGGGTCGTTGGTTCGAATCCGACAAGAGGCTCACAAGTGGCGTAAGTAAACGGGACAAGGGTGGTTTCCAGAGCGGCCAAATGGGGCAGACTGTAAATCTGTTGTCTTTCGACTTCGGTGGTTCGAATCCATCACCACCCACAAAATAACGCTTTCCGTGGAAGCCCTCGGCAAACGCAGAAGGGAAGAAGCGGGAACGTTGTTATGCGGAAATAGCTCAGTTGATAGAGCACTAGCCTTCCAAGCTGGGGGTCGCGGGTTTGAGCCCCGTTTTCCGCTCTCGTTGCTGTAATAGCTCAGTGGTAGAGCACTTCCTTGGTAAGGAAGAGGTCCTGAGTTCAACTCTCAGTTACAGCTCTTTTCGCAGCCTTATGGATTTGGGTGCAAAAGTAAAACGATTATTCATTTAATTTAAATAAAAAAAAGAAAGTAAAGCTATGGCTAAAGAGCAATTTGTGCGCACCAAACCGCACGTAAACATTGGTACTATCGGTCACGTAGACCATGGTAAGACAACTCTGACCGCTGCCATCACCATGGTATTGGCAAAGCAGGGTCTTTCTGAGGTTAAGTCTTTTGACCAGATTGACAACGCTCCCGAAGAGAAAGAGCGTGGTATTACTATTAACACTGCACACGTTGAGTACGAGACCGCTAAGCGTCACTATGCTCACGTAGACTGCCCGGGACACGCCGACTATGTGAAGAACATGGTAACTGGTGCTGCCCAGATGGACGGTGCTATCCTCGTTGTAGCTGCAACAGACGGTCCTATGCCCCAGACCCGTGAGCACGTGCTGCTCGCCCGTCAGGTGAACGTTCCCCGCCTCGTTGTTTTCCTGAACAAGTGCGACATGGTCGAAGACGAAGAAATGCTCGAACTTGTTGAAATGGAAGTACAGGAAATTCTCGCCCAGTATGAGTTCGAAGATGATACGCCTATCATCCGCGGTTCTGCCCTCGGTGCCCTTAATGGCGTTGAGAAGTGGGAAGAGAAAGTTATGGACCTGATGAACACTTGCGACGAGTGGATTCAGGAGCCTCCTCGCGCTACCGACAAGCCTTTCTTGATGCCTGTTGAGGACGTGTTCTCTATCACTGGTCGTGGTACTGTTGCTACCGGTCGTATCGAGACTGGTGTTATCCACGTTGGCGATCCCGTAGAACTCCTCGGACTTGGCGAAGATAAGAACTCTGTTGTTACAGGCGTGGAAATGTTCCGCAAGCTGCTTGACGAAGGTCAGGCTGGTGACAACGTAGGTCTGCTCCTCCGTGGTATTGATAAGAACGAGATCAAGCGCGGTATGGTGCTCTGCCATCCGGGTCAGATCAAACCGTTCAAGAAGTTCAAGGCTTCCATCTATGTATTGAAGAAGGAAGAAGGCGGTCGCCACACTCCGTTCGGCAACAAGTATCGTCCTCAGTTCTATCTCCGTACAATGGACTGCACGGGTGAAATCACTCTGCCCGAAGGCGTTGAGATGGTAATGCCTGGTGACAACGTAGAGATCACTGTTGAGCTTATCTACGCAGTAGCCCTTAACCAAGGTCTCCGTTTCGCTATCCGCGAAGGTGGACGTACCGTAGGTTCTGGTCAGATCACAGAAGTTTACGAAGACTAATCGTCAGTAGACATAAACAGGTTCCCGTCACCTGCGGGTAACGGGAACTTTTTTACGGGAATAGCTCAGTTGGTAGAGCATCGGTCTCCAAAACCGAGGGTCGTGGGTTCGAGTCCTCCTTCCCGTGCTAAGACTAAGTAATAAGATGTTTAAGAAGTTTATCAATTATTGCAAGGCTTGTTACGACGAACTTGCGCATAAAACAACTTGGCCAACATTAAGCGAGTTGACACACAGTGCCGTGATAGTATTATCAGCTTCCCTTGTCATTGCACTCGTGGTGTTTGCTATGGACTGGTGTTTCCAACATTTAATGGGTATTATTTATCCTGGGTAAATTGTAGAGCAAAATGGCTGAAACAAGTAAACAGTGGTATGTGCTTCGTACGGTAAGTGGAAAAGAAGCTAAGGTGAAGGAATACATCGAAGCCGCTTCCAAAATCAATGCCACACTCGGAGCACATGTCTATCAGGTTCTTGTCCCTACAGAGAAGCATGCTTCTTTGCGTAATGGCAAGAGAGTAGTAAAGGAGAAAGTACGTCTCCCTGGCTATGCTTTCGTTGAGGCTGAACTTGTAGGCGATGTCGCCCACATGTTGCGTTTTACCCCAAATGTGATGGGATTCATCGGAGGGCTCGACAAACCGGCGCCCGTTCCTCAGGCCGAAATCAATCGCATGATCGGCAATGCCGAGGAGACAGAACTGAACGACGAGGTGAGCATTCCGTATCTTGTTGACGAAACTGTCAAAGTGATTGATGGCCCATTCAGTGGTTTCAATGGTGTCATCGAAGAGGTGAACAACGAGAAACGTAAGCTGAAGGTGATGGTCAAGATCTTTGGACGGAAAACACCGTTAGAGCTAAGTTTTATGCAAGTTGAAAAAGAGGGCTGACATATTGTTACGGATGTGTAAGAACTCTTTTTATACAATTATCAATTTAATATTAACAAAGAAATGGCTAAAGAAGTTGCTGGATTAATCAAATTACAGATTAAAGGTGGCGCTGCAAATCCCTCTCCTCCCGTAGGACCGGCTCTTGGTTCGAAGGGTATTAACATCATGGGATTCTGCAAGGAATTCAACGCCAGAACCCAGGATAAGGCTGGCAAAGTATTGCCTGTCGTTATCACTTACTACACCGACAAGTCATTCAGCTTTGAAATCAAGACGTCGCCGGCAGCTGTACAGTTGCTCGACGCTGCCAAGGTGAAAAGCGGGTCAGCTCAGCCTAACCGCCAGAAAGTGGCAACCGTCACTTGGGATCAGGTAAAAGCTATTGCTGAGGATAAGATGAAAGACTTGAATTGCTTTACGGTAGAATCCGCCATGAAGCTCATAGCCGGTACAGCAAGAAGCATGGGCATTACTGTAAAAGGGGACTTCCCTGCTAACATTTAAAAACTTCAATTAAGAAAATGAGTAAACTGACAAAAAATCAAAAATCAGTAGCTGACAAAGTTGAAGTAGGGAAGGTATACACATTGAAAGAGGCTACAGAACTGGTGAAGGACATTACCACCACTAAGTTTGATGCCTCTGTAGACATTGATGTACGCTTGGGTGTAGACCCGCGTAAAGCTAACCAGATGGTTCGTGGCGTGGTAACGCTTCCCAACGGAACCGGTAAGGTTATTCGCGTGCTTGCACTCTGTACTCCCGATCAGGAAGCTGCTGCTAAGGAAGCCGGCGCCGACTATGTTGGTCTTGACGAGTATATCGAGAAGATCAAAGGCGGATGGACTGATATTGATGTAATCATTACAATGCCTTCTTGCATGGGTAAGGTCGGCCCACTGGGTCGTGTTCTCGGCCCCCGTGGTCTGATGCCTAACCCCAAGAGCGGTACTGTGACTATGGACGTTGCTAAGGCAGTTAAGGAAGTTAAGCAAGGTAAGATAGATTTCAAGGTCGACAAGGCTGGTATCGTACATGCCTCCATCGGCAAGGTGTCTATGAGTCCTGAACAACTCTATGGTAATGCAAAGGAATTTGTAGCTACCATTATCAAGCTTAAGCCTGCTGCTGCAAAAGGTACATACGTGAAGAGTATCTTTATTTCGAGCACGATGAGTAAGGGTATCAAGGTTGATCCGAAATCAGTTGAGTAACTCTAAAAGTTTTGTAAAATGAGAAAAGAAGTAAAAGATACTATTATAGTGGAGCTTGGTGAGAAGCTGAAAGCTTATCCCCATTTCTATCTCGTAGACGTATCGGGGCTGAATGCCGCCGCAACAAGTAATCTTCGTCGTAAGTGCTTCAAGAATGACATCAAAATGGTTGTTGTGAAGAATACCCTTCTCCACAAGGCTTTTGAAGCATCTGACATAGATTTTGAACCGCTTTACAGCACGTTGAAAGGTAGCACTGCCGTCATGTTTGCAAATGTTGCTAACGTACCGGCTAAGTTACTGAAAGATTATACCAAAGAAGGTATACCCGCACTCAAAGCCGCTTATGCCGAGGAAGGTATCTATGTAGGTGCCGAGAAACTCGAAGAGTTGGCTTCTATCAAGAGCAAGAACGAGGTTATTGCCGAGATTGTCGCATTGCTGCAATCGCCCGCAAAGAATGTTGTTTCTGCACTTCAGTCAGGCGCAAACACTATTCATGGTGTGCTGAAGACTTTAGGCGAGCGTCCTGAATAAGAATAAGTCAAAAAGTAAAAAACAAAAAACAATTAAAATTTTTAAATAAAATGGCAGATATTAAAGCTATTGCTGAAGAGTTAGTAAACCTTACAGTAAAAGAAGTAAATGAGTTGGCAACAGTCCTGAAGGACGAGTATGGTATCGAGCCTGCTGCTGCAGCTGTAGCTGTGGCTGCTGGTCCTGCTGCTGGTGGCGCAGCTGCCGCTGCTGAGGAAAAGACATCTTTCGATGTTGTTCTCGCTGAAGTAGGCGCAACAAAGCTCCAGGTAGTAAAGGCAGTGAAAGAAGCTTGCGGTCTTGGTCTGAAAGAGGCTAAGGATCTCGTAGACGGTGCTCCTGCTACCATTAAGGAAGGTCTCTCCAAAGAAGAGGCTGAGAACCTGAAGAAGGTGATCGAAGAGGCTGGTGCCAAGGTAGAACTGAAGTAATTCTGAATACTTATGCAGAGAGGATGTGCATTGGGTATGTCCTCTCTGTACTCAACTTAGTGGAAAATGTGGTTGGAATCTTCCAAATAGGTGGGTTCCGACCATTTTGTGTCTTTAATCAATTAGTAATAACATCTATTTTATTTTCTTCTGATGGCTTCGAAAAAAGTAGAAAAAAGAGTGAACTTTGCCAAGGTTCACAATCCGATGCCTTATCCTGATTTTCTGGATGTGCAGTTAAAGTCGTTTAGAGACTTTTTGCAATTAGATACTCCGCCTGAAGAACGCAAGAACGACGGTTTGTACAAGGTGTTCTCTGAGAACTTCCCCATTACCGACACGCGTAATAATTTCGTTCTTGAGTTCTTGGATTATTTCATTGATCCACCGCGTTATACGATAGATGAGTGCCTTGAGCGAGGTCTGACCTATAGCGTGCCCATGAAGGCAAAGATGAAATTGTATTGTACCGACCCAGACCATGAGGATTTTGGAACATTCATACAAGATGTCTTCCTTGGCACCATCCCCTATATGACGCCTAATGGCACATTCATCATCAACGGTGCCGAGCGTGTTGTCGTATCTCAGTTGCATCGTTCGCCAGGTGTATTCTTCGGTCAGGGCGTTCATGCTAACGGAACGGTTCTTTACTCTGCCCGTATCATCCCGTTCAAGGGTTCGTGGATAGAGTTTGCCACCGACATCAACAATGTGATGTATGCCTATATTGACCGCAAGAAGAAGTTGCCGGTAACCACGCTTCTTCGTGCCATCGGATATGAGCAGGATAAAGATATTCTGCAGATTTTTGACCTTGCTGAAGAAGTGAAGGTCAATAAGAAGAATATGAAGGCTGCCATCGGTCGTAAGCTGGCTGCTCGTGTGCTGAAAAGCTGGAATGAGGATTTCGTTGACGAGGATACGGGCGAAGTGGTTTCTATCGAGCGAAATGAGGTTATCATGGATCGTGAGACAGAGCTGACAAAGGAGAATGTGGAGGAAATTCTCAATAGCGGAACCCCCTCAATCCTTCTCCATAAGGATGCTGAGGCCGCCAACAAATATTCCATCATCTTCAATACATTGGCAAAAGACCAGAGTAATTCTGAGAAGGAAGCCGTATTGTATATCTATCGTCAGCTTCGCAACGCCGACCCTGCCGACGATGCCAGCGCACGTGAGGTGTTCCAAAACCTGTTCTTCTCTGACAAGCGTTACGACTTGGGTGAAGTAGGCCGTTATCGTATCAACAAGAAGTTAGGTCTTGATACGGAAATGGATGTACGCGTGTTGACGAAAGACGATATCATTGAGATCATCAAATATCTTATACAACTTGTCAACTCCAATGCTACCGTCGACGATATCGACCACCTGTCGAACCGTCGCGTTCGTACTGTTGGTGAACAGTTGAGCAATCAGTTCTCCATTGGTCTTGCCCGCATGAGCCGTACCATACGTGAGCGTATGAATGTGCGCGACAATGAGGTGTTCACTCCGACCGACCTCATCAATGCCAAGACCATATCGAGTGTCATCAATTCATTCTTTGGAACGAATCCTCTGAGTCAGTTTATGGATCAGAACAACCCCTTGGCCGAGGTGACCCACAAGCGTCGTCTTTCGGCACTTGGTCCTGGCGGTTTGTCGCGCGAGCGTGCCGGCTTCGAGGTTCGTGACGTTCACTATACGCACTACGGCCGTTTGTGCCCGATTGAGAGTCCTGAGGGTCCGAATATCGGTCTGATTTCTTCGTTGTGTGTATATGCCACCATCAATGAGCTTGGCTTTATTGAGACACCTTACCGTAAGGTGGAGAATGGCAAGGTTAGCCTTAACAATGATGAGGTTGTCTATCTCACAGCCGAAGAAGAGCAAGAGCATATTATCGGTCAGGGTAATGCACCGCTGAAGGCCGATGGTTCTTTCATCCGCACCAGTGTGAAATGCCGTCAGGATGCCGACTTCCCCGTCGTAGCACCAGAAAAGGTTGACCTGATGGATGTTTCTCCGCAGCAGATAGCCTCCGTTTCCGCCGGCCTTATTCCTTTCCTTGAGCACGACGACGGTCACCGTGCGCTCATGGGATGTAACATGATGCGCCAGGCTGTTCCGTTGCTTCACAATGATGCTCCTATCGTGGGTACGGGTTTGGAGAAGCAGGTCTGTGAAGACTCTCGCACAATGATTGTTGCCGAAGGCGATGGTGTCATCGAGTATGTGGACGCCACAACGTTGCGCATTCTCTATGATCGTACGGAAGAGGAAGACTTTGTCAGCTTCGAGCCGGCTCTGAAAGAGTATCGCATACCGAAGTTCCGTCGTACGAACCAAAACATGACCATCGACCTCCGTCCCATCTGTGAGAAGGGTCAGCGTGTCACTAAGGGTCAGATACTTACCGAAGGATATGCCACCGAGAATGGCGAGTTGGCTCTTGGCCGCAACCTCCTCGTGGCTTATATGCCTTGGAAGGGATACAACTATGAGGATGCCATTGTTCTTTCTGAACGGTTGGTGCGCGACGATGTTCTGACCTCTGTCCATGTGGACGAGTATTCACTTGACGTGCGTGAGACCAAGCGTGGTATGGAGGAGTTCACAGCCGATATTCCCAACGTCAGCGAAGAGGCTACGAAAGACCTCGATGAGAATGGTATCATTCGCGTTGGTGCTCGTGTAGAGCCCGGCGACATCCTTATCGGTAAGATCTCGCCGAAGGGCGAGAGCGATCCCTCGCCAGAGGAGAAACTTCTCCGCGCCATTTTTGGCGACAAGGCTGGCGATGTGAAAGACTCTTCCCTCAAGGCCAATCCGTCGTTGAGCGGTGTGATTATCGACAAGAAACTCTTCTCCCGTGCCATGAAGACACGTGAGTCGAAGCGTCAAGACAAGATTCTCTTGACTAAGATTGATGAGGAATATGAGGCCAAGAATAACGACTTGAAGGATATCCTTATTGATAAGCTGCTTACCTTGACCAAGGGTAAGACCTCGCGTGGTGTGAAAGACTACACGGGAGTTGAGGTTATCACCAAGGGCAGCAAGTACACGGCAACCAACCTCAGAAATCTTGAGTTCGACGGCATTCAGTCGAACGACTGGACCAACGATGAGCACAAGAATGGTTTGATACAGAAGCTCATCATGAACTATATCCGCAAATATAAGTTGCTCGATGCCGAGATGAAACGCCGCAAGTTTGCCATCACGATTGGCGATGATCTGCCCTCAGGCATTATTCAGATGGGCAAGGTATATGTTGCCAAGAAGCGTAAGATTGGCGTAGGCGATAAGCTTGCCGGTCGTCATGGTAACAAGGGTATCGTGTCGAAGGTAGTGCGCATGGAAGACATGCCGTTCCTCGAGGACGGTCGTCCAGTCGACCTCGTACTTAACCCGTTGGGTGTGCCTTCGCGTATGAACCTCGGTCAGATATTCGAAGCCATCCTCGGTGCCGCAGGTAAGCGTCTTGGCGTGAAGTTTGCCACACCTATCTTCGACGGTGCCAAACTCGAAGACCTCTCTGAGTGGACCGACAAGGCAGGTCTGCCGCGCTTGTGCTCAACACGTCTTTACGACGGTGAGACGGGTGAGCAGTTCGACCAGCCTGCAACAGTAGGTATCACTTACTTCTTGAAGCTCGGCCACATGGTGGAAGACAAGATGCATGCCCGTTCGATAGGCCCGTACAGCCTCATCACCCAGCAGCCGCTTGGCGGTAAGGCCCAGTTTGGTGGTCAGCGTTTCGGTGAGATGGAGGTTTGGGCTCTTGAGGCGTTCGGCGCAAGCCATGTGCTGCAGGAGATCCTGACTATCAAGTCCGACGATACCGTAGGCCGTTCAAAGGCATACGAGGCTATTGTCAAGGGCGATTCCATGCCGACCCCGGGCATCCCCGAATCTCTCAACGTGCTTCTGCACGAACTGCGTGGTCTTGGATTAAGTGTCAAACTCGATTAACTCCCCAATAAAGAATAATTATGGCTTTCAAGAAAGAATCAAAAGTAAAGAATAATTTTACGAAGATTACCATCGGATTGGCCTCTCCTGAGGAAATCCTGGAAAATTCGTATGGTGAGATTACCAAGCCTGAGACAATCAACTATCGTACCTACAAGCCTGAGCGTGATGGTTTGTTCTGCGAGCGCATCTTTGGTCCTACTCGCGACTTTGAGTGTGCCTGCGGCAAATACAAGCGCATTCGCTATAAAGGTATCGTGTGCGACCGGTGCGGTGTTGAGGTAACCGAGAAGAAGGTGCGCCGTGAGCGTAGCGGACACATTGAGCTCGTGGTGCCAGTGGCCCACATCTGGTATTTCCGCTCACTGCCCAATAAGATTGGCTATCTGCTGGGTATGCCGACAAAGAAGCTCGACGCGATTATCTACTACGAGAAGTATGTGGTCATTCGTCCTGGCGTGCTTGCCGGAAAGACTGATGCTGATGGCATGGAGCTGAACGGTTCCCACAAGATGGATCTGCTCACCGAGGAGGAATACATCGACATCGTTGACAATCATCTTGATCCCAACAATGCCAGCCTCGACGACGGCGACCCCGACAAGTTCGTTGCCAAGATGGGTGCCGAGGCTATCTACGACCTGTTGGCCGAGTTAGACCTTGAGTCTCTGGCAGCCGAGCTTCGTGAGCGTGCCAACAACGACTCTTCGCAGCAGCGCAAGACCGATGCCTTGAAGCGTCTGCAGGTAGTCGAGGCCTTCCGCTCAAGTCAGGACATCAACCGTCCCGAGTGGATGATCCTCAAGATTATCCCTGTCATTCCGCCAGAGTTGCGCCCGTTGGTTCCGCTCGATGGCGGGCGTTTCGCCACCAGCGACCTCAATGACCTCTATCGTCGTGTCATCATCCGCAACAACCGTTTGAAGCGACTTGTTGAGATCAAGGCACCCGAGGTGATTCTCCGTAATGAGAAGCGTATGCTTCAGGAAGCAGTCGACTCTTTGTTCGACAACAGCCGCAAGTCATCGGCCGTGAAGAGCGAGAGCAACCGTCCACTGAAGTCGCTCAGCGACTCGCTGAAAGGTAAGCAGGGACGTTTCCGTCAGAACCTTCTCGGTAAGCGTGTCGACTATTCAGCCCGTTCGGTTATCGTCGTAGGTCCCGAGTTGAAGATGGGCGAGTGCGGTCTGCCGAAGCTCATGGCAGCCGAGCTCTACAAACCATTCATCATCCGCAAGCTCATTGAGCGCGGTATTGTGAAGACCGTCAAGAGCGCAAAGAAGATTGTCGATCGTCGCGAGCCTGTTATCTGGGACATCCTTGAGAATGTGATGAAGGGCCATCCCGTATTGCTCAACCGTGCCCCGACGCTTCACCGTCTGGGTATCCAAGCCTTCCAGCCGAAGCTCATCGAGGGCAAGGCTATCCAGCTCCATCCGCTGGCATGTACGGCGTTCAATGCCGACTTCGATGGCGACCAGATGGCCGTACACCTTCCCTTGAGCAACGAGGCTATCCTTGAGGCGCAGATTCTGATGCTGCAGAGCCACAACATCCTGAACCCTGCTAACGGTGCTCCTATCACCGTGCCGTCGCAGGACATGGTGCTCGGCCTCTACTACATCACCAAGCTGCGCCCGGGCGCAAAGGGCGAGGGCCTCTCGTTCTATGGTCCCGAGGAAGCCATCATTGCCCACAATGAAGGTAAGTGCGACCTCCATGCCCCCGTCAAGGTGATGGTCGACGATGTTATCGATGGCAAGCCCGTCCGCCACATGGTGGAGACCTCTGTCGGTCGTGTCATCGTCAATGGCATCGTGCCCGACGAGGTTGGCTTCTTCAACGACATTATTTCCAAGAAGACCCTGCGCGGCATCATCGCCGACGTGATCAAGACCGTCGGTATGGCTCGCGCCTGCGAGTTCCTCGATGGTATCAAGAACCTCGGTTACCGTATGGCCTACGTGGCCGGTCTGTCGTTCAACCTTGACGACATCATCGTGCCGCCAGAGAAAGAGGGCATCGTCGAGAAAGGTCAGAAGGAAGTCGAGGAAATCCAGGCTAACTACGAGATGGGTTTCATCACCGACAACGAGCGTTACAATCAGGTTATCGATGCGTGGACACATGTGAACAACGAGCTCGGCGACATCCTCTTGAAAGAGATGACCGCCGCCGACCAGGGCTTCAATGCCGTTTACATGATGCTCGACTCCGGAGCCCGTGGCTCTAAGGACCAGATCAAACAGCTCTCGGGTATGCGTGGTCTGATGGCCAAGCCCCAGAAAGCCGGTGCCGAGACACAGCAGATTATTGAGAACCCCATCCTCTCCAACTTCAAGGAGGGTATGTCGGTGCTCGAATACTTCATCTCTTCCCATGGTGCCCGTAAGGGTCTGGCCGACACGGCCATGAAGACAGCCGACGCCGGTTATCTGACCCGTCGTCTGGTCGACGTCAGCCACGACGTCATCATCACTGAGGAAGACTGTGGCACGCTTCGCGGTCTTGAGTGTACGGCCATCAAGGAGGGCGACGAGGTCATCTCCAAGCTCTACGACCGTATCCTCGGACGCGTATCCGTTCACGATGTCATCCATCCCACCACAGGCGAGCTTATCGTAGCCGCCGGTGAGGAGATAACCGAAGACAAGGCCCGTGCCATAGAGGAGTCACCCATCGAGATGGTCGAGATTCGTTCGGTGCTCACTTGCGAGAGCAAGAAGGGTGTCTGCATGAAGTGCTATGGCCGCAACCTCGCCACCAGCCGCATGGTGCAGAAGGGCGAGGCCGTCGGTGTCATTGCCGCACAGGCCATTGGTGAGCCGGGTACACAGCTTACGCTCCGTACGTTCCACGCCGGTGGTGTGGCTGCCAATGCCGCAGCCAATGCCAGCATCGTGGCGAAGAACGACGCGAAGGTAGAGTTCGATGAGCTCCGTACCGTGCCGTTCGTGGAGAACGATGGCGAGAAAGACATTGAGTGCCGCATGGTGGTTAGCCGACTCTCGGAAATCCGTTTCGTCGACCCGCATACCGGCATTGCCCTCTCAACGCTCAACGTGCCCTATGGCTCGTCGCTCTACTTCCAGCAGGGCGATGTGGTGAAGAAAGGCGACCTCGTTGCCAAGTGGGATCCGTTCAATGCCGTCATCGTCACCGAGTTTGCCGGTACACTTAAGTTCAACGATGTCATCGAGGGTGTCACCTTCCGTGCCGAGACCGATGAGACCACCGGTCTGACCGAGAAGATCATCACCGACTCGAAGGACAAGACGAAAGTGCCTACCTGCGACATTATCGACGAGAACGGCGGCATCGTAGGCTCCTACAACTTCCCCGTAGGCGGACACGTCGTCGTGGAAGACGGACAGGCCGTACCATCGGGTGCCACGCTCGTGAAGATTCCGCGTGCCTCAGCCAAGGGTGGCGACATCACCGGTGGTCTGCCGCGTGTGACCGAGCTGTTCGAGGCCCGCAACCCGTCGAACCCCGCTGTCGTCAGTGAGATCGACGGCGAGGTGAGAATGGGTAAGGTGAAACGTGGTAACCGCGAGATTATCGTGAAATCGAAGACCGGCGACGAGAAGAAGTATCTTGTCTCGCTGTCGAAGCAGATTCTTGTTCAGGAGCACGATGCCGTTCGTGCCGGCACACCGCTCAGCGATGGTGTCATCACGCCCAACGACATCCTTGCCATCAAGGGTCCCACCGCCGTACAGGAGTACATCGTCAACGAGGTGCAGAGCGTTTACCGTCTGCAGGGTGTGACCATCAACGACAAGCACTTCGAGATCATCGTGCGCCAGATGATGCGCAAGGTGATGATCGAGGAGCCCGGCGATACCACCTTCCTCGAGCAGCAGCTCGTCGACAAGCTCGACTTTGCTGAGGAGAACGACCGCATCTGGGGCAAGAAGTACGTGCTCGATGCCGGCGACTCCGAGAATGTGAAGGCCGGACAGATTATCTCTGCCCGCAAGCTGCGCGATGAGAACTCCAGCCTGAAGCGCCGCGACCTCCGCATCGTTCAGGTGCGCGACACCATTCCCGCAACGTCAACGCAGATACTCCAGGGTATCACGCGTGCTGCCCTCCAGACCAAGAGCTTCATCTCGGCAGCCTCCTTCCAGGAGACCACCAAGGTGCTCAACGAGGCAGCCATCCGCGGAAAAGTCGACCGACTCGAGGGTATGAAGGAGAACGTGATCTCCGGCCACCGCATCCCCGCAGGTACGGGCTTGCGTCAGTGGGACAAGATCATCGTAGGCTCCAAGGAAGAGTACGAGCGCATGGAAGCCAACCGCAAGAATGTGCTTGACTACGAAGAGCCCGCCCTCGTAGGCGAATAATCGAAAGCAGCAACAGCTGAACAAGAGCAAGGGTGCCTCACATGAGGCACCCTTATTCTTTTTATGGTTATCCGCAAAGATACCACCAAGGAAGCCCGACGGACTGTAATCTATAGCCCATTCTGGGCATTGGTGGTGCGATTGCGGATAATCATTTTTTTTTATTGGATAGCAATCATTCTTTTTCTTTTTACCACGAATGTCACAAATGACACAAATGACACTCCCCAATAAAATTCATGGTTAATTCAATTATCTCTTGGCGTGTTAATTAGTCTTAAATCCAAGATGGAAATGTTAACGGTTTTTGTCGACTTTGACCTTCATTTTAGAGCGTGAAAATGCTGTTTTTACACCCGTCTCATTCGTTTCATTTGTTAAATTCGTTGTCTTCTCTTGCGGGTCTATGTTGATTTGAGTGGGTAATCAATAATATGTTTTCGATAAAAGTAGTATATTTGCAGTCATGGATACAAACATGCTTTTCTCTATTGGTTT
>CAJOIW010000034.1 GCA_905234845.1 uncultured Prevotella sp. | reverse complement strand
CGGTAGCAGACAATTGCACACGCATACGTGAAAAATTCGCGTCCACAACTTTTCTGATTGAGAATTCTTCAAATTTCGTGTTAAAACGAATCCTGTGTTCCTTAAAAAATGTTTATGTTAATGTGTCTTTTTGTCCTTATGTTTGTTGTTATTATGTTAATCTGTCTTTATGTCCGTGATGTTAATATGTCTAAAAAAATCTCACGCTCGATAAAAGAAACTCGTTTTTTTCCTCTCGCTTAATCGAAATTTTCGTAACTTTGTCAACGAATTGACGAAGTTACTATCGTCGTTCGGAAAAGTGTAAATGAATTTGCATTTTCGTTCACTAAATCGTAACTTTGCAGAAAATATGAATGTATATATAATAAATAATAAGGTAAAAAAGTAAAAAGATGGAAGAAAACAACAACCAACAGGGGTTCCAGCTTGAGCTGCGTCCCGAGGTGGCCCAGGGCGAGTATGCTAACCTGGCGCTCATCACCCACTCCAGCAGTGATTTCGTTCTCGACTTTGCGCGTATGCTGCCCGGCATTCCTAAACCGCAGGTGCGCAGCCGCGTTGTCATGGCTCCCGAACATGCCAAACGTCTGCTCATGGCTTTGCAGGAGAATATCTACAAGTATGAGCAACAGTTCGGAAAGATTCAGATTCCTCAGCAGCAGGGTCAGCCCCGTACCATCGCTCCATTCGGCGGCGGTAAGGGCGAGGCATGATGCCTGGTTTCCGTGCTGACTGGAAACTGAGACTCATGGAAAACCCGTTCGCGTGTTTTACTGACACGAGAACGGGCTTTTCTGATGATTTCGGGTGCCGAAATAGATAAAAGAGCCCCTCGTGAATGAGTAAAACAGACTTCGGTGACCATCTTCGGGTAATAAATAAAGATAAAGGAAGTTATATTTTGTTAAAATCAGGTTTAACCGAAACAATCAAGAGTGTATAAATTAGGTGGTTTCGGGAAATATTTGTACCTTTGCAGCCCGAAATGGCTTATTGTGCCCTGTCGTGAACAGGTAGGGGATTTGTGGCCTTTCGTCAATGGCAGAATATACAATAAATAAATATAAATTTTAAAAAAGTAACAATTATGCCTACTATTTCACAATTAGTAAGAAAAGGCAGAAAGGTGCTCGTAGACAAGAGCAAGTCGCCCGCTCTGGACTCATGTCCGCAGCGTCGTGGCGTATGCGTACGTGTCTATACGACAACACCTAAAAAGCCTAACTCGGCAATGCGTAAGGTTGCCCGTGTGCGTTTGACCAACCAGAAGGAAGTGAACTCCTACATTCCCGGAGAAGGACACAACCTGCAGGAGCACTCTATCGTGCTTGTACGTGGTGGTCGTGTAAAGGATCTCCCCGGTGTGCGCTATCACATCGTTCGCGGTACGCTCGACACCGCCGGTGTGGAGAACCGTACTCAGCGCCGTTCGAAGTACGGTGCCAAACGTCCGAAGCAGAAGAAGTAATAATCGGAGAAGATTAGTACGCAAGGACGTAACTAAAGAAGAAGACAAAACGTTTTGCTGGAGAAAAGTTAGAACAGGTTGAGTAAACGCCCGAGAGCGGGTGTTGAAGAACAAAGAAGACAACAGCCTCCGCAGACAAAAAACAACAAAAAATGAGAAAAGCAAAACCAAAGAAGCGCGTGATCCTTCCGGATCCCGTCTTCAACGACCAGAAGGTCTCAAAGTTCGTGAATCATTTGATGTACGATGGAAAGAAGAACATTTCGTATGAAATCTTCTACACTGCCCTCGACATAGTAAAAAACAAGATGGCTGACGTGGAGAAGTCCGCTCTCGAGATTTGGAAGCAGGCTCTCGACAACATCACCCCCCAGGTGGAGGTGAAGAGTCGTCGTATCGGTGGTGCTACCTTCCAGGTGCCGACGGAAATCCGTCCCGACCGCAAGGAGAGTATCTCGATGAAGAACATGATCAACTACGCCCGTAAGCGTGGAGGCAAGGGTATGTCGGAGAAACTGGCTGCCGAGATTATGGACGCCTACAACAACCAGGGTGGTGCCTTCAAACGTAAGGAAGACATGCACCGCATGGCTGAGGCTAACCGCGCATTTGCCCATTTCAGGTTTTAAGTGATAACAGCGAATAGGTATAGAAAAAGGTAAAGAGAGAGAAAATGGCAAATCGCGATTTACACTTGACACGCAACATCGGCATCATGGCCCACATCGATGCAGGAAAGACCACTACTTCGGAGCGTATCCTCTTCTACACGGGTAAGACCCATAAGATAGGCGAGGTGCACGACGGCGCTGCTACGATGGACTGGATGGCTCAGGAGCAGGAGCGTGGTATCACCATCACATCGGCGGCCACTACCTGTAACTGGAACTACGGTGGGAAGGCTTTCAAAATTAACCTCATTGACACTCCGGGACACGTAGACTTCACCGCTGAGGTGGAGCGTTCGCTCCGCGTGCTCGACGGTGCCGTGGCTACCTACTCGGCAGCCGACGGCGTACAGCCGCAGTCGGAGACCGTATGGCGCCAGGCCGATAAATACAACGTGCCGCGCATCGGCTACGTGAACAAAATGGACCGATCGGGTGCCGACTTCTATGAGACAGTGCGCCAGATGAAGGAAATACTCGGTGCCAATCCCTGCCCCGTGCAGATTCCTATCGGTGCCGAAGAACACTTCAAAGGTGTTGTGGACCTCATTAAGATGAAGGCCATCCTGTGGCACGATGAGACGATGGGTGCCGAATATGACATGGAGGATATTCCTGAGGAGCTGCTCGGCGAGGCTGAGGAGTGGCGCGACAAGATGCTTGAGACCGCCGCAAACTTCGACGACGAGCTCATGGAGATGTATCTCGATGGTCAGGATATTCCTGAAGACAAGCTCATCGCCGCACTCCGCAAGGGTACCATCTCGATGGACATCACACCTATGGTCTGTGGTAGCTCGTACAAGAACAAGGGCGTTCAGCCGCTGCTCGACTGCGTATGTGCTTTCCTGCCTTCACCCCTCGATACCGAGGCCGTGATGGGTGTGAACCCCGAGACCGACAGCGAGGAAGGCCGCAAGCCTTCTGAGGAAGAACCCACAGCTGCCCTCGCATTCAAGATCGCTACCGACCCGTATATGGGACGACTGGTGTTCTTCCGTGTTTACTCGGGTAGCGTGAAGGCCGGCTCCTATGTCTATAACCCGCGCTCGGGAAAGAAGGAGCGCATCAGCCGCCTCTTCCAGATGAACTCTAACAAGGAGATTCCTATGGAAAGCATCGACGCAGGCGACATCGGCGCAGGTGTTGGCTTCAAGGATATCCGCACGGGCGACACGCTCTGCGACGAGGGGCATCCCATCGTCTTGGAGTCGATGACCTTCCCCGACACGGTAATCTCTATTGCTGTAGAGCCGAAGAGCCAAGCCGACATTGCCAAGCTCGACAACGGACTGGCCAAGCTGGCTGAGGAGGACCCCACGTTCACCGTGCGCACCGACGAGCAGAGCGGACAGACGATTATCTCGGGTATGGGCGAGCTCCATCTCGATATCATCATCGACCGTCTGAAGCGCGAGTTCAAGGTGGAGTGCAATCAGGGCAAGCCCCAGGTGAACTACAAGGAGGCTATCACCCGCGAGGTGACCATGCACCGCGAGGTCTACAAGAAGCAGTCGGGTGGTCGTGGTAAGTTTGCTGACATCATTGTCAACGTTGGACCGAAAGATCCCGACTACACGGAGAGCGACCTGCAGTTCATCAACGAGGTGAAGGGCGGTAATGTGCCCAAGGAATTTATTCCTTCTGTTCAGAAAGGCTTTGAGACGGCTATGAAGAACGGTATCCTCGGCGGTTATCCGATGACAGGACTGAAGGTGACACTTGTCGACGGGTCGTTCCACCCGGTGGACTCCGACCAGCTTTCCTTCGAGCTCGCCGCCATCAACGCCTATCGCAACATCTGCCCGAAAGCAGGACCAGCACTGATGGAGCCTGTGATGAAGGTAGAGGTGGTGACTCCAGAGGAGAACATGGGCGACGTGATTGGCGACTTGAACAAACGCCGTGGTCAGGTGGAAGGTATGGATGAGGCACGCAGTGGCGCACGCATCATCAAGGCGCAAGTACCATTGGCCGAGATGTTCGGCTACGTGACCGCACTCCGTACCATTACCTCCGGTCGCGCTACCAGCTCGATGGAATACGACCACCACGCACCCCTCTCAAGCACTATCGCTAAGGCCGTGCTCGAAGAGGTAAAGGGACGCGCCGACTTGGTATAATGACAATTCACGAGACGAGAGGTGCCACTTAGCGAATGACTCTTAAGCGGCATACCTCTTCTCTCATAATATTAATTTAACAACTTAATTAAAAATGAGTCAGAAAATCAGAATTAAGCTGAAAAGCTACGACCACAAGTTGGTTGACAAGTCAGCAGAGAAAATCGTAAAGGCAGTGAAGGCAACAGGCGCCATCGTCAGTGGCCCGATCCCCCTCCCCACACACAAGCGTATCTACACGGTGAACCGCAGTACGTTTGTAAACAAGAAGGCACGTGAGCAGTTCCAGCTCAGCGACTACAAGCGCCTTATCGACATCTATAGCTCTACGGCTAAGACGGTTGACGCGCTGATGAAGCTCGAGTTGCCCAGCGGTGTGGAAGTAGAAATCAAAGTGTAGTTTTTTTAGTGTTAAATAATTAAATTTAATTGAAATGCCAGGATTAATTGGAAGAAAAATCGGAATGACATCCGTTTTTAGTGCCGACGGTAAAAACATACCGTGCACTGTTATCGAAGCTGGTCCTTGTGTTGTAACCCAGGTGAAGACTATTGAGACCGACGGTTACAAGGCTGTTCAATTAGGTTTCGGCGAGGCTAAGGAGAAAAGAACGACTAAGCCCATGCTCGGAATCTTCAAGAAAGCCGGCACAACACCGAAGAAGCACTTGGCCGAGTTCAAGTTTGACGAGGAGTATAACCTCGGCGATACCATTACAGTCGAGCTGTTTGCCGATGCAGACTATGTCGATGTAGTAGGTACTTCTAAAGGTAAAGGATTCCAGGGAGTAATGAAACGCCACGGTTTCGGTGGTGTAGGTCAGAGCACTCACGGACAGGATGACCGTGCCCGCAAGCCGGGATCTATCGGCGCCTGCTCCTATCCCGCTAAAGTATTCAAAGGTATGCGCATGGCAGGCCAGATGGGTGGTGACAGAGTGACTACTCAGAACCTCAGAGTGTTAAAAGTAATTCCAGAGCACAACCTCCTTCTTATCAAAGGCTCGGTAGCTGGATGCAATGGTTCAACCGTATTAATTAAGAAATAATGGAAGTTAGCGTATTAAATATCAATGGTCAGGAGACCGGAAGAAAGGTTACGTTAAACGAATCTGTCTTCGGAATTGAGCCAAACGACCACGTCATCTATCTCGACGTGAAGCAGTACCTTGCAAATCAGCGTCAGGGAACGGCTAAGGCTAAGGAAAGAAGCGAGCACAAAGGCTCAACGCGCAAGCTCGGTCGCCAAAAGGGCGGCGGCGGTGCACGTCATGGTGACATCAACTCTCCGCTTCTCAGAGGTGGTGGCCGCGTGTTCGGTCCACGTCCACGTGACTATCGTTTCAAACTCAATAAGAAAGTGAAGGCTCTTGCCCGTCGCTCTGCTTTGAGTTACAAGGCACAAGAGAATGCCATCATCATTGTTGAAGACTTTACTTTGGACGCACCAAAGACTAAAGAATTCGTAAATATTACTAAAAACCTTAAAATTGAAGGAAAGAAGCTACTCCTTCTTTTGCCGGGTGTAGATAAAAACGTATATTTGTCGGCTCGTAACTTGCAGCGTACTGAAGTTATGACGGCATCTTCACTCAATACTTATAAAGTTTTGAATGCAGATGTTCTTGTTGTGACTGAAAACTCACTGCAGTCTATCGACGAAGTCTTAGCAAAATAATAAGGAGACATAGATATGGCAGTTATAATAAAACCCCTGGTTACTGAGAAGATGACCAAGATTACCGACCAGTCTTCTGAGGAGAAAACTTATAAGGTAAAGGGCGAAACACGTACAAAGAAGGCTGAGGTCAAGTACGGATTTGTCGTTAAGCCCGACGCTAATAAGATTGAGATTAAGAAGGAAGTAGAGGAACTCTACAAGGTCAAGGTAATTAGTGTGAACACGCTTCGCTACGCAGGCAAACGCTCAAGCCGTTATACCCGCGCAGGTCTTATCAAAGGACAGAAGCCCGCGTTCAAGAAGGCAATCGTTACTCTGAAAGAGGGCGATACAATTGATTTTTATAGCAATATTTAATAAAAAATGGCAGTACGTAAATTAAAACCGGTTACTCCGGGACAAAGACACAAAATTATTGGCACGTTCGAGGATATTACTGCATCCGTGCCAGAGAAGTCTCTCGTTTTCGGTAAACGCTCTACCGGTGGTCGAAACAACACCGGAAAAATGACCGTCCGCTATCGTGGTGGCGGCCATAAGAGAAAGTATCGTATCATCGACTTTAAACGTGAGAAAGATGGTGTTCCAGCAGTGGTAAAGACAATCGAGTACGATCCGAACCGCTCGGCTCGCATCGCATTGCTTTTCTATGCTGATGGTGAAAAACGTTACATTATTGCTCCTAACGGACTGCAAGTGGGGACAACCCTGCTCTCTGGCGCAGATGCTGCTCCTGAGGTAGGCAACGCTCTTCCCTTGGCAAACATCCCTGTAGGTACGGTAATTCACAACATTGAATTGCGTCCGGGACAGGGTGCCTTGCTCGTTCGTTCGGCTGGTAATTTTGCTCAGTTGACTTCTCGTGAAGGCAGTTACTGTGTGATTAAACTCCCTTCGGGTGAGACTCGTAAGGTCCTCTCTGCTTGTAAAGCTACTGTAGGAAGTGTAGGAAACTCTGACCATGCTCTGGAGCAGTCGGGTAAGGCTGGCCGTTCTCGTTGGCTGGGCCGCCGTCCGCACAACCGTGGTGTTGTTATGAATCCGCATGATCACCCGATGGGTGGTGGTGAAGGCCGTCAGTCCGGTGGACATCCGCGTTCACGTAAGGGATTGTATGCTAAGGGCTTGAAGACTCGTGCACCGAAGAAGCTTTCAAACAAGTACATCATTGAAAGGGCAAATAAATAACATTAACAAGAGTAAATTATGAGTCGTTCATTAAAAAAAGGTCCATACATCAATGTTGCGCTCGAGAAGAAAATCCTTGCGATGAATGAGAGCGGCAAGAAGACTGTTGTTAAGACATGGGCCAGAGCATCAATGATTTCCCCCGACTTCGTGGGACACACTGTTGCAGTTCATAACGGAAACAAATTTATCCCTGTTTACATTACCGAGAATATGGTAGGTCACAAGTTGGGCGAATTCTCGCCCACACGCAGATTCGGCGGCCATGCAGGCAATAAGAAATAAACGGGGAAAACAACCATTTAAAATTAAAGAATAATAATGGGAGCAAGAAAACATATAGCGGCTGAAAAAAGAAAAGAAGCCCGTAAAAGTTTGTACTACGCTAAGCTCGTCGGAGTACCCTCTTCCCCACGTAAAATGCGCTATGTAGTAGACATGATCCGTGGTATGGAGGTGAACCGCGCACTTGGCGTGTTGAGATTCTCCAAAAAGCATGCAGCAGCAGATGTTGAGAAACTTCTCCGCTCTGCAATCGCTAACTGGGAAGCTAAGAATGACCGCAAGGCTGAAGATGGCGAACTCTTCATTTCGAAAGTCTTTGTGGACGAAGGCGTTACTATGAAACGTATGAGACCTGCACCTCAGGGACGTGGCTACCGCATTCGCAAGCGTTCAAACCATGTCACCCTGTTTGTTGATACCAAAACTAATGAGGAGAAGTAAAAAGTATGGGACAGAAAGTTAATCCAATCAGCAATCGCCTGGGTATTATCCGCGGTTGGGATTCAAATTGGTTCGGTGGCAAAAACTTCGGAGAGAATCTGGTCGAAGACCTGAAAATCCGTAAGTATCTGAACGAGCGCCTCGCAAAGGCAAGCGTGTCGAAAATTGTCATTGAGCGCACTTTGAAACGTGTCACCATTACGATTTGCACGGCTCGTCCGGGTATCGTCATTGGTAAAGGTGGACAAGATGTAGATAAACTGAAAGAAGAGTTGAAGAGGCTCTATAACAAGGAGATTCAAATCAATATCTTCGAAGTGAAGAAACCAGAGCTCGACGCAAACATCGTTGCGAATAACATCGCTCGTCAGGTAGAGGGTAAGATTGCATATCGCCGCGCTATCAAGATGGCTATTCAGAATACGATGCGTGCAGGAGCAGAAGGTATCAAAGTTCAAATCTGTGGACGTCTGAACGGTGCTGAAATGGCACGTAAAGAGATGTATAAGGAAGGTCGCACTCCCCTCCATACATTCCGTGCAGACATCGATTACTGCCAGGCAGAGGCATTGACGAAAGTCGGTCTGCTGGGTATTAAGGTTTGGATCTGCCGTGGCGAAGTTTACGGTGATCGCGACCTCGCACCTAATTTCTCGCAAGAGAAGCAGAATGGTGGCTTTGGCGGCGGACGCGGACGTGGTAATCGAAGGAGAAACAATAACCGTTAAACGTAGAAGCTATCATGTTACAGCCAAAAAGAGTAAAATATAGAAGACCTCAAGACGGGCGTGGTAATAAAGGCAATGCCCACAGAGGTACACAGTTGGCTTTCGGTACGTTTGGTATCAAGACGCTTGAAGCCAAGTGGATAGACAGCCGTCAGATTGAAGCCGCCCGTGTGGCAGTCAATCGTCGAATGAATCGTGAAGGACAAGTGTGGATCCGCATCTTCCCGGACAAACCTATCACCCGCAAGCCCGCCGACGTCCGTATGGGTAAGGGTAAAGGTGATCCCGCAGGATGGGTGGCTCCGGTAACACCTGGCCGTATTCTCTTTGAAGTAGAAGGTGTTCCTTTTGAGGTTGCTAAAGAGGCTCTCCGTCTCGCAGCCCAGAAGTTGCCTGTTAAGACAAAATTTGTTGTTAGACGTGATTACGATAAAAACGCATAGAATATGAAGAGCAAAGAAATAAGAGAACTCGATGCCACAGGATTGGCTGAGAAACTGGAGAATGCACAGGCTCAACTTCAGCAGTTGAAGTTGAATCATGCCATCACTCCGCTTGAAAATCCGTCTCAGATAAAGGCCGTTCGTCGTGATATAGCACGTCTGAAAACTGAAATTCGCCAACGTGAACTTAATAAATAACAATGGTCCAGATGGAAACAAGAAATTTAAGAAAAACAAGACAGGGTGTCGTTATCAGCAACAAAATGGATAAAACCATTGTTATTGCAGCCAAGTTCAAGGAGAAGCACCCGATTTATGGTAAATTCGTTCAGAAGACGAAGAAATATCACGCACATGATGAGAAGAACGAGGCCAATATCGGTGACACCGTTCTTATCATGGAAACCCGTCCTCTAAGTAAAACGAAGAGATGGAGATTAGTTCAAATAATTGAAAAAGCTAAGTAATTATGATACAGGCAGAATCAAGACTTACAGTATGTGATAACAGCGGAGCACGCGAGGCTCTTTGCATTCGCGTGTTGGGTGGTACCCGCCGTCGTTATGCCAGTGTGGGTGACGTGATTGTCGTTGCTGTCAAGAATGTCATTCCGTCAAGTGATTTGAAGAAAGGTGCAGTATCAAAGGCTTTGATTGTACGCACAAAGAAGGAGATCCGTCGTCCGGATGGTTCGTATATCCGTTTCGATGATAACGCTTGCGTATTGCTCAACAACGCAGGCGAGCTTCGTGGAAGCCGTATCTTCGGACCGGTAGCCCGTGAGCTCCGTGCCGTGAACATGAAAGTCGTTTCTTTAGCACCTGAAGTACTTTAAAATAATAAAATTTAGAAGTAATGAGCAAGTTACATATTAAGAAGAACGACACCGTTATCGTTCTTGCAGGAAATGATAAGGGCAAGACGGGAAAGGTGCTCAAAGTGCTTGTCGACAAGAACCGTGCCATCGTTGAAGGAGTGCGGATTGTCTCTAAGAGCACTAAACCTTCTGCCAAGAATCCTCAAGGCGGAATCATCAAGCAAGAGGCACCTATCCATATCTCTAATTTGAGTCTGATCGATCCGAAGAGTGGCAAGCCCACTCGTATTGCCATCAAGAGAACAGAAGATGGTAAAAAGGTTCGTATCGCTAAAAAGTCAGGGGAGGAAATAAAGTAATGAACACAGCACAATTAAAGCAAGTCTACAAGGAGCAGATTGTTCCAGAGCTTAAAAAGCAGTTCAATTATACTTCTGTCATGCAAGTTCCCGTCTTGAAGAAGATTGTGGTGAACCAAGGACTTGGTGATGCTACGCAGGACAAGAAGATTATTGACGTGGCAATAAATGAGATTACTGCGATTACTGGCCAGAAGGCAGTTGCAACTTATTCGAAGAAAGACGTTGCAAACTTCAAACTTCGTAAGAAGATGCCTATCGGTGTTATGGTAACGTTGCGTCGTGAACGGATGTATGAGTTCCTCGAGAAGCTCATCCGTATTGCCCTTCCTCGTATTCGCGACTTTAAAGGAATACAAGGCCGGTTGGACGGACGCGGCAACTACACACTGGGTATCCAAGAGCAAATCATCTTCCCTGAAATCAACATCGATGCCATCGATCGTATTCAGGGTATGAACATCACCTTTGTTACATCTGCTAAGACTGATGAAGAAGGCTATGCGCTGCTCAAGGCATTTGGACTTCCTTTCAAAAACGATTAAAAACGATTAAGTGATATGGCAAAAGAATCAATGAAAGCTCGCGAGGTAAAGCGTGCAAAGTTAGTAGCCCGTTATGCAGAAAAACGTGCGGCTCTGAAGAAAATCATCGCCACAGCAGAAGACCCGGCAGATGCTTATGAGGCTGCTCGCAAGTTGCAGGCTATTCCAAAGAATGCAAATCCAATCCGCTTGCACAATCGTTGCAAAATCACCGGTCGTCCTAAAGGATATATGCGTCAGTTTGGCCTCTCGCGAATTCAGTTCCGCGAAATGGCTTCTGCCGGTTTAATCCCAGGCGTTAAGAAGGCAAGCTGGTAAAAAAGCGAAAAGTTATTTTTTAATATTGTCGGGAAAGGCCCGATTAATTAAACATTTATATTTTATGACAGATCCAATAGCAGATTATCTGACTCGACTCAGAAACGCGATTATGGCACACCATCGTGTCGTAGAAGTTCCTGCGTCCAACTTGAAGAAGGAAATCACAAAGATTCTCTTCGAGCAGGGGTACATCTTGAACTACAAGTTTATTGACGATGGCCCCCAGGGTACGATCAAGATTGCCTTGAAGTATGACCCTGCCACAAAAGTAAACGCCATCAAGGTGTTGAAACGTGTCTCTACACCAGGTCTCCGCAAGTACACTGGTTACAAAGACATGCCGAGAGTTATTAACGGATTAGGTATAGCTATCTTATCTACATCCAAGGGTGTTATGACAAACAAAGAGGCTGCCGAACAGAAAGTGGGCGGTGAGGTTCTTTGCTACGTTTATTAATTGGAGGATTGAATATGTCAAGAATAGGAAAATTGCCAATTAGCATTCCCGCAGGTGTGACTATCGATCAGAAAGATGGCGTCGTAACCGTTAAGGGTCCGAAGGGAGAACTCTCTCAGAAGGTTGACGAGTCTATCATCATGAAAGTTGAAGACGGTCAGGTAGTATTTGAAATTGATGAGAATAGTCCTGTAAATGACAAGCAGAAGCAAGCATTCCATGGCCTTTATCGTTCGTTGGTGAACAATATGGTTGTTGGCGTAAGCGAAGGCTTTAAGAAAACACTTGAGCTTGTAGGTGTTGGCTATCGTGTGTCCAATCAGGGTAACTTGATAGAGTTCTCACTGGGTTATACGCATCCCATCTTCCTGCAGCTTCCGAAGGAAGTGAAGGTTGAGACGAAAAGCGAGAGAAACCAGAATCCTGTTATTATATTAGAGTCTTGCGACAAGCAGTTGCTCGGCCTCATTTGTGCAAAAATTCGTTCTTTCCGTATGCCTGAGCCTTATAAAGGAAAAGGTATATTGTTCCAAGGCGAAGTTATCCGCAGAAAGTCTGGTAAGACCGCTGCAGCTAAGTAACTTTTTAAAATTTACGATTATGGCAACAAATAAAATAGAAAGACGAATAAAGATTAAATACAGAATTCGTAAGCGTGTAAACGGAACGGCAGAGCGTCCTCGCCTGAGTGTTTTCCGTAGTAATAAGCAGATTTATGCGCAGATTATTAACGATTTGACAGGAACAACTCTTGCGTCGGCTTCTTCTTTGAAATTGGAGAAAATGCCTAAGTCAGAGCAGGCTCAGAAAGTTGGTGAGATGATTGCCGAAGCTGCCCAGAAGGTTAACATTACCTCAGTGGTTTTCGACCGCAATGGTTATCTCTATCATGGCCGTGTAAAGGAATTGGCAGAAGCCGCACGTAAGGGAGGTCTTAATTTTTAAACGATTATGGCAATGAATAAAGTAAGAATTAACAGTGATATAGAACTGAAAGATCGCCTTGTGGCTATCAATCGTGTTACTAAAGTAACCAAGGGTGGTCGCACCTTTACGTTCGCTGCTATTGTCGTTGTAGGCGATGGCAATGGTGTCATTGGTTATGGTCTTGGTAAGGCTGGCGAGGTAACTGCTGCAATCGCCAAGGGTGTTGAGGCAGCTAAAAAGAATCTTGTAAAGGTTAGCGTACTCAAGGGAACCATTCCTCATGAAATTGAGGCTCGTTACGGTGGTGCTCAAGTATTCTTGAAGCCTGCTGCAGCCGGTACCGGTCTTGTTGCCGGTGGTGCTATGCGTGCCGTGCTGGAGAGTGCAGGTGTGAAAGATGTGCTTGCCAAGTCGAAGGGTTCTTCCAATCCCCACAATCTTGTTAAGGCCACTATCGTCGCTCTGAGCGAGATTCGTGACGCATATACCGTTGCAGGTGTGCGTGGCATCAGTATGAATAAGGTATTTAACGGATAAGGAGAAACAACTATGGCAACAATTAAGATTAAGCAGATAAAGAGTAAAATCGGTTATCCGAAAGATCAGAAACTTACGCTTCAGTCACTTGGACTGCATAAGATTTCGCAAGTTGTCGAGGTAGAAGACAATCCTTGCATCCGCGGTATGATACGTAAGGTTCGCCATCTGGTGACAATCGTTGAATAATTAACCTTTTAAACAGTATCAATTATGAAATTAAATAGTTTGAAACCAGCAGCAGGCTCTACACATTCACGTCGTCGCATAGGCCGTGGTCCCGGTTCGGGCATGGGCGGAACATCAACACGCGGACATAAGGGAGCCAAGTCTCGTTCTGGTTATAAGAGAAAGATCGGCTTCGAAGGCGGTCAGATGCCTCTGCAGCGTCGCGTGCCGAAATTTGGTTTCAAGAATATCAACCACAAGGAGTATCTTGCAATCAACCTTTCCACTCTTCAGAAGCTTGCTGAGGAAAAAGAACTCACCAAGATTGGAATCAAGGAGTTGAAGGCTGCAGGTCTTACAAATGGTAGAGAATTAGTAAAAATACTTGCCAAGGGCGAACTGAAAGCCAAGATTGACGTTGAGGCACATGCTTTCTCAAAGACTGCTGAAGAGGCAATCAAGGCTGTAGGTGGTAACACAACGATTATCTGAATCAATGAAAAAGTTTATCGAGACACTGAAGAACTGTTGGAAGATTGAGGATTTGCGCCAGCGACTCCTCATAACCCTTCTGTTTACGGCCATATACCGTTTCGGATCGTTTGTTGTGCTTCCAGGTATCAATCCGAATGCATTGCATGCGTTGCAGCAGCAGACCTCTGGTGGTCTTATGTCTCTTCTGGATATGTTCTCAGGTGGTGCTTTTTCCAATGCGTCAATCTTCGCTTTGGGAATCATGCCTTACATCTCCGCATCCATCGTGATGCAGTTGTTGGCAGTTGCTGTTCCCTATTTCCAGAAAATGCAACGCGAAGGTGAGAGCGGACGCAAAAAGATCAGCTGGTATACCCGACTGCTCACAGTCGCCATCCTGCTGTTCCAAGCACCTTCCTACCTGTTGAACCTTAAATATCAGGCAAGTCAGGCATTGGCACCTGGTCTCGACTGGACGTGGTTCATGTTCCCGGCAACAATCATCCTTGCCGCAGGAAGTATGTTCATCCTTTGGCTTGGAGAGCGCATCACCGACAAGGGAGTCGGCAATGGTATCTCGCTTATCATTATGATTGGTATCATCGCACGTCTGCCTCAGGCATTCTTCCAGGAGTTCACCTCACGTTTGGAAGCCATCTCGGGTGGTGGTATCGTTATGTTCATCGCTGAGATACTGATTCTCTATGCCGTTGTATGTGCTGCGATACTTCTTGTGCAGGGTGTCCGCAAGGTGCCCGTACAGTATGCAAAGCGACTTGTCGGCAACAAGCAGTATGGCGGTGCCCGTCAGTATATCCCGTTGAAGCTCTTTGCAGCTAACGTGATGCCGATCATCTTTGCTCAGGCATTAATGTTCATCCCGCTCACCGTAGTGCGTTTCCAGTCAGAGAATGCTTCCTATGTCGTACGTTCGCTCATGGACAACCGTAGCTTGCTGTATAATATCGTATATGTAATTCTTATCATTGCATTTACCTATTTCTACACGGCTATTACGTTGAATCCTACCCAGATGGCAGAAGACATGAAGCGTAACAATGGGTTCATTCCCGGCATCAAGCCTGGAAAACCGACAGCCGACTATATCGACACCATCATGTCGCGTATCACGCTGCCTGGCTCGTTGTTTATCGCATTCATTGCGGTCATGCCTGCCCTTGCCAGTTTGCTGAACGTGCAGCAGGGATTCGCACAGTTCTTTGGAGGAACATCGCTTCTCATTCTTGTAGGTGTTGTTATCGACACCCTGCAGCAGATAGAGAGCCATTTGCTGATGCGCCACTATGACGGTCTGCTCAACTCGGGCCGCACGCGTGGCGGCAACGTCTCTGCATATTAATCCAGACACAATCTGGATGGAGATATTTCTGAAGACGGAAGATGAAATTGAGCTGATGCGCAAGGCCAACCAACTTGTTGGTTCGACCTTAGCGCATTTAGCCCGATATATAAAGCCAGGGGTCAGTACACTCCAGCTGGACACGATTGCGGAGGAATATATCCGCGACAATGGCGCCACGCCAACGTTCAAGAATTTCCCCAATCCGTACGGGAACCCTTTTCCCGCCAGCATTTGTACATCGGTCAACGGCATCGTGGTGCATGGCATCCCCAATGCGAAGACGATCCTGAAAGAGGGCGACATCATCTCCATTGATTGTGGTACGCTTCTCAACGGTTTCAACGGGGATAGTGCTTATACCTTTTGTGTCGGTGAGGTGTCCGCAGAAGTGAGGCAGTTGCTCCAGACCACAAAGGAAGCCTTGTATAAAGGCATTGCCCAGGCCGTTCCCGGTCATCATGTCGGCGACATCGGCCATGCAGTCCAGACCCATTGCGAGGCACAAGGCTATGGTGTCGTGCGCGAACTGACCGGTCATGGCATCGGGCGCAAGATGCACGAGCCCCCGCAAGTTCCCAACTACGGGAGTCGTGGCACAGGCCCACAGCTGAAGGCTGGTATGTGTATAGCCATCGAGCCGATGGTTACGATGGGAGCGCGCAATGTAGTCCTGTTGCCCGACAAATGGAGTGTCTTTGCCCGCGACGGCAAGCCGGCTGCTCATTTCGAGCACACCATTGCCATCCGTAAGGGAAAGCCCGAGATACTATCGACGTTTGAGGAAATAGAACAAATAGAAAGAGAATTGAAGTAAGTTATGGCAAAGCAATCTGCTATTGAGCAAGACGGAACCATCATGGAGTCATTGTCAAATGCAATGTTTCGTGTGGAGTTAGAGAACGGAGTTCAGATTATAGCGCATATCTCAGGAAAGATGAGAATGCATTACATTAAAATCCTGCCTGGCGACAAGGTAAAAGTAGAGATGAGTCCCTACGATTTGACAAAAGGCAGAATCGTTTTCCGATACAAGTAATAATTTATATAGATATGAAAACAAGAGCATCATTAAAGTTGCGTAACGCCGACTGCAAGTTTGTGCGCCGCAAAGGCCGCTTGTTCGTGATTAACAAGAAAAACCCTAAGTTCAAGCTGCGTCAGGGTTAATGTTTAGTGTTAAATAAGCATAAAAGGGCCGTTTTTTGAAGAAAAATGTCTACCTTTGCATGCTTTTTAGCAAAACGTGAGATTTTACTAATTTTATTTTATTAATTCATTTCAAATGGCAATAAGAATTGTTGGAGTAGATTTGCCCCAGAATAAGCGTGGCGAAATCGCATTGACCTATATCTACGGAATAGGTCGAAGTAGTTCAGCAAAGATATTGGATAAAGCCGGCGTGAGCCGCGATTTGAAGGTCAACGAGTGGACCGACGATCAGGCTGCCAAGATCCGTGAAATTATCGGCGCTGAATTCAAAGTTGAAGGTGATCTCCGTAGTGAGGTCCAGATGAATATCAAGCGACTGATGGACATTGGTTGCTATCGTGGTGTACGTCATCGTAATGGTCTTCCCGTTCGCGGTCAGAGTACGAAGAACAATGCTCGCACCCGTAAGGGTAAGAAGAAGACTGTTGCTAACAAGAAGAAGGCTACTAAGTAATTTTGAAGGAGGAAATTAATTATGGCAAAGAAACAAGCAACATCAAAGAAGAGAAACGTGCGAGTAGAGGCCCTTGGCCAGCTCCACGTGCATAGCTCGTTCAATAACATCATCGTTTCACTGGCAAACAGCGAGGGTCAGGTCATCTCTTGGTCTTCAGCTGGTAAGATGGGTTTCCGTGGTTCTAAGAAGAACACACCTTATGCTGCCCAGATGGCTGGTGAGGATTGTGCAAAGGTAGCCTACGACCTTGGTTTGCGCAAGGTGAAGGCTTACGTGAAAGGTCCTGGTAATGGCCGCGAGTCAGCCATCCGTGCCGTCCACAGCGTCGGTATCGAGGTGACAGAGATTGTCGATGTCACTCCGCTTCCCCACAATGGTTGCCGTCCTCCGAAGCGTCGTAAGGTATAAAACCGTGAGGCAAGCAACAAATCAATCATTTTAAAGCATCTTTTTTTATTTTATTATGGCTAAGTATATAGGTCCGAAATCTAAAATTGCGCGCCGATTTGGAGAGCCCATCTTCGGTGCCGACAAAGTTTTGTCCAAGAGAAACTTCCCTCCTGGACAGCATGGCAACAACCGCCGCCGCAAGCAGTCAGAGTATGGTGTCATGTTGGCAGAGAAGCAGAAAGCCAAGTACACCTATGGTGTGCTTGAACGCCAGTTCCGTAATATGTTTGAGAAAGCCGCCAAGGCTCCAGGCATCACCGGTGAGGTACTTCTCCAGCATCTGGAGAGCCGACTCGACAATGTCGTGTTCCGTCTTGGCATCGCTCCTACCCGTGCGGCAGCCCGCCAGCTCGTAGGTCACAAGCATATTGTGGTCAATGGTCAGGTTGTTAACATCCCCTCCTATCAGGTGAAGCCCGGCCAGATTGTTGGCGTTCGCGAAAAGTCAAAGTCTCTCGAAGTCATCGAGGCATCGCTTGCCGGTTTCAACCACAGCAAGTATCCTTGGATGGAGTGGGACGAAAGTTCAAAGAGCGGCAAGTTCCTGCATATGCCCGAGCGTGCCGACATCCCTGAGAATATTAAGGAACAGTTAATCGTTGAGTTGTACTCTAAATAATCATTAAATTAATGGCGATATTAGCATTTCAAAAACCCGACAAAGTTGTAATGTTGGAGTCCGACAGCAAATTCGGAAAGTTCGAGTTTCGCCCGTTGGAGCCCGGTTTCGGTGTGACCATTGGTAACGCCCTTCGCCGCATACTGCTTTCGTCGCTCGAGGGTTATGCCATCAACACCATCAAGATTGGCGGTGTTGAGCATGAGTTCTCCTCAGTCCCCGGCGTGAAGGAAGACGTGACCAACATTATATTGAATCTCAAACAAGTTCGATTCAAGCAAGTAGTAGAAGAATTCGAGAATGAGAAAGTTAGTATCACCGTAGAGAATTCCACCGAATTCAAAGCTGGTGATATCGGTAAGTATCTGACTGGATTTGAAGTGTTAAACCCCGATTTGGTGATTTGTCATTTAGATGCCAAGGCTTCCATGCAGATCGACCTTACCATCAATAAGGGTCGCGGCTACGTCCTCGCCGATGAGAACCGCGAGTTCTGCACTGATGTCAACGTAATTCCAATCGATTCTATCTACACCCCTATCCGCAACGTGAAGTACGCTGTCGAGCCCTATCGTGTCGAGCAGAAGACCGACTACGACAAGCTCGTCATCGAAGTCACGACGGATGGTTCCATTCACCCGAAAGACGCGCTGAAAGAGGCCGCCAAGATCCTCATCTATCACTTCATGCTCTTCTCCGACGAGAAGATCACTCTTGAGAGTCCCGAGCAGGAGAGCAATCAGGAGTTCGATGAGGAAGTGCTGCACATGCGCCAGTTGCTCAAGACCAAACTCATCGACATGAACCTCTCCGTTCGTGCCCTCAACTGCCTCAAGGCAGCCGATGTTGAGACCCTGGGCGACCTGGTACAGTACAACAAGACCGACCTCCTCAAGTTCCGTAACTTCGGCAAGAAATCGCTCTCCGAGCTTGATGATTTGCTCGAGAGTCTGAATCTGTCGTTTGGAACCGACATTTCAAAATACAAATTAGAAAAAGAGTAACATTAAACAATGAGACACGGAAAGAAATTCAACCATCTGGGCCGTACTGCAGATCATCGCAACGCCATGTTGGCCAACATGACCATCTCGCTGATCATGCACAAAAGAATCACTACGACCCTCGCCAAGGCCAAGGCACTTAAGAAGTATGCAGAGCCTCTGATTACACGCTCAAAGGAAGACACCACCCATTCGCGCCGCGTAGTGTTCAGCTACCTCCAGAACAAAGAGGTCATGAAAGAACTCTTCGGCGTAGTAGGTCCCAAGGTAGGCGACCGTCCCGGTGGCTACACCCGTATCATCAAGCTCGGTCATCGTCCCGGCGACGGCGCCGACATCGCTTTCATCGAACTTGTCGACTTCGACGAGAACATGGCAAAAGCCCCGAAGGCCGCCAAGCGCACCCGTCGCAGCCGCAAGGCAGCTCCCAAGGCAGAGGCACCCGTAGAGGCACCTGCTGCAGAGGAAACCGTCGAGGCCCCTGTTGAGGAAGCCCCCGTTGAGGAAGCTCCCGCAGAGGAAAAAGCCGAAGAGCCCAAGGCAGAATAAGACAACAATAACACTTATTCATAAGAAGTCTCCGTTTCCAATACAGGAAGCGGAGATTTTTTTCGACAGAATGACATAAAGACTTTTTCTGATAAAAAGACACATTAACATAATAACAGACATATAGACACATTAACAAAATAACAATAACATAAGGACATATTAACACAACAAGGACAACCTTTCAACGCGGCACGCCGCGTCCCTACATGCGAGGTGATATTTCATACAGATACCCACATTATTTAACATAGAGCCTTATTTTTATTCTCGAACAGATATAGCTTCGACATTAGTCAATGTTACGATTAAATGAGCGAATCTGTTATTATGTTAATCTGTCTTTTTGTCTTTATGTTATTGTTATTATGTTAATCTGTCTTACCTGTTAATTTGTCTTAAATCCAAGGTGGAAATGTTAACGGTTCTTGTCGACTTTGACCTTCATTTTAGAGCGTGAAAATGCTGTTTTTACACCCGTCTCATTCGTTTCATTCGTTAAATTCGTTGTCTTCTCTTGCCAAACATATATGTTTCGGGTTGCGAAAGGCCGTGTTTTGCACTCCGAAAGACGGTCTTTCGGGAGGCGAAAGCTTAGCTTTCGGAAGCGAGACATATAGCTTTCGCAAAATAAAAGTTGCACACTTTCATCCATCATCCTCCATTCCTCATCTATCTACGGTAGCAGACAATTGCACACGCATACGTGAAAAATTCGCGTCCACAACTTTTCTGATTGAGAATTCTTCAAATTTCGTGTTAAAACGAATCCTGTGTT
>CAJOIW010000033.1 GCA_905234845.1 uncultured Prevotella sp. | reverse complement strand
AAACCAATAGAGAAAAGCATGTTTGTATCCATGACTGCAAATATACTACTTTTATCGAAAACATATTATTGATTACCCACTCAAATCAACATAGACCCAAAATTCTTCCGCTCAAGAATGAAAATAAATTATCATTCTATTCGCTTAACCGAAATTTTACACTATCTTTGCAGCGAATATGAAAAAGCTAATTACGTTGATGATATTGGTTTTTGTGGTGGTGGCGGCTGTGGCACAGATGGCCAACCCCGTGAAATTTACGGCTGACTTGAAGACTTCGGGTGCTGAAGGCGAGATGGTGTTCAGTGGGCGGATAGAGCCAGGATGGCATGTTTATTCAACAAATCTCGGCGACGCTGGGCCGATAGAGGCGTCGCTGCATACGAACAAGCTCGTTGGTGTGGAGCTGGTGGGCAAGCTGACACCGCGTGGAAAGGAGATTTCGGCATACGATAAGATGTTTGGTGCCACGCTGCGCTATTTTGAGGGGACGGTGCAGTTCGTGCAAAAAGTGAAGTTCACCAGGCCGAAGTACGATATCGACTGCTATCTGGAGTATGGCGCATGCAGCGACGAGGCCTGCCTGCCACCATCGGAAGTAGCGTTGAAGAAGAGTGGAGCCTCCCCCCAGCCCCCTCACAAGGAGGGGGAGAACCCACCTCTATCCCCTCCCCAAGAGAGGGAAGATGATATAGTTTCTCCTGATAGTGGAGCAACTACACTCCCCTCGCTTGGGGAGAGAATAGGGTTCGGAAGTGAGGTTTCGGCTGCTCTATGGCAGCCCGTTGTCAGTGAGTTGCGGGCCTTCGGTGGCGAGACAGTCCTCTCTCCACCGAGCGAATTAGGGGGAAGTCGGGGATGGCTCTATATTCTGCTCATGGGCTTTGTGGGCGGACTGCTGGCGGTGCTCATGCCTTGCATTTGGCCTATCATTCCGATGACGGTGAGTTTCTTCCTGAAACGAGCAAAGGATGATAAACGGCGGGGCATACGCGATGCCTTTATCTATGGGGCTTCTATCGTCATCATTTATCTGGCATTGGGGTTGCTGGTGACGGCTCTGTTCGGTTCTGATACGCTTAACGCCTTGTCAACGAATGCCGTGTTCAATGTGTTCTTGGCGCTGCTACTCGTGGTGTTTGCGTTGTCGTTCTTCGGATGGTTTGAGTTGAAACTGCCCGATAAATGGGCGAATGCCGTCGATACGAAAGCCGCAAACACGAGCGGACTGATTTCCATCTTCCTCATGGCTTTCACGCTGGTGCTGGTGTCGTTCTCATGTACGGCGCCCATCGTCGGGTTCCTGCTTGTTGAGACCACTACCGCCAATAGTCTTGTGGCTCCTGCGCTTGGCATGTTGGGCTTTGCGTTAGCGTTGGCACTGCCGTTCACGTTGTTTGCGCTGTTCCCCTCGTGGCTGAAGCAGGCTCCGAAGTCGGGCTCGTGGATGAACATTCTCAAGGTGGCGCTGGGCTTTATTGAACTGGCCTTTGCCTTGAAATTCTTCTCCGTGGCCGACTTGGCCTACGGTTGGCATCTGTTGGACCGCGAGGTGTTCCTGTCGTTGTGGATTGCCATCTTCCTGCTGCTGGGACTTTATCTCCTTGGAGTCTACCATTTCCAAAGCGACGAAACCGATGGTCAGCCGCGGAAGGCCATGCCAGTGGTATGCATCATGGGCGGGCTGGTGTCGATAGCCTTTGCCGTCTATATGCTACCAGGTCTGTGGGGTGCCCCATGTAAGGCGGTAAGTGCTTTTGCTCCGCCGATGAGCACGCAGGACTTCAACCTGAACACACACGTTGTGGAGGCCCGCTTCACTGATTACGATCAGGGAATGGCTGCCGCGCGTGCCGAGGGCAAGCCCGTGCTCATCGACTTCACTGGCTTCGGTTGTGTGAACTGCCGAAAAATGGAGGCTGCCGTGTGGACCGACCCGCGTGTGGCTGAGCGGTTGGAGAACGACTACGTGCTCATCTCACTCTATGTCGACGATAAGCACGCATTGCCCAAACCAATCATCGTAGAGGAAAACGGAGAAAAACGGGAGCTGACAACCATAGCCAAGAAGTGGAGCTACCTGCAAGCGCATAAGTTTGGTGCCAACACGCAACCGTTCTATGTAGCCATCGACAGCGACGGCCATCCGCTCGCACCATCCTATGGCTATAATGAAGATCCCGAAGCTTTCCTCAACTTCCTTGAACAGGGACTGAAGAACTTTAATAGTCCATAGTGCTAGCTTAGCCCATAGTCCATAATGCATAGTTCATAGTTGTAGGGTGTATTGGGACTATGGACTATGGATTATGAACTATGGACTATTTCTTATATTTCTCGGATGATGTGCAAGTATTTCCTCACGCAAGGTCGATGTGTCGAGGTGTGTATATATCTGTGTGGTGCCGATGCTCTCATGGCCGAGCATCATTTGTATGGATCGCAGGTCGGCACCACCCTTGAGCAGCTCAGTGGCAAAGGAGTGGCGCAGGGTATGGGGAGAGATGGTCTTGGTGATGCCAGCCTCTATGGCCTGCCGTTTGATCATGATGAGAATCATGGTTCGTGTCAGGTGGGCGCCCCTCCGATTAAGGAAAACATAGTCTTCCTCGCCCGATTTAATCTTCATTTTCTTACGATCTTCCAACCAGAAAGAGAGTTCTTTGATGGCTTTTTCCGAGATGGGTACAAGTCGCTCTTTCGAGCCTTTTCCGAGAATGCGAAGGAATCCTTCGTCATCGCCGATGTGAAGGTCGGTAAGGCGCAATGTGACCAGTTCGCTCACGCGCAGTCCACATGAAAAGAGCACTTCGATGATGGCGCGGTTACGATGGCCTTCCCACTTCGACAAGTCGATGCTTGCCTCCAGCATGTCGACCTCCTCGGTAGAGAGCACCTCGGGCAGATGCTCGGGTAGCGAGGGAGAGTCGAGCAGTTCGGTGGGGTCGTTTTCCAGGTGGCCGTCAAGTAGGAGATATCGGAAGAAAGAACGAATACCACTCAATATGCGCATCTGCGATGATGGTCCGATTCCCTGTTCGCGCAGCCACTTGACAAAAGCCTGCAAGTCTTCCAGCTGCACCGCGTCTAATCCTATTTGCCGCTCATACAGGAAGTTGTCCAGATGGGAAAGATCGGTCTGATAGGCCGACACCGTATGCTCGGAGTATCCACGCACCAGTTTCAGATAGCGCACATATCCACGTACAAGTTTTTCGTCAATTTTTCTGTTACTCTCCATAAAATGCTATGCAAAGATAATGCAAATCGAACACAGAGAAAACTTGTTTTCTATGTTGAGATGCCGCTTATCTTATGCAAAGATACGATTAAATGTACAGAATACAAAAAAAATTCGTACCTTTGCCACAGAAAATAATTCTTTCGACTATGAGAATAGAAATCATCAACGGTCCCAACCTCAATCTTCTGGGCACACGCGAGCCCGAGGTCTATGGGCAGCAGTGCTTTGACGATTACCTCGACAAACTGCGCAAGCAGTATCCCGATGTTACGATAGGTTATTTCCAGAGTAACGTGGAGGGCGAGCTCATCAACCATATGCAGCAGGTGGGCTTTGATGCCGACGGCATCGTGCTCAACGCTGGAGCCTACACCCATACGTCGGTAGCTCTGCACGATTGTATCCGCGCCATCACTGCGCCCGTTGTCGAGGTGCATATCTCAAACGTACACACGCGGGAGCATTTCCGCCATCGTTCGCTCATCTCTGCTGTTTGCAGGGGAGTCATCTGCGGTTTCGGTCTCGACAGCTATCGGTTGGCATTGGAGGCACTATTGGCAGAGAAGAAGTGAAACGGATAAATGAGAAAATGAAGTGAAACCACTGATTGATAATGACTGACGAAATTGCCCGCTATCTGCATGACCATATAGAGCCCGAGCCCGACTATTTGTATCGGCTATGGCGCGCTACGAATGTGGAGACCATTCATGGGCGTATGGCCAGTGGACATCTGCAAGGACGGTTGCTCAAGATGTTTGTCGAGATGATTCGTCCGAAAACCATTCTCGAGGTGGGTACCTTCAGTGGCTATTCGGCTATTTGCATGGCTGAGGGACTTAGTGATGACGGGCATCTTCACACGTTCGAAATTAACGATGAAATGGAGGATTTTGCACGAAAATGGATTGGCGGGTCGCCAGTGTCCGACCGCATCACGCTCCACATCGGCGACGCTAATGTACTCGCCCCACAGTTGGGTGTCATCTTTGACATGGCTTTCCTCGATGGTGACAAGCGCACCTATGTGGAGACCTATGAGAACCTGCTGCCGATTATACGGCAGGGTGGATTTATCCTTGCCGACAATACTCTGTGGGACGGTCACGTCATCGACCCTGTCTACGACCACGACCACCAGACGCAAGGCATACGCCGCTTCAACGACCATGTAGTCGGCGACAATCGTGTAGAAGTAGTCATCCTGCCCCTTCGCGACGGACTCACTATTATCAGAAAAAATGATACAGAAAGACATGAAGACTAAAGCATTATTGGTATTATTGACCCTGTTCCTTGGCATTGACGCATGGGCACAGATAGGTTCCAGTGTATATGTAGGTGGGCATATTCGCCGTGCCCGCCCCAGCACTATCACTAATTTGCGCAACTCAGGGTTCAATAACGTCATTCTCTTCAACGTGAACGTGGAAGAGAGTGGCGACCTCACTACCGACCTTGGCGGCGAGGCAGGCGGTGTCATCTGCTCCAATGGTGAATATGTTTTTGGAGCGGTACAGCCTTATTATGTAGAGGACGTGAAGCTTCTCAAGACTGAGCCCACAGGCATCTCGCGTATCGAGATATGTATCGGAGGTTGGGGCAACCAGTCGTACCGTCGTATCAAGAGCCTCATCGCCTCGCAGGGAACAGGCAAGAACAGTATCCTTTACAAGAATTTCAAAGCACTCAAGGATGCCATTCCTGAGATTGATGCCGTGAACAATGATGAGGAAGACATCTATGATGTCAGCTCCGCCGTGAAGTTCCATACCATGATGTACGATCTCGGCTATAAGACCAGTCTGGCTCCCTATACGAACAAGAGCTACTGGGAGAGTCTGGCCACACAACTTAACAATGCCCGTCCTGGAGCCTGCGACCTCGTGATGATACAATGCTACGACGGCGGTGCCTACAACAATCCCAGCGACTGGCACATCGGTAACATCCCTCTCCATGCAGGTCGTACCAATTATCAGAGCTCAATGGAGGAGTCCGTCGCACAGATGGAGAAATGGCGCAACGAGGCCAACGTTACTGGTGGTTTTGTGTGGGTTTATAACGATGAGTCATGGAGTCTCAACTCGTGGGCAGTGGCCATGAACAAGGTGTTTCACAGCCATGCGCCTGAGACGGAGATAGTGCGTCTTTATAAAAATAAGAATTTCGATAATACTGCCGACAGTGCCAGTCTCGGTGAGGGTAGCTACACCCGGCCCGCGCTTGCCGCACGAGGCATACCCGCTTATTTTGCCCAGAGTGCAAGAATAAAGCCAGGCTATAAGCTATCTCTCTTCCGAACCGCAAACTTGACCAATCCCCCCTCAGTGTTTACCAAAGATACGACAACAGTCTCTCGTGGCGCCTCAATGATTATCAGTCCAAATGGTGTAAGTGGTCTCAACGGGAAATATCGTATCAAAGGGCGAAATGGACTCTATTGGGATGCCGGCACAAGTCTTGTGCAACGCACTTCGTCGGAGGAAACCACGCAGGTTTTTGAACTGAAAGAGATTACCAATGGTGTCTATACCGTCAAGAACGAGAGCACTGGTCTATTCCTCAGCTATAACACTACCCGCAAAGCCATGTATTTCTCTGCCGAGAATGCTGATGATCCTACGCAACAATGGATAGTTTACAATAGCGGTGAGGGCCAGTTGCAGTTCATCTTGCGTCCCAAAGCAACTACCATTGCTAATGGCTCCAATATCTCGGGATCACGCCTTTCGTTAGTGGAGAACCGCCGTATGGAAAATAGCCTGTGGCAACTTGAAGACTGGCCTCCGACAGGGATAGAAACCCCTCCCCAGGCCTACAACCCCTCCCCAGCCCTCCCCCAAGGAGAGGGGGCTGTTTACGACCTCCAAGGCCGGAAAATAATGAATAACTCTCAACTGAAGAAGGGAATCTATATTTTCAATGGCAAAAAAATCATCAAATAACATTCAACCTTTCAATATCCTATGCAAGAGACCCGACAAAATAAAATCGCCCGTATGCTCCAGAAGGAGCTGGCCCAGATATTTCAGGAACAGACCCGCGCCACTCATGGCATGATGGTCAGCGTCACCCGTGCGAAGGTTAGTCCCGACCTTAGCGTCTGCACGGCCTATCTGAGCATCTTCCCCAGCGAGAAGGCACAGGAAACACTCGACAATGTGAATGCCAGCGTCAAGACCATTCGCTTTGAGCTGGGCAAGCGCATCCGTAATCAGGTGCGCATTATTCCCGAGCTCCGCTTCTTTCTTGACGACTCTCTCGACTACATCGACCACATTGATGAGTTGTTAAAGAAATGAACTTCCCTTTCTACATCGCGCGGCGGTATTTGTTCTCGAAGAAGAGCACTAATGCCATCAACGTCATCTCGATAATCTCCGTTGTCGGGGTGGCTGTTGCCACGATGGCGCTGGTGGTTGTGTTGAGTGTGTTCAACGGTTTCCACGACCTTGTGGCCTCGTTCTTCACGGCCTTCGATCCACAGCTGAAGGTGATGCCTATGGAGGGTAAGACCATGTCGGCGGAAGATCCCGTGCTCACAAAAATCCGCATGATGCCTGAGGTGGAGATGGTCAGCGAGACGGTGGAAGACCAGGCCATGGCTTATTATAACGACCGTCAGGTCATGGTCACTGTGAAGGGTGTCGACCAGAATTTCGCGCGCCTGTCCCACATCACAGACATCCTATATGGCGACGGGCAGTATCAGTTGCAGGCTGCTAATCTGGAATACGGCATCGTGGGTGTGCGTCTGGCGGCACAGCTCGGTATGAGTGCCCGATGGCCAGGATTTCTGAAGATTTATGCGCCAAAGCGACAGGGGCAACTCGTTGACGTCACTATGGCAGAGGAGGGATTCGTGGTCGACTCGCTCATCTCGCCAGGTGTGGTTTTTGTCGTCAATCAGTCGAAATACGACAAGGGACACATCATTACCTCCATCGACTTTGCCCGTCAGCTTTTCGATCTCGACGGGCGCATCTCTGCTCTCGAACTGCGTCTGCGCGAGGGCAGCGATCTCAACAAAGTAAAGGAGGAGATGTGCAAGATGGTAGGCACGAAAATGCGGGTCATCGACCGCTATGAGCAGCAGGAAGATACGTTCCGCATCATGCAGATAGAGAAGATGATTGCCTACCTTTTCCTTACATTCATCCTCATAGTGGCCTGCTTCAACATCATCGGCTCGCTCTCGATGCTCATCATCGACAAGCGCGACGACGTGGAGACACTGCGCTGCCTCGGTGCCAATGACCGACAGATTAGCCGCATCTTCCTCTTTGAAGGGCGCCTCATCGCTGTGGTCGGAGCCACCGTGGGCATCGTACTCGGCCTGCTCCTCTGCTGGCTGCAGCAGGAGTTCGGCCTTATCAAGATGGGAGGCGGCGACGGTGCCTTCATCATTAACGCCTATCCTGTCAGCGTACACTACACCGACGTGGCAATCGTCTTTCTCACCGTCGTCATCGTCGGCTGGCTGGCTGTTTGGTATCCAGTGCGCTACCTCTCCCGTCGCCTGCTGAAAAAGGAAACCAAGTAGTTTACGATTCGGTTGACGGTCTTTTGGAGGGTAAAAGCTTGTCTTTTGCGACCCCGAACATATATCTTTCAGGGATGAGCGATGAAAGATGAAGGATGAAGGGGAGTGAAAGGGGGACGATAGATACCCCCAACCCCCTAATTTAGGGGACTAAGGGGAGTGTTAAAATGAAAATTGTGTTTTAACAATTTCCGAGCCGAAAGCTGTATGTTTCACTATAATGATTAACACCTTTTAACCATTAAAAAAGAGAAGTGGCACTTGCAGTATCCGACCACAAACCAACAGTCGCGGATGCTTATGCTTCCCACCCTTTATGAACAACCACAGATTACACAGATTTGACAGATTCTTGTGGCATGCCAAGCGTGTAGCGAGTCTACCGGCTACAGCCGCAATTTATTTGGATTTCACAGATTGGCTACGCCATCTCAATCGAGGCTATAGCCGCAGAAATCCATCATATTCTGTGCAACAGATGTTTGTCGTGCGCAGCCAAAATCTGTGAAATCTGTGGTTGAAAAAAGTGGGAAAGTTTAATAAATATAATTTATGACTAATTGCACTATTTTTTTATAAAAACAATTAGTGTAAACTCCAAACATGCTATGGTCTTGCAAGTTTCAGAGCCTCTACGGGGCGGTTGGTGGTGATGTAGTCGACCCCCCGGGCTATGAAGTCGGCCACATGGTTGAGGTCGTCAACTGTCCACACGTTTACCGACAGTCCCAGCTCGTGGCACGCCGCTATCCATTCCGGATGGTTCTTGAACACGCTCTCGTGGTAATCGACTCCTGTCAGACCTTTTGCTTTTATTTCCTCTGGCGACACGTCACCGCTCAGGTAGGCAATCTCACAGTCCTTCACCATGCCGGCCAGCCGTTCGCAGACGTGCATGGAGAACGAGATGTAGTCGGTCTGTCCGGCCAAGCCTGCCTGCTCTACAAGACTTACAATGCGGTCTACGGCGAGGTTTTCGCGCTCGGGTGAGGAATGGGGCTTCACCTCTAACACCAAGCGAAGCCCCCTGCAGATACGCGCCCGTTGCAGATAGTCGTCGAGCGTGGGCAGCGGTTCGCCGTTAGAGAGGGTGAGCTGCCGCAGGTCGTCGTAGCAGGCCGTCTCAATCCTGATACCCTCAATGGTGGGGTCGTGGTTTACCACACACACACCATCGGCTGTGATCCACACGTCGAACTCTGAACCGTAGCAGCCTGCGTGCCAGGCTTCGGAAAGTGAGGTGAGCGAGTTTTGTGCAGAGCCGTCGCACTGCCAGTAGCCGCGATGGGCGATAATGCGCGTCTGGGCCACGACAGTAGCTGCGAAGGTCAGGGCTACGGCTACCACGAGCGGTTTAAAAAAAGTGATGGGGTTCATCGTTATCTTAAGTCAATGTGGCATGGGTTGACGGTTTCGTGGAGGAAGATCTGGGCGCACTCTTTGAATTTCTCCTCGCTCTCAGTGGTGAGATACTGGCATGATCCGCCTTGCGCGATGGACTGCTCTATCTGTGGGTGGCGTGTGAGATAGTCGCTCAGGCTATTGGCCACGTATTCGCCTTGTGGTACGATGCGTACGCCTGAGGGAACATGCTTCACAATGCTGCTCATGAGCAGGGGGTAGTGGGTACAGCCAAGGATGATGGCATCGATTTTGTGGTCGAGGCGCATGAGTTGGTCGATGCGTTTCTTCACGAAATAGTCGGCTCCGGGCGAGTCGGCTTCATTGGCCTCGACGATGGCTGCCCACAGCGGACAAGCTACGCCGGATACTTGGATGTCGGGGTGGAGTTTTCTGATTTCGAGCTCATAGCTCTGGCTCTTCACAGTTCCCTCGGTGGCAAGCAGTCCGATATGCCGGGTCTGTGTGACATCACCGATGGCTTCCACCGTGGGGCGAATGATGCCGAGCACACGGCGCGAGGGGTCTATGCGTGGTACGTCGCGCTGCTGAATACTGCGCAATGCCTTGGCCGAGGCGGTGTTGCAACCGAGGATAACCAGATGGCATCCCATGGAGAAGAGCTTGAGTACGGCCTGACGGGTAAACTGGTAGACTACCTCGAACGAACGAGACCCATAGGGTGCGCGGGCATTGTCGCCCAAGTAAATGTAGTCGTATTGGGGTAGCACCTGACGGATGCCATGCAGGATGGTTAGTCCTCCATAGCCTGAGTCGAATATGCCTATGGGTCCGCAGCTCATTCCTATTGTGTGAAAATTAAGAATTAAGAGTTCTTGTTTGTAAGGGATTTACAAGTTTAATTCTTAATTAGATCTTTTACCATTTGGGTGATATCCTCACCCTGTTCGGGATTGACGAAGGGCAATGCGTCTCCGTCGGTGTTGAGGATAAAGGCATAGCCGCGCTCCTGTCCGAGACGTGCAAGGATTCCCTTGAGCTTATCCTTGAGTGGTTGGCGGGCATCCTGCTCGGCCTGGCGGAGCAGTCGGCGGGCCTCGTTCTTGAAGGAGATGTTCTTGTCCATCATGTCTATAAGTTCGGCCTGTCGTTTTTGGAAGATGGAGGGGGCGAAGTCGTGCTGTCCTTCAAGAAACTCCTCATATTTCTTGTTAAACTCGTCCTCGGCTCGCTTCATCTCGGCATCGTATTTGCTACGCAACTGCGACATGTCGGACTCCACCTGTGCATATTCGGGCATGATGCGGATGACCTCGTCGAAGTTGATATAACCGAACTTAAGCCCTTGGGCTGTTGCGGCTGTAAGCGAAAAGTGATAAACAACAAGCATCGCCACCACTCTCAATATAGTTCTCAAATTACGATTCATAGAAATCCTCATTATCTGTTTTGGTTTTACTTATTACTTATCACTTTTCACTTCTTGTTTGCTTATTTCAGTTTGGCTTTCACGTCATCGGTAACGTCTTTTGAGGTCGGACCGGTATAGATGGGCACGGTATTCTCGAAGATATAGGTGTAGCCACCCTCTTTGCCGACGGTCTCAATAGCCTTGCGCACCTTTTCGATGACGGGTTGCATCTTCTCCTGCTGCAGTTTCTGGAGCTCCTGCTGGTTGGCTTGATAAGTCTCTGAAATCTTCTGGTAGAGCGTCTGCAACTCGGTCTCGGCTTCCTGAATCTTGGTGGCGTTCATGGTAGAGCGCTTGCTGTCGAGGTCCTGACTCTTGCGCTGAAGTTCCTTCTGCATGTCTTGCAGCTCGTTCTCATACTGCTTTGCCTTGGCTTCGAGCTCGCCGTTGATGGTGCTGATTTCGGGCAGCGACTGCATGATGGCTTGAGTGTCTACATGTCCGAACTTCTGTGCGAACATGGCGGTTGGTGCGAAGAGCATCAACATCAAAACTAATTTTTTCATTTCTTACGTTTTTAATTTAATGTTATAATTATGTTCTATATAAGCTTCCCTCCCTTGGGGAGAGGGGGTGGGGTGAGTTCTTGGGTTAAATTTGAGAAGAGGGGCTCAATATCCTAATTTCTGCAGCACCTCATTGGAGATATCTACCTTCGGTGAGCCATAGATGATGCCGCCGTCGCTGGCACGGTCGATGACGAGGGAGTAGCCGCGCAGCTCGGAGATCTCCTTTACGGCAGTGTAGATTTCCTCTTGTATGGGGGTCATCAAACTCTCGCGTTTTTTGAACAGCTCGCCCTCGGGACCGAAATACTTGCGTTTAAGGTCGCTGGCCTCTTTCTCCTTCTTGGTAATCTCTTCCTGACGAGCTTTCTTCTGCTCCTGAGAGAGGAACACGGCCTCGTTCTGGTAGTTCTTGTACATGGTGGTTGCCTCGGTGGCGAGCGCCTCAACCTCGGCCTGCCACTTCTTCGACACCTGATTCAACTGCTCGTTGGCCCGCTCGTAGGCAGGGATGTTCTTCAGGATATACTCCATGTCGAGCAATGCAAACTTCTGTGCGCTTGCCATGGTTGCCATGAGGGCAAACAGGCACATCAATGCTGTTTTCTTCATATTTTCTTTAGTATATAAATTTTTCTTATATGATGTTTTTTCAGTTGAAAAGTTTAATCGATTAGGGCAAGGCAGGTTTTAGAACTCCTGTCCGAGGATGAAGTGGAATTGTGAGCCGCCCTTGGTACCGAAGACCTTATCGAATCCATAGGCCCAGTCGATACCCATCAGGCCGACCATGGGCAGGAAGATGCGGATGCCCGCGCCGGCAGAGCGTTTCATGTCGAAGGGATTGAACTTCTTTGTCTCGTTCCACGCATTACCGGCTTCGAGGAATGTAAGGCCGTAGATGGTGGTGTTGCCGAGGATGAACGGGTAGCGCAGCTCGAGCGTGAAGCGGTCGTAGGCGTAACCGATGTAGCGGTTTGGCGTGAGTGCGCCGTTGTCGTAACCGCGCAATCCGATGGTCTCGTCGGCATAGGTGTTGTAGCCGCCGCTCATGCCGTCACCACCCACGTAGAAAGTTTCGAAGGGCGATTTCTTATGCTTGTTGTACGATCCGAGGATACCCAGCTCTACACGGGTCATCAGCACGAAGCACTTTTGCGAGGCGTTGGAGAGCGCGGTGAACGTGCGGGCCTTGAACTTCCATTTGTGGTATTCCACCCAGCGGTATTTCTCCTGCATCTCGCGGTCATAGTTAGGTGACTGGTAATCGTTGGCCAGATTCTTATAATCTTTCTTGTCCCAGGCCGACCATGGCGGGGTGAGGCTGACGGAAGCGATGAACTCCGAACCGCGACGGGGGAACAGTGGGCTGTCGACCGACGAGCGGCTGAGCTGAATGCTCAGGTTGAGGTTGTTAGAGTTACCGTTCGACATGAGGAAGTAGGCCCAGTTCTTGAGCGAATAGCGTGTGAAGGCCAGCTGTGCCGACAGATTGAAATAGTCGTCGGGCCAGCGGAGGCGCTTTCCCCATCCGAGGCTCACACCCATAATCTTGACATACTTATCGGGATCGTAGTAGTTCTCGTAGTTGTTATAGTAGTTGTTGCCGTAGCCGTAACCATAGAGATAGTTGTAGTAGTTGTTCATGTAGCCCGAGTTGTAGTAGCGGCTCGATACGTCGGTCTGCTTCGAGAAGTAACCGCCGACGCTGAACTGCACGGGGCGCTTTCCGCCAAACCAGTTGGTGGAGTACGAGGCGTTGTACGACTGGTAGTAGGTACCGTTGGTCTGTGCGCCGAGCGAGAGGGTCTCACCGTCGCCCATCGGCAGGATGCCGCGGTGCAGCTTGTTCTTACCGAGGAGGTTGCGCAGTGAGAAGTTGTTGAGCTTGATGCCCACACGTCCGATGACACCGGTCTGTCCCCAACCAAGTGAGAACTCCAGCTGGTCGTTCGACTTCTGTTGCAGGTTCCAGTTGATGTCCACGGTCCCGTTCTCTGGGTCGGGAACGGGTTGTGGGTCTATTTTCTCCTGGTCGAAGTGCCCCATTTGGGCGATCTCACGTGCCGAGCGCATGATGGCCTCCTTGGAGAAGAGGTCGCCGGGCTTGGTGTAGAGCTCACGGCGGACAACGTTCTCGTAGAGGCGGTCGTTGCCATTGATGCGCACACGGTTGATGCGGGCCTGCTGGTTCTCTGTGATACGCATCTCGAGGTCGATGCTGTCGCCGTCGATGTTCACCTCGGCAGGATCGAGCATATAGAACATATAACCGTTGTTCCAATAGAGATTGCCCACAGCATCGTCGTCTTTCGTGAGGCGTTTTTCCATGAGTTTCTGATTATACACGTCGCCGCGCTTCATGCCGAGAATCTTTGTTAAATCCTCAGTGGAATAGACGGTGTTGCCCACCCACGTGATGTCGCGGATGTAGTATTTCTTTCCCTCGTCAACCTTCACGTACACGTTGACGTGTTTGGGATCTACTGTCCACACGCTGTCTTCTAGAACAACGGCATCGCGGTAGCCATACTCGTTGTACTTCTCGATGAGTTTCTTCTTGTCCTCTTTCCAACGCTCAGGAGTGAACTTCTTGGCTTTGAAGAACGAGCTGAATTTTCCAGCCTCGTGGGTCTTGGCAAAGGCTCCCTTGGTGAAAAGGCCGCCCTTGATTTTCTTGTCGGTGAGCTGTTCGTTGCCCACGATGTGAATCTCACGGACCTTCATCTTCTCTTTCTTGTCGATGATGACATCGAGGATGACCTGGTTCTTCTCCGTCACGTCGTCGCGCTGGTTGATTTGTATCTCAGCGTTCTTAAATCCCTTGTCGTCGAAATATTTCTTGGCGAGAATCTTGGCACGGTCGATCATGTTGGGTGTAATCTGTCCGCCCTTGAGGATGCCGAGTTTAGCCTCCATGTCTTCACGTTCCGATTTTTTCAGTCCGATGTAGTTGATAGTCGACACGCGTGGCCGACGCTCCAGGTGGATGTGGGGATAAACCTTGTCGCCCACGATAGAGTCAATCCATATCGACACCTCAGAGAAGAGCTGGTACTTCCAGTATTTCTTTACGGCCTCGGTGATGTCGGAGCCTGGGATTTCGATTCGCTGACCAACGGTCAACCCTGATATAGAGGCAAGCACGAAGTCCTCATAGCCTTCCATGGGGGTGACATTGATGCCACCGATGGTATATACCGAAGGATTTCCCGCATAGGTTATCTCGGGATATTCTATCTTGTCCTGTGCCGATATGTTCATACTTGTGAGCATGAATGCTGCGGCCATCAACACTTTATATGTTTTGTACATTATATATAGGATATATATGTTTACTTATTTATTCAATAGTTCTGCTTCAGCTTGTTCCTCTGTTTTTCCGTATCTGCGCTGGCGGCTCTGGTAGCTTTCAATGGCTTTGTGCAGGTCGGCTTCCAGGAAGTCGGGCCAATAGGTGTCACAGAAGTAAAGCTCGCTGTAGGCTATCTGCCAGAGCAAATAATTGGAGATGCGCACCTCACCTCCTGTACGGATAAGCAGGTCGGGGTCGGGCATGAACGAGGTTTGCATGTGGCGGCTGAGCACGTCTTCGGTAATGTCTTGCTCCCCTGCTGCGATGATGTCGCGCATGGCCTGCGTGATCTCCCACCGACTGGAGTAGCTCAGTGCCACAACCATGGTCATGGCGTCGTTCTGGGCTGTGTGCTCCTCGGTCTCACGAAGCTTCTGCTGGACTTCGTCAGGCAGTCGTTTTCTGTCACCAATAACGCGAAAACGCACGTTGTGCTTCATGAAGATCTCGTCTTCGAGCGAAGAGAGCACAAGCCCCATGAGTGCACTCACCTCATCGGCCGGCCGGTTCCAGTTTTCAGTAGAAAACGTGTAGAGTGTAAGGTATTTCACACCGAGACGCACACATTCTGCGGTGATGCGCCGTACGGTTTCTACGCCTGCCTGATGACCGTAGCTGCGGGGCTTACCCTGTTCGGCAGCCCATCGCCCGTTTCCATCCATGATGATGGCAATGTGCTGGGGAATATTGTTATTATCGTTTTCTGTCATTATAAAATTCTTTTTATATACTCTCCCTTTCCTTGAGGAGGAGTGTTTTTTCTACTCGTTATCATTGTGGCAGGTGCGGCACTTCGCCATGAACGAGTAGGTGAGCGTCACCTGCAATGCGGAGTAGCAGTCGGTGTTTTTGAAGAGTCCTGTGCTCTCTACGTAGTAGGGGTCTTTCACACCGTCGAGCTCATCGCTGAGCGTGAAGTGCACGGCCCATTCCACACCGAGGTTGAGGCGGTCGGCGAGTTTATACTTTACTCCCAGTCCTATAGGCAGGTTGGCGGAGAATACGTTTTTCTCCCCTCCTGAGACATAGGTTGCCCCGAGCCCGCCGAAGATAAAGGGTGTAAATCGTTTGGCACCACGGTATTCGCGGCCGGTGCCATAGGGCCAGAAGTTATATTCGAACAACATGCTGAGGTCTACGAGCGAGTGGCTGAACGTGTAGGGTGTCTCAGCAGTAGCATAGTCGGGATAATAGGTATCCACGCCTTTCGACGAGCCTTTCAGTTTACCGTAAGTGAGATTGACACGCGTGCCCATATAGGGATTGAAGAGGTATCGGGCCACCACGCCTCCCATAGTCTGCATCTCTCCGAAGAGACTGCCGTTGAAGTCGCCCAAGTAGTTTACCATACCGGCTCCTGCGCCTATCTCAGCACGATACTCTACATCGCCTTGTGCCGAAGAATTGGTAAGTGAAAAGTGATAAGTGATGAGAATAGCCATCACTCTCATTATGGTTTTCATGCTATAGTTCATGCGATTGCTCTTTTAATACTTGTTGTACTTTTCACTTATCACGTCTTACTTTCCTTCCCATACTTTCCCAGTCTTGCCGTCGATGAGGTAGATGTTACCGGCATTATCGGCAGTCAGAGCGAAAGCCCCTGCGGGCGCAAAATCGTCGGGCAGGGCAAATCCGCTGTCGGCGTGCCATGTCAATCCTTCGTCTTTGCTGACGTAGATGGGTGAGATTTTACCTGCAACGGTGCGACCTATGGCGATGATGACACCATTGCCCTTCGCTACCTGCAACTGACTCATGCGGGGCAGACCGTATTCCTTCACGGTTTTCGTTCCATAAAAGAACCACGGCTGGTCTTCCGATGCGTCGGCCTGCTCATCCATTTTTGCCCATACGAAGGCGGTCTGGTCGTCGGGGAAGAGTGTCGCGTCGCGCAGTCCGATGAGCACAAGCTGTGAGGTTAGGGCATTTGTCCGCGAAGGGATGCTCATGAATGAGATATTCTGTGTGGGCAGCAGGTCGGCATCGCTGTCGAGAGCCTCTTCTGTCCACGTCACTCCGTTGTCAGTGGAAGCCACAAGCTTACCGTCACCGTTGATGGCATAGAGCTTCGTGGAAGTGGCTCCAACAAGACGGGTAATGGCGGGCGAGCCCACAGCGTTCCACATGGTACCATCGGTAGAGCTAAGCAGATTTCCATCTTTAAGCATCCATGCCGTTTGGCCATTACCCGCGAGGTCGGTCACACCCTTTGCCACGATGCTCCCGCCAATCACCACGGCACGCATTTCCTCGTCCTCCACTTCGGCAAGAGGCAGTGACAACTGCGTCCACGACAATTCATCACCTTCTGTAGTCTTCACGTTCACGTGAACGTCATATTTCCGATAGTTCGAGCCGTCGTAGCTATAGACATAGAGTTGGCGCACCTGCCGGAAATCGAGCGAGTCGCTCGATGAGAAGTAGCGCAACGAGTCGCTGGTGAGACTTTTCATTCCCACGACACCACCGTTCTTCGTCACAACCGTAGTCAGAACATGCGCCACGTCGGTGCCGTAGGGCAGCGGATCGGGATTGTAAATCGTACCGTTCAGTTGGTCAATATAGAACTTATAAGCATTACCTTCGTAGGTTCTTTTGTAGACGCTGTCGGTACCCTGTGACGAAGTCGTGTGCAAATACTGGTTGAGCTTGCCCAAAGTGAACGACGTGATAGCCGCGTCTTTATAGGAAGCCCACTGGTCATCATCGTCATTCGACAGACACGACGGCAGCAACACCACCGCAGCGGCAAGCACCATTATGGTAGAAAATATCTTTCTCATAAAAATCATATAACACTAAACATAAGGGCACGCTTCTCACATGCCACATACTTTCAACCCGCAAATTTAATTCATTTTCCCCAAAAAACTTACTTTTTCGACATATAATTAGGTTAAATAATGATTTCAGCCTGCTTTTTTAATGTTTATTTACGGTTTTTGCGACATCAATGCCGATTTTTTCCATCTTCTTCTCTCACTTTCTTAGAAAAAATTCTCGTGAAAATTTTCTGCGAAAGAGGGGCTTTCTGAAGAAATTTTCACGAGAAATTTTCCAGATAATAATGCCGTTGAAAGCTCCGAAGTGGCGAAAGCTATTCAAGAAAGGCTCTTAAATGACACAAAAGAATAGCGCTTTTGGAGAATACATAAAAAGTGCTGCCTGTTCACCAGATGGTAAACAGGCAGCAAACTTTTAGAGCCTTTTTTAGGTCTCCTCTCCCTTCGGGGAGGGGTTGGGCTTCCTTAGAGCTTCGGACCAGCAGCTACGAGAGCTTTGCCAGCTTCATTGCCTTCATACTTCTTGAAGTTCTTGATGAAGCGTGCGGCCAAGTCTTCGGCTTTCTTGTTCCACTCGGCAGCGTCGGCATAAGTGTCGCGCGGGTCGAGGATGCCTGTGTCAACACCTTCGAGCTCTGTGGGAACTTCGAAATCGAAGTAAGGAATCTTCTTCGTGGGAGCCTTCAGAATGGCACCGCCGAGAATGGCATCGATGATACCGCGGGTGTCCTTGATGGAGATGCGCTTGCCGGTACCGTTCCAGCCGGTGTTCACGAGGTATGCCTTGGCACCGCTCTTCTCCATGCGCTTCACGAGTTCCTCAGCATACTTTGTGGGATGCAGCTCGAGGAATGCCTGACCGAAGCAGGCCGAGAAGGTAGGAGTAGGCTCGGTGATGCCGCGCTCTGTACCTGCGAGCTTGGCGGTGAAGCCAGAGAGGAAGTAATACTTCGTCTGCTCGGGTGTCAGGATAGATACGGGAGGCAGCACGCCGAAAGCGTCGGCAGAAAGGAAGATGACATTGTTGGCCTCGGGACCTGCGCTCTTGCCGTTCACCTTCTTGGCAATCTTCTCGATGTGCTCGATAGGATAGCTGACACGGGTGTTCTCGGTGACACTCTTGTCGGCGAAGTCGATTTTTCCTTCTGCGTCTACGGTGACGTTCTCAAGGAGTGCGTTGCGGCGGATGGCATTGTAGATGTCGGGCTCACTCTCTTTGTCGAGGTTGATGACCTTAGCGTAGCAGCCACCCTCGAAGTTGAACACACCTTCGTCGTCCCATCCGTGTTCGTCGTCGCCAATGAGCAGACGCTTCGGATCGGTAGAAAGAGTGGTCTTGCCGGTGCCGGAAAGACCGAAGAAGATGGCGGTGTTCTTGCCTTCCATGTCGGTATTGGCAGAGCAGTGCATTGAGGCGATGCCTTGCAGCGGCAGGTAGTAATTCATCATGGAGAACATACCCTTTTTCATCTCACCGCCGTACCAAGTGTTGATGATGACCTGCTCACGGCTGGTGGTGTTGAAGGCTGCACAGGTCTCGCTGCGCATACCCAGCTCCTTGAAGTTCTCTACCTTGGCTTTCGATGCGTTGTAGATAACGAAGTTGGGCTCAAAGTTTTCCAGTTCCTCAGCGGTGGGCTGGATGAACATGTTCTTCACAAAGTGAGCCTGCCAAGCTACTTCGACGATGAAGCGCACGCGCAAACGGGTAGCCTCATTGGCACCGCAGAAAGCATCGACCACGTAGAGGTCTTTGTTGCAAAGCTCTTTGATGGCGATTTCCTTAACTTTAGCCCAAACCTCTTCCGACATGGGGTGGTTGTCATTGGGATATTCCTCGGTAGTCCACCACACTTTGTCCTCACTCTGGGCATCGCGTACGATGTACTTGTCCTTAGGCGAACGGCCGGTGAAGATACCGGTCATCACGTTCACAGCGTCAAGTTCGGTGAGCTGACCCTTGTCATAACCAGTCAGTTCGCTCTTCATCTCTTCCTCATAGAGGAACTCAAACGACGGATTGTGGGCAATCACTCTCGAACCAGTGATGCCATACTGTGTAAGATCTAATTTTGCCATTACTTTTATTGTTAATTAGTTGATTTGATAATGCTTGTTTTGAAATGCTCGGCAAAGTTAGTGAAAAAAAATGAAATGTGAAAAATGTAAAGTGAAAAATTACATCTGCTAAACTTTTTTAGGTTAAAGAAGATAAAAAAATAAAGTGTTTGTTGACTTTTTGCCATTTAGAGTTTGCAAAAGACAATCAAAAGTATTAAATTTGCCCGCAAAAATCTTTGCACCTAAAAATGTAGCTATTATGAAAGTAATCAACCTTAGCGAGAATCTATCGGTTGTCAACCAGTATCTGGCCGAGCTGCGCGACAAGAAGTATCAGCAGAACCGTCTGCTTTTCCGCAACAACACCGTTCGAATCGGCGAGATGATGGCGTATGAGATTTCCAAGACCCTCTCGTATAAGCCAAAGAAAGTAACCACGCCACTCGATGTGGCTGAGGTGATGGTGCCGAAAGACGATATCTTGTTAGCCACCGTGCTACGTGCGGGCCTGCCGTTGCATGATGGCTTCCTTCGCGTGTTCGACCGTGCTCAGAACGCGTTTGTCTCAGCCTATCGCATGTACACTAACCGTGAGCACACTGAGGTGGGCATCCACACTGAGTATATGGCCTCGCCGTCGGCGAAGGGTAAGACGCTCATCATCGTTGATCCCATGTTGGCTACGGGTGGATCTATGGCTGCGGCCTACGAGGCTCTGGTGAAGACGGGAAAGCCAGCAAAGGTTCATATCGCCTGTGTCATTGGTACGCCCGAGGGTGTGGAGGTGTTGCGCCAGACAGTCACCGATGATACCACGCTCTGGTGTGCTGCTATCGATCCGGGTATGAACGAGCATAAGTATATTGTTCCCGGCTTCGGTGACTGTGGCGATCTCTGCTACGGGGAGAAGTTATAAGGGTAAGTTATAACTTTTTTATTGGTGTCCGATAAAAATCGGCCTGCAAGGTCAACACCCCATAGCCCAGGGCAACGCCCTGGGTGAATGTGGTACACAAATTGCGCCCTGCAAGGG
>CAJOIW010000032.1 GCA_905234845.1 uncultured Prevotella sp. | reverse complement strand
TGAGGATTTTTGACTTGTCAAGTAAAGAAATGAGCTGACCATACATCGGCTGTCCGATAAAATGTATACCTTTGTCCATGTTATTGATGTTTTGTGGCAGAAACAAAGATAACAAAAAGGTCGGAATCCAAGCGAGGATTCCGACCTTAATTTGTGTATTGATTAAAAAGTTTTTAGCGGACAGCAGTAAATAATTTATGAATAATTTGTGATAATTGATGTTTTTATCTTACGTTTTTTCCTCTCCTTCGGGGAGGTTAGGAGGGGTTTTAGGTTAGTCGGGGTTTCGGGGTTGTGTTTGTAAAAAACGGCCTATAAGGCCAATGTTCTCACAGCTCAGGGCATCGCCCTGAGTTCGGACAATAAAGAAACTACGCCCTGAAAGGGCAAAAGCGTTGAGAGTAAATGCTTATGCCCTTTCAGGGCGCAATTTGCGTGCAACATTCACCCAGGGCGTTGCCCTGGGCTATGGGTTGTTGGCCTTGCAGGCCGATTTCTTGCCAGACTGCAATATTAACTATTATGTGTTCTGGTATCATCAGTAACCTTTCTATACAAGAAGGTTACTCATTGTTGATAATCTCTTCCGCAATTTTCTCCGCTTGTTTCAGCACGGTCTCTGTTGCCAGTCGTTGCATGTCGGGCGGATAACCATAACGGCGTAGCAGTCGTTTGACGGCCACCTTCATCTTGGCTCTCACATTCTCCTTAATAGTCCAGTCAATGGAGGCATTCTTACGGATGGTCTCTGTCAGCACTACGGCCAGTTCGCGCAACTTGTCCTTTCCCATCAGCTCCTTGGCACTCTCATTATTGGCCACAGCTGTATAAAAAGCATATTCGTAGGTGCTCAGTCCCATTTCCTTGGCGGTCTCGTCTTTCTCCACGATGGTCTTACTGAGCTTAATCAGTTCGTCGATGACCTCGGCGGCGGTAATCACCTTATTATGGTAACGGGTAATAGAGCGGTCGAGCATCTCCATCAGCGATTGGCTCTCTACAATGTTATACTTCGAGCGGGCTTTTATGTCGTCCTCAAGAAGTTTGCGCAACACTTCCATCGCAATGTTCTTATGCTCCATGCCTTTCAGTTCCATCAGGAACTCTTCCGAGAGGATGGAGATATCAGGCTTTTTAATGCCTGCCGCGTCAAAGATGTCGATGACCTTTTCCGACACCAACGCCTGGTCGATGACCTGCCGGATGGTGGTCTCTATTTCCTCGTCGGTGTGTCCTGTTCCGGTATGGTCAAACTTACACAGGCGGGCTTTCACGGCTTGGAAGAAGGCCACCTCGTCCTTCACGTCCATAGCCTGTTCATTCGGGATGGCAATGGCAAAGGCTTTCCCTAAGGCAGTCACCTCGTTGACAAACCGCTTCTTGCCATCCTCCAAACCAAGCACGAAGTCTTCGGCCTTCAGTATCCACGACAGTTTCCCCGATGTGGTTTCCGAAAAATACTGCTGATAGTCCAGTCCGTGAAGCATCAGCTCCACCACCTCTAACTTCTCCTGCATCAGTGCTACGGCCTGTTCCTGTTGCAGTGTCGGGTCACCCTTGCCACCTGAGTCGGAATAGAACGACAGGGCTTTCTTCAGGTCCGATGCGATGCCTAAGTAGTCGACCACCAGTCCGCCTGGCTTGTCCTTATAGACACGGTTCACACGGGCAATGGCCTGCATCAGGTTGTGTCCCTGCATGGGCTTGTCGATATAGAGCGTATGCAGACAGGGAACATCGAAGCCTGTCAGCCACATATCGCGGACGATGACCAGTTTCAGTTCGTCTGTCGGGTCTTTCATTCTCTCGGCCAGTGCGTGGCGTTGCTCCTTGGTGGTATGGTGCTTGGCTATCTCTGGCCCGTCTGAGGCTGCCGAAGTCATCACAACCTTAATGGCACCTTTCGACAAGTCATCAGAATGCCATTCCGGACGCAGTTTGACAATCTCGTCATACAATGTGGCGGCTATCCTTCGGCTCATGGCCACAATCATCGCCTTGCCCTCAAACACCTTCTGGCGTTCCTCAAAGTGCTGCACCATGTCGGCGGCAATATTTTTGATACGGTTTGGACTGCCGATGAGTGCCTCCAGCTGTGTCCACTTCGCCTTGGCCTTCTGCACATCGTCCATCGCCTCGGTGTCGAGTTCCTTGTCTAACTCGGCCACTAACTTCCGTCCCTCGTCGCTCAGAGCCACTTTTGCCAGACGGCTCTCGTAGAAGATGCGTACCGTAGCACCGTCCTCTACGGCTTGGGCGATGTCATAAACATCAATGTAATTGCCAAACACGGCTGGCGTATTGATGTCTGTCGATTCGATGGGCGTGCCTGTAAAGCCGAGATAGGTGGCATTGGGCAGAGCGTCGCGCAGGTATTTGGCAAAACCGTATTTCACCTCCGATCCAATCACCTCGTCGGCCTCGTTCCTCACATCCACCGTCTTGGCCTTAAAGCCATATTGTGTGCGGTGAGCCTCGTCGGCTATCACGATGACATTGCTGCGGTCGGTCAGTTGCTCATAGACATTGCCCGTCTCGGGTTGGAATTTTTGTATGGTGGTGAAGATAACACCGCCCGACTGCACTTTCAGCAACGATTTTAGATGCTCACGGTTCTCAGCCTGCACGGGTGTCTGGCGCAAGAGCTGACGGGAGCCTGCAAACGTATCAAAAAGTTGGTCGTCCAAGTCGTTGCGGTCGGTAATCACTACTATGGTGGGATTATTCAGCCGTTGCACAATTTTTCCCGTATAAAAGACCATCGACAGCGACTTGCCGCTGCCCTGGGTATGCCAGACCACACCAGCCCGATGGTCACCAACCACTTGTTCCTTCACCGTCTTGAAACCGAAGTTGGCAGGCGACTCGGCCACCTTATTGCCGCCGAGATTGATGCCTGTGGCTCTCAGTGTCGACTCCACCGCTTTGTTCACGGCGTAATATTGGTGATAGGCGGCAATCTTCTTCACCGTCTTGATGGTGGTGATGCCCGTTTTTAGGTCTTCCGTTTTTTGCTTCTCAAACACGGTAAACGAGCGGATGATGTCGAGCAGCGTGTCCTTCTCCAACATTCCGTTGATCAACACCTCCAACTGGCTCATCAAGGGTGAGGCGATATGCTCGCCGTCCTCGCTCTTCCATGCCGTGAAGCGACTGAAACCAGCCGACAGGGAACCAGCGCGGGCCTCTAATCCGTCGGAAATGATGATCAGTTCGTTATAGGTAAACAGTGATGGTATCTGCTGTTTATAGGTCTCAATCTGTCGGTAGGCACTCTCGATGGTGGCATTCTCGTCGGCAGCGTTCTTCAGTTCGATGATGACCAACGGCAGACCATTCACAAAGAGCAATACGTCAGGGCGGCGGTTATGTCCGTTTTCTATAATCGTAAACTGGTTGACCACCGTAAACTCATTGTTCCACGGGTCGTCAAAATCTATGAGCCAAACTCTCTCACCCCGTTCCATACCATCCTGATAGGTAGAGACGGGCACGCCCTCTGTGAGCAGCCGATGGAACGCCTCATTGTTCGCCAACGTGTCAGGCGATGCTATGCGCAGCACGGTCTTAATGGCCTCGTCGCGCACCTCATTCGTCAGAGTCGGATTCAGCCGCGCCACCGCCTTTACCAACACCTCCTTCAGCACCACCTCGTCTAATGATGTCCGCATCGGCGTCTCTCCATCCGGCGCAATATCTGGCCCATAGAGATAGTTCCACCGCTTCGCCTCCAGCCGTTCTATCGTCAACTGCTCAATATCAGATTCCAAAAGTTTAGTCATAATCTTATTAACCTAATAACCAGTCTAATACATTTTGCAGTTTGATACCATCATAATATGAGATAGGGGCGATATCCAGTGTAAGTATGGTTTTAGGGAAATTATCCTTAATCGCTTTCAATGGTTGCAATTCTCTTTCAAGTGTAGCTTGGTCGCGCACCGTTGCCGCAACTTGATAATAAGCCACTTCCTGCATATTCACAGTTACAAAGTCTATCTCCAGAGTATCCATCTTGCCTATATATACATTGCTGTAGCGACGCAACAACTCCAAATATACCACGTTCTCCAGTACACGTCCGAAATCAGTGTTTCTCGTTCCCAGCAATGTTTTTCGAAGTGCCACGTCCACCAGATAATATTTTTCCAAGGTCTTCAATAACTGGCGGCCTTTTACATCATATCTTTTCGCCTGATAAAGAATGAAACTTTGGCATAGTGCCGACAAATACTTCTCTATTGTTTTTACATCTGCTTTTCTGCCAGATGACGTGAGTGTATCTGCTATTTTCTTAACAGATAATGGATTACCTATATTGTCGGCTAAAAAAGCTATCACGTTTTCAAGTATCATCGTGTCGCTTATACTATTACGCTGCATCACATCTTTCAGCACTATTGTACTATATATGCCTCCCAGATAATCGTTCACAAGATTTTCTTCATTACCAAATGCTTTTGCGTATGGGAAAGAAGAGAATGTGATATAATCAGCATATTTCCTTTCAAGGTTGTTCGTGTCTCCTGTCGCTGTAACATATTCCTTGAAAGACAATGGCAATAGTTTTATTTCTACATATCTGCCAGAGAGAAGCGTAGCAATCTCGCTCGACAGCAAATAGGCATTCGAACCAGTAATGTATAAGTCAACATTGTCTTTCACAAACAGGGCATCAACAACCTCTGCGTAACGCTCCACATGTTGGATTTCATCGAGGAAAACATAATTCATCGCACCATCAACAAGGCGGGCTTTGATATATTGATACAATGCCTTAGCATTACGCAGTTCCACAAAATCATAATCCTCAAAATTGATATCTATGATTTGCTTTTTATTCACATCCGTAGTGAGCAATTCCCGTTGAAACAACTGCATCAATGTGCTTTTGCCACAACGCCGAACTCCGGTGATAACCTTTATAACTTTCTTGTCTCTCAGACTTCTGAGTTTTTCTATGTACTCACTCCGTTGTATAAGTTCCATATATTTCTATTTTTCTGCAAAGTTACAAATTTTTTTGGAATAGAATCCAAAAAAACGGTAATTTTTTATATTTTTGGGAATTCATTCCGATTTAAGAGCCAGATACTATCTAAATATAGCAGACACCACTTCGTCTAATGATGTCCACATTGGTGTCTCTCCGTCTGGCGCAATATCTGGCCCATAGAGATAGTTCCACCGCTTCGCCTCCAGCCGTTCTATCGCCAACTGCTCAATGTCAGATTCCAAGAGTTTGGTCATAGTTGTATCTAATCTTTAAAAACGTAGTCAACATTATAATCTATATGGTAGAGTTTGAGGAAAGCCTCATATTCTTCTCTGAATGTTCGCTTCTTATGATGTGCTTTTTGGTTCATCACGTACTCTTTTGTTTTCTCCAATTGTGAAGAACTTACAGAAAATGCACCATATCCTCCCTGCCACGCAAACTTTTCATATCGTGGATGTATGGTCTTTATCCATTTACTGCTGCATTTCTTGATGTCCTCCACAAAGTCTGCCACCGAAATTGTCCTTGGTAGGGTGCAAAGAATATGGATGTGGTCTGGGCGGCCACCAATCTGAATGACCATCGCACCCTTGTTCACAATGATTCCGTCAAGATATGCAAACATCTTGGGGCAATCTTCTTCCTGCAATAAGATTCCGTCATAGCGTGTATGAAATACCAAATGAATATATATTTGTGACAATGATTGTGCCATAGTCAGCTAATGTATGTTTTATGTGGTGATTGACAAATTGTTATGCATCGTATTCCACAGGGCGTTTCCCGTGAACCACAGGGCGTTTCCACTGGGCTATATCTGTTGCAGCCTTACAGGCTGTGTTGGGGAGATGTGGTGCTCTCTGAACCGCAGGGCGTTGCCCTGGGCTAAATATGTTATGGCCCTTCGGGCTGTGGTGGGGAGGTGTGCCCATCTGAACCGCAGGGCGTTGCCCTGGGCTAAATATGTTATGGCCCTTCGGGCTGCGGCGGGGGGGTGTGGCCGTCTGAACCATAGGGCGTTGCCCTGGGCTAAATATGTTATGGCCCTTCGGGCCGGACATGCTCCTTTTAGTGGTAACTGCTGGGCTAAACGAGAATGATTTTAACGATGGAGAGCCAGAATGGCTCAAACAGATATAGCGCAGGGCATCGCCCTGTGTGATGATGTAACCATCCATCCGCCGCAGCCTGTAGGGCTGCGACCAAAACATCCTATGACAATATGCTACTGACAACTCATTTTGCATGAATTTGTGCAAAATGCCAAATATAGCAGACTCTGCCTGCTGAATTCCATTCCTTATACCACTTTTCATATTGCTATTTCGTTAGACATCAATTTAGGTAATAATATATCTCGTTGAGCTTGCAAGCATTGTACTTGTCTATTGTTGCTTTGCATCTTTTCAATGCAGTCAGCCACTAAGTCATTAAATCGCTTAATATGTGGATATGGCGGCATTTGTATGGGCCAGTTCATAATATGTTGTTTGTCTCCTCTTGGCATCTTGCTACCCTTTGAACCCAACATCACATAATCAAAGAAGTCGTCTTGCCTAATTGTATAATACACAAGGTATTTGAATACTTCATTTTTACTTCTAATACATAAAACATCATTTGAACAGCCACCATTTTTATCTGACAGCCATAATTTTTTAAAATACGGCCTTATATTCGATAGCAAAATATCATCAGGCGAATAAATTGTTACTTTTATATTCTCTGGTACGGATGACGGGGGAACAACACCTTGCTTATTAGAACACATGTTTTCTGTTGTAACATAGGTATTCCTGTCAATGTTTGCAATATCTGCTTTTTCTTTTACATATTCACAAATATCCCCAAGTTTTCCTTCCTCCCAATCCTCTTTGGCCTTTTCGATGAACCATTGGCGGAAGAGGGTTTCTGCCATTGCTTCAAGTGTCGCATTCTCACGATTCAGCAAATCCATCTTGTCATCTAAAGAACTGAGAATAGAGGCAATTTGCTTTTGTTCCTTTAATGGAGGACATGTAAAAACATAATTCCTCATAGTCTTCAAAGAAATATGCTGGATTGTTGACCCTGTGGACATTTGGTCAATATAAGCTTTAAAATGGGGTGACTGGAGAGTGTAATACAAAAACAATCGATCCAGTATTTGAAGATCGGGATTCATGTAACAAGCTCCTTTCCCCAAAATACATTTTTCCCCCCGATATAATGCAATATTTCCTATTGTTCCATCAATAGAGTACAATATGGTTGTCTCATCTAATGGTGATGAATACTTCAAATATTCTTCTTGCGTGGATTTCTTAGTTGGATCGTTGTCAATAATATAACCTTTGGCAATGTTCTTGGCATTGACAAATATATAGTCCCCACCTTCTACGAAGAATGGAGCCTTATGTAAGCCGTCACTTAATTCTGTGCAGGCATCTCCCAACTTATATTCTTTCCACTCGCTCATAGCATATTATTTCAGATTCTCTTCTATTAATCGTTGTAGTTCCTCCTTGCTCGGCAGATAGGTTTGGTATTTGCTGGCAAAGATTTGGTTGTTAGTAATCTCCACCATTGCATCGCTCTTGTCGGTGCAAAGCAATATGCCAATAGTCGGGTTCTCGTCTTCTGTCTTTACATAACGGTCGTAATAGTTTACATACATCTGCATCTGCCCCAAATCCTGATGTTTTAAAGTACCACGTTTTAGGTCAATCAATACAAATGCACGGAGCAATCGGTTGTAGAACACCAAATCGACACGGAAATGCTGTTCGTCGAAGGTAAAGCGCACTTGCCGTCCAACAAAGGTGAAACCCTTGCCCAACTCCAACAAGAAAGACTGCAAATGGTCTATCAGGCGTTGCTCCAATTCGCTCTCAGAATATTGGGGAAGTTCTTTCAATCCGAGGAATTCCAGTACGTATGGGTCCTTAACTACATCCTCAGGCCTTTCTATGATCTGCCCTTTCTGCGCCAACTGTTTTACCCCTTCTTTGTCTTTGCTAAGCGCCAAACGCTCATATAGCGAACTATCAAACTGCCGTTGTAACTCACGCAGGCTCCAATTGTTCTCAGTGGCTTCAAGTTCGTAGAAACGTCTCTCTTCTGGATTCTCTATGCGCATCAACTTCAAATAATGCGACCAACTAAGGGTGAAGTGTAATTCCTCAGACAGTGTTTGAGGAATTTGAGAAATCGTCAACGGTGTTGACAATTTCCGAGACGGTTTTTCGGAATTTGTATCTTCTGTAACAATCGGATTGAATTGGTCAGACAGTGTCTGACCTTTTTCAAGAGACTGTTGAGCATAGACAAGATAAAAACTTCTCATCTGTTTTAGATTGGTCAAGGAAAAGCCTTTGCCAAATTTCAGTGTAAGCCTTGCCGCCACATTTTTTAGCATTGTTGTTCCATATTCCGCCCGCTGTTCTCCTTTCTGCTCGTCCTCCACAATCATCCGCCCTATTTCATAATAGGTATAAACCATCGCCGTGTTGACTGTGGCAACGGTGCGTTTCCTCGCTTCTGTTATTAGCTGTTCTATCCGTTCGGCTAAATCTGTCTTTATAATTGCATCCATACTACCTTATTATATTTTAATCTTTGCAAGATTCTCCAATATCAGTTTGTTCAGTCGCTCCTCTTCTTTCAGTTGTTCCTCAAATTCTGCTTTGAGGGCGGTGAAACGCTCGGCGAAATTGAAATCGTCTTCCTCTTCGGGCAGGCCGACATAACGGCCTGGGGTGAGGACATAGTCCAGTTCGGCTACGCGGCTGACGGGAACGGAGGCACAAAAGCCTGGGATGTCTTGATAGTCATTGGACTCTTCGCGCCAATGGTGATAGGTCTCGGCTATCTCTTTGATGTCCTCAGTGGTGAGTTCACGGGTGCGACGGTTTATCAAACGTCCTTTGTTGCGGGCATCGATGAAGAGAATCTCACCTGGATGGCTAGTGCGGTTACGGGTAACAAACCACAAGCAGGCGGGAATCTGGGTGTTCAGGAATAGCTTGGCAGGGAGGTTGACGATACAGGCAATGAGGCCTTTGTCTATCAATGCCTTGCGGATATCGCCCTCGCCACCTGTCTTTGAGGTCAGTGAGCCTTTTGCCAAGACAAAGCCTGCTTGTCCTGATGGCGCTAAATGATAGACGAAATGCTGAATCCATGCAAAGTTGGCATTACCCGTCGGGGGAACACCATAGAGCCAACGCTTGTCGTTACGCAACAGGTCGCCACTCCAGTCACTATCGTTAAAAGGAGGATTGGCCATTACATAGTCAACCTTTACGTCCTGATGGGCATCGTTGAGGAAAGAGCCTTCGGTGTTCCACTTGACATTAGAGGCATCAATACCACGAATGGCGAGGTTCATCTTGCAGAGTCGCCAAGTGGTCTGGTTGCTCTCCTGACCATAGACGGAGATATTGTCGATACGTCCCTGATGCTCCTTAACAAACTTCTCGCTCTGGACAAACATACCGCCAGAACCGCAGCAAGGGTCAAGAACACGACCTTTATAAGGCTCCAGCATATTGACTAACAGCTCAACGACACTACGGGGCGTATAGAACTGGCCGCCCTTCTTGCCCTCTGCCAAGGCAAACTCACCCAAGAAATATTCAAAGACATGACCTAACAAATCGGCACTGCCCGTGCTGACATTTGAAAGCGTACTGTTGCCTATCAGATCGATGAGTTCTCCAAGACTGGTTGGGTCGAGGTTGGGACGGGAGAACACTTTGGGTAACACGCCTTTCAGAGACGGGTTCTCGCGTTCAATAACATCCATCGCATCGTCAATGTATTTGCCGATGAGCGGATTTTTGGCTTGACCGACCAGATAACTCCAACGGGCATTGGCGGGTACGAAGAAGATGTTTTCAGCCTTGTATTCCTCCTTGTCCTCTGGGTCGGCACCTTCATCTTTCAACTTCACCAATTCCGCATAGAGCTTTTCAAAAGAGACGGAGATATATTTCAAGAAGATGAGACCGAGTACCACATGTTTGTACTCTGCCGCATCGATGTTTTTGCGCAATTTGTCGGCAGCCTTCCATAGCTGTTTCTCTAACGGCTCCTCAATCTGTTCCTTCTTCTTTGCCATATTTAGTTGTTGCTTTATTATTTTGCCCCAAAGGTACAAAATATTTTTAGAAATACAATCAATAAAATATGATAAATGTATTTCAACCAACTCTTAATGAAGAAAGCACACTTGTATTTCTGGATAATAATACAAGCGGAACCAAAAGAAAAGCTCTTTCATAAATAGAGCAGTAAATGTATATAAAAAAGTTTGACGGGCAATGCCCGTCAAACTCTAAATCTTTATTTCTCCGTTGGGGTCTCAATGCCGATGAGCTCGACTTTGAAGATGAGTGTGGAGAGAGGTTTTATTTTTCCGGCCTGACGGCTACCATAGGCGAGCTCCTGTGGGATGTAGAACTCCCATGTGGAACCGACGGGCATCATGGTGAGGGCCTCGGTCCAGCCTTTGATGACCTGGTCGCAACGGAAGGAGGTGGTGTCGGGCTTGCGCGTGTAGCTGCTGTCGAAGACTGTGCCGTCGATCATCTTACCTTCATATTTCACGACAACCTTGTCGGTGGCGACGGGTCTGGTGCCGGTACCTTCCTTGAGAATCTTATATTGCAGTCCTGATGGAAGTGTGACGACACCTTCTTTCTGTGCGTTGTCGATTAGCCATGCGCGGTTTTCCTGGTCCCATGCTGCATTGCGGGCATTGGTGCGATCTTCTACTTTCTTGTCGAAATAGTCGCGTGCACCCTTCATGTTGAACACGGTGGAGTCGTTAGCCAGTGCGGCCATAAAGCCTTCGTTGAAGAAGTTGGTCGAAAGCGTGTCAACACCATCCTCACCATATTTCTGCTTTTGTGAGGGGAAGATGCGCTTGCCAATCGTTTCAGCAATCTGGTAGCCTGCGCTGCGGGCGGTGAACTTGGGGTCGCTCTGCAGTGTCATAGCCTCGCGCAGACCACCGATGAAGTCGGCCATATAGGCGGTATCGACACCCAGCTGGTGGGTGAGATAGCCAATCAGGCCGTCGGTGGTGGCGTAGCCTGCGGCAAAGCTGGCCGAGTCGGCAGGAGTGACGGGTGTCACTACCTGTACGGCTGGTGTCTTCTTCTTTTTCTTGTCTTTTTTATCTTTGGCCACGAGTGTTGTCGTGGTTGCACTTGCCACGATGAGGAGGGCAAGCAACATTATTTTTTTCATACAAGAAATTATTTGCCTATACTGATAAGTTCGATTTTGAATACGAGGGGCGAGAAGGGTTTGATTTCTCCCTTAGGACCTGACTGGCGCGGGCCATAGGCGAGCTCCTGCGGTACATAAACTTCCCATGTGGATCCTACAGGCATGTGGGTGAGGGCCTCGGTCCAGCCTTTGATGACCTGATTGGCGCGGAAGGTGGTGGGCTCTTTACGCTGGTAGCTGCTGTCGAAGACGGTGCCGTCGATGGTCTTGCCCTCGTAGTGTACTTTCACGGTAGAGGTGTCTTTAGGCATTTCGCCAGTACCTTCCTTGATGACTTTATAGAGCACGCCCGAGGGAAGTTTCTTTACATCGGCTTCCTTGGCTTTCTGTGCCATGAACTTCTCGCCTGCGGCTTTTACGTCCTTGAATTGCTCAGCACGAACCTCGTTCATTTTCTCCTCTGCCAGCTGACGAGCCTCCATCGGTGCGACAAAACTCTTCTCGTTCTTGGCTCCGGCAATGAATCCGGCGAGCAGGTTCTTTAGTGAGATGGTCTTGGTGGAGTCGTTGCCAAAGGTTTCCATATTGATGCCTTTAACCATTTGGTTGGCGAACTGCTGACCGATTTGCAATCCAGCGAAATAAGCGTTCTGTTTTTTGTCCTCGCCTGCATTGGCTCCCTCAACAAGTCCTTTGATGAAGGTGTCGATGTAAGTGGTGTCGATGCCCGACTGCATGAGATAGGCCGTGAGACCTTGCGACTGTGCCATACCGATGGCGTAGCTCAATGTGTCGACATTGGTTTTCAAATCGGCTTTAGGGGCTGAGTTGCTGCACGAAGTGAACGTTGCGGCAGCGATAGCCATTACGGCTACGAATGTAAGTTTTTTCATTTTTTCTTTGTCTTTTAAAATAGTTTATTCTGAATATTCTGATTTATCTAATAATGTTTACTTCACTTCTAAGAGTTCCACATCGAAGATGAGTGTGGCAAAGGGAGGGATGGAGCTGCCGGCACCACGTGAGCCATAAGCCAGGTGGTAGGGGATGAAAAAGCGGTATTTGGCACCTTCCTGCATGAGTTGCAGACCTTCAGTCCAACCTTTGATAACTCCGTTGAGGGGGAAAGTGGCAGGCTCGCCACGCTGTAGACTGCTGTCGAAGAGAGTGCCGTCGATGAGCATTCCCTCATAATGGCAACGCACCTGGTCGGTGGCTTTCGGCTTGCGCCCGTTGCCTTCTCTGAGCACTTTATATTGGAGACCGGAAGGTAGGATGACTACACCTTCCTTCTGTGCGTTCTCTGCGAGATATTTCTCTCCGTCGGCCTTCTGGTTTTTTGAACGTTCAAACACTTCTTTCACGGCTTTGGCGAAATCATCAACATTCAAGTCATGAATGCCCATGCCATAGAGTTGCTGGCCTACATTGAGGCCAAGGTCATAGCTTTTCTTGTCCATCTTATTATTGTCGGTAATGAATGCGGCATGCTTGTATGCCTGCAAAATATCGTGCAAAGTTACAAATTTTCTGGCATTGCATGGTCATATTTGCAAAAAAATCGCTATTTTTGTGCATTATTAAGAAAAAAGGAGATAAAATGATGAAAAAGAAAGTAGTGTTTTTAACTGGTGCGGGCATGTCGGTTGAAAGTGGTTTCAAGACCTTCAGGGGTCAGGACGGTCTTTGGGAGAATGAACCCGTGGAGCGTATCGCCACGCATGAGGGCTGGCTGCGTGAGCCCGATTTTGTGAATCAGTTTTATAATAATTTGCGTCGGAAACTCTATGCCGCACAACCCAACGAGGGTCATCGGCTGATAAAAGAGTTGGAGGAGGACTATGATGTGACGGTGGTGACACAGAACGTGGATAACCTGCACGAGCGTGCCGGTTCGTCGCATATTATTCATTTACACGGTGAGTTGTCGAAGGTGTGCTCTTCGCACAACCAGTTCGACGAGCATTATGTGCGTGAGTTGACAGAAGAAGATTGTGAGGTAAAGCCTGGACAGAAGTCTGCCGACGGTTCCTTGGAACGCCCGTTCATTGTGTTCTTCGGTGAGCCCGTAATTAATATCGGTGAGGCTGCTAAGGCTGTGAGCATGGCCGATGTGTTTGTCATCATTGGCACATCGCTCAACGTCTATCCTGCCGCAGGGCTGCTGCAATTCGTGCCGTCAGGTAAACCTATCTTTCTCATCGACCCCAATTCTGTGACGACTTGTTCGGCACAGCATGTGGAGGTAATCAGCAAAGGGGCTTCGGAGGGAATGCGGGAGCTGGTAGAGCGACTGCGGTCACTGTAAAGAGGTGACGGGGTTGCGCAATCCCTTCATATTGACAAGATAGGCTTTGGCAGATCCGACACTCAGAAATGCGTCTATTCGAACAGGAATGTGGTTCAAATCGTCACTGACGTATAAACGCATGATTTCTTTCATCTTGCCTTTTTCCTTCTCATAGTAGGAGAGCTTCAGACAACGGTAACGCTTGCCGTTGTCGGCCTTGACAACCTCTTTGCCGCCATAACGCAGTTGTGCGCTGGTGATGCCTTTTCCGTCGGCAATGGAGAAGGGCATGGTGTAGCCTGTTTTCCAGTCTGAGGGATCGAATGAGCGGGCGCGGAGAAAGATACTCAGCATGTCGTAGAGACAGGTAGGCGAGGAGTGGTTCTCGCGAGTGATGCTGCCGTCGGTGTGGCGTCGCTGCTGAAGAGTGTTGCTCTGTCCGCCCTTATAGTTGAAGAACACCTCATCAACGGTGTAGCGCTTGCCTTCGCGGGCACCCTTGCGGAAATAGAGCGGTGCTAAGTCGGTAGTCGTATAGCAGAGCAGGGTGTCGCGCAATAAGAACATATCATCAACTTTTTTCAAAGCGCGTGTGTTCAGCGAAGCACGGTAGGCTGCTTTCCCATGATAGGTGGTCTGTACGGTCGAGAGACTGGCTGTTCCGGCTTTCACCCAGACAAATTTCCAGTTATAGTAAAGGTTGTAGGACAAGAACTCGTTACCCTGAAAGGCGGTGTTCTTGTAGGTACACTGCGCCGAAGAGGGAATAAGAGAAAAGTGATAAGTGATGAGTGTTATCACTAAAAGGAAGAAAATCCGTTTTTTCATTTGTCATTTTATATTTGTTGGTAGGGGAATACCGAGTTTGCGGGCGCGGTCGGCGTTGCGTTGTTGTACCTTGCGTTGCTGCTCGCCTTTCTGTCGAGTAATGGCCGATGGTTTTTGTTGGAAAGCAGGCTTGGTTTGTGGGTTCCATGTTTCGGAGAAATCCCATTTGGCCCGGCACGTAATGGCTTGAGGATAATAATACACTTCTTCAGCCTGTCGGTCAAGTGCATACTCGCCAGTGTCCCATTGTCCATTATTGTTTTTGTCGACAATGACGCGTAGGTAATAGGTTCCTGGCTCAACATAGAAGAATACTAACCGCCCTTCGTCTGTGCGGCACTGCTTCACGGGCTTGTCCTGCTGGTCGAGCAGTTGTCCCAGAAGATGCTCACCCTGCATACCACTCACGGTGATGGAGATGGTGGCAAAGTCGCCAAGCGATTTCACTTTGAACCCTCGTTTTCCCTTCTCATTGACCAGTCCGTAGATGCTCGTCATGAAAGCAGAGTCGACCTCCAGACTATATTCCGTCTCGGGTTCCCATTCGGCGGTGAGCTTGTAGCGCATGATAGCCGCGTCGATTCCCGTGGGCAACGATGTAGAGGGGGTATAGGGGGTTAATGTGAACGGTTCACGATACCATAGGGAGTCGCTTAACGACAGATAATAGAGATGAATCCGTGTAGTGTCGACCTTCGCCACAGGTTCGGGCATTTCGAAGTAGATGGATTGGTCGGGGGCTATCTGCGGGTTTACGCGATATTCCACCCGATAGGGTAGCGGTTTGCGCTCGGTCTCATAGGCTAGTCCGCGCTTTTTTTGCTTCTCCTGAGTCTTCTCCCATTGCTCCTGTTCGCGCTGTTGTTGCTTGAGGCGTCGGGCATAGGGCTGACGGGAGAGGATGCGCTGGGTATCGGTCTGCTGCACCAGATTGCCGAGGGTATCGGTCATTAGGTAGCGCAGTTCCACGTCGAGTGTGTCTTGGTTTACGAGTGCGGTGTCGCACAGCCAGTAACGCAACGTGTCCAAATGAGCTGATGCCTCAAGCAGGAAGGCGTCGCGGCTGTCGAAATTGAGTCCTTTGATCGCGGGAAGTTCTTCGTTTCCATAACTGAAAAAGAGCGTGAACCGGTCGGCCTGTTGCCGTTCGGTCTTGACGAGGTAGCGCTCGGTCAGCACCTCGGTAAAGGCGCGCAACACGATGTCGTCGGGCAAGAAATGGGTGTAGCCCACCTGACGTATGTCATCGATATGGAGCGAGTCGCGCCAGAGGGTATCGCGTCGTACATCGGCTTTCCACGATGGTGAGACAATCTGTCGTGTATAGCCTATCATTTCACTCTTCTGTGAGAAGTGATAGTCACCGTCAACATCCCGCAGGGCATAGATGCGATAGCTGCCTGGCGCTACGCCTTTGATGGCGAAATGCCCGCGTGAGTCGGTTCGCGACACACGTAGCATGGGTCGCGTTTGAAAGACGGAGTCCTCCATGTTGTTATAGAGACCCACGAGAATGCCCTTCACAGGCTCGAGCGTTTCGGCTTCAAGCACATAACCGCCCACTTGCAGCGTGTCGATAGCGTCGCCTGTCGAGAAACTATAGGTATAGTTGCCCATGGGGTTGTTCTCGTTGTTGTCGGTAATGGCATCGCTGAAATCGATGGTATAGGTTGTAGCGGCCACAAGCGTGTCTTTCAGCTCTACCTCAATCTTTTTTCCTGAAGCCTTAATCTCGGGCATCTCCAACTGTGGGGGGGAGATAATGACTTTCTCCTGCGGATTGTCCACTTTGATGTACTCGTCAAAGAGGATGGAGATTTTGCGTGAGTCAACGTTGACCCCTCCGTCCTCAGGTAATGAGCTGACAACGCGTGGTGGCTGTTCGTCGAACCATCCGCCGTCGGGGCGCCCCATGCGGGCACAGGAAACAAGGAGGAAAAGCAAGAATAGTGCAAGCACCCCCCTCATATCCCCCCAAAGGAGGGAAGATGAGTAACTCTTCTTCTTATTCATTATTCATCTTGAGTAGCTCGTCGATATGCTGTCGGCTGTTAGAGAGTCGTGGCACCTTATGTTGTCCACCCAGCTTACCACGCGATTTGAGCCAGTTGTTGAAGAGGTTGGGACGGGCTTTAATCACTTCAAGGTGCTGAAGCGTAATGTCATGGTAGCGTTTCGCCTCGTAGTCGCTGTTGAGTTCTTGCAGTTTTTTGTCGAGGATGGCGGCAAACTGCTCAATATCCTTAGGCTCGCGGATGAACTCAATGAGCCACTGGTGGCGGCAGCGGGCATTACTGTCCATGAATACGGGTGCTGCGGTATAATCACTCACTTCGGCACCAGTTACCTCACAGGCATAGGCCAGTCCGCGGTCGGCATTGTCTTGGATGAGCTCTTCGCCAAACGCATTGATGAAACATTTGGTGCGACCAGTGATGATGAACTTATAAGGATTGGTAGTGGTGAACATCACCGTGTCGCCAATCATGTAACGCCACAACCCGCATGAGGTGCTGATAAGCACGGCATAGTTTTTCTCGGTCTCTACGCCCCAGAGGGGAACGATGTTTTCACTGGATTCTTCGGGGTCTTGAGCATTTCCCGGTATTTCCATAAACTCATAGAATACATCGTTGTCGAGCATAAGGAGCATGGCATTGTCTTTCGGGTCATTCTGTATACCAAAGAATCCTTCGCTGGCATTGTAGGTCTCCATGTATTGCATGCGCGATGAGCGGATGAGCTGCTCGTACTGATTCCGGTAAGGAGTGAAAGATATTCCACCGTGGAAGAACACTTCCAAATTGGGCCACACCTCGTCGATAGACTGCTTGCCTGAGAATTCGAGCACCCGTACGAGTACCGACAACATCCATGAGGGCACACCTGAGAGGTTGGTCACGTTCTTGTTGACTGTCTCCCTTGCGATGCGGTCGCGTTTTACCTCAAAGTCGCTGAGTAATGCAGTCTGCTTCTTGGGTACGCGACCCAGATTAACTATGGGATTGATGTTCTCGATGAGAATGGCGGAGAGATCGCCTACGAGCGCACCAGGCACATCGTAGTTGGCTTGATGACTGCCGCCGAGGATGAGCCCTTTGCCATCGAAGATGCGGCTATCGGGATTGTTCATCAGATAGAATGCGATAGTATCGCGTCCACCGGCATAGTGTATATGATGTAAACCCTCGTGTGATACGGGGATGTACTTCGACTTGTCGTTTGTTGTACCCGATGACTTGGCGTACCATTTTACCTTCCCTGGCCACAGCACATTCTGTTCTCCGTGGCGCATACGGTCGATAGCGTCTTTCAGCTCCTCGTAAGTGTTTACGGGAACATTACGCGCAAAATCATCGTATCCGTGCGTATTGTTAAAAAGGTGATTGCGACCATATTCCGTGTCGGCAGCCCTGTTGAGCAAACGGCTGAGCACCTCGCGCTGCAAGGTTTCTCCTTCATTCAGATGGCGTTTTAATTGTCGCTGCCGATTCTTGAAATATAGTCCAGCAATGCTTGTAATACTCATCTAACTCTATTTTTGTCTGCAAAATTACGCAAAACCTTTTGAATGAGCGCAGAATTTACTATTTTTAAGATTAGAAACTGGCTTTTAAAAGTATAGATAGTAATTATCTGACGATGAATTTGCGTCCGTTGTGGATGTAAATACCGGGCTTTAATTGAGAATTGATAATTGAGAGTTGAGAGTTAGCTGACGCATTGGGACTCTGAACTATTTTACGTCCTTGCAGGTCGTAGATGGCTGAGGAGCTCTGGGCTTGGGGCTCTGGACGATGAACTGTTTCGATGCTAGTGGGTGTGACGATAGCTTTACACATCCGGGCTACACCCTCCATGAGCGATGCGCCACTGGCCATGGCTCCCATCGAGGCATCTTCTCTCTTGCCCTCGTAGGGCTCGCCCCAGAAATAGTTGCAGAACATATTTCTGGGATAGGCTGAAAGGTCGAGGTTTTGCCAAAGGATCTCAGCGTTATTTTGCAAATTGCGAATGATGGCTTTTCTCACGGCGGAAGAAAAGTCCTCATCGAGTGCCATATTCACGGCATAGGGGATAAGTACGGCCTTGAACAGGCTCTGGTCCATGCTAGTGCCTTCGTGGCGTAGAATGAGCCATGAAACGGTGCTCTTGCCACTTTTCACCTCCACCTTCTGGTTGCAGCGGGTGCTGGTAAAGGCGAAGTACATAACCTGCCAGGCAAATTTGAAATATTTATCCTCGCCAGTGATGTGGTAGAGTTGTCGGCAGGCCTCAGCGAAAGTGCCCTGGGTATAGGTAAGAGGCGGTTCCTCTACACGCCAGTCAAGGTTGCCCGCGTCATTACGGGGCATCTGCACGTTCTCCATGAAGTCGAAGATTTTCTTGGCATCGTTGAGGTATTTCTCCTCTCCATACTTTTGGTAGAGCAGTGTGGCCAACAGACAGCCTGGCGCGTTGGTGCAGGCATTGCGCCCTTGGTCGTCGTTCTTCCAAGGCAGTCCGAAATAGCCTTTGCTGTCGGTCCAACCGCGGGTGATGATGTGGCGGTCGTAGATTTCACGTGCGGTGTCGAAGTATTTATCATCGCCAAGAGCCTCGCTGATATGGGTGAGCGTAAGGCCAATCCAGCACATGTCGTCGGTGAAGGGGTTAAGGAAGCCTGTCGGATCGCTATCATCGTGGTGGTAGTTGTTTGCATGATTGGTATACCAACGTTCCATATAGGTCTTGTATGTATTGGCCAGTTCGGGATTGTCGTCCTTGATACGCAGATAGGAATAGATGACCACATCCATGGCATGGGCTTGCTGCCAATAAATGTTGCTTTCGTATTTGGTAGGGGTCACTCTGAAGTAGCCTTTTGCCTTTATCATAAACTGGTCAATGAGTACCTTGGTGAGCGTGTCAGCCTTTCCGGAATAGTCGCCGCGTACCAGTGTTGTGTAATCGAAACCAGCGGCTGCAGCCGTATTCACAGCGGTCAACAACAGGAGCATGAACGACAGACGAGCAAAGAAATTCTGTTTCATCGTTTTTTTGTTAAGTTGTTTATTTGTTGCAAAGGTAATGATAAAAGTTCAATTATGGAAAATTCTCGTGAAAAATTCTACTATATAAGACGGTCTTTTGGCAAGAATTTTCACGAGAATTTTGTGGGATTAGGGCAGAGAGTCAGCTGGGAAACAACCGAAAGAAATCATCATTCATCTTTCCATGCGGCCTCTTCGGCAGCGGCAATGATGTCTTCGCGACTCTGTCTGCGAGCGCTGATATCGCTCAGGTCGAACTCGTCAGCCGCTTGCTCTAACTCTTCATTCATTTCATCTGTTACCTGCGCTTCGGAAGGGTCTATGTCTTGCTCTTCACTTTCCTTTTTTTCTTTTTTCGAGAGAGAGCGGGGCATAGGTTTTTCAGTCTGGCTGATGATGATGAAATCTTCTTTCTGCTCAATGTCGGGAACTACCTGTACGGGCTCTTCCTCCATTTTTGTGCGTTCGGTCTTGGCAGCAAAGACACTGTCAAGGAACAGTGGTTTGCGCTTGAGCTGTTCGAGGGTTAGTTTGGCAGCCTTTTGCTGGCTCTCCTTTTTGCTGTAGCCTTCGCCCGAGCAGCCTTCTATGTCTTCGAGCATCACGGTGTAGCAGAAGATAGGACTGCCGCTGTTGTCTTTTTTTTGTTCGTCGAGTCGGAATTTCAGGGTGATACGGTTCTTCTGACTCCACTCAAGTAGTTTCGACTTAAAATTGACTTCTTTGTAGGCCACCTTGTCGATGTTGATAAGCTGTGCCAGAATGCGTTTTTTCATAAAGCGCATACAGGCGGAATAGCCTCGGTCGAGATAAATGGCTCCCACGAGAGCCTCAAAGGCATTGCCGCCCATATAGCTATTGTGCGAGGTGCCTTTGGTGTTCGAGTGAATAAGATTGTCAAGTCCTATCTCGTGAGCAAGTCGGCCAAGCGTCTCGCGCTGGACAAGCTTCGAGCGAGTGTTGGTAAGAAATCCCTCACGCTTTCCGGGGAAATGACGAAAAACGATGTCGCCGACAGCCGCATCGAGGATGGCGTCGCCCAGAAATTCTAGCCGTTCGTTGTTTACGGGTTTGCCTTTAGCATTGCGTTGTGCTGCACTGCGGTGGAGGAGTGCTTGCTTGTAGAGCTCTATCTTTCGCGGATAGAATCCCATCATCTTGTATAAACAAATATAAAGCTCCTTATCCTTTCGGAAAGGGAGCTTTATACGGTCTATGAAATTCCTATTCAACATATTTCTTGAAAACAACACTTGCGTTATGTCCGCCAAAGCCGAATGTATTGCTGATGGCAGCACGTACGGTGCGTTTTTGAGCCTTGTTGAACGTGAAGTTCATGCGGTAGTCTATCTCGGGATCTTCATCTCCCTCGGCATGGTTGATGGTTGGTGGCACGATGTCGTCTCGGCAAGCCAACACACATACCATGGCCTCGATGGCTCCGGCAGCACCGAGCAGGTGACCCGTCATCGACTTCGTGGACGAGATATTCAGCTTGTAGGCTGCATCGCCGAAGACCTCCTTAATGGCCTTTGCCTCGGAGATGTCGCCCACGTGTGTCGACGTACCGTGTACGTTGATGTAGTCGATATCTTCAGGCTTCATTCCAGCATCGTCGATGGCTGCCTGCATGACAAGCTTAGCACCGAGTCCCTCAGGATGAGAGGCTGTGATGTGGAAGGCATCGGCACTCTCACCTTCGCCTACCATCTCGGCATAGATTTTCGCACCGCGAGCCTTGGCATGCTCCAGTTCCTCAAGGATAAGGCAGCCTGCTCCCTCGGCCATCACGAACCCGTCGCGCGATGCGCTGAACGGACGCGAAGCCCCCTGCGGATCATCATTACGGGTGGAAAGCGCCTTCATGGCATTAAAGCCACCGATGCCGCACATGCACATGGCACTCTCAGCACCACCAGCCAGAATGGCATTAGCCTTGCCCAGACGCAACAGGTTGAATGCCTGTGCCAACGCGTTGCAGCTTGAGGCGCAAGCCGACGTGGTGGTGAAGTTGGGACCGTGGAAACCAAAATGAATGGAGATGTGGCCAGAGGCAATATCAGCAATCATCTTAGGAATGAAGAACGGTGAGAATTTCGGTCCGTCTTCAATATGCTGTCCGTAGTAGACAACTTCGTCCTCGAACGTCCGGATACCGCCGATACCTACACCATAAACCACACCAATGCGGTTTTTGTCTTCTTCCTCAAGGTTCATACCACTATCTTTAACCGCTTGAATGGCCGCAATCATGGCAACCTGTGTGTAGCGGTCAATCTTACGGGCTTCCTTGCGGTCGAGATATTCGGTGACATCGAGACCCTTAATCTCGCAACCGAAATGGGTTTTGCATAGGGAGGTATCGAACTGGGTAATGGGAGCGGCACCGCTTACGCCTGCACACAGATTCTTCCAAGTTTCTTCGGGAGTATTGCCTACGGGAGTAACGGCTCCAAGTCCTGTTACTACTACTCTTTTTAATTCCATAAAGTGTGAAAAATGTTTAGTGCTTAGTGTTTAGCGTTTCACTAAACACTAAGCACTAAACACTAAACCCTTAAAAATTATTTTACCGAATTTTCTTCAATGTAGGCGATAGCGTCACCAACGGTGGCAATCTTCTCGGCCTTATCGTCGGGAATGGAAATACCAAATTCCTTCTCAAACTCCATGATGAGTTCTACCGTGTCGAGTGAGTCGGCACCAAGGTCGTTAGTGAAGCTTGCTTCGGGCTTAACCTCTGCAGCGTCAACACCAAGTTTCTCTTCGATAATAGCAACTACTTTGCTTTCAATTTCTGACATAATTTTAAGTTTTAAAATGTTTATAAATATTTCCGATTTTTAAAATCCGGCTGCAAAGGAACAAATTTTTATTCATATTTGCAAATATTTTGTGCAAAAATACTCTTTTTGTTGCACAAACACATGTGATTTGTGCAGTTTTGTCTGCCTTTTTGAATAGATTTGGTAAGAAATCAAACACTGGCGAAATGATGATTGTTGTCAGAAAATCCTTTATGAACTTCTTCTTTTTTCAGAAAAACCTAAATAAATTTGGTATTTCATACTTTTTACAGTATCTTTGTCGCATAAATCTTTAAACTTTTGAAAAATATGACTTTTACACAACTAAGCAATCCTATTTTTCTGCAAGCTATTCGCGACTATCATGTCAGCGATAATGTAGACACACCCATTCATAATCCTTATGAGGAGGGAACCATTGAAAACCGTCTTTATCTGAAGTGTTGGATCGATACCGTGCAGTGGCATTTCGAAGACATCATCCGCGATCCCGATATCAATCCTGAGGAGGCACTTGTGCTGAAACGGCGCATCGACCGCAGCAATCAGGATCGCACGGATCTTGTGGAGCAGATTGACACGTATTTCCGTCAGAAATACAGCGACGTAGAGGTGCAGCCTAACGCCACCATCAACACGGAGAGCCCCGCTTGGGCCATCGACCGTTTGAGCATACTTGCGTTAAAGATATGGCACATGCGTGAGCAGGCCGAGCGCACCGATGCCTCTCCTGAGCATATTGCCAAGTGTAGGGGAAAACTCGACGTGCTGCTGGAACAGCAGGTAGACCTCTCTACGGCTATCGACCAGCTGCTTGCCGATATCGAGGCTGGGCGGAAGTATATGAAGGTTTATCGTCAGATGAAAATGTACAATGACCCCGCTACTAATCCAATACTCTATAAAAAAGGAGAGTGAAAGGCTTACAGTTTATGATGTTCGTGTGTCCGAAAAAAGGGGAGTGAAAAAGCATTCATGAAAACAGAACACCTGCTGATTATCCGCTTTTCAGCCATTGGCGATGTGGCAATGGCTGTGCCGGTGGTAAGAGCGCTGGCAGAGCAATATCCCGACTTGCGCATCACCTTTCTAAGCCGGCCGTTCGCGCGTCCGCTTTTCGAGGATTTGGCACCAAATGTCGGTTTCATGGAAGCCGACATCAAGGGCGAATATCGGGGAGTGAAGGGCCTGAACAAACTCTACCGCCGCCTTGTGGCCAAGCAGTTTACTGCCATAGCCGACTTCCACAACATTCTGCGCTCCAACTATCTGCGCTTGCGTTTCAATCTCGGTATGTTCCGTGTGGAGCATATCAACAAGCACCGCTCTGGTAAGCGGCGACTTACTTCGCAGACCAATAGACGGCTCGTTCAGCAACCCACGACTTTTGAGAACTATGCCGACGTGTTGGCGAGGCTGGGCTATCCGATAGAGTTAAAACCAACAAGCTCTTCTAACCCAACTCCCTCTCCTTCGGGGAGGGATGGGGAGGCGTTGCGCATAGGCATTGCTCCCTTTGCGGCTTATACGAGCAAGATTTATCCCGTGGAAAAAATGGAGCGGGTCATTCAACTGCTGACAGCACGCTGGCCTGGTCTGAGGATTTACCTTTTTGGTGGTGGCGGCAAGGAGCGCGAGCAGATGGAAGACTGGGCAGGCCGCTATACGCAGTGTACGTTGGCTGTGACCATTGGAAAAGGTCTGAAGAACGAGTTGGAGCTGATGCGCAAGCTGCGTGTGATGCTCTCTATGGACTCAGCCAATATGCATCTGGCCTCGTTGGTGGACACACCTGTGGTAAGCATCTGGGGAGCCACCCATCCCTATGCGGGTTTCCTCGGCTGGGGGCAGGCAGAGGATAGTTGTCTGCAGGCCGACCTGCCGTGCCGCCCGTGTAGCGTCTATGGTAAGAAGCCTTGCCAGCGTGGCGACTATGCCTGTCTGAACAGTATTACCCCCGAACAGGTGGTCGCAAAACTGGAAGAGTATTTGAAGTGATATTTATTTATAAAGAAGGTATTTTAATAAAACTAACGAGGAAATGAAAAAGTACGTTTGTGATGTCTGCGGTTATGTTTACGACCCGCAGGCTGGCGACCCCGACAGTGGTATCGCTCCTGGAACCGCTTTTGAGGATATTCCCGATGATTGGGTATGCCCCATCTGTGGCGTGGGAAAAGAAGACTTCTCTGTAGTGGAAGACTAATCCGAAACTTGATTTACCGCATTTTTATCTTGCAGAAAAGATGAAAATGCGGTTTTTTATTTCCCCGTTCCGATTTTTTTTGTACCTTCGCAGGCGGAAAAGAATTGTTTCAAGACAACGTAACCGTTTTTCTATTATGGCATATCGTATTTTGACAGCCGTTGAGGCAGCAGAGATGATTAAGAACGGCGATATGATGGCGCTAAGTGGTTTCACACCTAACGCCAACCCTAAAGCCATTTTCCGCGAGCTTTCCAAACGGGCCATCCGTCTGCACGAGGCTGGCGAGGAGTTTCAGGTGGGCGTACTCACCGGAGCCTCGTCGTGTCAGAGTGTGGAGGGCGACATGGCCAAGGCCAAGGCACTGAAGTTCCGCGCCCCGTTTTCCACCAACAAAGACTTCCGCATCCATACCAATCTGGGTGAGGTGGACTACGAGGACATGCACCTCGGTCACATGGCTGAGCGTCTGCGCCGCGGATTCTACGGCGAGGTGGACTGGGCCGTGGTGGAGGTGAGCGACTATGAGGAGGTCAACGGCGAGTGTCGCGCCTACCTCACCTCGGCTGGCGGCATCGTCGCCACCATTGTCCGGCTGGCCAAGCGCGTTATCCTTGAGCACAATCGCTTCCACAATCCTAACTCGCGCTACCTGCATGATACGTGGGAACCGCGCGAGGTGTGGGAAGGGCGTGAGGTAATGGATATCCACTCGCCCTACGACCGCATAGGCAAGGACTATGTTGCGATAGACCCCCGAAAAATAGTAGGCGTGATAGAGAGCAACATTCCCGAGGAGGCTCGTGCCTTCCGCGATCCCGATGAGGAGATCATGAAGATAGGTCATCACGTGGCCGATCTATTGGCCAACGATATGAAGCACGGGCGCATTCCGCCCCAGTTCCTGCCCATCCAAAGCGGTGTGGGCACCACAGGTAATGCCGTGCTCAAGGCCCTCGGCACCAGCAAGCTCATCCCCCGTTTCAATGTCTACAGCGAGGTGGTGCAGGACGCCGCCATCGACTACATGCTCGAAGGACGCATCGGCTATGCCTCGGCCACAGCCATGACCGTGACGAACGAGGCACTCATGCGGGTGTACGACAATATGGACTATTTCTCAAAGCACCTGACCATCCGCCAGAGTGAGATAGCCAACTCGCCTGAGGTCATCCGGCGGCTTGGCGTCATCGCCATCAACACCCCGCTCGAGTGCGACCTCTACGGCAATGAGAACTCCTCGCATGTCTGTGGCTCGGCACTGATGAACGGCATCGGCGGATCGTGCGACTACGAGCGCAACGGCTATATCTCCATCTTCACTACCCCCTCTACGGCAAAAGGTGGCACCATCTCGTCCATCGTGCCCATGTGCTGCCACGTCGACTCCACCGAGCACGACGTCGACATCATCGCCACCGAGCAGGGCATCGCCGACCTGCGCGGCAAAGGTCCCTATCGCCGTGCGCTGGAGGTTATCGAGAACTGTGCCCATCCTGACTATCGCCCGCTTCTTCGCGACTATCTCCATCATATCGCGCCCATGGGTCACGAGCCGCAGCACATGCGCGCCGCACTGGCCTTCCACGATACCTTCCTGCGAAAAGGAGACATGCGACTGACCGATTTCTCAGAATATTTGAAGTAAGAACGATTATTGCAGCCCAGGGCTGCAATAATCGTTTATGGAAACTCTAATATCTCATGGCCAGTTCCTTTCCGTAATAGGTAAAAATGTCGCGACTCAACAAATTAAATGCAAGCATTATTTGTTTTCGCTGCTTCAAAATTTGGTTTTTTGCTCATTTAATTGTAACTTTGCAGTGATATATCTATTATTTACCTAACAAAAAAAGAAAAAATTATGAAAAAATTATTGATTGGAATGTTCGCACTCTGCCTTGGACTGGGCATGATCTCTTGTGGCGAAAAGGAAGTTAACATTCAGGACGTATTGGCCAAGGCTAAGGCCGAGGGAGCCAACTGGACTGAGGCTCAGTGGAAGGATGCTTTCAAGGATATGTTCAAGGGCCTGGCTCCTATGTTCGACTACATGAGAGACATGGAGGCCAAGATGAAAGAAGCTGAGAAAGGCGACGATGCCGCCAAGATGGCCGCCGTTGCAGATATCATGAAAGAGTCTGAGGCAAAGCAGAAAGAGTTTGAGCCGCTGTCAAAGGCCATGGAGGAATTTGAAGAGATTATTGAAAACAACCCTGTCGCCAAGAAACTAAGCGACGACAAGGCCTTCCAAGAGGAATTGAAGAAGGAGTTCAACCTACCCAGCGAGATGTTCGATTAACTCAGCCTCCTACAACCCCTCCCCAACCCTCCCCAAAGGAGAGGGGGATGCACGCAGTTGGTTTTCCTTCCCTCGGAGAGGTTTGAAAGGGTAGGAGTCTGATGAGACAAAAGCGTGTTTCGTAGGAAAACAAAATTTAACAATTGCCCGTTTCGTTTTAACACGGAAACGGGCAATTTTTCATGCACGAAGTCTCGTGGTCGCATTTAGCGCAAGCACGCGTGTGCAATTTTTGAACCCCACTTCCAACCCCATAAACAGGGATAGAACGAAGGGACGTGACGTGTCGCATTGGCTAAGTGTGCAAGTTTTATTTTGCGAAAGATACATGTCTCGCGTCTGAAAGGTAAGCTTTCGCATGATGAAAGGCCGTCTTTCGGAGCACGAAAGACGGCCTTTTGCAGGGTGAAACATATACCTTTCGCAAACATGTTGGGGTGCGGTGCCCCGCGTAAAACATCATTTGAGCCGAAAAATGGCATTTCCGTGTTCTAGAACGAAGGTAAAAGTCGACAAATCTCGTTAACAATTCAGTCACGAATTTAAGGTTTGTTTACATTTTTGAGCATGTCAAGAATAGCATCTTTGCTCCCTTGCTCTTCTCTTTCTCTCTGTGTCCCTACATTCTTTATTTCCTTATTCAAGGGTGAAGCGGAGCTGTTTTTTCTCTAAGTCGGCTTCGGCCACCTGTATGCGGATGGCGTCGCCGAGCTGGTAGCGTCGATGATGACGGCGGCCAACGAGTTGATAGTTTTTCTCGTCGAACACGTAATAGTCGTTGTCGAGGTCGCGCATCTGCACGAGGCCCTCGCAGTGGTTCTCGTCGATTTCGCAGTAGATGCCGTACGACTGTATGCCGGAGATGTGGGCGTCGAAGACCTCGCCGATGTGTTTCTCCATAAACTCCACCATCTTGTATTTGATGCTGTCGCGCTCAGCCATCTGGGCAGTCTGCTCCATGTCTGATGAGTGTTTGCACTGGTCCTCGTAGTAGTTTTGGTTGGCCGACTTCCCTCCCTGCTCATAGCGGGTGAGCAGGCGGTGCACCATGGTGTCGGGATAACGGCGTATGGGCGACGTGAAATGGGTGTAGTAGTCGAAGGCAAGGCCGAAGTGGCCGATGTTGTGGGTGGTGTATTTGGCTTTCATCATGGCGCGCAGGGCAGCGGTCTGCACGAGTTTCTCGCGCGGTGTGCCCTGTACCTCACTTATCAGGCGGTTGAGGGCGCGGGCGGTGGCTCCTTTGGTGCTCACCGAACTCAGCTTCAAGCCGATTTGGCTGACGAAGGTGCGCAACGTCTCAAGCTTCTGCGGGTCGGGGTTGTCGTGGACGCGGTAGATGAATGTCTTGCCTCCCCTCTTATCCCCCGAGAGGGACGTGGCTTTTTTCCCGGACTTTCCTGATTTATTGGGTTTCCCGATATGCTCGGCTACGGTTCGGTTGGCCAATAGCATAAATTCCTCGATGAGCTTGTTGGCGTCTTTTGAGCGCTTGAAGTAGCAGCGCGTGGGGTGTCCCTCGTCGTCGATGTCGAACTTCAGCTCCTCTCCCTCAAACTGCATGGCTCCTCCGGCCATTCGCTTTTCGCACAGACACTTGGCAAGGCGGTCGAGCATGATGAGCTGCTCGGCATTCTCGCCTACGTAGGGACGGTTTTTCGTGGCTGGCGGGGCGGGTTGTCCGGTGCCATCGACAACACCGTTTTCTTCAAGCAGTTGCTGTACTTCCTCGTAGGCATAGCGGCGGTTGCTGCGGATAATGGTGTGCATGATGCGGTATTTCTTTACGTTCGCCTCTTTGTCGAGTGTGAGGATGACACTATAGCAGAGCTTGTCCTCATCGGGGCGGAGAGAGCAGACGAAGTTGCAGAGGTGCTCGGGCAGCATGGGAATGGTGCGGTCGACGAGATAGACGCTTGTGGCGCGTTTTTGTGCCTCACGGTCGATGATGGAGCCCTCGGTGACGTAGTGCGAAACGTCGGCAATGTGGACTCCCACCTCCCAGAAATCGCCGACAGGCCGAATGCTCAGCGCGTCGTCGAAGTCTTTGGCGTCGTGGGGGTCGATGGTGCAGGTCCACACGTCGCGGAAGTCCTCGCGCTCCTGCAGGTCTTGTTCGGTAATCTCGCCCGTGATTTTACGGGCAGCGTCTTCTACGTTCTTCGGATATTTATAGGGCAGTCCGTACTGTGCCAGTATGGCGTGCATCTCGGCGGTGTTGTCGCCTTGCTGCCCCAGGACGTCAACCACCTCGCCGATGATGTTTTTATGTCCTTCGTCGGGCCATTGCGTGATACGGACTACGGCCATGTCGTTGGTCTTTCCGCCTTTGAGCTTTTTCTTCGGGATGAGAATATCCTTGGTGAACAGTTCTTCCTGTGTGACGAGAAAGGCGAAGTCGTGGGTGACGCGTAGCCGGCCCACGAATGTGTCTTTGGCCCGTTCGAGGATGGCAATGACCTGTGCCTCCTTGATATGGCGGGCACGGCGGGCCATAAACGAGACGCGCACGCGGTCGCCGGTGAGTGCCGACATTGAGTTGCGCTCGGCCACAAAGATAGGCTTGTCGGCCGTTGGCCTTGCGGATGAAGCGGCCCTCCTGCACCTGCCCCTCGGTGTTCAGGCGATAGCTGTCTGCGGAGACTTTGGCCAGGATATCGTCCCAAGCCATCTCCTCCATCGCGTCGATGGCAAGCATCTTGGCCGGATGGGTGGTAAGGCTCAGCAGCCGGAAGACATCCTTGAAACTAAAAGCCCGGTTGGGTTGTGAGGTAAACAGTGTGGTAAGCATTTCGCCTACCTGCCGTTTGGTGAGACGGTGCTTACCGCCTTTTTTCTCTTTTGCCATAGTGTGTTTATTTTTTTGCAAAAATAGTGAAAATAATGGATTGTGCGTTCTGAATTATGAATTATTTCGTAAAATTGGATAAAAACGCAATTCTTCTTTATATAAAGGTAGTCTGAGGGATTAGGAGAAATCGGGGTTACGGATAAGAGACCTTTCTAATTTCCTCATTCTGCTATGATTTGCGTATCAAAGAACTCCCGACACTGAGCCACCAGCCTGTTTCAATGACTCGTTGTCGGTGGCAAAGGTACACAGAAAATACGAGATTACAAAACTTTTGAGGGATTTTTCGTCTTTTGTTCTTTCGTCTCAAGAAATTGTGCTACCTTTGCACACATAAAAATAAAAATAATGTCTTTGAGTATGAAATCATTGAAGATAAAGAACTTCGGCCCAATCGGCAATGTTGACGTGAAATTTGGAGACCTAACTTTTTTAGTAGGGCCTCAAGCCAGTGGTAAAAGCCTTTTTTTGGAATTACTTAAGTATGTAATAGACAAGGACTATGTTTTGGCTAATCTTCGTAAATTCAATTATATTATTGATAAGAATAACCCCAAAAAAGTTCTTGATAGATTCTTTGGCGATGGAATGTATAAGATATTCAAGCCAAGTACAGAAATCGTATATAATGGTCATGAGATTACTCTTGACTCCTTACTTAAAAGAAATGTACCCAAAAAGGAAACCATGTTCTATATTCCTGCTCAGCGAATATTAAGCATTGCGGATGGACGGCCAAAGTATTTTATGGAATTTGACATGGCCACTCCCTATGTACTACGTTCTTTCAGCGAAACATTACGAATATACATACAAGGAGCAATGGGGGATCCTGAAATGCTTTTTCCAATAAGTACACGGTT
>CAJOIW010000031.1 GCA_905234845.1 uncultured Prevotella sp. | reverse complement strand
GTTGTAGACGAGGAAGAGCGGAGCCTCGGGATAGGTGAGGTCCACGGTGTTGACGCAGCCGTTAGAGTTGTTCTCCTTCGAGAAGAAGAGCAGGTTGCCGTCCTCGTCCTCAAAAAGTTTGTGGGCCGCGATGACATGGCGGTAGGCCGCCGAGAGGATCTCGGCATATTTCACGTTACCTGCCTTCACACCGTCGTCATAAATGCGCTGGTCGAGCTGACGGCAACGCTGCATGATAGCCGTATAGTCTTGGTTCAGACGATTGAAAGCATCGAAGATGGTGGTCTTGCCGTCGCGTGCCCAATAGCCTTTGTAGCGTTTGAACATATATTCGATGTCTTCCTCCTCATCATAGCCTACGAGCATGTAGCTGGCAGCCTGTCGGGTGGTGCCGAAGTCGTGGACGTAGGCCAGCGTGGGCATCTCTGTCGGTTTGCGGGCGATGATCTCGCCCTTGCTCTGTGGCAGCTCGCCTGTCTGCACGAAGGTGTCGCGGTTGTCGAGATCAGAGGCCAGACTGACGCGGCCGTTGAAGTCGGGCAGGTAGAAATATCCCCAGTCGATACAGATGCCGTCGCCCTTCTTGGCGAGGATGGGCTGGTCGATGGTACCGGTCTTCAGATAGTTCACGCCACGGTTGATGGCGGTCGAGCTGATGGTGGGCTGATTAGCCTTGTTCACAGCCTGATGAGGCGTGGCCGAGAGATAGAGCTGCACCTTATGCGACTGGTTGTCGGTAGAGCGCACCTGATAGCTGATATAGTTCACGGGCGTGGAGAGCAGGTCGAGGTCGTCGATGAGCATGGGAGCCGTGAAGACGAGGTCGAGCTCAACGGGTCCGCAGGCAAAGGTGTAGTAGGTATTCGTGGCGAGCACGTCGACCGAGCACTGCTCCGCCTGTACGATGGTGTCGTCGGCCTTCGAGATGTTGCGGTAGAGGCCGAAGTCGACCAGTGCGCCGCCGGTCTTGTTGTAGCAGTGAGCGGCGATAACGTTCTTGCCCGCGTGCAGCAGGCTGCGCTTGTCGCCGTTGAGCTGCACCTTCACACCCTCTACTAACGACATGATGCCTGTGCCCGCCTGAGTGCCGTTGATGTAGATTTCAAACGCGTCGTCGTGCGAGAACATCAGGTAGAGGTCGCCCTGCAGGTCGGCGTCGGAGAGGTCGACGGTGCGGCGCACCCAGATGTCGCTATACTCCTCGGTCCAGGGAGTGCGGATGAACGAGTTGTTGTCGGTACCGAACGCACCGGTGCCCTCGCGCCACTGTGAGTCGTCGAAAGCCTCCTGCTGCCAGCCGTCGGCAGGTTTTTCGCGGGTGAAGCGACCCTCCCATGCCTGCTCGTCGGCCATCGGGACAACCGACTCGAGCACCTTGCGCTCCTTCGAGCCCATGAAACGGTAGGTCTTGCCGTCGACGCGCAGCAGACCCTCAAGCGGCTTCTCGTCGCCAGTCCAGTGGCGGGTGTCGCCGTCGTTCAGCTGGTCGTAGGGCGACCACACCGAGAAATAGGGGTCGTTCACTACGAGGGGCACGCTGGGCAACCGCAGACGGGTCGACTTATACGGACGGAAAAACTCGGCAGGCTGGGCTTGCACGCTTGCCGTAGCCGCCATCATCGCTAACAGTAAAAAGATTTTTTTCATCATCGTTTATGTTTTTTGGTTTTTGTTCTTTCCGTTGCAAAGATACGAAAAGTTAAGGACAAAACAAAATAAAAAGTTATTTTCTTTGCCAAACCACGGAGTGTTTTTGCTGGAGTGTTTTTGCTAAGTTATCAGCGAAGATTGCTTAATGATTCTTTTCTTTTAGGAATATTTTGAAATCTTCAAAGCCAATTTCCTTGAACGAGCCTTTGAAATACCTGCGGATGCGCCAGTCGTCATCTTTCAATATAGGCAGATAAAAACAATACTCTGGCAATTTCTTGGAACAGGCAAGATAAAGGTCATGCAATTCTTTTACCTTCTTTTCATAATCTTCTTTGCTGAAGGTAGAACCCGCTGCAACATTTACACTTTTGACTTCAAAGATATGTATTCTATCATATTTGTCTTTCATGATAAAGTCGGGATAAGAAGCATGTATCCCATTGGCATAATACTCATACTTGATTTCTGAATTGAGCGGATAGTTCTTTCCCCACAGGTATAGGTCGTCTTCTTCGTCCATTCCTGGCATTTCCAGTTCCGCAATATAATTCTTTCTGGCCAGTTTTCTCAACTTTGCAGCCCATTCCTTTTCAGCATAGCTGTCAAAGGCAAACTTGTCGTTACCATCTTTACGGCTCCATACCCAGCTCAAATCTTCTTCTTTGTGCTCCGTCTCAATAAATGTAGAGGTGGCAGGAAAAGAAACTTCCTTGTCAACGACGATGCTCTGCTCATAGTCACAGATAAAGCTGTCGTACTTTGTCTTAATCTTATCCGAGTTTTCTGCGAACTTACACCAACGCAGAACATCGTCACCGGCATAGTTGTAGCATAAATCCTGAACATCGTTAGGAATACGGGATAGTTTTTTATATAGTTCAAAGATGCTGTCGTGTTCCAGTTTGTCGGGCTGTATGTCCAAGAATCCTTCAAGGTCGAAGTCCGCTTTTTGAGTCAGATTCACCAACCGTGTAGACTTCACCTTGAAATGGTTCTGAATGTCAGTGCCGTTGCCAAATAGCGACACTTGCCGGCGTGGTGGCATGGAATCGGGTATGATCCCCCACACCCAGGCCGTTGTGGCCAGCTGCTTCTGCTCGTCGGTGAGTGTCTCGAAATCGAGCAGACGGGGATTTCTTCTCACTCTGCCCAACACCTGCTCGTCGAGCTGTTTGCTCTTGCTGTCGCGAACTTGATAGAGCATGCAGGCACGAGGAATATCCCATCCCTCAGAGATAACCATTTTGAAGATAATTACGTCAATCCCTCTATGTTTGGCATAGTCTTTCCACTGACTGACAGGCAGTTTCCCCTTGATAATGTCATTGGTGTCGCAGAGGCGGGCCTCGTTCTTCTTTCCTTTCAAGTCGACCATTACCATCCACTTCAGCCCTTGATTTTCCACCTTGTCGAGTACAGGCTTAATGTTATCGTTCCATTCCTGCTCTGCCTTGCCTTTATTGGAAATCTGGATGATAAGACAGGGTTCAACATTGAGCGAGATATATTGCCGCTTCACCTCTTTGTATTTGTTGATGGCATCCTCCACGGTGTCGTCCTCACTGCCAAACTCCACTTTTTTGATGAGGCAGGCATCTTCGGCCTCCTGGTCCGTTATCTGAACGTCGGGAATCTGCCCCCTGCTTCTCTTGGGAGTCGCCGAGAAGTTAATGACCTTACGAAAGAAACTCTCCGAAATCTCGTCGAGATTTGAGGTCAATTGATGGCACTCATCTTTTATCAAGTAGATGATTTTGTTCTTGCCCTCGCCAAAAATGTCGCCCGTCATGGTGCGCAGGAAATTTATCATCGGCCCGCGCATCAGCAGACTATCTTGCTTGAACAAGTCTCGCGGCAGCACATAGACATTATAATCCGATGGAATCTGTAATCCTTCTTCACCCGAAATATCGGTAGAAATCAGGTATGGATTCAGATGGGGATAGAGCCCTGCGTCGGCAGTGTTTTTGAACGACTCATAGTTTTGTTTTGCCAAATCACCTTTTGACAGCGAAGATACAAGAAAGATAATGTTCGGGTTGCTCTCTATGATGCGGTTCATAAAGTCTGCCATCATGTGGGTTTTGCCGCTCCCCGTCGGGGCACGGAAAGTGATTTCTCGTTTTCTATTAACTTTTTCAACGAGTTGGCTGACGGCATTGTGCTGTAAGTCCTTTATTTCTTGTAGCATTTTCTCATCCCTCCTTCACTCTTTCTTCCCAGTCTTCATCGCTCTCAGCATACTTTTGAGCGTTAGAGAAGTTTTGGCAAACCCAGTCTATTTTCTCCTTTAGTGTCTTGAACCTTTCTTTGCCATACAGAGTCTCGTCAATCTCTTCAAATGGTGTTTTGCCGTCAGCTGTCAGATGGTTAGGAATACGCTCTATCTCGTAGACATCGAGGTTGCCGCCGTAGGGCTCATTGTCTTTCAACCACGGGAAATCCTTGTTACCATCATAACACTCGCCGGTCATGATGCGTTTCAGACGCTTGGAAGTTACATTGTAGGCTATACCATGGGGAGTGGAATCCGTTTTTTCATTCGACTGGCAAAGTATAAACTGGCGAGTTCCTTTGTCCTTCTCATTCAATGCCAATACTGCATGTCCGGTCGTGCCACTACCAGCAAAGAAATCAAGAATGGTGGAGTCAGATTTACTGGATATTAGCATAATCTGCTGCATCAAAGAAATGGGTTTTGGAAAATCAAATTTTCCTCTTTCACCAAAAATGGAAATCACTTCTTTCGTTGCACTTTGATTGTGTCCAACTTCTTCACTTAGCCACAAGGTACTTGGTGTTCGACCTGCTTGAACTTCTGAAAGAAATCGCTTCTTACGTGGGAAAGCATCACCATTTGTACCGAACCACAAACTATTCGTATTTACCAATTCTTTCATGTTCTCTTCCGAATAGACCCAATGTTTTCCTTGTGGTACATCAAATTCTTTGCCAGTTTTGGGACTCGTTACTATAAAATGGCCGTTTTTCCTCTCCCCGTTTGCTACTAAATCTCCTGATTGCCAAGGTCCTCTTGCGTCATTATCAGGGTTGGTATATCGTGCATTCATTTCTTCTGTACGTGGAAGGAGATTTACGTGGAAACTCTCAATATTTTTGGCAAACATGATAATATACTCATGGCAATCAGACAGATATTTTGCATCGTTTTTTAGGCTATGGATTTTCTGCCATATTATGGTCGCAACAAAATTTCTTTCCCCAAACACCTCATCAAAAAGGCATTTCACATAAGCTTGATTTCTATCGTCAATGCTACAAAAGATAACCCCCGTATCTTTCAACAGCTGTTTTGCCAGCATCAGACGAGGATAAAGCATGGAGAGCAGATTGTCGCGGGTGATGCCGTTCTCATAGTTGGTTTTGGCAAACTCCCCCATGCTGTCCTTGCCGTAAGGAGGGTCGATGTAGATGACATCTATACCTTTCTTATATTGTATGAGGAGGTTTTGAAGAGCCTCGTAGTTGTCGCCGATGATCAGTTTGTGTACGGGCTTCGAGTCATCGGTCCTGAAGCTCAGAGCCTCGTTCTTTTTGAAATAGCGGATGGTATTGTCCATCTTTTCTAATCGCTTCTCATAGTGCAGGCCCGATTTCTTGTAAGTGGTTCCTAACGACATGATTTTAATGGCCTCGTCATCGCTGTCGGCCTGGGTGATGAGTTTCGTCAGTAGTTCTGCATTGGAGCGTTCCAGTACCTTGTCACCAACACGCTGCTGAATCTCAGCTAACATGTCTTGTTTGAGCTGTGATAATCCTTGTTCCATTATACGATAGTTTTTGGAGCAATCAGACTATATCTTCAGGTTTGGCTTACAGGTACATTCACTACAAGACCTCAGGACACAAAAGAAGCGCGAACCATGGCTCTTCTCTCGTATCGTGAGGTCCTCGGAATTACCTGAAACACTAGATATAAGTCATGCCCGCGCTATCGCACGGGCATCGGCTGACTTACTCAAAGTGTTTCAATCGTTGAAATTTCCGAGGTTTCACGATACTCTGAATAAATAGCTGATGCTATGGTTTGTTCCTCAAAAATCATACCGGCACCTCCGCTGAGGCTGATTAAGCGCGAGCGTCGTAGTCGTACGCTGTGGCGAAAATCAACCGATATTCGCAGGCAAAGATAATCATTTTTCTGAAAATAAAGATATAAAGGATTGTTTTTTCGAGAAAATCAGCATGAAAAAATGATGTTTTGGTTAATAATCATTAAATCTTTGTGGGCTTTCGTGTTCCATTTTGCGAATAAGCGGATATTCATCTGATTTTTCCGAATTTTGGCAGAGTTTTTCTAAAATTATCTAACTCTTTGGAAATAAGGCATATAGGCGACGTTTCACTTTCCAACTCAAACTTGTCACTTCTGAAAGATACATCTTTCACTTCCGAAAGGTAAGCTTTCGGGTGGTGAAAGACCGTGTTTTGCAACCCGAAAGACGGTCTTTCGTAAGGTGAAACATATACCTTTCGTAAATGATCGATGAAAAGTGATCAATGAAAAGGGTGTGAGAGTGTATAAAAGCGGTATATTTTTTGCGGTTTTGAGGTTATTTCATGAAAAAATCCCGACGTGCGTTTTGTCAGGATTTTTTGAATTTTTAGTGTTTCGTTTTTTCTGGAACGAATTTTGCCGCGCGTTTATTCAACGTGTTCGAGGAGCAGGTTGATGAGTTGGTTTTTGATGGCTCTCATGCCCGAGTAGGTGGGGTGGTCGAGGGCCTTGTTGATGTTGGCGAGCTTGAGCAGGGGCACGTTGTAGTGTTGGCAGATCTCCTCTACCGACTGGTTGATGTCGGTGCGCAGACCGCTATTGAGCATGAAGACGACGAGCGCGTCGGGGAATTTCTGCTGCAGGTAGTCGATCACGTAGGCGGTGGCGGGCCGGAAGGCTTTCAGGTCGGCGCTGGTCCAGTCGGCATAGACGTAGTTGCCCATGGGCGAGTTGGCGTTGTTGTCGTTGGTGGCGCCCTCTACGATGATGATGTCGGCTTTCCGCAGGTTTTTGCAGCGTGCTACGAACGACACGGTGGAGGCATCCTCGCCGTTCCACCAGGTGTTGCAGATGGTGCCGCCCGAGTAGCTGTTGTTCTGTTGGAGCTGTATGCCTGTCTCGCGCTGGAAGAGCATCCACCATGTCTGTGCCGCCTCATAGATGTCGATACCCTCGCGCGGATAGAACTGGGCGTTGTCCACGGGTTCGGTCTTGCCGACGAAGGTGGAGTAGCTGTCGCCGATGACGGAGAAGGTCTTGAACTTCTGTAGCAGCGGGTGGTCGGTCGGCTCCTGCGCTTCGCTAATGAAAAATGAAAAGTTAAAAACGAGTAATAATAAGGCTATGCGTTTCATCTTATTGTGGTTTTATTTGATGTACTTTTTGTGGTTTTGGATGTAAATGAGCCCCCTCCGACTCCCCCCACTGGGGGAAGAAGCCCCCTCCGACTCCCCCCACTGGGGGAGAGAAGAGGTTGAAACCTTGCGTCCCTGCAGGTCGTAGACGTATCTATTCCCCTCTCTATTCCCCTCTCCCGTCGGAGAGGGGTTAGGGGTGAGGTTGTAGGGTTGTAGGTTTTTTATCCCTGTGGTGCCGATGGTGAATGTGCCTGTGGCGAAGGGTGAGCCGTGGTAGGTTGCATCGACGGTCTGCACGCCAAAGGTGTAGTCGCCTGGGAGAAGGGTCAGGGTGACGGTCGTGGCCTGACAGGCATTGCCCGCGCCTACCACTTTTCGCTTGCCGTCGTTTTCGTCGCCGATGAAGGAGTTGCACGAGGTGACGAGCTGTCCTTGAGCGTCTTTCACCCAATACTCGAACGTCTCGTTGCCGATGGCCGATGTAGGCAGTTGCCACGAGAGTGTGACTTTATCCTCCTCGGTCACCGGTTCCTCCAGAACGGGCGGGAGGGGTGTGGCGAATTTGGTAAGGGGGGTAGGGCAGAGCGTGGCCTGGAAGTGGGTGGGGTTGGAGAGGAAGAACATGCCGTCCCACGACTGTCCCATCTCCACATAGTCGTTCACGCCATCGGCGTTCCAGTCGACGAAGCACGACGAGAGTTCCGAGCTGGAGCCCATGCGGTAGATCTTCACGAAATTTCCCTTTCCCTTGGGGTTGGTATAGATGAGGGCTGTCTGGGTGTTCATCGATCCGAACCATCCTGCCGACACGTAGTCGAGGTGTCCGTCGCCGTCCCAGTCGATGAAACCGTTTTGGTTGGGCACGGTGTTGAGCGGTCGGGCAAGCTCGATGGGACAGGTGTAGTCCACGTCGTACTGCATGGTTCCGTCATCGCGCCTCGTGGCGCGGAAGAGTCCCCAGATGTCGTGCTTACGGCCTGTTCCGCAGTAGCCCACGATATAGAGGTCGGGCAGTCCGTCGCTGTCCACATCGCCTATCGACAGTCCGCACTCGCCCACTGCCCACACGGTGCTGCTCCCCCATCGGTTGCGGTCTTGCAGATACTGACGGTGGAAGGTTCCTGGCTGTGCGGGGTCGCCGAGGAAGATGTCGAAAAAGTGGTTCTCGGTGCATTGGTCGGGTTCGAGGCATCGCACCGTGCGCCCAAGGGCGGCATTGTCGTTCATCTGACCGGTGACGATAATGTCCTGCACACCGTCGCTGTTCAGGTCGTAGACCCGCACGAAAGCCATCTCGAAGTGGTAGATGTCGTCGTCGGCGAAGAGCGGGGTGATGAGGAAGGTGTCGTTGCCTTGGTTGAAGAGGATGTAGTTGCATGTCTCGTAGGTCTTTGCGTCGCCGCTGGCATTGGTCTGATAGCCTATGCCGACGATGTCGAGGAGCCCGTCGTTGTTCAGGTCGGCAACGGTGCCGGAGAGGAACTTGCGCATGTCAAAGTCCACGTTGTAGCCCTCGTTATCGACGAAGGTGGGCTGATAAGCTGTGAACGATCCGTCGCCATTGCCGAGGAAGATACCCTCGCGACTGAAACCGGAGGTGTAGGGCTGGTCATCGTAGAGGCGTCCTGTAGTCTCAAAGGCAGCGATATCCATGTTGCCGTCGCGGTTGAAGTCGCATGGGGTGATGGCGGGACGGTCGGTCACGTTGAACGCGATGCGTCGGTCGTTCACGATTTTCCATCGGAGCATGTCGAGCTCAGGATTGATGAGCAAAACGTGCGACATGCGCTTCTTTTCCGTGTCGTTTCTGCCGGCGGTGTTGGTCGCGGTGCGCCCGAAGCCTGCTATCACGAGGTCGGCATAGGTGTCGTTGTTCAGGTCGACTGCCGTGCAGCCGCCATAGCAGCCTGCCCAGCTGGCATATTGTACAAACTCGGGAAACAGTCGCTCTTGTGCGGAGCAAGTTAAAGGAGTCATAACGCCCCCAGCCCCCTCTAATAGTAGTGGGGGAATTGAGCGAAGGATGAAGAATGATAGTAAGATGGTCTTTTTCATTTCTTGAACAGTCGCTGTGCGAAGATGGTAAGGTAGTCGCGCCAGTTGGCCCAGACGTGTCCGCCGAGGCTTTCGTGGTACTCATATTTATAGCCTTTCTCGTCGAGGAACTGACGCAGGTCTTTATTGGTGTTGAAAAGGAAATCGTCTTTGCCGATACCTATCCAGTAGAGCACGGGCTTGCTGTTGAAGAGTATCTGTGCCTTGTTCTGATAGTCGGTGCTCGACATGGCGTGGTTGTAGAATCCGCTAAGGGCAAACTGTCCTTTTACGCGGGGAGCAGCGGAGAAAAGTCCGTAGTAGTCGAACGTGAGCGGATAGAGCAGGGCGATGTCGTGGGTATGACCACCACCCATCGAGAGTCCGCACACGGCGCGTCCGGCACGCTTCTTTATTGTCTTATAGTGGCTGTCTATATAGTTCACCACATCCATGAAACTCTCGGGGAAAGTTCTCACAGCCTTGAGTTCTTTATTGAAGGCATTGCCATCGGGCGTATAGAGACCGGCATGCCATTGTCCGGGTGCGGCGGGCAGGTTGGGATTGCCGTTGGGCATGACGACAATCATCTGCTCAGCCTTGCCCAGCGCGATGAGGTTGTCCATAATCTGTGCGGCACGTCCAAGCTCCGGCCATGCCTCTTCGTCACCACCATGTCCGTGCAATAAGTAGAGCACAGGGAAACGTCGCTTGCCGTCGTAGGCTGGCGGCAGATAGACGGTCATGCGGCGCTCCATGCCCAGCTGAGGACTATTGTACCATACTTTCTCTACTTGTCCGTGCGCCACCTGGTTTGCCAGATAGAGCCAGCCCTTGTCGCCTTTGTCCTGCGACACGATGAAATAGCTGCTCAGTGTGGATATGTCGCGGCTCACGTAGGCGTTCGACGGGTCAATCATGCGCTGGCCGTCGACATTGAAACTGTAGAGATAGAGCTCGGGGTCGAGGCGGTTTGTCGTAAAACTCCACAGACCATCCGACTGGGGTGTCATCGCAAATTCGACGCGGTCGCGGCTGAAAAGCGTCAGGGTCACCTTTTTTGCCGATGGGTTGTAGTAGTTAAAGGTGGCCACGTTGCCCACGAGGTCGGGCGACTTCACGTTGGGACGCTGTCCCAGTGCCTGCTGGGCGGAGCTGCTCACGGCTACCGTCAGCGCGAAAAGGAGGAAAAATAACTTTTTCATTGTTCGGTTATTGGTTTTAATTAAGGGAGTTCAAGGAGTTCGGGAGTTTTTTAGGAGTTAAGAAGTTAAGGAGTTAAGGAGTTAAGCCGATAGAGGAACCCCTCCTGACAGCCCCCTCCGACTCCCCCCCACTGGGGGAGAGATTGGGTTGAAACCTTGCGTCCTTGCAGGTCGTAGACGTATCTATTCCCCTCTCCCGTCGGAGAGGGGTTAGGGGTGAGGCTGGGGGTTGTAGGTTTTTTAGCCGTTGGCGGATATCAGCAAGGATGCTGGTTAGTTCGCGTTCGGTATCGGCACGGAGCATAGCGATGCGGGTTTGTCGAAAATCTGGAATTCCCTTAAATACGGGCGATGCGGCCAGATGGCGGCGCGTATGCAGGATGCCGCGATACTCGTCGATACGCTCAATATTGATGTGCAGCTGCTCTTCGAGAATGTCGATTTTCTGGTCGGTGGTAAGCTGCTCACGAGAGAAGATCCACGGCTGTCCGAACGTGGCACGGCCTATCATTACCGCGTCGACACCATAATCGTCGAAGGCTGCGTCGGCATCTGCCAGCGAGCGGATGTCGCCGTTGCCGATGATGGGAATTCTTATGCGTGGGTTGCGTTTCACCTCGGCGATAGGGTTCCAGTCGGCCTCGCCGGTATACATCTGCGAACGTGTGCGTCCATGAATGGTCAGCGCCTGAATGCCGCAGTCCTGCAACTGCTCGGCCAGCTCACCGATGATGATGTGCTCCTTGTCCCAGCCCAGACGGGTTTTCACCGTGACAGGCGTATGGGCGGCTCGCACCACCTCGCGAGTGATGTCGAGCAGCAACGGAATATTCTGCAACATTCCCGCGCCGGCACCTTTCCCAGCAACTTTCTTTACCGGACAGCCGAAGTTCAGGTCAATCACGTCGGGCTTTGCCTCTTCCACAATGCGGGCGGCCTCAACCATCTGCGGCACGTCGCGACCGTAGATCTGTATGCCTACGGGCCGCTCCTCGTCGGCGATGGTAAGTTTCTTGATGGTTGACTGCACATTGCGCACCAGCGCCTCTGCCGAGACAAACTCAGTATAGACCATCTGTGCCCCGAACCGCTTGCATAGCAGGCGGAAGCCGATGTCGGTCACGTCTTCCATCGGAGCCAGAAACAACGGACGATCACCAAAGTCTATATTCCCTATTCTCATTGTAACAGGTGCAAAGGTAGTTTAAATCGAATACAATACAAAATAAAATGGAATTTTTATTTTTATTGTTGAGATGCAGCCTACCTTCGACGATAGTCAAAGGTAGTTTAAAATTTCGATTAAATGAAGAGAATGGAAATTTTATTTTTATTCTTGAGTGAAAGAACCAACGGTCTCTGTTCGCGAAGCGAGGGAAAGAAAATTTATCTAAATCGAATACAATTCAAAAGAAAATGAATTTATAGGCATCGGAATTGTGAGGGGTTGTGGGATAGTCAGCCTTTTGAAATAGCAGGAGCCGAGAATGGAACTGCGAACAACATCAGGAACGCCCTAAAGCATTGTGCAAAAAAGCCTGGGTCTAAAGTCGCTGTTATCTATTTCCCAAATGGCAACTTCAACGCAGAAGAATTCAACAGTGGTTTGGCTAAATTTAATGGTCTCAAAGGAACTTCGCAATATAAATTGTTTGATTTTATCTATTGCGTACAAGGTGAAAATATCGTTCAAATAAAAAAGCCAAGCATTTAACTTGGCTGGAATGAGACGCGGTCTCTAAAGGTTAATCCACCTCTCACGTTGCAAAGGTACAACTTTTTTTTTAACCTCCAAACAAAATGACAAAAAATGAATAAAGTCAAGAAAATAACACTACTATACCACTCATCCATAAGAACAGAACGCCCAAGCACATCGTCACTCAGAAGATGAAACGATGCAGCCTTCCTTCGACAATAGTCAAAGGTAGTTTAAATAAATCATAATTCATAATGCATAATTCATAATTATTTTTTACCTTTGTGCCCAAAAGACTCAAAACGATGAAAAGCTGGCTGGCGCTACTTTTTCTGAATATATCGCTCCCGCTCTGCGCTCAAGATGACTCGCTGCATGTCAACACATGTCAGACCGACTCGGCGTGCATTGCCCCGGAGCCGAAACCACGACCTTGGCTGGCACTGGCCGAAGCCGAGGGCATCAACTTGAGTCTGCTGGCCTTCGACCACTACGTGCTCGACGCCTCGTATGCGCAAGTGACGATGAACACCGTTACGCGCAACGCGAAGCTGGGCGAGTGGTTCTGGGACAGCGACTATGCCTATACCAACCTCTTCGAGCATCCTTATCATGGTGCACTCTATTATAACTCGGCACGCTCCAACGGGCTCTCGTTCTGGCAGTCGGCACCATTTGCCGTTGGCGGAAGTCTGCTCTGGGAGATTGCCGGAGAGTGTGAGTTGCCGTCGGTCAACGATTTCGTCGCAACCTCTGTGGGTGGTGTCGCCATCGGCGAGGTGACCCACCGCCTGTCGTCGCTCGTGCTCAACGACCGCCGTCGCGGTTTTTCGCGGTTTTTAACTGAGTTCATTGCCACCGCCATCGACCCGCCACGTGGAGTGAACCGTCTCTTCAGAGGCGACGCGTGGCGAGTACATCGCAATCACTATCTTTATCACGACTACAAACGGTTGCCCATAGACCTTAATTTCTCTTCGGGATGGCGACACGTAAACACCTCAGGACTCAAAAAATCATCGATGAATACGTCGTTTTTTGATTTCTCTATACGCTACGGTAACGCCATTCCACAGAAGAAAGAGAAGCCCTACGACTATTTCTTGGCCGATGCGCGGGTGGTTGTCGGTGCACACCAGAATATGCTCAACCGTGCCGACATCATCGGACGGCTGAAGGGATGGCAGCTGACCGACTCCGCTTCGACATGGCAGGCTGGCTTCGGGTTGTATCAGTTTTTCGGCTATCACTACACCAATCGAAATCACGATGGCGAGACACCCTATATCCTCAGTGAGGCCGCAAGCTTAGGTACAGGTTTTACTTTCTGTAAGCGACTGCCCAAAGGCAAGTCATCGTCGCGCTTCGAGGCCACACTCTTCGCCAGCGGCATCGGCATGGGTGGCTCGCTCACCGACTACGAGGCTGCCGACCACACGCGCAACTATAACTTAGGTAGTGGTTTCAGCACAAAAATGCTGTCGCTCGTGGAAGTGGCCCGCCGTGTGCGCCTCGATGTAAGAGCCGAATACATGCGCATGTTTACGTGGAAGAGTTATGAGGAAGCTCACTACAAACCAGAGATCTACAAAAATTCCACACAGGGCGATGCAGGGTGCACGTGGATGACCGTAGTCACGCCAACGCTCGGCATCCGACTCTCAGAACACTATTGGCTCAGCGTGGCAGGCGACTATCTGCTGCGTCATACCCGTTATAAATACCACCCCGCCACCGAATCCTCCACCCGTGAGCTCCGCCTCGGACTGAGATACCAATTATAATCTACTGTAACCCACCCCAACCCCCATCCCGAGCAACCCCTCCCCGTAGCCCATTCCCGCTGACGCGCCTACCCGTAGCCTTTCCCCCCGAGGGAGGGGAGCTGATATAGAAAAAAAGCAAATGGAAAAGAAAGATATCAATAGAGAAAGTAACTTACCCCCCCTCCCTTGGGGAGGAGAAGGGGGTGGGTTTCTCTCCCCCAGTGGGGGGAGTCGGAGGGGGCTTGATTTCATCCGACTTCATCGCGAAGATGACGTTCGCGCGTTAGCCCTTCAGGCTTCGCGCTATCCCGATGTGGACATGCCTGCGGCCATTCAGCAGATACAGGGCTGGCAGATAGCCCGTAAGAAAATCCCGTCGTGGGCGGCTGTCGAGGGCATTGTCTATCCGCCCCACCTGAACATGGAGCAATGCTCGTCCGAACAAACAGCACGTTATAAGGCCGACATCGCAGGTGGAGGACAACGGCTTGTTGACCTGACAGGAGGATTCGGCATTGATTTCGCCTTCATGTCGCAACGTTTCAAAGAAGCCGTCTACGTTGAACAAAATCCACAATTATGCGCCATTTCATCGAAGAATTTTGAACTCCTCGGACTGAGAAACACCGAGGTGGTTTGTGCCGATTGCTGCGATTACCTGAAGCAGATGGAGCCCGCCACGACCATCTACATCGACCCCGCCCGTCGCGACACGGGTGGCAAGCGCACCTATGCCATCGCCGACTGTACACCCAACATCATTGATCTGCTGCCGCTGATGCTCCAGAAAAGCGACAATATCCTCATCAAACTCTCTCCCATGCTCGACTGGCACAAGGCCGTCGAAGATCTGCGGCAAGTGACCGACGGACACGGTAGCGTGAACAGCGTAAACATCATCGGTGTAGGCAATGAGTGTAAAGAATTACTCATTGAGATAGCCCCCTCTCCTTCGGGGGAAAGGCTACGGGTAGGCGCGTCAGCGGGAATGGGCAACGGGGGGGCGAGCTCCGCTCGGGATGGGGCTGGGGAGGGGTTGCTGCAGCTATGCCTTAAAACCGACAATGGCGATTTTACCTTTTATCCGTTCCGTCCTGATGACCCCTCTGCTATCAACGTTGACGTTAACGTTAGCGTTAACTCTCAATTTTTCTCCTCTCCTTCGGGGAGGTCGGGAGGGGCTTATGCCGAGCCAGATGATTTTGTCTACCTCTATGAGCCCCATGCCGTTTACATGAAGGCCGGACACTTTGAGAAAATCTTTGGTCACAACCATCCTGGACTTAAAATCGTGAGCAAGGACAGTCATTTGCTTGTGAGCAGAAGTATTCCCGTCGAGGCAGATGGTCGGGTTTTTCGTATCACGGGAATGTCGTCGTTAAACAAGCATGATCTGAAACGTCATCTTGCCCACCTCACCCGCGCCAACATCAGCGTGCGCAACTTCCCCCTCACCGCCGAGCAATTACGCAAACGCCTCAAGCTAAAGGACGGTGGCGACGACTACATCTTTGGCACAACCCTCAAAGACGGCTCCCATGTGATTATCGTTTGCAAGAAAATATAACCCCTCCTAACCTCCCCGAAGGAGAGGAGAAAAATTGAAAGTTCCCGTTAACGTTAAGAAAAGTTCTTTTGTTAATGTGTCTTAGAATCGTCATTATGTCTAAATTGTTCTTCTGTTAATATGTCTCAGAAAAGTTGAAATTGTTCTTCTGTTAATATGTCTCAGAAAGGTTGAAAAATCGAAAGAAAAGTCTTTTTTTCAACGAATACCAGCATTATTTATCCCATGTTTGCACTTCTTTTGAGAAAAAATATGTAACTTTGTGCCATATTGAAATAACGTATACTTAGGAAATCATGGGGACTTGTGATTATTTCGAGATAGTTGATTAACTTTCTTTGTAGAACAAAGCGACCTTAGGATCGAGCGGCAAACGAAATATGATAAAAAAGTAGAGTAGAATTTAAAATGAGCAAGCAATCTATACGTTTCTATAAGGACTATGAGGTTCGGGCCATTTGGGATGAAGAACACAGCAAATGGTGGTTCTCGGTGCTTGATATTGTTGGAGCCATCAATGAGCAAGAGGACTATCAGAAGAACCGTAACTACTGGAAGTATCTAAAAGCGAAGCTGAAAAAGGAAAACAATGAGTTGGTTAGTGACACTACCCAACTGAAACTCACAGCCTCTGATGAAAAGAAGTTACTACACTCGGCATAAAAATAAACGAGTTTATTTTGTTCTGCTCTTGTTTTTTTTGCATAAATTTCTCTCGCTCAAAAATGAAAATATACTTTCATTTTGTTCGCTTACTCGAAATTTTGCACTACCTTTGCAGATTGAAATTGCAGATTGAAAAAATAGAATTATGTCAAAGATAGAAATCAAGAAGGTTGCATCGAAGAGAGAACTCAAGCAGTTCATAGAGTTTCACTATGACCTGTATAAGGGTAATGCCTACGATGCGCCGACGCTGTTCAGCGATGATCTGAACACGCTGAGCAAGGACAAAAACGCGGCTTTCGACTTCTGCGAGGCTGAGTATTTTCTGGCTTACAAGGATGGTCAGCTGGCCGGTCGTGTGGCTGCCATCATCAACCATAAGGCTAACAAGCGATGGGAGCGGCAAAGTGTGCGCTTCGGCTGGATCGACTTCATCGACGATATTGAGGTGTCGGGCGCGCTGCTTAAGGCTGTCGAGGACTATGGCCGCGAGAAGGGCATGACGGAGGTTATCGGTCCGTTGGGTTTCACCGACTTCGACCCTGAGGGTATGCTTACCGACGGTTTCGAGGAGCTGGGCACCATGGCTACCATCTACAACTATCCCTACTATCCGCAGCACATGGAGCAACTGGGCGGTTGGGAGAAAGACAACGACTACGTGGAGTTCAAGATTCACGTGCCTAAAGAGGTGCCTGAGAAGATGCGTAAGATTTCGGAGATGATCATGCAGCGTTATAACCTGCATATCCGCACGCTGACGAAGAAAGAGATTTTTGACGGCGGCATGGGCAAGAGAATCTTCGGACTCATCAACGAGACGTTCAAGAATCTCTATGGGTTCTCTGAGTTGTCTGACCGGCAGATTGACCAATACGTGAAGCAGTATCTGCCATACGCCGACCTCAACCTCATTCCTATTGTTGAAGACTGGAGCACGGATGAGCATACGCTTGTGGGTGTGGCCATCACTATCCCGTCGCTCTCGCGGGCCTTGCAGAAATGTCGTAAGGGAAGGCTTTGGCCGTTCGGATGGTGGCATGTGCTGCGGGCATTGAAATGCCATAAATCCACCATTGTGGACCTTGAGATGATTGGCGTGCTCGAGGAATACAGAGCGAAGGGTGTGAATGCCCTCATGTTCTATCATCTTATCCCTTGGTACAACCGCTATGGCATCGCCTGGGGTGAGAGTCAGGTGGAGATGGAGTCGAATGCCAACGTCCAGAAGCAATGGGCTTACTTCAATACCGAGATGCACAAGCACCGCAGGTGTTACAAAAAGGAGTTAAAACAAGAATATAATGTCAAATAAAAAACAAAACATTAACACCCAACCCCCATCACCCGACACCCAACAATCCAGTCCCAACTACGGTGATGAGGCTATACGGCATCTGAGTGATGTGGACCATATCCGTACACGTCCTGGCATGTATATCGGCCGCTTGGACGATGGCTCTCATGCAGAGGATGGCATCTATGTGCTGTTGAAGGAGACCATTGACAACTCGATTGACGAGTTCCGCATGAATGCAGGCAAGCGCATCGAGATTGATATCGACGACCATTTGCGTGTCTCGGTGCGCGACTATGGACGCGGCATCCCGCAGGGCAAGCTCGTGGAGGCTGTCAGCCAGTTGAACACTGGTGGCAAGTACGACTCAAAGGCATTCAAGAAGTCGGTCGGTATGAACGGTGTGGGCATTAAGGCGGTGAACTTCCTGAGCTCACGTTTCGAGGTGCGCTCCTACCGCGACGGACAGGTGCGCACGGTGGTGTTCGAGCGTGGCATCATGAAGAGCGACCACACCGAGCCCACGCAGGACGAGACGGGTACCTATATCTTCTTTGAGCCCGACGACACGCTCTTTAAGAACTACTCTTTCCACGACGATATCGTGGAGAACATGCTCCGCAACTATACTTATCTGAACTCCGGACTGACCATTATGTATAACGGGCGGCGCATCATCTCGCGCAACGGACTGGAGGACTTGCTGAAGGACCGCATGACCAACGACCCGCTCTACCCCATCATCCACCTGCAGGGCGAGGATATCGAGATAGCCCTTACCCATGCCAACCAGTACGGCGAGGAGTATTACTCGTTTGTCAACGGCCAGCACACCATACAGGGCGGCACCCATCAGAGTGCGCTCAAAGAGCATGTTGCCAAGACCATTAAGGAGTTTTTCGGTAAATATGAGTATGGCGACATCCGCAACGGCATCGTGGCCGCCATCGCCATCAATGTGGAGGAGCCGATGTTTGAGAGTCAGACGAAGATAAAGCTCGGATCTACACAGATGGCTCCTGGCGGCGACAGCATCAACAAATATGTGGGCGACTTCGTCAAACAGCAGGTGGACAACTATCTCCATATTCACTCCGACGTGGCCGAGGTTATTGAGGGCAAGGTAAAGGAGAGTGAGCGTGAGCGTAAGGCCATGGCGGGCATTACCAAACTGGCACGTGAACGGGCGAAGAAGGCCAACCTGCACAACCGTAAGTTGCGCGACTGTCGTATCCACTACAGCGACGTGAAGAACGAGCGCAAGGAGGAGTCGTGCATTTTTATCACCGAGGGCGACTCGGCCAGCGGAAGCATCACCAAGAGCCGCGACGTAAACACGCAGGCCGTCTTCTCTTTGCGTGGCAAGCCTTTGAACACGTTTGGGCTGACGAAGAAGGTGGTCTATGAGAACGAGGAGTTCAACCTGTTGCAGGCTGCGCTCGACATTGAGGACGGGCTCGACTCGCTGCGCTATAATAAGGTCATTGTGGCTACCGATGCCGATGTCGACGGTATGCACATCCGACTGCTCATCATCACATTCTTCCTCCAGTTCTTCCCCGACCTCATCAAGAAAGGTCATGTCTATGTGTTGCAGACCCCACTCTTCCGCGTGCGCAACCGTCGCACAAAGATTAAGAGCAAGAAGGCGCTTGCCGGGGAAGAGTCTTCTCAAAAGAAGAAGTCGGACTTCATCACACGCTACTGCTACAGCGAGGAGGAGCGTCTGCGTGCCATCAAGGAACTGGGTCCCGACCCCGAGATAACCCGATTCAAGGGTCTCGGTGAGATCTCGCCCGACGAGTTTGTCCACTTCATCGGTCCCGACATGCGCCTCGAGCAAGTCACCCTTCACAAGACCGACCAGGTAACGAAACTGCTCGAATACTACATGGGCAAGAACACCATGGAGCGTCAGAACTTCATCATCGACAACCTTGTCATCGAGGAAGACAGGCCGGAGGAGGAATAACCCACAACCCCCAGCCTCACCCCCGACCCCTCTCCAACGGGAGAGGGGGGAAGCCCTCCTAACCTCCCCCAAGGGGAGGAAGCCCGACTGCACACAACTCCCTCTCCTTCGGGGAGGGCTGGGGAGGGGTTTGGGGGGAGGTTAGGATAGTTTAGTAAAAAAAACCATTAAGCATTATAATCATGAACGTAAAGAGTATAACAAGAGAATTACGTAACTCCTCCCCCCTCCGTTGCGGATGGAGTGGTGGTGGATTTCTCTCCTCTCCCCTAACGGGGGGAGTCGGAGGGGGCTGTCGGAGGGGGCTTTTGATAGTGGCCCTTTTACTTCTCACTTCCTTAACGGCTTCTTCTCAAATCAAGTTGAACTTCGGCAATAACTCGCCCATCAATAAGTTGCAGATGGCGGAGATGGCAGTTACCAATCTCTATGTCGACACCGTCGACGAGAGCAAGCTTGTGGAGGATGCCATACGCGGGATGCTCGAGAAGCTCGACCCCCATTCCACCTATTCCACCGCCAAGGAGACCAAGTCGATGACCGAGCAGATACAAGGCTCGTTCGAGGGCATCGGCGTGCAGTTCAACATGGTTGAGGACACGCTGCTCATCATCCAGCCCGTGCTCGGCGGGCCCTCCGAGAAGGTGGGCATCATTGCCGGCGACCGCATCGTGACGGTCAACGACACCGCCATTGCTGGTGTAAAGATGTCGCGCGACGAGATAATGCGCCGGCTGCGAGGCAAGAAAGGCACGAAGGTGCAGCTCGGCATTGTGCGTCGGGGCATCAAGGGCATACAGCGGTTCACCGTTGTGCGCGACAAGATACCCGTCCACACCATTGATGCCGTCTATATGATACGTCCTGAGATGGGCTACATCCGCATCGGATCGTTCGGTGCCACCACCTACGACGAGTTCATGACCGGCATCCGCAAGCTGCAAGGCGAGGGCATGAAAACCCTTATCCTCGACCTGCAGGACAACGGCGGCGGACTCATGCAGGCTGCCATCCTCATCGCCAACGAGTTTCTGCAAAAAGACGACCTCATCGTCTTCACCGAGGGTCGCACGCAGAAACGCCAGGAGTTCCATGCCAAGGGCGACGGGTCGCTCATCGGCCTGCCCCTCTGCATCCTCGTCAACGAGTACACGGCCTCGGCCTCGGAGATTGTCACTGGTGCCATGCAGGACCACGACCGCGCCACCGTTGTTGGCCGTCGCACCTTCGGCAAGGGACTCGTGCAGCGCCCCATCGAGTTCCAGGACGGCTCGATGATACGCCTTACCGTGGCCCACTACTACACCCCATCAGGCCGATGCATACAGAAACCCTACGAGAAAGGCGAGAACAAAGCCTACGCCGAGGACATCGAAAAGCGCTTCAAGCACGGTGAGCTCTATTCCGTCGACTCCATCCATTTTGACGACTCGCTCAAGTATTCCACCCTGCGTCTGAGTCGCACCGTCTATGGTGGTGGAGGCATCATGCCCGACGACTTCGTGCCACTCGATACTACCCAGTATACCCGCTTCCACCGACAGCTCGCCGCCAAGAGCATCATCGTGCAGAGCAACCTGAAGTATGTGGACAGCAACCGCAAGAAGTTGCAGAAGCAATACCCCACGTTCGAGCAGTTCAACCAAGGTTACGAGGTTCCGCAGAGCCTCATCGACGACATCATTGCCGAGGGCAAGAAGGAGAAAGTGACCCCACGCGATGACGATGAACTTCGCAACACCATGCCGCAGCTGCGCCAGCAACTTAAGGCACTCATTGCCCGCGACCTGTGGGACATGACCGAGTATTTCCACGTCATCAACGTCCTCAACCCCATTACCAAGAAAGGCATAGAACGCGCCGAACAACTCCCGCCATCCGCCGCGTCACCCGCTACTCTTGCCACCCCAAGCACCCCAAGCACTCCTGCCACGCCCCAGCAGAACCAACCATTGCGATGGTAGAGTAAATAGAAAAGATGTATGTAATTGCTTTTATAGCACGTCACAAGCAGCAAGCATTATTTTTCTTAATGCTTTCTGTCATGCTGATATTCTTTGTTGCCTGCAACAACAAACCTTCTCCCTCTCCTTCTGGAAAGGATGGGGATGAGGAGGTGTTGTTCCTTGCCGACAGCCTCATGCGCACCCGTCCCGACAGCGCATTAAAACTCCTCTACAGCCTCACTCCAGAAGGGAAGCCCTTCCCTTTAGGGGAGGGTTGGGGAGAGGCCTACTACTTCCTCCTTCTCGACGCACAGAACAAGTGCGACACCGTCTTCCGTTCCGACACCCTCCAACGCGCCCTTGTGCGGTACTACGACCGTCACGGCACACCCAACGAACGCATGCGGGCCTACTACCTCCTCGGACGCGCCTGCCACGACATGGGCGAGGTGCCCAAGGCACTTGATAGCTACCTCACAGCGATTAGCGTGGCAGATACCACAAGTGCAGACTGCGATTATTACCATCTTTGTCGTGTCTATGGACAGATGGCAGAGATCTTTCGCTTGCAGTTGCTTGCAGAGGATATGATGGAGGCGACGAAAGCCTCTGAACGGTATGCATGGTTGGCGAAGGATACCTTACAAGCGTTGGTCGCCTTTGAGTTTCGCACAAAAGCATATTATTTTGCGAACAAGAAAGATAGTGCGCTGTATATTGCAGAGACAGCCCGAAAGAAATATATAAATAACGGTTACACTCATAAGGCTGTTTGGAATTTGTCATTCCCCATCAATATTTATCTTGACCGAAACCAATATGACAAAGCAGGGCAATACCTTACAGAATTCGAACAAGAATCAGGAGTTTTTGATAAAAATGGAAATATCAAAAAAGGGTGGGAAATGTTCTACTATCTTAAAGGACGTTATCTCTCAGGAATAGGGAAGTCCGACAGTGCAATGGCTTGTTTTCGCAGAGTATTGTCCGCAGGTATGAATGAGGCAGCCTATAAAGGTCTTCTCTCTGTCTATGAAAAGAAGAGAAATACAGATTCCATCGCGAAATATGCCCGATTGTATGTAGATGCCAACGA
>CAJOIW010000030.1 GCA_905234845.1 uncultured Prevotella sp. | reverse complement strand
GTAACCTAATGATTTTGCCACCACTAAGTTACTAAAAATCAACGATATGTGCAACTTTTTCATTGTAAATATCTTATGAATTTAATTCATCCAACAGGTAAATCAATTAAACAGTTATGAATATACCTAATGTTTTCTGGCTTGTACCCGTTGCAAGCATCGTGGCCCTTTGCATGGCCTACTACTTCTTCCGCTCCATGCTCGGAGCTGATGAAGGTACACCCCGAATGAAAGAAATTGCCAAATATGTGCGCGACGGCGCCATGGCTTATTTGAAACAGCAGTACAAGGTGGTGCTCTATGTGTTCATCGCCCTGGCTATCATCTTTGCCTTCATGGCCTACGTGCTTCATGTGCAAAATCCGTGGGTACCGTTTGCATTCCTTACCGGCGGTTTCTTCTCTGGTCTGGCTGGTTTCTTCGGTATGAAGACCGCTACCTATGCCAGCGGACGTACTGCCAACGCCGCCCGTAAGAGCCTTGACGCCGGATTGAAGATTGCCTTCCGCTCAGGCGCCGTGATGGGTCTTACCGTGGTAGGCCTCGGCCTGCTTGACATTGCCATCTGGTTTGTTGTACTGAACTGGCTCACCGACGAAAGCCTCGTTGCCATTACCACCACCATGCTGACCTTCGGTATGGGTGCCTCGACACAGGCTCTGTTTGCACGTGTCGGTGGCGGTATTTACACAAAGGCTGCCGACGTGGGTGCCGACATTGTGGGTAAGGTCGAAGCTGACATCCCCGAGGACGACCCGCGCAACCCCGCCACTATCGCCGACAATGTGGGCGACAACGTAGGCGACGTGGCCGGTATGGGTGCCGACCTCTACGAGAGCTACTGCGGAAGTATCCTCTCCACCGCCGCTCTCGGTGCTGCCGCCTTTGCCGTAGCAGGAGGCGAGTCGCAATTGAAAGCCGTTATCGCTCCGATGCTGATAGCCGCTGTTGGCGTGTTCCTCAGCATTCTCGGCATCTATCTCGTACGTACCAAAGAAGGCGCCACCATGCGCGACCTGCTGAAATCGCTCTCACTGGGTACTAACGTCTCGGCCATTCTCATTGCCATCGCCACACCTATCATTCTCTATCTCTTAGGCGTGGAGAACTGGAAAGGCCTGTCATTCTCTGTTATCACAGGCCTGGCAGCAGGTGTCATCATCGGTCAGGCAACCGAATACTATACATCGCACTCTTATAAGCCGACGCAGAAAATCTCCGAGGCTGGTCTTACAGGATCTGCCACTGTTATCATCAAAGGTATCGGTACGGGCATGATCTCCACCTGTATCCCCGTTATCACCATTGGCGTAGCCATCATACTGAGTTACATGTGCGCTAACGGCTTCGACCTCTCCATGACTTCAGAAAGTCTTGCCCATGGTCTTTATGGTGTGGGTATTGCCGCTGTGGGTATGCTCTCCACACTTGGCATCACACTGGCTACTGATGCTTACGGACCCATCGCCGACAATGCTGGCGGTAATGCTGAGATGAGCGAGCTGGGCGAAGAAGTACGCCATCGCACCGATGCCCTCGATGCTCTTGGCAACACTACCGCCGCTACAGGCAAGGGATTCGCTATAGGATCAGCTGCACTCACTGCTCTCGCACTTCTGGCTTCCTATATTGAGGAAATCAAGATTGCCATGGAGCGTGCCGACGTGATGATGACCAATGTAAAGGGCGAGGTCATCAGCGCTGCTCAAGCCACTATTCCTGACTTTATGAACTTCTTCCAGGTGAACCTGATGAACCCGAAGGTGCTCGTGGGTGCTTTCATCGGTGCCATGGCAGCATTCTTGTTCTGTGGACTCACCATGGAGGCTGTGGGTCGTGCCGCACAGAAGATGGTTGTTGAGGTGCGTCGCCAGTTCAAGGAGATTGCCGGAATCCTCGAAGGCACAGGCACTCCCGACTATGGTCGTTGCGTTGAAATTTCCACCCGTGCCGCACAGCACGAGATGATATTCCCGTCGCTGCTTGCCATCGCCATTCCCATCATCGTAGGTTGTCTGCTCGGCGTAGCCGGTGTGCTCGGCCTTCTCGTTGGCGGTCTGGCAGGTGGTTTCACTTTGGCTGTTTTCATGGCCAATGCCGGTGGTGCATGGGACAATGCCAAGAAGAATGTTGAGGAAGGCAACTTTGGCGGCAAGGGCTCGTTTGCCCACAAGGCCACAATCGTAGGCGACACCGTAGGCGACCCGTTCAAGGACACCAGCGGCCCCTCGCTCAACATTCTCATCAAACTCATGTCAATGGTCAGCATTGTCATGGCAGGTCTCACCGTAGCATTCATATAAACATAAGCATTGAGAATTGAGAGCTGCGATTAGTATCGCTATCTGCGAGACAGCTCTCAGTTCTCAATGATCAGTTATAACCCCACAACTATTAACTATTAATCCTTAACTATCAACTCTCAAATGACAGATTTTGCACAAGGCACACCCGTAGCTGACGAGCATAAGCACCACCACCATCACAGCCACCACAAGCATCACCACAAAGATGAGGCTGATATTATACGGAAGAAGAACCGAATTGCCAAGAAGCGTAAAAAGCTCTTCTCTAACTTTCTGTTCCTGACACTCTCCGTGTTGGCCGTGCTTATCATTGCCATCGTGGCATTTCTTTATATCGTGGTGTGAAAGCCTTATATCCGTATTGCGAAAGCTAAGCTTTCGCATTCCAAAAGGCCGTCTTTCGGAAGAAATTCCCTAGAGAATTTTCTGCGAAAGACGGTCTTTCACAATCCGAATGATATTGTTCTGATTATCAACACATCATTTTCTGCCAAATTATCACAGACAAAAAGGGTAGGAATGCGGCGCATCCCTACCCTATTTTATTTACCAACATCTCCCTACAGACAGCGCGGGCACCAGGGCTTGAGCTGCTGGAAGAAATCATTGCCTTTGTCATCGACGAGTATGAAAGCTGGGAAATCTTCCACCTCTATCTTCCATATGGCTTCCATACCCAACTCAGGATATTCCACACACTCTATTGACTTGATGCTCGACTGCGAGAGCACTGCTGCCACACCTCCGATACTACCCAGATAGAAACCGCCATGTTTCTTGCAAGCATCGGTGACCTGTTGCGAGCGGTTACCCTTGGCTATCATCACAAGTGAGGCACCATGCGACTGGAACTCATCAACATAGGGATCCATACGGTTGGCCGTAGTGGGACCCATAGAGCCACAGGGATAACCTTCCGGTGTCTTGGCAGGACCGGCATAAAGCACAGGATGGTTCTTGAAGTATTCAGGCATGGGCTCGCCCGCATCTAAACGTGCCTTGAGTTTTGCATGAGCAATGTCACGAGCCACAATGATGGTACCTTTGAGGTTTACGCGAGTGGAAACAGGATATTTTGTGAGTTCCGCTCTTACAGCATCAATACCCTTGTCCAGATCAATGACGATGCTTTCTGTCCCTTCGCCCGACTGTGCATAGCGAGCTGGAATCAGTTCTGCTGGATTGTTGTCCATCTTTTCTAACCAGATACCATCACGATTGATCTTAGCCTTGATGTTGCGATCGGCCGAGCAGGAAACACCCATACCGATAGGACAAGACGCTCCGTGACGTGGCAATCGAATAACGCGGATATCGTGGGCAAGATGCTTGCCACCGAACTGCGCGCCGAGACCGATGCGCTGGGCTTCCTTCAATAGTTTCTCCTCAAGGTCAATGTCGCGGAAGGCACGGCCTGTCTCATCACCTGTAGTGGGCAGCGAGTCGTAAAACTTAATAGAGGCAAGTTTCACAGTAAGCAGGTTTTTCTCTGCCGAGGTTCCACCGATGACGAAAGCGATATGGTAAGGCGGACAAGCTGCCGTACCTAGCGATTTCATCTTCTCCACAAGGAACGGCAGTAACGTGCCTTCGTTCTGAATAGTGGCCTTGGTCATCGGATAGAAATAGGTCTTGTTGGCCGATCCTCCACCCTTTGCCACCATCACAAAACGATACTCCGCACCCTCGCAGGCCTCGATATCTATTTGTGCAGGAAGGTTACAACGGGTGTTTACCTCCTCGTACATCGTGAGCGGAGCGTTCTGCGAATAGCGCAAGTTATCTTGCGTGAAAGTGTTGTAGACACCGAGTGAGAGTGCTTCCTCATCCTCAAACCCTGTCCACACCTGCTGCCCTTTCTCTCCATGGATAATGGCAGTGCCCGTGTCCTGACAGAAAGGCAGTATGCCACGTGCGGCCACCTCAGCATTGCGAAGAAACTGAAGAGCCACATAACGGTCATTCTCAGAGGCTTCTGGATCGTCAAGGATCGCTGCCACCTGCAGATTATGCTCTCGGCGCAACATGAACTCCACGTCGTGGAAAGCTTGCTGAGCTAAAAGTGTAAGAGCCTCGGGCGAAACTTTCACCACTTCCTTGCCCTCAAACTCACTAATACTGATACCCTCCTTTGACAGAAGGCGATACTCGGTAGTATCTTCCCCCATTTGGAACATGGGAGCGTACTTGAATGATGGTGTCATATACTTTTATTGTTTTATTAAATTTCCTAAATAAACTAGTTTTTCTAAGTATACTAGATATACTAGACAGACTATTTTCACTCATTAATACCCAAATATCTCCTCGGTAGTAAGACGACGAACAGGGGCGATGCGCTCAAGACTTTCTATGTCGAGGTCGCTCTCGTTGCCAAGAATGACATAACGGTAAGGCTTGCGTGCCATCTGCTGCTGCTCAAAGTCTACAATATCGCTCAGTTGAAGGGCCGGCAAAGCCTTGTAGATACGCTCATTGAGATCATAATCTATACCGAGATGCTTAGCATTCAGCCAGGAATTGATAAGACCGAATTTTGTGGTGCGCTGACTTTGCAGACGCTTGGTAAGAGCCTCCTTGGCAATCTGGAAAGCCACTGGACTTTCTGGTATGGTATCAAGTATCTGGTGGAACTGGCGTATGCAGTCCATCATCTTGTCGTTCTGGGTAATAATATGAGTAAAGAAATATTCAGGCTGCTCTTTATAAGAAGGCTCGACGTAAGCGGCGTATGCGTTATAGGCCAATCCGCGAGCCTCGCGCATCTCTTGGAAAACGATGGTGTTCATACCACCTCCATAGTATTCGTTGAAGAGAGCCTTGACAGCAGCTTCATAGGGAGTCCACAAACGCTGCTCGTTGTGTATCATTCGCATATAAATATTCTTTGCATCGTAGGGTGCAATGAGTACCTCATTTTCGGGAGTAGCCTGCATCTCATAATGGCGACCCTCAGGAACAACAACCAGTTTCTTCGCAGTCTTATGCGCCTTTGTAATTGTTTGCGCAAGTTCCTGCTCGCTCATTGGACCATAATACAATATGGTATGCTCATACTTAGAGATGTTCTTCAACAGATTGAGCAGTTCTTGTGGATTTTGACAACGCAACTCATCGATGCTGAGGTCATGCCGTGCGGGGTTATACTGCCCAAAAATACCATATTGTACAAGGCGCAAGAAATTTTGCTGCTGGTTGAGTTTAGCATCTGTGCGACTCTTTTCCTCCATGGCCACAAGCTGCTGCCACGCCTCGTTGTCAACCTTTGCATTCTGTAGAAGGTTTTCCAACAAATTAGTCGCTTCTGTCATATTTTCAGCAAGGCCATTGAGTGTGATGTTGATGCTACGCTGTCCTACACTGATGCTGTAGTTGCATGCCAGTTTATAGAATTGCTGTTTGATTTGCTCGTTACTGAATTTGTCGGTTCCGAGGTAGTCAATATAGTCGGCTGCATAATTGTAGCGCAGATCTGCATCGTTGCCGAACTCATAGTGGAAAGTCAATGTAAAACGCCCGTTCTCTGTGTTCTTAACATATATATAGGGCAAACTCTTTTTCGTCTTACCAAAGGTAAGGTCGCGCTGAAAATCGACAAATCGTGGCTGTATGGGATGAACATCGGCATTCTGAATGTCTTTCACGAACTGGCTCACGAGGTCGCGATTAGTAGGTATGGGTGTAATGGCAGGTTTGTCGATTTTCTTAAGTGTCAAGTCTTCACCCTGACGCTTGTAGACCACCACATAATTGTCGAGGAAATGACGGTTGGCAAAATCCACAATTTGCTGTTTAGTGATTCCTGAGATACGATCAAGATATCCCACCTGCTGTTCCCATGGAACTTCATTGATGAAAGCATCGACAAACATATCTGCACGATTGCTGTTGCTCTCTAAAGAATTATAGTAATGTAACTTGGCGTTGTTGATAACCGAAGGCAGGAGATCATCGGAAAACTCTCCCCGACGCAGTTTTCCTATTTCTTCCAAGAGCAGTGTCTTCACCTCTTCGAGGGACTGCCCTTCCTTTGGTGTTCCAGCAAGGAGGAAGGCCGAGTGGTCACGCAGACGTATCACACCACCTCCAGCTCTGAGCATTCTCATTTGTTGGTTAATATTGAGATCGAGCAGTCCAGCGGTGCCATTACTGAGCACGTCTTCGATGATTTGCAGGGTATCTATCTGCAAAGAATTGCCTCTGTCAAAGCGCCAACCCATATACATAGTCTCAGCCTCAAGACCATAGATGATGGTGTCGCGCGGCTGTGTGATGGGGGCTAGTGCAGGAAACTCTGGCTGGCGCACATCGGCTCCGGGCTTCCATGAACTGAAATAGCGGTCAATGATGCGAATAACCTCATCGGGATTGAAATCACCAGCCATACAAATGGCCACGTTATTAGGCCGATACCATTTGTTGAAATAATTTTTAATGTTGGTGATTGAGGGATTCTTCAGATGCTCTTGCGTTCCTATGGTGCTCTGTGTACCGTAGGGATGTGTTGGGAAGAGCAGTGCATTAATGCTCTGCCACATCTTACGGCTATCTTGGGCGATACCGATATTATACTCCTCATAGACAGCCTCGAGCTCGGTGTGGAAACCACGAATAGTCATATTCTGGAAACGGTCAGCCTGTATCTTTGCCCAATTTTCCACCTCGTTTGAAGGAATGTCCTCAGTGTAGCAGGTCACATCGTTTGACGTATAGGCATTTGTCCCTTCTGCTCCAATGACGGACATAAGTTTATCGTACTCATTGGGAATAAAGTATTGAGCCGCCACCTGTGAGATACTATCTATCTCATGGTATTTCTGTTTTCTAAGCTCGGGGTCGGTGACGAGCCGATACTCCTCATAGCGTTTCTCTATCTCTGCGAGCAACGGGGCCTCAGCTGCAGGATCGGTAACACCAAATTTGTCGGTGCCCTTAAACATAAGGTGCTCTAGGTAATGAGCCAGACCCGTTGTCTCGGAAGGGTCGTTCTTAGAGCCGGTGCGCACGGCGATGAAAGTCTGTATGCGCGGTTTCTCTGTATTTACTGAGAGATACACCTTCAGCCCGTTGGAGAGAGTATAAATACGCGTATTAGTCTTATCGCCAGCTACAGTTTCATACTTGTACTGTTGCGCCTGTAAGCCGATGCTTACCAGTGTCAGACATAAAATAGCTAATATCTTCTTCATTGTTATAAAAAGGTAATAATAGAAAAGGTTATAATTTTCTACATATATAATTTCTGATTCTCAAAGTCGACTTCACGGTCGAGTTGTCCAAGGAAGTTCTGAAGTACGTCGCTCTCAACATCGCCGAGAGTGAACTCCTTTTCGGCATCTTTACGAATCTCTGCAATCCATGCCCGGCGTGCGGCAATATAGTCTTCGCGAATACGCTCGGCATCGGCCTCTGTAATTTCCTCAAGGCCATAATAGTCACAAATCATCTTATAGGTCCATGCCCAACGATATTCTGAGTAGTTGTCATGTATCTCGTTGAAACGCTCGATGACCTCCTCTACTGTCTCAATGGAACCGTTCTGGATATCTTCGATGAGTCTTTGCTCTTCACTCTCGGGGAGAAGCAGACCAGAGAGGTCGTTCCAATTGCCACATCCAACATCGGTAATAGGTTTCTCCAATGCATGGCGCTTCAGCACAGCCCCCATATAGATACGGAGAGCAATGTCATAGTATTTGATACCTTTGCGGAGTGAGCTAGCTTTGATGACGTAGTCGTGGTAGTTATATTCCGTGACATTATCACCCGATGCCTCGCGCAGACGTTCGAGTATGCGCTTTCCCCTGAGTATTTCACCAACGGAGAAGGGTGAGAGCCAATCGAAGTTAACAATGCTCTTACGACTTTCTCTGGGGCGCATGTCGCGCTTTGGCCATTTACGGATATCACGGTAGAGTCCTACGGTGGTAATATTTCGTCCCGGAATGAGATACATAGTGTCACCATAGGCCATGAGATAGGAGAAGGGCAAGTCGCGTGTGTCTGGATGATACATCAACTTACCGAAGAGCACACTGAAAGTTCCAATGTATGCGGGCATAAGCAGATAAGCACCGCTGGCAGTCTTGGTTCCACGCTCGAGCACACCCCAGTGCATAGGCCCCATCTTATAGGCGTGGTTGGAGAAATTAGTGGCGGAACCTGCATTGTAGAATGAGAACTGACCTCCGATGAGCAGGCTCGACTTATGGTGCGAGGCGGTAAAAGGTCCGCAGAAGGCAGCGCAGGCCTCACCGTTCGACATATAACTATTGGCGAAGAATACGCTCTGCGAGGCGGTAAAACCATTAGAGATATGGCAGGCCTCACCAACGAAACAGTCCTGCATCTTCACGGAGTTAGTGATGGAGCACCCGTCGGAAATGATGGAATTCTCACAGATGACACCCGTACCAATATACACATTGGCCTCTTGCGATGACATGATAGTGCAATCGCTCAGACGCGACGCACCACTAATCTCGCAGCCATCGTTGATGACCGTGTTGGTGATTTCCTTGGTATTCACGATTTTCACATTATCGCCAATGGTTCCCTGATCAGGCAATGTTCGCTGTATCTGTTCATTGATGAGTCGCCGGATGGCTGCTTTGAGCGAGCTATTATCGAAATGCTTCACCATGAAAGCGGCAAACTGACTGTTCAGATGACGGAAGGATACAAGGTTTCCGTCGCCAACCTCGTTGAGCACCGAGATGAGATTGCCCTCACCATAGGTGGCCCCCTCTGTGGTTTCCACGGTGCAGACGTTTGAGATATAACAATCGTTACCAATGGTATAATTGTTGATATAGTTGCCCACTTTCTCTATGAGGCAGTTGTCGCCAACAATAACATTGCGCAACGTGGCATCATTGATACCTGAGTGTTTCACAAAGTTCTTACTTACCTCAACGCACTTGTCGAATGAGCCGAGGCGTATGTCACCATAGAACATCACACGATGGAAATAGTTGGGGCGGAAATCCTCAGCCACCATCACACGCTGCCAATCCTCCGACCAACAGCTATTGTTCTCCAATACGTTTATTTCCTGTTCTGTTAAATGTCTGTAATTCATTTCTCTACAAATTAAATTAAAAAGTTATAAATCTTCTGTTGTATATAAAAAGTCGTTATAGGGATATTTCTGCACATGTAGTTCGCGCACTTTCTTGTAAATGACCTCGCGCAACTCGTCGATGTTAATACGCTGAGTAGCTGAGATGAATAGGCAGTTATCGTTGAGCCGTGCCATCCAAGTGCGCTTGAGCTCGTCGAGCGAGATGTTCTCCCGTGTAGGTGGAGTAAGGTCGTCATCATCTTGAGGAGTCCACCGATAATTGTCGATTTTGTTGAACACTATCATCGATGGCTTCTCCGCACATCCGAGGTCGGCCAGTGTTTTTTCCACCACGTTTATCTGTTCCTCAAAATCGGGATGTGAGATGTCAACCACATGAATCAGCAAGTCAGCCTCACGTGTTTCGTCAAGTGTCGACTTGAATGAATCCACAAGGTCGGTAGGCAGCTTGCGTATGAAGCCCACGGTGTCGGCCAAAAGAAAAGGCAGGTTTTCTACAACCACCTTACGCACGGTAGTGTCGAGTGTGGCGAAAAGTTTGTTCTCGGCAAAGACCTCACTCTTCGAGAGCAGATTCATGATGGTAGATTTTCCCACGTTAGTATAACCCACGAGAGCAACTCGGATGAGCCTGCCTCGGTTTTTTCGCTGCGTGGTCTTCTGCTTGTCAATCTCTTCAAGGCGCTCTTTCAGGAGCGATATGCGCTGACGAATGATGCGCTGGTCCATCTCAAGCTGTGTCTCGCCAGGTCCGCGCAAGCCCACACTACCTTTACCACCACCCGAGCCCGAGCCGCCACCCTGTCGTTCCAGGTGGGTCCACAGCCGTTGCAGACGCGGCAACATATAGCGATACTGTGCCAGCTCTACCTGTGTCTTCGCTGCTGCCGTCTGCGCACGCATGGCGAAGATGTCGAGGATGAGACTTGTGCGGTCGAGTATCTTCACACCGAGCTCTTTCTCAATATTGCGTATTTGCTTGGCCGACAACTCATCGTCGAAAATGACCATTCCGACGGGCTCTTCGTTGTCCTCGCAATCCTTGATATATTGGCGAATCTCCTGCAACTTTCCGCTACCCACGTAAGTCACTTGACTGGGTCCGCCTACACGCTGCGTGTATCGACGCACCACACGGGCACCAGCTGTCTCGGCCAGAAACTCCAGTTCGTCGAGATATTCTTTCGTCCGATCTTCGTCTTGTGTTTTCGTAATTAAGCCGACCAAAACTGCGGTTTCGGCTTTCACTTCTGAGATGACAAATTCTTTCATATATAATAATGTTGCAAAATTACGCATAAAAACCGAACGCAGCAAATAAACTCCCTCAAAATATCAACTTTTTTCTTACTAAAAAAAGTAAGTATACTTTGCCGAAATCGATATTTAAATATTTTTAACCAAATCGGCGTCGGAAATGTTAAAAAAATCTGTCCACTTTTTAAGCGATTTTAGGAAAATGTAGAGTCTTTTTTCAGCGTTTTTGGTTATCATTTGCAAGTTTTTGAGGGATGATAACCCAGAGATCTATCCGAAAGACCTATGCTTCGGGTCGCGAAAGAGTAGCTTTTACATCCCGAAAGCTTATCTTTTGGCAGGCGAAAGCTTATCTTTCAGAGCTGAACAATCGACCGTTCGGAAACAAAAGAGAGGAAGCCCTATTCAAAAAAACAACACAAAAGACTGAGTGACAATCCGTTAGCTGAAATCGCAAAATTAGCCAATATTTTCGCCCAAAGGAGCGCTTGATGGGAAAAACGACAAAAATCGTGTTAAAACAGGAATCAAAAATGTTAAAAAAACTATATTTAAAAAGAAAGCAAAAGAAGAAATAATGATATTTGACTGTTTTTTTGTAATTTTGCGGCGATTTTGCGCGTATGCGCGTTGAATCGGCGTTAATTAACATAATGTCTAACGTTATTTTATTCAAATTTTTTATTAATTAGTTTTATGTCAAACATTAAAAACATTCAGCCGCTCGAAGACTTCAACTGGGAAGAGTTTGAGAAAGGCAGCACGTTCGAGGCAAGTCAGGAAGAGCTCCAGAAAGCCTACGACGAAACACTTAACAAGGTATCAGAGCATCAAGTTGTCGAAGGTAAGGTCACATCCCTTGACAAGAAAGAAGTTGTGGTCAACATTGGCTACAAGAGCGACGGTATCATCCCCGCATCCGAATTCCGCTACAATCCCGACTTAAAGGTTGGTGACATTGTAGAGGTTTACGTTGAAAACCAGGAAGACAAGAAAGGTCAGCTGATTCTCTCGCACAAGAAGGCTCGCATGAGCAAGAGCTGGGAGCGCGTAAACACCGCTCTCGAAAACGACGAAATCATCACCGGCTACATCAAATGCCGCACAAAGGGTGGTATGATTGTCGATGTATTCGGTATCGAGGCATTCCTCCCCGGAAGCCAAATCGACGTTCACCCCATCCGCGACTACGACGTATTCGTAGACAAGACCATGGAGTTCAAAGTCGTTAAGATCAATCAGGAATTCCGCAATGTGGTCGTTTCCCACAAGGCACTCATCGAGGCCGAGCTGGAGGCACAGAAGAAGGAAATCATCTCGAAGCTCGAGAAAGGACAAATCCTCGAAGGTACCGTCAAGAACATTACTTCTTACGGCGTATTCGTGGACCTCGGCGGTGTAGACGGACTCATCCACATTACCGATCTTTCTTGGGGCCGCATCAACGACCCGCACGAAGTGGTTCAGCTCGACCAGAAAATCAACGTGGTTATTCTCGACTTCGACGACGAGAAGCGCCGCATCGCACTTGGCCTGAAGCAACTCACACCACATCCTTGGGATGCACTCGATGCAGAGCTGAAGGTTGGCGACCACGTGAAAGGAAAAGTTGTTGTCATCGCCGACTACGGTGCATTCGTAGAGATTGCCCCGGGCGTAGAAGGACTGATTCACGTTAGCGAGATGTCTTGGAGTCAGCACCTGCGCTCAGCACAGGAGTTTATGCACGTGGGCGACGAAGTTGAAGCTGTCATCCTCACTCTTGACCGCGAGGAGCGCAAGATGAGCCTCGGCATCAAGCAACTGAAAGAGGATCCGTGGGAAGCTATCGAAGTGAAATATCCCGTCGGCTCAAAGCACACCGCAAAGGTACGCAACTTCACCAACTTCGGTATTTTCGTAGAACTCGAAGAAGGCGTAGACGGACTTATCCACATCAGTGACCTCTCATGGACAAAGAAGGTTAAACATCCCTCTGAGTTCACTCAACAAGGCGAATCTATCGATGTTGTCGTTCTCGAGATCGACAAAGAAAACCGTCGACTCTCACTCGGCCACAAGCAACTCGAAGACAATCCTTGGGACACCTACGAGACACTTTACACTCCGGGTAGCGTACACACAGGTAAAATTACCGAACTCATGGACAAAGGTGCGGTCATCACGCTCAATGAAGGCGGTGAAGGCTTTGCCACACCAAAGCACCTTGTAAAAGAAGACGGTACCTCGGCACAGCTCGGTGAAGAACTCGAGTTCAAAGTGATTGAGTTCGTCAAGGAAACCAAGCGCATCATCCTCTCGCACAGCCGCACATTCGAACAGGGCAAGGACGAGGCTGAGAAGCCCGCACGTAAAGCCGCTCCGAAGAAAGAGGCTGCTCCCGCCATCAACAACGTAGCAGCAAGCACCACCCTCGGTGACCTCGACGCACTGGCAGAGCTGAAAGCAAAAATGGAAAAAAGCGAATAAATCATCGCCACATCCTTAAATAGAAGAGAAGCAGAGGTGATAGTGCCTCTGTTTCTTTTTTAATACTAACATTAAAACATTAACAGCTTACGCCCCAAAACATTTAATAAATGTTAAGTGTCCATTTTTTTTCACATCACATCTCTCATCTTTCAACCTTTTTTAGTACCTTTGCATTCGATTTTTCAACGACCCTGTTTCCATTCGCGAAACACAACAATTTCAATAAATCTTATATTTTATTATAATGTATAGCAAAGATCAACTGTTAGAGAAAAGCGCATACGAACTCGAGAACATTGCAAAAGAAATCGAGGCAGAATATGGTGCGAAAGCTACCCAAGAAGAAATAATCTACGCCATCCTTGACAAACAAGCCGTCATCGAAGGCAACAAGAATCCGTTAGGAGGCAAACGCAAGCGTACACGCATTGCGAAAAAAGACACCGACCATGTTTATTCGGTCAACGGAAAAGAAGGCGAGAACTTAGACATCAAGAAAAAAACTCCTACCGAAGAACTACCAATCTTCAAAGAAAAAGCAGAAATCACCTCCGATGAAGGAGAAGGAATAGAAGAAAAAAGTATAACAGAGGCAAACACCGAAGAACTTGCACCCGAAATGCAAGAACCCGTAAAGCCTAAACGTGGCAGACCCCGCAAAGTTAAAGTAGAAGAATCTGCCGCCGAGGAAACAACAAAAAAAACAACTACCCGAAAAAGAAAAAGCAGCAAAGAAGAGATAAACGAAAAGGAGACTGAAAAGGTAGTAGAGATAAACGAAGAGGCCGCTATTCCAGAAGCTGTTTTTGCCACAGGTAATAATACTCAAGAAAGTGAAGAGGACACCAACCTTATAGCTCAGTTGCAAGCAAAAATTAATGCCCATAACGAAGAACAAGAAAAAGAAATGCAAGACGAGCCACGTGAGGAAGATGCTATCTGGGCTGGAGATCCTGGCGACGGAACCGATTTCATTACCATTGTAGACCTTCCCATAGAAGATCAGGGAGCCGTACCCTCATTCGACATGTTCGACAATCCGACAACCCCTATCGTACAAATGTCGCAAAGCTATCAGCCACCCGTACAGGCTCAATATGAAGCCAGCTATGATTTCACCGACTTGATTACAGCCAACGGCGTTCTGGAAATTATGCCCGACGGATACGGATTTCTTAGATCAAGCGACTATAACTACCTGTCCTCGCCCGATGATATTTACGTGGCAACTGCACAAATTAAGCGCTATGGTCTGAAAACCGGCGACGTAATCCAATGCCATGTACGCCCGCCACACGACGGAGAAAAATACTTCCCACTGACCACTATCGACAAAATCAATGGAAGAATTCCATCTGAAGTCCGCGACAGAATCTCATTCGAGCATCTTACCCCATTGTTCCCAGAAGAAAAGTTCACACTCTGTGGCGACCAGAAAACAACAAATCTCTCTACACGTATCGTCGACCTATTTTCTCCTATAGGCAAAGGTCAACGTGCACTCATCGTAGCACAGCCGAAGACTGGTAAGACCATCTTGATGAAAGATATCGCCAACGCCATAGCCGCCAATCACCCAGAGGCATATATCATGATGCTGCTCATTGACGAACGCCCAGAGGAAGTCACCGATATGGCTCGTACCGTCAATGCAGAAGTCATCGCATCGACCTTTGACGAACCAGCCGAACGCCACGTGAAAATTGCCGGAATCGTTTTGGAAAAAGCCAAGCGAATGGTTGAATGTGGCCACGACGTGGTCATCTTCCTCGACTCCATCACTCGTCTGGCACGTGCCTATAACACGGTATCGCCAGCATCAGGAAAAGTTCTGACTGGTGGTGTTGACGCCAATGCCCTGCAAAAGCCCAAGCGGTTCTTCGGGGCTGCCCGTAATATTGAAGGAGGCGGTTCTCTGACCATCATCGCTACAGCACTGGTTGACACGGGGTCAAAGATGGACGAGGTAATCTTCGAAGAATTCAAGGGTACGGGAAACAGCGAAATCCAACTCGACCGCGCACTCTCCAACAAGCGCATATTCCCATCCGTCAATCTCGTTGCCTCAAGCACACGACGCGACGACCTTTTGCAAGACAAAACCACGCTCGACCGTATGTGGATTCTACGAAAGCATATATCCGACATGAATGCCATAGAAGCGATGAACACCATTCACGACAGTATGCTTCGTACACAAGACAACAATGAATTTCTCCTCGCCATGAACTCATAGGCAAATGGATGAGTACATTGAGATAAAAGGCGTTAAGGTTAATAACCTGAAGAATATAAGCCTACGTATCCCCAGAAACGAGTTGATTGCCATCACAGGTGTCAGCGGTTCGGGAAAATCGTCGCTGGCCTTCGACACACTATATGCCGAAGGTCAGCGTCGCTATGTTGAATCCCTGTCGTCGTATGCCAGACAATTTCTCGGACGAATGGGAAAACCTGATTGCGAATCAATTAAAGGACTCCCCCCAGCCATTGCCATCGAGCAGAAAGTTATCGCGCGTAACCCACGAAGCACCGTAGGTACATCAACAGAGATTTATGAGTACATGCGGCTTCTCTTTGCCCGAATCGGACACACATTTTCCCCAATCAGTGGAGATGAGGTAAAAAAACATACACCAGAGGACGTATTAAAATGTGTTGCAACTTATTCTAAAGGCACGCGTTTCGCCATTCTTGCACCACTTCACATTTCTGAAGGGCGATCTGTCAGAAAGCAATTAGAGTCTGAAATTCTTCAAGGCTATACCCGCCTATGGATAAAAGGAGAGTTTATACGAATAGAAGATTTCCTCAACTCTCAACAGGCCGATACGATTTCTACTGACGAAATATTCTTGCTTATCGACCGGTTGGCCGTTGACGATACCAAAGACTTTATTTCTCGACTGACCGATTCCGTTGAAACGGCTTTTTATGAGGGTAATGGTACTTGTCGGTTAGCTTTCCTGCCCTCTAACATCTGCTACAATTTTTCCACTCGATTCGAAGCCGACGGCATCATTTTCGACGAGCCAAGCGACAATTTGTTTGCTTTCAATTCCCCATTAGGAGCCTGTCCTTTATGCGAAGGGTTTGGAAAAATCATCGACATTGACGAGAAGCTGGTCATACCAAACACATCACTAAGTGTCTACGACGGCTGTGTACAATGTTGGCATGGGGAAAAAATGGGCATCTGGAAAGATGAATTTTGCCGCAGGGCTGCCATAGACGATTTTCCTATTTTCGAGCCTTATTACAAACTCTCCCATGAACATAAAAACATGCTTTGGAAAGGATTACCATCAGACTTAAAGCGGCCAGAGAATGAAAGGATTTGCATTGATTCTTTTTTCCAAATGGTGAAAGACAATCAATATAAGATCCAATATCGCGTCATGTTGAGCCGTTACCGCGGAAAGACTACCTGCCCTGAATGTCGTGGCAAACGGCTGAAGAAAGAAGCTACATGGGTTAAAATCAACGGCATGAGCATTTCCGACTTAGTGGAAATGCCCATTGTAAATCTAAAAGAATGGTTCGACCACATCCGACTTAGCGAGCATGAGACCAAGATTGCCAGCCGTCTACTCATCGAAATAAAAAACCGACTTGGTTTCCTTCTTGATGTCGGGTTAGGCTACCTCACTTTGAATCGACCTTCAAACACGTTAAGTGGCGGTGAAAGTCAGCGCATCAATCTCACCACGTCGCTCGGCTCGTCGCTCATCGGCTCTCTGTATATACTCGACGAACCAACCATAGGCCTTCACCAGCGTGACACACAAAGGCTTATCAATGTATTAAAACGACTGAGAGACCTCGGGAACACTGTGATAGTTGTTGAACACGACGAAGAAATCATGCGCGCGGCTGACCATCTGATAGATGTCGGTCCTGACGCAGGCTCACTTGGCGGTGAAATTGTTTTTGAAGGAAAAGCCTCTGACATTAACAAGAACCAACTGAAGAAACACCCGCGAAGCTACACGTTGAAGTATCTTGTCGGTGAAGAGCAAGTCGCTCTTCCCTCTGGAAGAAGACCATGGAATATGGCTATAAAGCTCAATGGAGCACGTATGAATAACCTCAAAGGGGTCAATGTTACCTTTCCGCTCAATGTCATCACAGCGGTAACGGGTGTCAGTGGCTCAGGCAAGTCGTCTTTAGTGAGGGGAACACTCTATCCCATTTTGAAGCGCCGGCTTGATGAGGTGGCAGAAATTCCTGGAGAATACAACTCACTTGAGGGCGACTTTGAATACATCAAGCATGTGGAGATGGTCGACCAGAGCCCTATCGGCAAGAGCACTCGCTCTAATCCGGCAACCTATTTGAAAGCTTATGATGCCATTCGCCAACTATTTGCAGAGCAGCCCCTTGCCCGGCAGTTGGGATTCACCGCACAGCATTTCTCTTTCAACACCGAAGGCGGACGCTGCGAAGAATGTAAGGGAACAGGTGTCATCACTGTTGAGATGCAGTTCATGGCCGATTTGGAGCTTGTGTGTGAGACATGTCACGGCCAACGTTTCAAGCGCGATGTGCTTGACGTGACTTTCCACGGGAAAAACATATATGACGTGCTCAACATGACGATTGACGATGCCGTCAGTTTCTTTGGCGAATATGGAGAGACAACCATTGTCAACCGGCTGCTCCCGCTTCAGCAGGTCGGTCTTGGCTATATCCAAATGGGTCAAAGCTCGTCAACCCTCTCAGGAGGTGAGAATCAGCGTGTTAAACTTGCGTGGTTCATCGGACAAGAACAACAGGAGCCGACGCTCTTCATCTTCGACGAGCCCACAACGGGACTTCACTTGAATGACATCAACAAACTGCTCCACGCTTTCGATGCGCTCATTGAAAGGGGCCACACCATTATTGTCGTAGAGCACAACATGGAGGTTATCAAACGAGCCGATTACATTATTGACCTGGGTCCGGAGGGCGGTGACAAAGGTGGGAATCTCGTCTATCAAGGTTCGCCGGAAGGATTAATCACACAAAAGGAAAGTATCACTGGAAAATATCTGTCTGCCAAACTGCAATGAGAAAGGAGCTGTCTATCTTAATTCCGACATATAATACAGACTGCACGCAATTAGTAAACGACTTGCATGCACAGGCCATCATGCAGGACTCCTTGGCATTTGAGATTATCGTTGCCGACGACGGATCTACAGAAGACATATGCGTCGAGTGTCTGGCGAAGCTTGAAAGCATATCACATGTGCGGCTGCTCAGCCATCGCGAGAATGTTGGACGTGCAGCCATCAGAAACGTTCTCGCCCGCGAGGCTCAGTACCAGCACTTGCTGTTCATAGACAGCGACATGAAGATATCCGACAACGACTTTCTCTCCAGATACCTCAAGGCGGAAGGAGAGGTTATCTATGGCGGGTATTCCATTGCGAGCATGCCCCTATTGCAAAATCGCAACCTCCGCTATATGTACGAGGTAGAGGCAGCGCCTCGTCAGATTCCGGAAAAGAGAGCGTTGCATCCGCATCGCGATTTCCACACGTCAAATTTTCTCGTCGAAAGGGACATCATACTTCGACATCCTTTTGACGAGCGGTTTCGTTTTTACGGCTACGAGGATGTCTTCTGGGGAAAACAAATGAAGAGCAATAACATTCCTATTCGTCACATCGACAATCCCGTTGTGTTTCATGAGTTTGAAGAAAATGCCCACTTCATGGAAAAGACAGAAGAAGGTCTTCGCACCCTGCATCAGTTTTCGGAGGAGCTAAAAGGTTATTCCTCATTGCTCGACTTCACGAAGAGGCATACATTTCTCTGCACCGTTGTCCGACAATGGCACCGCCTGCTGGGTGAAGCGGAAAGGCGAAATCTTATTGGCAGCAATCCTTCTACCCTTTTGTTTAAACTTTACAAACTGGGATATTTCATTTCGTTAGACAAAACGGCCCGCTAAGCTGTCGCCGTTCCAACACGCGTAGCTCTACCCTCTCGCCGTATCGACCTTGCAGATACTTCCCTACTGTCGACTCGGCTATCATCGGCCGGTTATTCTCGGCGCTCAGATGACAAAGATAGACCTTGCGAAGGTTATCAGAGCCATAGGAGACAATCGCCTGCCCACACTCATCGTTTGAGAGATGACCTGTGCCACACGAAATCCTATATTTCAGCAGTTTCGGATAACTTCCCGCCATCAACATGTCCCTGTCGTAGTTTGCCTCGATTATCAGGTGTGAGCAGCGGCCAATAAAACCCGCAATCTCATCGGTCACCTGCCCCACGTCAGTTATCAGGCAGACGCTCACGTCTTCACATTCCACAAAATATCCTGAACAGTCCATGCTATCGTGGGGAACCCTGAAGGCCGTTACCACAAAATCGCCAAGTCTCAGTTGCTCTCCCTGCTCAAAAATTCTGACATATCGGCTTTCCACCTGTGAAGAGGGAAAGCGCAGATCACTTAACGCGCGATGAATGGCCGACGTCGCATAGACATCCAACCCGAGTTTCTCGCTAACAACTGCCACGTACTTCACATGGTCAGCATGGTCGTGAGTCAGCAACAGACCGTCGATACTGTCCATTCTGAGACCGTGAACCGCAAAATCGCGCTTCATCCTGCGCAGGCTTACACCCGCGTCTACCAGCAAGCCTGACCGCTCCGTATAGAAATAATAGCTGTTGCCGCTACTTCCACTGCCCACTGAGACAAAACTCACCATCAGCCGTTCCCTCCCGCTAAAAAGGTGCGCATAATATTTTGCTCCCTGTGGCAGAGCCTTACCTCAATGCCATATTTATTGTGCAGATGCTCAGCCAGATGCTGAGCGGCATAGACACTTCTGTGTTGTCCGCCCGTACAACCGAACGAGAACATCAGCGACGTGAAGCCGCGTTCCAGATAGCGCTCCACATGCTTGTCGGCCAATTCGTAAACATGCTCTAGAAACCGCAGTATCTCGCCATCGTCCTCCAAGAACCTGATGACCGGCTCGTCCAGTCCTGTCTGCGATTTATACCGCTCATACCGTCCCGGGTTATGCGTCGACCGACAGTCAAACACATAGCCGCCACCATTACCGCTCTCGTCCTCGGGAATACCTTTTTTGTACGAGAAACTGAAAATGCGAACCACGAGCGAGGGGAACACCCCAACGTTAGCGTTGAGTTGAGAGTTGAGAGTTGAGAGTTGAGAGTTAGCATTAGTGTCTATTCCCGCTCTTTTCAACTTTTCAACTTCCAATAGCCTATTCAGCACATCAAGAAGATATGGGAACCCAACTCCCTCCCCCAGTGGGGGGAGTCGGAGGGGGCTGTTAGGAGGGGTCGGGGGTGAGGCTAAAGCCCGCAGGTTCTCCATCGCCGCAGGTATGGAGTTGATGAAATGAGGCTTGCGCTCAAACCATCCACGGAAACCGTATGCGCCCAACACCTGCAGGGTGCGGAAGAGCACGAACAAGCGTAGCCGCTCGTCGAACACCTGTCGCGGCGGCACCTCCACGAGCGTCTTCAGCTCTTCATAGTAAGCGTCAACGAGTTGCCTACGCAGCTCATCGGGATAACAGGCCGAGGCCTGCCACACGAACGAAGCCACATCGTAGTAGAACGGACCGCGCCGGCCACCCTGAAAGTCAATGAAGTAAGGCGAGTCCCCGCGGACCAGCATGACATTGCGAGCCTGAAAGTCGCGATAGAGGAAATAGCATCCATCGTCGCGCGCAAGGCACTGTGCCAATCGGCCGAAGTCCTCCTCCAACATCACCTCGTCGAACGCCACACCCGATGGCAGCAGGAAACAATACTTAAAATAATTCAAGTCGAACATCACACTCCGCACATCCATCACCGACTGGCGGAAGCACCGCGCGAAGTCCAGCCCCTGCGCGCCCCTCACCTGGAACTGCGGCAGCAGGCGGATTGTTTTCAGCAACAGTTGCCGTTCCCGCTCATCGTACCGGCCGCCGGCCTTCCGTCCGTTGCTGACGGCATCGAAGAGCGACGTGCTGCCCAAGTCTTGCTGCAGATAGCACAGACCGTCATCGCTCACCGCCAACACCCGCGGCACAGGCAGGCCACCGTCGGCAAAATGACGTGAGAGATAGGCAAATGCCGTATTCTCATCGGCACACGTGCCCACCACGCCAATGACCGTCTGGCCGTCGTCGCCAGTCAGCCGCACATACACACGGTTGCTGCCGGCACCAGCCAGCCGCACCATGCTCGTCGCATCGCTACCATGCCATTCACGGTAAAGACGCCGCAAACGCTCATTTAACTCTTCATCCTTCATTTCTCTTTTTCTCCCATTCAGCCAGCAGCCGGTCAATCAGCAGCAACAACATCATGATGCCCAGCGACATCAGAAAGCTGCGTGTGAGCACCAGCAGCCCCGCCGACACGATGAGAAAGAGCAGCCACCGCTTCCAATCGAATTTGTATTTCATATCATGCATACAGTTTACCGTTTACAAGGAGTTCAAGGAGTTCAAGGAGTACAAGAAGTTCAGACATCACTAGAACCTCTCCCCATCCCCATCCCGAGCGGAGCTCGCCCCCCCGTTGCCTTCCCCCCAAGGGGAGGGAGTTGCGTGCAGTAGAGACGTCACAGTGTGGCGTCTCTACAACGGGAGGTCAGGAGGGGTTCTTCTCTCCCCCAGTGGGGGGAGTTGGAGGGGGCTTTTCACCACCGGTCCCATGCGCATTCCGGCACGCTCAACAGCTTTGGTAATCTGCTCGCGGAAGCTCCATGCCACGCCACCCACAAAGCCCACCGGCAAGTCGCGCCGGCCGTATGGCCGCACGTTGCGCTCCAGGAAACAGTCGAACGCCTCGTCGGCCAGCCTTGCCACCTCCGGCACGTCCAAGTGCCTACAGACAAAGGGAGCCAGCGAGGCCAGAAAGCGGTTGGCCATCGGCTCACGATAGACGTAGCCGATCACCTCCTCATACGTCAGATGCGTCTCCCGTCCGAACGCCTCCGCCACTTCACGGGGCAGACGCCCCTTGTAGAGCGCGTTCAGCAGAGCGATGCCCAGATACGCTCCGCTGCCCTCGTCGCCGAGGATATAGCCCAGTGGCGGCGTGTTCGCCACAATGCCGTGGCCGTCGTACAGCCCCGAGTTCGCCCCCGTGCCGAGAATGCAGGCAATGCCCTCGCCGTCGGCAAAGAGCGCGCGCGCAGCACCCAACAGGTCGCTGCCCACCTCGACCACTGCATTCGGGAAAAACCCGCGCAGCAAACGCTCCATCCGCTCGGCGCCGCTGCCCGCGCAGCCAGCCCCGTAGAAGCACACCCTCTCCACCGCCGAGGGCTCACCGATATGCGGCAGCAACTCCTCGGCCACAATGCCGGCCATTTGCTCCTGCGACTGATGCACAGGGTTCATGCCCAGCGTCTCCACCAGCACACGCCCACTGTCGGCTATCAACCAGTGCGTCTTCGTGCTACCACCGTCAGCAATAAGAATCATCCTTTTTTTTTATTTGCAAAGGTAGTGCAAACCGAGCGAAAATGCAAATTTTTTATTTGCAATTTTCCGAGGTGCAGCCTACCTTCGACGTTAGGCAAAGGTACGAAAAGTCGAGAGCAGAACAAAATAAACTCGTATATTTTTTATGCCGAGACGCAGTACCTTCGCCTATTTTTAGGCAAAGGTAGTGCAAAATTTCGAGTAAACGAACAAAATGAGAATATATTTTCATTTTTGAGAGAGAGAATTGTTAAATGCAGAGTCAACCAGCAAGTGCAAGTTGGGTGCAAAATTATGAATAATGTTTGAAAAACTCTTCTTTTGGTGTGTTAAAATTCAATTTTTCCCTTGG
>CAJOIW010000029.1 GCA_905234845.1 uncultured Prevotella sp. | reverse complement strand
CCGCGGCGGTAAGGCTCTGTCCCGCACCGGCCACGCGCATGGTCACCGTCGCGACATGGTTGCCCCGCGAGGGCAGCACGCCGGAGGGTACCGTCACCGAGCCGAACCCGTCGCCCGTCTGGGCGGGCAGCGGACATACCCCGCTCAGCAAGAGAGAGGACAGAAGCAGGCAATAGCGTATCTTAGAGATTTTCAACATAATATATTTCGTTTGCAAACTTACAATTATTTTTTGAATTACATGCATGGATGGCCAAAAAAGTGAGCGTGCATGGATAAATTAAACGCAGGATTACAGGTCACAAGTTATGGGTCATACTGATAGACATACTTTTTCAAGACATTCCGCTTGTCGTCGTACACTGCTGCCAGTCTTCCGCAATCATCGTATTCATAGTAAGCGGACAGCCCGTCGGGGGTGGTGATTCTTGTTACACCAAACAACGATCCGTATTCGTATGTGGTTATCTGACTATGAGGGAACAACTGCCGCAGGGAGTCGCAGTCAGAGGTCTTGGGATTGAAGATAAACGGCGGAGTGTACATCTGATATAAGGCTTCTGTGACACTTTCCAGTGACACACCCTTTATTGCCGCTATCAGTTTTGTTGAATTGTAGCCCCAGACATAGACGGTCTGTCCGTCGGCCGGTGTAGATGCTGCCAGAACATTCCCGGCTTTGTCGTATGCCTCGATGGTCGCTTCGTGAACAAGTGACTGTCCGGCATGGGAACTGAAGATATGTCTGGGCGCAAAGATAGTATCTGTTGCCATTTGCGGGAGGAAGGCTCTGTAATCAACAATCCGCTTGCTTGTCTCTTCCGTGACATTCTGCCATGTAACGGTCTTCGTCTCTTCAATTACCGGTGACAGGATATGGCGGTTATACATTCTCAGATAGGTATTGGGACTTCCTGTGAAATTTCCGTCATTGTCAGGATAGCTGAAATTACTGACCGTGTAAAGCGGGTCTCCTCCAGTGACAAAATTGCCCGGGTATTTATAGGTTGTGGTCTCTGTGACCACAGGCGAAATGGTTTTCAGTTCCCGCACCAGTTTGTCGTCATTATACAGATAGGTCTGTCTCGTCAAAGTGTAGGCCCCGCTCTGGTCGTAGTCTTTGGTCTTCTTTTCTGTCAGGAGCATGGTATAGGTGAAAAGTTTATAGGCGGTAGCGTCGTAGAAGAAATAATTGTTACCATAAATTTTATGGTGCAAAGCCCTGACATAGTCTATCGCCAGATTTCTGCTGTCGCTTTGATAGATGTAGTTCACTTCTTTTGTTGGGTTATTGTCTTCATCATAGTGTGCTTCGCTGGTTAATAGGCCGCACTCATGTCTTCTTGAAGAGTTGGGTGCGAATGAATTTGTCGTGGACTGACGGTTAAAGATAAACGGCTCATCGACATGATTGCCGCCGAGGCTGTCGAGATTGGTATAGCGGTACACGCTATACGCTCCGTCGCTTCTCTCGTCGATAACGGTGGAGTAACCTACAGAATAACCCTGATAGTCGTTGCTTGAGGGGAAAGACGGCTGTGCCGACAATACGCTGAGTGTCATTGTGCCACTGTTTTCGCTGCCCAACTGGGCATTGAAAGAATAACGGGGCAGGGCATTCAGTACACCACTGGACAAGTTGCTACCCACTCCTTGTTTATAATAATATCTGTGCTGGCATGTCTCGATACTGTCGCCTGCGGAATTCCAAAGTTCCTTTATCCGCAAACCGCCACCGATGCCCCAACTGCATATCATGCTGTCAGGGGTGTAGATACAGTAGTAGTCGTTGGGTTCATAGACGAAACGGGTATAACCTCCTGTGGGATAAATGATCTTTGTCAGTATGCCGGTAGCAGTGTAACAGGAGTCAGGATCCTTATCAATTTCATAGTGTCCTGTAGATGATGGCGGATCAGGCTCCCCCGGATCATTATTGTCCCCTGGCAGCATTGGCGCTAACTCATCGCCAATTTCATTAACATACGGATGAAATCCTCTGGAATTGTTTACGTATGCTATCAGGTCTTTATGATTATAATATCCCCAATGGTCGGTTTGCTTTGAAAGATATTTGGGTAAGCCTGCCATGTTGTTGTATTCAAACCTGTAGCGTTGATTGCCGAAACGCAAGCTATCAAGTGTCAGTCGTTGTAAGCTGTCCGCGGAATAGCTAAGTTTTATTGACGGCGGATCAGATGTTGGGTGAAAGATAAAAATACTGTCAATTTGAGGCCAGTTCATATCATCCAGCCAGTCAAAACATAGCTCTCCCGTGCGATTGGTCAGATAGGGGAGTGGCGGACAAGTCTGACTGTTCGGAGATACTGTCCGACAATAATTCGCAAGGTCTTCTTTGCTGTAGGAACGTTGTATAGATGGATGTCGATAAAAGTTGACATAGATGCCGTCGCCAGAAATCTGTGACAAGGCGACGGGGGCTATCAATTGACCTTGATTGCCCAGAGCTCCTGCTCCTGACGATGACATCGACGATCCGTCGGGTTCCAATAACAGGTGGGACAACGTAAGCGAGTAGTACATCTCTATCTGCATCCCCAACCGCTCGTAGGTGAATTCTATCTTTTTATTGTTGGGAAGGATGATTTCCGTAAGCATCCACGAGGTAGCAATCCAACAGCTTTGGGCTTGGTACCAGAAGTTAGTGGAGTATTCTATGCTTGTATCATTGCCTCCAAAGACATAGCGCGTGCCGTCCTCTGCCGTCAAGGTAAAGGAGCTAAAAGACTTTGGAAACAGATAGTCGCCAAAATCTAAGGTTGTCTTTAAATACTGTCTAAGCGGAAGCGTTTGCAAGGTGTCGCACACCTCGACTTTGATATTCTGGGCACATCGCGCTATCCATTTCCCTGAATGGCTCAAGTAAAACGACCCTTGGTAACCATTAAAATTGAAATAGAACTCATCGGGTTCTGTGTCCATGAATTTGTCATCGGTTGCAAAATGCTGGGAGATAGCTGCTGAGTCGCCCCAGAGATTGCCAGAAAGACAGCTGTGCGTGTGGTAATATCCTTTGTTTGTTGTCTCTATTCCGATGTATTCATCAGGCAGCCCATTTACTTTCCGCGTTATCATGCCGCCTGCATTCAGGCTCCAGCCTGTGCCGACCATGCCCGGATGCTGGTCGGGTTTTATACCTGATGCATGGTAAGAAAGGAACACGGGCAAAACATAACTCCCGACTTCTAAGTTATAAAGGGGTATTGATATTTCTGGCACTCCCGTAAATAACGAGACAGGATAGCTGCCGTATTCTCCCAGACTTCCCGCGTCAGGACTGGTCACAGTTTTGGGTAGTTCCGGTATTTGTGCAAATAGGCAGAATGGCAGACAGGCAACAAATAGACAAAAGGAAATTCCTTTCAACGGACTAAATAACAATCTTCTCATAATAAACCGTTTCATTTACTCTGATGTATAGAACATATTTCCCTGGTTTCAAACCGGAGCAGTCAAGAGAAATGGAATAGTCCTCCCCAGCCGGATGAGTTTGTTGGTTTTGCCTGTATATGATGCCCATCGCATCTGCAATGACGGCCTTCACATTGGCCTGATCTTTCAGACTATAGGTAAGGGTCAGCTGATTACCATGACGTTTCACTTCGTATCTAATAACATCATGTTGTCGCATATCCCTTCTTATGATACTGTCTTCCCTCGCAAGATTCTCATTGAGCGTGTCTGGAAGAAGGCGTTGGTCAGAAGGCGCGAAACAGAAAGCTGTGTGCTGAATGGATGCAGGTCGGGCTCCTTTATAGAACGTTGTTGCGGAAACCTCATAGACAGGATAGCGGTAACCCCGCGCATACCATTGGTAATGCTCGCTCACAATGTGCTGACCGGAAATAACATTAGCCTCAGCTGAATCGGACGAGATAGAAATATAGGCATTCTTCAGCGTATAGAGACGAGTTACCTGACTGAGCGTGTCTTTTGTCGGTAGGATGATTGTACCGAAAGCGTCTATCCTGCTTTCTGACCCTCCCTGTGTCGCAAGCACATATTTTTGAGAATAGACACCAGTTCCATGAAAGGTAGAACTAAATGCATCTCCATAACTTAATGGAAAGACCATTTCAAGAACAGGATTTCCATAATCCATTCTCAACAATCGGTTTTCATTGGACTTCAGCAATAAACTGTCAGAAAAATCATTGTAAACAAATCGCGTGTGGTTTTCAATCTTAGCGAACAAAGAGTCGGGAAGAGCCGAATAATCTACAGGCCAATTCTCTTCCTCTTCCTTTATCTCAACATTGCTGAAATCCCAGCAGACACTATCGCCGTCTTCACCCGAACCCGTGTATTCCATCTGCTGCTTAATGAGACGGTCACCGGCACGAGGGGCGTGATATTCCTTTGTCAACACATGCTGCGCATTGACAGATAAAACGAAGAGGGGCATTAGTAATATAGCCTTCCGTCTATTCTGGAGGAATAAAGACCCCATCCATAAATATTGTAGTTGTTTTTCTTTCATGTTATCCTGAATTTCTTTTAATCTTTTGCAAAGGTAATGAGTTTTTGAAAGTAACTTGAATTACCTGAGCTTTGCGAGGGCTTTGGCGATGCGGCTGATGGCCTCGCGGATGTTGTCGTCGTTGGTGGCGTAGCTCATGCGGAAACAGTCAGGGTCGCCGAAGGCCGCTCCGGCCACGGTGGCCACGTGGGCTTCTTCGAGCAGATACATGGCCAGGTCGTAGCTGTCGGCGATGGTGCGCTGGCCGTCGCTCTTGCCGTAGTAGCTGCTGCACTTGGGGAAGAGGTAGAAGGCTCCCTGCGGGATGTTCACCTCAAGCCCGGGGATGTCGCGTGTCAGGCTTACGATAAGGTCGCGCCGGCGTTCGAAGGCCTGCCGCATCTCCTCCACGCAGTCCTGGCTGAGGCGGTAGGCGGCTTCGGCGGCTTTCTGGCTGACGGAGCACGGGCCGCTGGTGTATTGTCCTTGCAGCTTGTTGCAGCCTTTCACAATCCACTCAGGTGCGGCGATGTAGCCGATGCGCCAGCCTGTCATGGCATACGCCTTCGACACGCCGTTTACGATGATGGCGCGCTCTTTCATCCCCTCGAATTGTGCGATGGACTCGTGGCGACCTATGTAGTTGATGTGCTCGTAGATCTCGTCGGCCAGCACGTAGAGGTCTTCGTGTTGCATGACGACCTCGGCCAGTGTCTTCAGCTCCTCGTGGGTGTAGACGCTGCCTGTAGGGTTGCTGGGCGAGCAGAGGATGAGCAGGCGCGTCTTCGGGGTGATGGCGTTTTCGAGCTGTTCGGCTGTCATCTTGAAATTCTGCTCAAAGCCTGCACCGACAATGACGGGCGTGCCGCCTGCCAGCTTTACCATCTGCGGATAGCTTACCCAATAGGGAGCGGGAATGATGACCTCGTCGCCCGGGTTCACAAGTGCCATGACGGTGTTGCACACACTTTGCTTGGCGCCGTTCGAAACGAGAATCTCGGCTGGAGAATAGTCAAGTCCGTTCTCCCGTTTCAGTTTCTCTACGATGGCTTGCCTAAGGTCGGCATAGCCAGGCACAGGCGAGTAGCGCGAGTAATTGTCGTCTACGGCCTGCTTGGCAGCCTCCTTGATATGGTCGGGCGTGTTGAAGTCGGGTTCTCCCACGCTAAGGTTGATCACGTCGATGCCTTGTGCCTTCATCTCGCCGCTCTTTTGCGACATGGCGAGCGTTGCCGACGGCGACAGACGGTTGAGTCTTTCAGAAAGTCGTTCCATAATGTGCTGTATGTTTTGTTCGATTTATTTCAGATGTAGGATGTGCCCCATGCGGTCGCGTTTGGTCTTGAGGTAGCGCTCGTTGTAGGGGTTGGGAGTGATTTCGATGGGTACGTTCTCAACAATTTCCAGCCCGTAGGCTTCGAGTCCTACGCGTTTCACGGGGTTGTTGGTGAGCAGCCGCATCTTGTGCACGCCGAGGTGGCGGAGCATCTGTGCCCCGCAGCCATAGTCGCGCTCGTCGGGCTTGAAGCCGAGGTGCACGTTGGCATCCACGGTGTCGTAGCCTTGTTCTTGAAGCTTGTAGGCTGCGATTTTGTTCATCAGTCCGATGCCGCGGCCTTCCTGCTGCATGTAGACGAGCACGCCTTTTCCTTCGCGCTCTATCATCTGCATGGCTTTGTGGAGCTGTTCGCCACAGTCGCACCGCTGGCTGCCGAGAATATCGCCAGTCATGCACGAGGAATGAACGCGCACGAGAATGGGCTCCTCCTCTTGCCACGTGCCTTTCACGAGTGCCAGATGCTCCAGTCCGTTTGAGTGCTGACGGAAGGGGATGAGGCGGAAGTGGCCGTATTCAGTGGGCATGTCCACTTCGTCGCCTACTTCAATGATTGATTCTTTTTGCAGGCGGTAGGCGATGAGGTCTTTGATGGAGATGATGCGCATGTCCCACTCGCGTGCCATCACTTGCAGCTCGGGCAGGCGTGCCATGGTGCCGTCCTCATTCATGATTTCCATGAGTGCGCCGGCGGGATAGAGTCCGGCCAGGCGGCAGAGGTCGATGGCAGCCTCGGTGTGGCCTGAGCGGCGTAGCACACCATTGTCCTGTGCGTAAAGGGGGTTGATATGTCCGGGGCGTCCGAAGGTCTCTGGGCGTGAAGTGGGATCGGCCAGTGCGCGTATGGTTGCCGCACGGTCGTGGGCGGAGACACCGGTGGTGCAGCCTTCGAGCTTGTCGATGGTGACGGTGAAGGGCGTGCCGAGTACTGAGGTGTTGTCGCTTACCTGATGGGGCAGGTCGAGCTCTTCGCAACGCGAGAGAGTGATGGGAGCGCAGAGCACGCCACGCGCGTTCTTAAGCATGAAGTTCACTTTCTCGGCCGTAATCTTCTCGGCGGCGATGATGAGGTCGCCTTCGTTCTCGCGGTCTTCATCGTCTACGACAATGACGAATTTGCCTTGACGGAAATCTTCGATAGCTTGTTCTATATGTTTGAACATATTGTTTGTTGATGTGGTTACACCTTATTATTTATATACACGCTATTTGTTGTCGTGTGTATGCGCTATGCGCTGTATGATGTTGCTGTTTGTCCGTTGTATGGCATGGAGGTCTCGGAGCAGTCGCAGGCGGAACCGCCACATGCGCAGGTAGAGAAACGCGCCTATGGGTAGGAGTATGGCTGCTGCGATGTTCAGCCACCGCCGTTCGAAGGGTCGCGTATGGGCTTTCGTGGCGAGGATGGGGTAGTGGTTGAGCTCGCTGATGATAATCTTGTCGCGGGTGTTGCCGAGGTCGCTGATGACGTCCTCGAGCTGTTCGCTGATGCGTTCTATGGCGTGGTCGGGCTCGTAGCGGAAGAAAGTCTTGATGACATTGGGTGGTGTCTTCAGCCGGTGAGCCGTCTCATAGTGCTTTGTCTCTTCGCTGATGGAGGCAAGCTGATCGGCGTCGCGGTGGTAGTCGGGATCGTTGATGATGACTTCTTTGCCACCCACGTGGCGTTTCTGCCGGAGACCGAGCAGTCGCATGAGCATATTGCGGTAGAGGTCGATGTTGAATACCACTGAGTCGTTGTTGGCTTTATAGGTGACGAAGGCGGAGAGGGGTATGAGAATGGCGGGTGCGATGCTCATGCCGAACCAGATAGGCCACATTCCGCCACGTGACATGCGATAGCCGGTGTTTTCGAGAATATAGTAGAGGATGAACACGAGTACGGCAATGATGACCGGTACACCGAGTCCACCTTTGCGAATGATAGCGCCGAGTGGTGCGCCAATGAAGAAGAATATGATGCAGAGCAATGCGCGGTTGTAGATGCGTATGGCCTCAATCTTGTGCTGACGGATGATTTTGTCACCGTCGCTGGTGATGAGCGCCTTGAACTCAAGGTCGCTCAGTTGCTGCTGAACTTTCGAGAGTGCTGTAGCCGAGGCGCTGCGCCGCTGCTCGGGTGTTGCTTTGGCGTATGCTGAGTCGATGTTGAACTCCGGTCGGTGTCCGGCCTTGACGGCGGCAATCGAGTCGGCGCGTGTGGTGCTGGGGATGAAGTAGGCGTTGCGTCGGGCCTCAGCAAGATAGTTGCGTCCAATGCTGTCGTAGACAGCGGTTAGTGAGTCGCCGTCGTGATGCAGCTGACTCAGGCCCTTGGCTTTCGCATTTCCTGTGAGCAGGGAGGCGTCGGTCAGATTAAGGTCGTCGTTGTATTCGATGATGATACGCTTGGATGTGAACGACTCGCGACGGTAGGGCACGGCGGCACTTCCCATGAGCTCTTGCGACTGCATGTTCTCGAACCACTCACCGCTCCATAGCGAGAGCACGAGATGCTGTTTGTCGGCGGTGGACTGGAGCATGCCCGAGTCGGCCAGGATGATGGCCTGATCCTCATAGCTGCCGGTCATGCGGTAAATCATAATACCGTATAGCTTGCCCGTCTCCATGTTCTTCTCCTGTACGTAGAGGTTGGAGCCGGGAATACCGTCGTAGAAGATGCCTTCGGGTATTTCCAGTTCGGGGCTCTTCTGCTTCATGGCAATCATGAGCTGTGCCATCTTCATGTTGGCGGCTGGTCCCACCTTGTTCTGGAAATAGAACGATACGAGAGCGATGATAACCGATGTGACGATGAGCGAGCGGAAAGTCTGCATGAGTGAGATGCCTGCCGACTTGATGGCGGTGAGCTCGCTGCTCTCACCGAGGTTTCCAAAGGCAATGAGCGAGGCCAGCAGAATGGCCAATGGGAAGGCTTCGGGCATGAGCACAAGACTCATATAACCGAAGAACTCCGCCAGCACGTCCATGGTGAGTCCTTTGCCGATGAGCATGTCGATATATTTCCATACAAACTGCATCATCAGTACAAAGAGACTGATGACAAACGTGCCCACAAAAAGCAGGGCAAACTGCCGGAAAATGAAGATGTCTAACTTCTTGATGCGGAGCATGGCTGCACGTTTCCTGTATGTCGGTTCGCGCACGGGCGCGTAATCAATCTGCAAAATTAACACAAATATTTCAGAAATGGTGCGTTTTTGCCATTTTTTATGGTTTTTAAGTATTCTGACATTCGTTTCCAAATGTTAGATATGTGAACTATAATCAGGGAAAATGTTAAATCACAGTCAGTTTTTAACACTTATAAAATGTCACAAAAAGCCCGAAAATCACCCTTTTTCATCCCCTTCACTCCCCTTTTTGCTCCTCTTTTACTCTCCTTTCACTCCCAAAGGTATATGTTTCGGGTGGCGAAAGGTCGTCTTTCAGCTGTCAAAAGACCGTGTTTGATAGTGTGAAAGCTTAGCTTTCGTATGTGAGACGTATATCTTTCAGAAGTGAAAAGTGCTCAATGAAAAGCGATAAGTCTCCTATAGGGCTTATTCTCAGGGAGTTGTGGATTTGTTAAAATAAAGCTGTTTTTTCTATTAAATTGTCACTTAGCTACGAAAAAGCCGAAATCTGGCGATTTCGGCGATAGTTTGAAATGTTAAAAATGTAAACAGATTTAACATTTGAAATTTCTTTAGGTCTACAGCCCTGTTGTGGTATGTAGCCGTTCGAGGTTGTCGGCCCATAGGTCGCGGAGCGACTCTTCCTCTTCGGGATCAGCGAAGTCGATGATGGTCAGAATGAAGTCGCCTGTGAGTTCGCTCTTTTCCATCATGAGTTCAATATAGGCATTGGGGTCATCCTCGTCGTCCCAGCGGAAACGTATGCGTCGGTTTTTCGCTTTTCCCGTGATGGTGGCGTGTCGTATCTCGTGGTGGCTCCATGTCTCTCCCCATGTCAGCGTGAGTTTGTTGCCGTCCTGCCGGACATCGTCGGCCAGCCAGCGCGACAGCCCCTCGGCCGTGCTGATGAGATTCCAGATGATGCCCTGTGAGTTGCATCGCAGCTCGTGGTCTATGCGTATCTGTAACTTGCTCATACTCTCGTGTTTTTAGTCAAAAGGTATGTTTACTCCGCAAAAGTACAAAAAAAGTTTTAAACAAGAAAAAAAATGAACGTTTTTTTTGCTTAATCGAAATTTTGTATTACCTTTGCACCCGCTTAAAGAAAATCGGGGCGGGATAGCTCAGTTGGTTAGAGCGTCGGATTCATAATCCGGAGGTCGAGGGTTCGGGTCCCTCTCCCGCTACAAATAAAATGTCTGTCTTGACGGCAGACATTTTATTTGTTATACGAAAATAATTTTTCTCCAATTTATATTTTATATCAGAAAAATGTTGTAACTTTGCACACTCAAAGCGTAAAAAGCAAAAACCACATCATGGAGACGACAAAGAAAATCAGCACGGCACTGGTGTCGGTGTACCACAAAGACGGCTTGGAGAGTCTTTTGGAGAAATTGAACGCGGCAGGCGTGAAGTTTCTTTCCACTGGAGGCACTCAGGCTTTCATTACCTCGTTGGGTTATGCCTGTCAGACCGTGGAGGAAGTAACCACCTACCCCTCGATATTGGGCGGACGTGTGAAGACGCTACACCCGAAGGTATTTGGAGGTATTCTCGCGCGTCGTGACAATGATGGTGACCGCCAACAGATGGCACAATATGAGATTCCTGAGATTGATCTCGTCATCGTAGACCTCTATCCGTTTGAGCAGACTGTAGCCAGTGGAGCCTCCGATGAGGAGATTATCGAGAAAATCGATATCGGCGGCATCTCGCTAATCCGTGCCGCCGCCAAGAACTTCAACGATGTGGTCATCGTGCCGAGCAAAAGTGAGTATGCGCTGTTAGAGGAAATTCTCGATAAGCGTGGCGCAGCAACCACGATAGAGGAACGCCGGGATCTGGCTACACGCGCCTTCGGTGTGAGCAGCCATTACGACACCGCTATCAACGAGTGGTTCGGGAAGAAATGAGTAATTAAGATTTTATAGATATACTAAATTAACAAGTAAGGATTTAGAGATGGGATTTTTTAGTTTTATTCAAGGTATTGCAATGGATTTGGGTACCGCCAACACTATCATTATCAGTGATGATAAGATTGTTGTTGACGAGCCTTCAGTAGTGGCTCTCGATCGCCGCACCGACAAGATGATTGCCGTGGGCGAGCAGGCAAAGATGATGTATGAGAAAGAGAATCCGGGCATCCGCACGATCCGCCCGTTGCGCGACGGCGTGATAGCCGACTTCACCGCCTGCGAGCAGATGATGCGCGGACTGATAAAGATGGTACACACAGGGTCGCGGTTGTTCTCACCCTCGCTGCGCATGGTTATCGGTGTTCCGTCAGGTTCGACGGAAGTGGAGCTGCGTGCCGTGCGCGACTCAGCAGAACATGCCGACGGACGTGACGTCTACCTTATTTTCGAGCCTATGGCTGCTGCCATCGGTATCGGCCTCGACGTAGAGGCTCCGCAAGGTAACATGATTGTTGACATAGGTGGCGGTACAACAGAGATTGCCGTGATTTCGCTGGGCGGTATCGTGGCTAACACCTCCATCAAGGTGGCTGGCGACGATCTGACTGCCAGCATCCAGGAATACATGAGCCGTCAGCACAACGTTCGGGTGAGTGAACGTATGGCCGAGCGCATCAAGATAAAGGTCGGATCGGCACTGACCGACCTCGGTGAAGAGGCTCCGGAAGACTTTGTGGTGGTAGGTCCGAATAAGATTACGGCCTTGCCGATGGAAGTTCCCGTCTGCTATCAGGAGATTGCTCATTGTCTTGACCGTACCATTGCCGACATTGAGCAAGCCATTCTCAACGCCCTGGAAAACACACCACCAGAGCTCTATGCCGATATCGTGAAGAGCGGTATCTATCTCACGGGAGGTGGCGCTTTGTTGCGTGGGCTGGACAAACGTCTCACTGAACGCTTCGGCATCCAGTTCCTTGTAGCCGAAGACCCGCTCCACTGTGTGGCAAAGGGCGCAGGCATCGCACTGAAAAATGTTGACCGCTTCTCCTTCTTGATGAGATAATCACATAGAATGCGGAATCTTATCGCGTTTCTTGTCAAGCACAACCATTGGTTTGTGTTTGTTGCGCTCGAGATAATTAGCCTCGTGCTACTTTTTCGGTACAACAACTATCAGGGTAGCGTATGGTTTACCTCGGCCAATGAAGTGACAGGAAAGGTGTATGAGTGTGAATCGGCGATAAGGTCGTTCTTCTCGTTACGCGAAGTCAACGAGAGTCTTACCGCGCGTAATGCCTATCTGGAACGACAGTTGGCCTTGCTCACTACTCGAAATGGAAAGCGTGACTCCTCTTTGCTACGCGGTACTCAGATGGAACTGCTGTCTGAATATCGCATCATCCAGGCAAAAGTAGTTGACAATTCCATCAACAAGCGCAATAACCTCATTACCATCGACAAGGGTAGCGCTGATGGCATACATCCTGATATGGGTGTGGTCAGTGGTACGGGTGTGGTAGGCATCGTATTTCTCGTGTCACCCCATTATTCGATAGTCATTCCCGTGCTTAACTCGAACTCGAACATCAGCTGCGCCATAAAAGGGCAAGGCTATTTCGGCTATCTTCACTGGGATGGTGGGGCTTCCGACGTGGCCTACGTCGATGATATTCCCCGTCACGCCAAGCTGCGCAAGTACGATCTCATAGTGACAAGCGGATACTCGTCAGTGTTTCCTCCAGGCATATCGGTGGGAAAAATAGTCGCCGCCTCTAATTCAGCTAATGGATTGTCGTATCGGTTACATGTGAAGCTTTCCACTGACTTCGGTAATTTGCGCGATGTTTGTGTGATTGACGACAACAAGATGAATGAGCGGTTGAGACTCATTCGCATGGCAGAGGACTCAATCAAGACCAGAAGCGTTAACGACTGATTATAATCATGTACACAGATATATTGAGAAAACTCGGGCTGTTTGTAGTACTCGTGCTCCTTCAGGCACTGGTGCTCAACCATATACAGCTGTTTGGGTGTGCTACGCCCATGTTGTGTGTCATGATGGTAATTTATTCCCAGCGCAACTACCCGAAATGGGCCGTTATGGCATGGAGTTTTGCATTAGGGCTCAGTTTAGATACTTTCTCTAATACACCGGGAATGTCAGCCGCATCGATGACGCTCGTAGGATGCCTGCAACCTTATGTGCTCGAGACATTTATTCAACGTGAGAATGATGATAACTTGGTGCCGTCGATGCGCTCGTTGGGAGTATTAAAATACATCTACTACTCTTTCTTGTTAGTGTTCGTCTATTGTGTGGCATTTTATTCGCTGGAGGCGTTCAGCTTCTTCAATTGGAGAAGTTGGCTCATGTGTATTGGAGGCAGTACGCTTATCACTGTTTTGTTACTCTGGGTAATCGAGACCATAAGGAAACGCTGAGATGAAAAAGGACTTGGGACTTGAGGAACGCAAGTATGTGATAGGTGGGGTGGCTGTAGTCATTGTGGTCACCTATATCATTCGCTTGCTCATGCTCCAGCTTCTTAGCGATGACTACAAAAAAAATGCTGACTCGAATGCCTTTCTGAAAAAAGTGGAATTCCCTTCTCGCGGAGTGGTTACCGACCGAAATGGCAAATTGTTGGTTTATAACCAGCCTGCCTACGATATCATGGTGGTAATGAACGAGGAAAGCGGACGACTCGACACGATGGAGTTTTGCAATACGCTGAACATAACGAAAGAATACTTCATTCAGCGGATGAAAGACATAAAAGACCGCTCAAAGAATCCTGGTTACTCACGCTATACGCAGCAGCTTTTTATGAGTCAGCTGAGTGACAAGGAATTCAGCGTATTTCAGGAGAAAGCGTTTCGTTTCCCTGGCTTTTATGTTCAGAAACGTAGTATTCGTCGCTATCAGTACCCTTATGCCGCGCATATCTTGGGCGATGTGGCTGAAGTGTCTCCACAGGATATTGAGGACAACGACTACTATCAGCCCGGTGATTATATCGGCAAGCAAGGCATCGAGCGCTCCTATGAGGAGGTACTGAGAGGTGAAAAAGGTGTACAGATGCTCCTCCGTGATGCCCATGGGCGTATCAAGGGCAAGTACATGGATGGTGCCTACGACCATCAGCCTGTTCCTGGGAAAGATCTCACATTGAGCATTGACCTCGATCTTCAGGCGCTTGGCGAGAGACTTATGGAAGGTAAACTCGGTAGTATCGTCGCTATAGAACCCGCCACGGGCGAGATACTTTGCATGGTGTCGTCGCCTACTTACGACCCACGTACGATGGAGGGCCGCCAAAGAGGCAAAACCCATCGTGAGTTGCAGAAAGATCCTATGAAGCCACTACTCAACCGTGCCATCATGGGCACTTATCCCCCGGGTTCTACATTTAAAACCTCACAGGCGCTAACATTCTTAACAGAAGGCATCATCAACGAACAGACATTATATCCCTGTCATCGGGGCTTCATTCATAAAGGCATGAAGGTGGGATGTCACGGTCACGGTTCGCCTTTAGCGTTGAATTATGCCATTAGTACTTCGTGTAACGGGTATTTCTGCTGGGGACTCTACCACATGTTGTGTAACCGTACAAACTACAAGACCCAGAATGAGGCCATGAATACATGGCGCGACTACATGAAGAGCATGGGCTTCGGATATAAGCTTGAGACAGACCTTCCTGGGGAGAAACGTGGCATGATACCCAATGCTGAGTATTATGAGAAAGCATTTTCGAAAAACGGGAGTTCGTGGAGCGGACTGTCGGTGGTCAGCATTGCGATAGGGCAGGGCGAGGTCACACTCACCCCACTTCAGATTGCTAATCTTGGCGCGACCATCGCTAACCGCGGCTACTATATCGTGCCCCACGTGGTGAAGGAAGTAAAAGGTGGAAAACTTGATGCCAAGTATAAGCAGAAACACTACACCAAGGCTAACCGTGCGGCCTATGAGGCCGTGGCGAAAGGTATGCGTTCGTCGGTGTTGGGAGGTACGTGTCACCGTATGAATCGCAGCGACTATGCTATCTGCGGTAAGACGGGAACAGCACAGAACCGTGGACAGGACCACTCCGTCTTCATGGGTTTTGCACCGATGGACAATCCGAAAATCGCCATTGCCGTTTATGTAGAGAACGGAGGATTCGGTGCCACTTATGCCGTACCCATTGGCGGACTCATGATGGAGCAATATATTAACGGCAAACTATCGGCAGGGTCGGAAGGCCAGGCCAAGTCGTTCCAATCAAGACATATCTCGTATGGCACAGCAAGCAGATAAGCAACCAGGCGTATTGCAGTCACTCGACTGGTGGACCATCGGCATTTACCTGATGTTGCTGGCTTTTGGTTGGCTCAGTGTGTGTGGGGCGACCTACTCGTTTGATAGTCCCGATATCTTCAGTCTTGACAATCGGTCGGGTATGCAGATTGTCTGGATAGGCACGTCAATCTGCCTCGGTTTTGTATTGCTTATGACTGACGACCGACTATTTGATGCTTTTGCCTATATCTTATATGGATTGCTGATATTGCTGCTTATAGCCACCATTTTCCTCGCCCATGACATTAAAGGTTCCCATTCTTGGCTGGTGCTCGGTCCTGTGCGACTGCAACCAGCAGAGTTCGCAAAATTCGCTACAGCTTTAGCCATTGCCAAGTATATGAGTACTTATGGCTTCAATATTCATAAGTGGAAAGATTTTCTCATGGCGGCAGGTTTTATCGCGTTACCCATTTTGTGTATCATTGGGCAGCGCGAGACAGGTTCGGCGCTGGTTTATTTGTCATTTTCACTCATGTTCTATCGTGAGGGTATGCCAGGTTGTGTGCTGTTCACAGGCGTGGCAATGATTATTTATTTTGTGACAGGCATCAAGTATGAGGATATCACGTTATGGGATACCCCCACGTCGGTTGGGAAGTTTACGGTGTTGTTGCTTGTGCAGATTTTCACGGCAGGCATGATTTATGTCTATTGTAAAGAAAAACGTGCTGTAAGGTTGATACTTGGATATGGAATTGGTATTACCGTGTTGGCTTTATTGTTTTCAGAATTTGTCATTCCTTTCGATGTGGTTTATGTGCAACTCATCTTGTCGGCGGGAATGGCTGGTTATCTGCTGTATCTGGCCATACATACCCGTCTAAGAAACTATTTTTATATTTTCGCTTTCGCTGTTGGCTCTATTGTGTTTTTCTATTCAGCTGACTATGTGTTGAATAATGTCATGGAAAAGCATCAGCGTGTGCGTATTAATGTGTTGCTTGGCCTTGATGAAGACCTTTCAGGTGCAGGCTATAATGTGAATCAGAGTAAGATAGCCATAGGTTCAGGAGGCATCTGGGGAAAGGGATTTCTCAATGGGACACAAACCAAATTGAAATATGTTCCAGAGCAAGATACCGATTTTATTTTCTGTACCGTTGGTGAAGAGGAAGGATTCTTGGGGTCGGCAGGTGTGCTGCTTCTTTTCCTTGCGCTTATCTTGAGACTCATTCATTTAGCCGAGCGACAACCTTTTAAGTTTGGACGCATCTACGGCTACTGCGTGTTGAGCATCTTTCTTTTCCACGTGTTCATTAACATCGGCATGGTACTCGGCTTGACTCCTGTTATAGGTATTCCTTTGCCTTTCTTTTCCTATGGAGGTTCCTCGTTGTGGGGATTCACCATCCTGCTTTTTATCTTTCTGCGCATTGATGCGGGAAGGAACCTCATTAGGACTTAGTCCTCGGAGACGCAGATGCCAATGTCGCTAATGCCAGGGAGGATTTCCCGGCGCATGTCATGTCTTATTACAATGTGCAGGGAATCGCCGGCGTTGAGGTTTAGGTCGTTCAGGTGATAGTTGTATTGAACGAGGTTGGTGCCGTTTCCTTGTCGTTTCCCGCGCTCGTCGATGAGTTTGCAGTTTAGTTTCTCTGTAGTCGTTTTATTGGAAGGATAGACAGTGTGCTCGACAACAAGTGCCAGTTGCATATAGGGATATAGTCCGTTAATGCGCAGTCCGATATCGAGCGCATAGCTTCCGGAATGCTGGACAGGTGGAATGTTGAACTCCAACCGTTCATGTTTTTCCCATCCAGTGACAGATGTATGCTCATAGTGGTTATATATCTTACGCGAATTGCACGAAACCGAAATGAGCAGACAGATAGCAGCTATATTATATAAGGTGTATTTATTCAACTGGCTTCTTTCTCTTTTTTTTCTTTTTCTTTGCTTTGTCGAAGCGGCTGATATCGGCATCGGCCAGAAGGTCGTTGTGTTTGTGTCCTGTGTGATGCGAGCTGCCTTCTGTGAGGAACTCAGGTTTCTCGCCGCGTTTGTTCATCTCAATAATCTCACGTGCTCGGATAGCCGTGATGGTTTCTGTGTTCACAGGTTGTTTCTTGTCGGTGGAGTAGGTGACAAGTCCGGCAAGGATGTCGCTCTTGAAGAGGAAATATTCTGCATCTTGTGTGTGAAGTGAAATTTCCTTGCTGGGCAGTCGGCGGCTGGCTTCGATGTAATTGTCCACTTCATAGTTCATGCAGCATTTAAGCTTGGCGCACATGCCGGCAAGTTTCTGCGGGTTGAGCGAAATGTCCTGAAAACGCGCGGCCGACGTAGATACGCTGACGAAGTTCTTCATCCACGTGGCACAACAAAGCTCTCGTCCGCAAGGTCCTGTTCCGCCGATGCGCCCTGCTTCCTGCCGTGCTCCGATTTGTTTCATTTCGATGCGTACGTGGAAAGCTGCGGCAAGGTCTTTAATCAGTTGCCTGAAGTCGACACGCTCATCAGCGATGTAGTAAAAGATGGCTTTGTTACCATCGCCTTGATATTCTACGTCACCTATTTTCATCTGTAGTCCAAGGTTTTTGGCTATCTGCCGGCTCTTTATCATGGTGTCGTGCTCGCGAGCCTTGGCCTCATAATACTTTTCCATGTCGGCCGGGCGTGCGATGCGATAGATGCGCTTAATATCGTCTTCCGACTTCAGGTGTACCTTTTTAAGTTGCAGCTTGACGAGACTTCCTGTGAGTGTTACTACGCCGATGTCGTGTCCAGGGCTGGCTTCTACGGCCACGATATCGCCTTTCTTCAGGGGCAGGTTCTCCGTATTGTGGTAATAGCCTTTACGGGTATTCTTAAATTGTACCTCTACAAGGTCGGTCGACTCATTGTTTCCTGGAACGTCGGCCAACCAATCGTAGGTGTTAAGCTGCTTGTCTTGGCGACCTACACCATAGTGGCAGAGACCTCGGTCGCAACCTTGGAATATTTTAAATTTCATATCTTTGTAATCTTTCATATCGGATCGTATGTAATTTTGGTTTATTATTTCAACATGAGGTATGAGATCATCTTTATTGCCAGTTCGTAGAACACGATTTTGGCATTTGCGTTTTGCCCGATGTCTCTGAGTGCGAGGCTGAACAACTCATCGATGTAGAGAATGTTGGCCTCGTTGATGAATGGCGAGAATTTCTGTGCGAATTGTTCTTCCTCCAATGTCATGTAATTCAGTTCAGGATTGTGGAAATTGAACATGAAGTTCTCACGGGTCATGCGCAGGAAGTAGCAGAGCAGTCGTTTTTGTTTCTCTCGCCCGAGTGTGGCAACGCTCTCGCTCCATGTCTTCAGCGTTTTCACGTTTCTCATGTAAGCTTGTCGCATGAGCATGGTGTAGAAGTCGAAGAAGAGTTTGTCTTCGTTGTCGGTACGAAGAGCTTCCAGTGCTTTCAGCCAGTTGCCGTTAGCCAATCGGGCCATGCGGTGAGCCGCATCGGGCTCTATGCCCCTTTGGCTGACGAGTGCTTGTTCGATGTCGTTGTCGCTGATACACCGTGTCTCAATGCGTTGTGTGCGGCTGCGGATGGTCTCGAGCAATAGTTCGGGTTGCTCGCACACCATGATGAAGACTGTCTTCGCAGGTGGTTCCTCAAGTAGTTTGAGCAGTTTGTTGGCACTGGTGTCGTTCATGCGTTCGGGCAGCCAGACGATGCTCACCTTGTATCCGCCTTGGCTTGACTTCAGGCTGAGTTTCCGTGAGAGTTCGTCAGCCTCTCTGCCCGTGATGATGGCCTGTTGGTTTTCGGCTCCCATGGCTTCCATCCAGTCCTCTATCTTGAAGTAGGGACTTTGAAGTAGCAGTTCGCGCCATTGCCTGATGAAGTCATCACTGACGGGCTGATAGTCGGCGCTCATGTTTTTTGTTTTGATGGTCGGGAAAGTAAAGTGCAGGTCGGGATGTGCCCATTTGTCGAGCATCGGACTTTGATTGAGCAGATGACACGCAAAAGCCAGCGCCAAGGGAAGCTTGCCGCTTCCGGCGGGACCACAGAGGAGTATGGCGTGTGGTACGCGTTGCTCCTCGGCCGTCTTAATGAGTCTTTGCTTGACTTCTTCTTGTCCGATTACGTCGTTGAATGTCATAATGGTTGTTTTGCTCAACTGGCTGGCAAAGTTACGAAAAATCGAGTGCAGAACAAAATAAACTTGTTTATTTTTTATGCCGAGACGTAGTAACTTCGTGACTTTTGTCGCAAAGTTACGAAAAATCGAGAGAAATGCAAAAGAAAATCTTTTTCTTTTCATTTTTTTTCTGTATCTTTGCAAACGAAATATAAAAACCAAAACCAGAAATAAATCATGAAACAAAGAATGAGATTGTTGGTAGGAGTGGCTATGTTGCTAGCTCTGCCGATGAGTGTGAAGGCTGTCGACGGTATTACAAGCGCCACGAAACCTGTGGAGAAGGCCGATAAGACTGCCTATGTGACCAACCGCCCGGCTGAGAAGGAACGTTTGTTCACTTCGGATGCTATTGAAAAGAAAATTAAGGAGGTAAAGAAACTGCTGAAGGACAACCCCTATCTGGCTTGGATGTTCGAGAACTGTTTCCCCAACACGCTTGATACCACGGTCCATTGGGATGGTGCTGAAGACACCTTCGTCTACACTGGTGACATTCACGCCATGTGGCTGCGTGACTCGGGCGCACAGGTGTGGCCTTATGTGCAGTTTGCCAATCAGGATCCGAAGTTGAAGAAAATGCTGCGCGGTGTCATCCTACGTCAGCTGAAGTGTATTAATCTCGACCCTTATGCCAACGCCTTCAACAAGGAGGCTATTCCCAATGGCGATTGGATGAGCGACATGACCAAGATGAATCCTTTTCTGCATGAGCGCAAGTATGAGATCGACTCACTTTGCTATCCGCTCCGTCTGGCCTACCACTATTGGCAGGTGACAGGCGATGCCAGCATCTTCGGCGAAGAGTGGCTGCAGGCTGTGAGCAACATCCTCCAGACCTTCCGTGAGCAGCAGCGCAAGAACGGAATAGGCCCTTATACGTTCCAGCGTAAGACCGAGCGCCAGCTCGACACTGTAAGCAACAACGGTATGGGTAATCCTGCGAAGCCCTGCGGACTCATCTGCTCGTTCTTCCGCCCGAGCGACGATGCCACCACGTTCCTCTATCTCGTGCCCTCTAACTTCATGGCTGTGTCGTCGCTGAACAAGGCTGCCGAGATTCTCACCGCCGTGAACCACGATGCCGACAAGGCCAAGCAATGCCGCGATTTGGCTAACGAGGTGAAGGCTGCCTTGCAGCAGTATGCCATCGTTGATCATCCGAAATACGGCAAGATTTATGCTTTCGAGGTCGATGGCTTCGGTAACCGGATGCTCATGGACGATGCCAACGTGCCGTCGCTTTTGGCCATGGCATACCTCGGTGATGTGGATATCAACGACCCCGTCTATCAGAACACCCGCCGCTTTGTATGGAGCGACGACAACCCCTATTTCTTCCGTGGTAAGGCAGGCGAGGGCATCGGCGGCCCGCATATCGGCTACGATATGGCATGGCCCATGTCGATTATGATGAAAGCTTTTACCAGTCAGAACGATGAGGAAATCAAGTGGTGTGTTGAGACCCTCCAGCGCACTGATGCCGACACGGGTTTTATGCATGAGTCGTTCGACGTGAACGATGCCAAGCATTTCACCCGTTCGTGGTTTGCTTGGCAGAACACGCTCTTCGGCGAGCTCATCCTTAAACTTATCGATGACGGCAAGCTCGAATTGCTGAAAAATTGCCGACGGTAAAAGGATGTCCCATTTTTAACCATAGTCCATTCTTTTTACGAGGAAAGGTAAAATAAGTTTTCCTGTTTAAGGAAAAACAGAACAATTGAAAATCGGTGTTTTTTGCCTGTTTGGCGGAAGATGCCGATTTTCGGTTGAAAATGCCCCATTTTCTCGTTTTAGCTAACTTCTTGATTATCAAGCCCCTATATTTTCTTGTATAATGAGGTAAGCTTTGGCGGTTTCCGAAAGGTATGTCTTTCGGCTCCGAAAGCTAAGCTTTGGGGTGGCGAAAGGCCATCTTTTGCACCTTAAAAGTTAAGCTTTTGTCACCCCAAACATATACCTTTCGCATCGAAGACATCACGAACTGGGTACTGGATGTTGTCGAAATGATGTTTTTTTAGTTTTTTAGCGTATTATTTTAGATGTTTTGTGTTGTTCGTTTTCAGAACAAGCATTATTGGAAAATTCGGACAGGTGTTCGTTGATTTGTTCGTGTCTATTGGAAAAGTGAATTGATAGTTGGGAATGTTAAAAAACGCTTGAATTATAATTTTTTTTAAAAAAACGTCCGATTTTGTTTTTATTTTTAAAATATTTTTATTTACTTTGCACAGAATTAATGATTGAAAAACGTTTTTCAGATGTTGTTTAGCATCTCTTAGGTGAATTAGGTTGTTTGAAGGTAACACAAAACATGTTGAATATAAGCTAATTAGTAAGACTTGATGAAAAAATTTTTGTTGGCCGCGGCAGTTTTTCTTACCGCTACCGTTTCTGTAGAAGCGCAGTCGCCAGAGGTGTTCACACCCTATAAGGTGACTAATTTGCGCCTACCCTCAGTGCCCCTCGTCGTTAACGATCCTTATTTCTCCATTTGGTCACCCTATGATCAGTTGCAGGCAGGTACTACCCGTCATTGGACCAACGACGAGATGCCCCTTACGGGTATGCTACGCGTCGATGGAGTGACCTATCGCTTCATGGGTGCAGAGAAGGAGTACATCCTTGAACCTATTGTCCCAATGGCCGATGTTGGGCCGTGGCAGGCCGAGATGACTCGTCGCACTCCTGCGACAGGATGGGAAAAGCCCGATTTCAATGCCGATGGATGGCGCAAGGCCGATGCCGCTTTCGGCTCGCAGGGCGAATATCCTAATGTACGTACGCGGTGGACCGACACTCACAGCGATATCTATGTGCGCCGCACGGTTGACATCAACGCTCAAGATGCCGGTGAAGACCTATATGTAGTATTCTCCCACGATGACGTGTTCGAACTATATATAAATGGTACACGCGTCATCAACACGGGCGAGACGTGGAAGACCGGTGAGATAAAGCATCTTGACGGTAATCTTAAATCCTTGCTGAAACCAGGGAAGAACGTTATCGCAGCTCACTGTCACAATACTAACGGTGGTGCTTATCTCGACTTCGGTATCTTCAAAAACGTGAAGAAACCTGCCGCAGAGGTGCGCGTAGCTAAGCAGAAGAGCGTTTCGGTGCTTGCCACTAATACCTATTATACTTTCGAGTGTGGTCCTGTGGAGCTTGATGTAGTTTTCACTGCTCCCATGCTTATCGATAATCTCGATCTGCTCTCTACACCTATTAATTATATTAGCTATCAGGTGCGGTCGACCGATAAGAAAACTCATGATGTGCAGCTCTATCTTAGCGCGTCACCCGAGATTGCTGTCGACAAGGCCAGTCAGCCCACCATCTCTACTATTATCAATAAGGATGGCATACAGTATGCAAAAACCGGTACCATTGAGCAGCCCATCCTCGCCAAAAAGGGTGACGGTATCTGCATCGACTGGGGCTACCTCTATCTACCGGCCATTAACGGAAAGGTTAGCATTGGCAATGAGGAGAGCATGGTCAACACGTTTGCCACAACAGGTCAGTTGGTTCCCACGGAGCAGAAGGTTGTCAGCCGCAAGGCTTCCGAGATGCCTGCGCTTGCCTACATCCATGACTTCGGAACCACTCAGCAGGCTGCCAGCTATGCCCTCATCGGCTACGACGAGATTCTCGACATCGAGTATTTCTACCATCGCTATAAAGGCTACTGGGCTCGTAATGGGAAAACCATCTTTGAGGCATTCAATGAGTTGAACCGCGACTATGCCAGCATCATGCAGCGTTGCCGTCAGCTCGACCAGCTTATTTATGACGACGGTGTGAAGGCAGGTAACGTGAAATATGCCGAGATTCTCTCGGCCTCCTATCGCCATGTCATCGCCGCCCACAAACTCTTTGAGGACAAGGATGGCAACCTGCTCTTCTTCTCGAAGGAGAACAACTCTAACGGCTGCGTCAACACCGTGGACCTCACCTATCCCGAGGCTCCGCTCTTCCTCGTCTACAAC
>CAJOIW010000028.1 GCA_905234845.1 uncultured Prevotella sp. | reverse complement strand
AGGGGGCTTACTTTTTCAAAATTATGTCCACAATGCCTGTTTATCGGCATTGCGGACACATGATTGGTCGCTTTTCAACTTTTAGCGGACAGCAATAATTTTTTTCATGCGCTTACGCGTGTGAAAATTCTCATCCTCCGTAAAAAAAACAAGGACACGGCTTTCCGTGTCCCTGCATTCTTTTGCTTTCAGACGGGTCATCTGCCACGTCCTGTCTCTATGTCGGGCTATCACTTCTTCCGCTTGCCTTTGTCCTTGCTTTCCTCTACTTTCTCGATTTTGGCTTGGAGGCGGGCTATCTCCTTGTTCTTGCGCTCTATCTCGTCGGCCTGATTGCGGATGGTGGTGAGCAGGGCGTTGAGCTCCTCGTTGTCGATCTCCTCGGGATAGAGGGCGTTCACTCGGCTGATGAAGTCGCCAAGGATGTTCATATAGTTGGTGAAGGCGTCGAAGGGGCTGCTATAGATGCCTCTGTCTACTCCCATGACGGAGGGCTTCGTGGTCATGAAGCGGAAGTTGTTGCTGGCCTGCAGGTAGTCCCAGTCCTGGCTGATGCGCGGGTCGGCGGCTATGCGCACTCGGTCGGCCACGCTGTAGAGCTTTTGGAATGCCTCGCGCTGCATGGCGTTGCCGAGCCAGGAGCTAACGTCGCGCTCCTCGTCGGTCCAGCTCAGCGTGTCGGGAACGTCAAGCGCTCCCACGCTCTTCATCTTCATGCATATCTCAGAGGGTGTGGAGAAGGTGACGCCTCGCTGCCTGGCGCAGGCGGGAAGGGCGCGCATGAACTCGAGTATGTTGCTCGACAGGGGCTGGGCGATGCCCAAGGCCGACAACTCCATGAAGATGTTAATAATCTGACTACCCTCGGGATGCGATGCCACCTCGTCCATATATGCGTCGGCAAACAAGGGATAGCCCTCCCACTCGCTGTTGTTGAACCGCAGAGAGATGTCGTCGGAGAGTTTCACGTCGCGCAGCAGCAGTTTGAGCTTCGGTGCCTGGGCACAGTGATACATGTAGTGTGGCGACTTCCAGCCCAGCACGTGTTTCGCACCTTCGGTCAGCATTCCCTTGAATCCCATCTCGGCGGCAAAGCGGCCGATGTCGTCGTTATAGATGAGCGAGGAGTTGCGGAGCACCTTGGGCTGTTTGCCGAAATACTCCTTTATCTTCTCGCACTGCCGGCGCACCTCATCCTTGAAACACGTCTCATTAATGAGCGATGAAAGGCCATGGCTATACGGCTCAGCAAGGAACTCCACACAGCCCGTTTCGTTCAGCTCCTGAAGCTTTTCGAGCACCTGAGGCGCATAGAGCTCAAGCTGCTCCATACCGACACCCGAGAGGGAGAAGGCTACTTTGAAATACTTGCCGTTTTCCCTCGTCATCTGCAACAACGTGTCGAGTGCCGGCATATAACTGCGCTCGGCGGTCTCGGTGATGGTGCGCTCGTTCTCGTAGTCATCGTAATAATAATGGTCGGTACCGATGTCGAAGAAACGATAACGCTTGAGATGTGTTATCTGATGAATCTCAAAATATAAGCATATTGTTTTCATAACTTAAAGCCACCCCCAGCCCCTCCCCAAGGGAGGGGAGTTTGACTACTCTGACTGAGGTATTGTGGTCTCCATTTGTTAATTGTTTAACTTAATATTGATATTTGTTTGGTCTCTTTAAAAGTTTTTAGTCTCCCCTTCCTTAAGGAAAGATTGGGGGTGAGTTTATTTCCATCCTAAAGTTCTCTCATAGAGTTCGCGAATCCCTAGTCCTACTTTCTCCCATGTTATCTGGTCAACCTCGTGTTTGCCTTCGTCCTGTAGGTAATGGAACAGGCTGTCGTTATGACAGATGCTATAGATGGCGTCGGCCATGGCGTGGATGTCCCAGTAGTCTACCTTGATGCAGTTCTCCAATATCTCCGCACAGCCGCTCTGCTTTGAGATTATCGAGGGCGTACCGCACTGCATGGCCTCAAGCGGCGAGATGCCAAACGGCTCGCTGACAGAGGGCATCACATAGACATCGGAGGCTTTCAGACACTCGTAGACCTGCTTCCCACGCATGAAACCAGGGAAATGGAAACGGTCGGCGATGCCTCTCTCGGCTGCCAGCTCTATCATTTCGTCCATCATATCGCCCGAGCCTGCCATGCAGAACCGTACGTTGCGCGTGCGATGGAGCACCATGTTGGCAGCCTCGACGAAGTATTCCGGTCCTTTCTGCATGGTGAGTCGCCCAAGGAAGGTCACGACTTTCTCCTTTCCCGTATGGTCGGGACGGGGAATATCCTGCAGCTCTTGCTTTAGCGGATACACAGCATTGTGAACCGTGAAACACTTGCGCGGGTCTTGGTGGTACTGGTGTATGACCGTCTGTCGGGTCAGTTCCGACACACACATGATGCAGTCGGCATTGTCCATACCATTTTTCTCTATACCATAGACGGTGGGATTGACTTTTCCGCGAGAGCGGTCGAAATCGGTTGCGTGAACGTGTATGCACAACGGCCGACCACTCACTTGCTTGGCATGGATGCCTGCGGGATAGGTGAGCCAGTCGTGAGCGTGGATAATATCGAACGTCTCCGTCCGAGCCACCACGCCCGCAATGACCGAATAGTTGTTGATTTCCTCGTGCAGATTTTGCGGATAGCCTCCGGCAAAGTCAAGACAACCGAGGTCGTTCACGCCCATGTAATTGAAATCGGCATAAAGGTGGTCGCGGTAACGGTAATAGTCCTCAGGACTCATGACGTGACCTACGCGGTTCTTCACGTGGTCGTAGTTCACATCGCGCCATGCTATCGGCACAGCATTCATAGCAATGATACGCGCGGCCTCTTGGCTTTCATCCCCCCATGGCTTAGGCAAGCAGAGCAGGGTTTCTATGTCTCCTTGGGCGTGCAGGCCTTCAGTAATACCAAAATTGGCTGTGGCCAGTCCACCGAACACGTGAGGAGGATACTCCCATCCAAACATTAAGACTTTCATAACTTATCCTCCTAATTCTGATATTTATATTTTTCAAGTAGTTCGAGTGTACGCAGAATCTCGGCGACATTCATGGCAAACGACATAGCACCCCGTCCGGAGAAGGGAGGATTGCCGTCGAAAAGTTCGGGAATGGTACCGACAGCATGGAAGAACATCTCGTCTTCATAGCCCACCATCTGACGTTCGATAAAGCTGAGACGTGTGCGCTTATAGAGCTTCAGACAGGCCTCCATATAGAACCCGCCGAGCCATGGCCACGCCGTGCCCTGATGATAGGCATAGTCGCGCTGTGCCTGAGGTCCTACATAGTAAGGATTGTAGCCACCACTCTTGGGCGAGAGCGAGCGAAGACCCTTGGGGGTAAGCAGCTCACGGGTACAAACGTCGAGCACGCTCTTCTTTTGCCGCTGGTCAAGAGGTGAGTAGTCAAGCGCAACGGCGAATATCATGTTGGGCCTTACACTCCAATCCATCATCTGGCCGTCTACATAATCGAACAGATAACCATACTCATTGAGGAAGGTCTCTACAAAAGCTGCCTTCGTCTTCTCGGCCAATGTCTCAAGGTACCCCACTTCTTTTATTTGGTTTTCTTCCCTTGCAAGGCTCGCAACAAAACGCAGAGCATTGTACCAAAGCGCGTTGAACTCTACGATATAGCCAGTCCGGGGCACTACAGGGCGTCCGTTGGCCGTCGAGTTCATCCAAGTTACGGCTTTTTTCTTTCCATCCGTACGGAGTAATCCGTTGTCATCGAGAACGAGGTTGGGATGTTTACCTTCCTCTATGTATTTCACAATGTCGAGCAACAATTGCTTATAGCGTTTCAGACAACGCTCCTTACCACATTTCTTGGCATATTGCTGTATGGCCCATACAGCCCAAAGCATCACGTCAGGCTGCTCTACCTCATAGATTTTTGCTGTCAATGGCTTGCCTGCCATGAATTCCCTCAACCCTCGCTCGGCAGTTTCCATGACGAGCTCGAAGTAGTCGTCTTCGCCAATGGACAAAGTTAATCCCGGCAAGGCTATAAATGTATCACGTGCACGAGCCTTGAACCAAGGATAGCCGGCAAGAATATAGCGCTCGTCCTTCTTTGTCCGATTATGGAACTGATGTGCGGCATTAACAAGACAATGGAAAAAATTGTCGCGTGGTGGGCGATATCCCACTTCCTCGTCGAAAAGCTTCTTCAGCCGTGAGGTCTTTATCTCAGAGGTGGAGGCGGCAAAAACGATACTCTCTCCTTTCTTTATATCCATCTCAAAATAGCCGGGGACATAAAGATCCTCGTTCGACGCATAGCCACGCTCCTGCTCTTTGGGATACTCAATGCCGCGATACCAGTCAGGCATGAAGATAAACTCGTTTTTCTTAGAGAATTGCATATAAAGATCCGGGTAACCTTCATACATGCAAGTCTTGATGCCTTTGTCCACTGGTGAGTACTCGCGCGAAGCCACACTATTCTCATGGGTAAATTCCCTGACGCTCCTAAAAGCGAGGAAGGGACGAAAACGCAACGTCGTCGGTGAATGGGCGTCGACAAGCGTGTAACGTATAAGAAGGCGGTCTTCATAGGCTTGGAACACAAACTCCTTCTTCAGTATCACACCTCCAACACGATACACAGTCGTAGGAATATGGTCGCAATCCACCTCGCGGATATACTTATGTCCCTTGGGACTGTAATTGTTGCCCTGATACTTATGGAGCCCGAGGTTAAATTCTGCCCCATGTTGCACTACGGTGACATCGAGTGACGAGAGCAACACATGGTTCTCATCGTCCAACTCAGGCACAGGAACCACTAACAATCCATGATATTTCCGCGTGTTACATTCCACCAAAGTGGAACAGGAGTAGGCTCCAGAACGGTTAGTGCGCAACAATTCCCTGTGCAATGAGGCTTCCAGATTAGTCATCAGCGCCTTTTCAAAACGCAAATAACTCTTTTTCTGCTCTTTCATTCACTTTTATGATTTAGGTCGATAGTTTGAATCTTATGCAAAGATAAATTATTTCTTTCAATTCTCAAAATTTTCAGCAGGTTTTCACTGCGGCATGAGGAAATTGATGACTTCCTGCTCCACCGTTATCGCAAACGGCACTACTGGAGAGTCCATCAGCCGTCCGTCAATGCCCACAAGTGCATGGTTAGCTTCCAGAATATCCACCTTTTGTGTGCGATATGGATGCACGCTGCGGTGGTTGAGAAACTTTCCACGCAAGAAGAGATAGATTCCTTCAAAGAGTTGGGTGATTTCCGGATGATAAACCACCGAGACATCAAGCTGACCATTGTAGGGAACGGCATTAGGCGTCTGCCCATATCCGAGTGCATTTCCCACACACACCGTCATTACCCTCCGCTTAATCGTATCGGTATTGATTTTTATGTGCATCTTATACTCCAGCCTTTGGAAGATGAGGAGGACGAACGAGAAGATGAACGACAATGTTCGCGAGCCGAAGATATGACGGGTTTGCCGACGAAGATTCATGATGGTTGCGATAAGACCAATGTTCACGCAATTTAAGAAATATCTACGACAAGCCTCGCCTTGTTTGTTTTTATAGCGCATACAACCCAAGTCTATTTTTCTCACGCGGTGTTGCGCTAATCCGTCGATGATGGCTTCATCATCGCCTTCCTTCATTTCCCAAAACTTGGCAAAATCGTTCATCAAACCGTTAGGAATGAGACCAATGTTGACAGTTTCCCTTTTTTGTTGTTCTAATTGCATCAGACAGTTAACTGCATCATTCAATGCCGAATCGCCCCCCACGATGATGATGGTCTCATAGCCATTGTTTAGAAACATCTTCACGAGCCTATCCACACTCTTGGCATTCTCGCTTTGAAGCAAATCGTATTCGATGCCACGCTCCTGCAATAGTTTCTCCACGTGCTCACGTTTTTTCTGAGGGAAGAAACTGCTGCCTTTCGGACAATACAATACGCCCCAACGTCCTCCCAACTGTGCTGAGGACTGTTGTTGTTCAGTTTGTTTTTCCATATAATTGCTTTATCTTTTTTACATTTTCCTCCACACCATCGAGCGCGGCTATCCAGTGAATCGTGAACCCGCGGCGCTCCATGCCTCTAAACCAGGTCATCTGTCGCTTGGCAAACTGATGAATGGCTATCTCCAAACGGCTGAACATCTCATCGTAGGTAGTTCGTCCAATGACATATTCCGTTATATATTTATATTCCAATCCGTAGTATATCAAGTCTTCAGCCTTGATGCCTTCGGCGAGCAATCCCCTCACCTCCTCTACCATACCGTCGTCAATACGTTGTTGAAGTCGGGCCGAAATACGTCGGCGGCGCTCTTCCCTATCAATGTCAACACCCACAATAAGGGCATCAACAGCAGGCATCTCGCGCTCGGCTAATGGGCGATGAAGGTTATATTGCTCTATTTCAATGGCACGAATGGCTCGTTGGGCTGTATCCACATCGGTGTGGTTGTGCATGTTGCTACCCGTTTCTCGTTTCAGTTCTACCAACATTTCCGTCAGTTCTTCCAACGACTTTCTCTCCAACTCCCTACGCAATTCTGGATTTTGCGGTACGGGCGACAGAGCATAGCCTTTCAAAACAGCTTCTATATACAACCCTGTCCCCCCGCAGAGGATGGGCACCGCTCCCCTACTTTGTACATCTTCGAGGGCATGATGGAAATCTTGCTGATACTGGAAAAGATTATATTTTGCCCCTGGCTCACAAATGTCGATAAGATGATGGGGAACAACAACTCTATCCTCTGGGCATGAGAGAGACACAACCGTATATTCACCGAGATCCTTTCCCGTCCCAATATCCATACGACGATACACCTGACGTGAGTCAGCAGAGATTATCTCGCCGCCCAACTCTCGTGCCACGGCCACGGCCAAAGCTGTCTTTCCGCAAGCCGTTGGACCCAGAATGGTTATCATCTGAGGCTTTGCCATTTACCGGCTCATTATCACCTCGAAGGTTTTGTTTTCCTTATAGAAATAGAGCGAACATTTCATCAGCGATGTCACCTTCTCGTTAAGGACAATACGGAAATACTTTGTTCCATCAACAGTCGCCTCAATAGTTTTACCGCTAATGGTATAGGCGGTATTATTTGATGAATCGTATTTTTCACGCGTCGATTCGTCAGCCACACCATCATTATAGTAGAATTTTTCTGAATTAAAGTTGTGATTGCTGGCACTGAACTTTACCTCAAACCAAAAGAGACTAGCATCCGACCAACTCTTCCAGTTGCCGTTGGCGTCTTTTATCTTATCAACATGCCAAGGCATACCATTGATAGTATTACGAAATTCCCAGTCATCCCAACTCTCGCCATCTTCTTTGTCCGCACAACTCATAATTCCAACACTTACGATGCACGCCAAGATTAGCATCCAAATTGTTCTTGTTTTTTTCATAATAATCAATAGAAATTAATTAAAAATCACATAATGAACATAATTTGCAGAGAAAACTATGCTTTCCCATTATTATGCTGCAAAAATAAAAAAAATCCTACTAACCCACAAATTTATCAAGCACTTTTTGACACTTCCTTTTTATCAAAACAATGCTCTCTCTTGAAAAGGCAGACTATAAGACACGAAAGACAAGCTTTTACTGTGCGAAAGCTAAGGTTTCACTGAGTAATAGACCGTTGTTCAGATTGCCAAACATAAAGAAACGGAAGATTAACAACTGTGGTTGTTAATCTTCCGTTTCTTATCAGTATTTTAACGCCTTTCCGTTCGACCTATCGTGTTTCTACATTGTGCTATTGGCAAGCCACTGATAGATACACGAGCATACACCGAAGAGGACAATGCCTGCGGTGCAAATTGCAAGCGAAAGCTTTGTGGAGGCATCGCTACAGAAGGCTGGAAGGGGTGACTCGGTTTTCTTAATATACATCTCCTTGACAATAAGCAGATAGTAGTAGAGCGACACCACGGTATTGACCAATGCTACAAACACTACTGCATAAGCCCATTTTGAGCCTTCGCCGGCAGCAGCCATGAAAACGAAGAATTTGGAGAACATTCCTGCGAAGGGTGGAATGCCTGCCAAAGAGAACAATGCGATTGTCATGAGGAATGCCAGACGGGGATTTGTCTGATAGAAACCCGCATAGCTGTCCATCTCAGTCGTTCCGCCATTACGCTGCTCTACTATATTGATGACTGCAAAGACGGCAAGGTTGGCCACTACATATACGAGTGTGTAGTACATCAATGCGGTAACGCCGGCGACAGAATTGCCCACCACGGCGAGCATGATGTAGCCTGCCTGCGAAATGGAAGAGAAGGCCATAAAACGCTTGAGCTCACGCTGACGGATGGCAAAAAGATTGGCCACTGTAATGGAGAGCACGATAACAACATAGAGCATCACCTCCCACTGCTGTACCATTGGGGCGAACACCTTCATCAGAATGGCACACAGCGCAAAAGCTGCCGCTCCCTTGGATACGACCGACAGGTAGCCAGTAACCGCTGTGGGAGCACCCTGATAGGTATCGGCTGTCCAGAAATGGAACGGTACAAGCGAGATTTTAAAGCCCAACCCACTGAAGAAGAATACAAGACCTGCAATGGTGAGAGGCTTTACACTGAGTGAAGTGGCGACGTCGTCGAAGTAGAGCGTGCCACATGCCGCATAGAGCATAGAGATACCATAGAGCATCACACCACTGGAGAAGGTGGCTATAAGGATATACTTTGCACCCGCCTCGGCTGATGTCTTCTTCCATTTGTCCATTGCCACAAGGCAGGCCATAGGAACGCTGGCCATTTCAAGGCCAAGGAAGAACATGAGGAAATGGCCGCTCGACATCATCATATACATACCCAGCAAGGTGGACACTACGAGCATGTAGAACTCCCCCTCGTAACGGCGGCTCACCTCATGTTCTATCCATGGCTGCGCCATGATGCAGACTATGAGTGCACCAGCAGTAAGAATAACTTTCATCACATTAGCGGCCGCCGTAGTAACATAGAGTCCGCCAAAAGCCTCTGCCGGAGCAGCCAGCAAACAAGGCACAAGCTGCAGGAGCAACAACGTGTGGGTAAGACAACGCATAATGGGATGCTTGCGCGAACTCTTACTAAGCGCGAAGTCGGCAACGAAAAGCACTATCAATATGCCAACAAGCGTCGCCTCGGGTATCATATTCAAAAATTGACTGTAATTCATAATAGACATATTAATGTTATCAGACATATTAACATAATAACGGATTTATCCTCACATAAATATGTTGTTGAGTATGGGTAACACACCATTGTCGACAATAGGCTTAAAGAAGAACGGGGTAAGTCCTAAGCCTGCCACGCAGAAGATAAGACAGGCCACTGCCACCCGCTCGTCCCATGTGGCATCGGTGAGCGTTTCATAGTGCGGGTCGGCAACCTTGCCCATGAGAATCTTACCTGCCACACGAAGGATGTAGACAGCCGTGACGACGATTGAAGTACAAGCGATGATGGTGCAGACGCGACGGAACGTGTCGGCATTCTCGAACGAGCCTACGAAAATAGTCATCTCAGCCGTAAAGCCAGAGAATCCCGGAAGGCCGAGATTGGCCAGACCAGCGATAAGATAGCCAACGGCCAAGAAAGGCATTATCTTCATCAATCCACCCAACCGACGCACATCACGCGTATGGGTGCGGCCATAGATCATACCGATGAGAGCAAAGAATAGTGCGGTCATCAATCCGTGGGAGAGCATCTGAAGTATGGCTCCCGATGCAGCGTTCTGCGTCATCATAAGCAGAGCGAAGAGCACCAGTCCGCAGTGGCTCACCGAAGAATAAGCATTGATATACTTCAAATCAGTCTGCACACAGGCAGAGAGAGCACCGTAAACCACAGAGATGGTGGTCAGTATCAGGAATATCCATGCCAACTCACGGGCAGCATCGGGCAGCAGATACATAGCTACGCGGAAACAACCATAGCCTCCAAGCTTCATGAGCACACCTGCATGGAGCATTGACACGGCGGTAGGCGCACTGGCATGACCGTCGGGACTCCATGTATGGAACGGGAACATGGCTCCAAGAACTCCAAATCCGATGAAGATAAACGGGAAGAATATCTTCTGGATATGTACGGGAATATTGTGCAGAGCAGCTATCTCGTTGACATTCATCGTCTGTGCGCCACTGAAATAGTAGATGCCAAGAATGCCGAGGATGAGTAGTGCCGAACCTCCCATAAGCATCAGCGTGAGCTTCATCGCTGAATATTCTTTTGCTCCACTACCCCACACACCGATAAGCAGGTACATGGGAATAAGGGCAACCTCATAGAACATGAACATTGTGAACATGTCTACCGAGATAAAGAAGCCGAACACACCTGTCGAAAGCAGCGTGAACCAAAGGAAATATTCTTTGGTAAGCGGTTTCAATTGCCATGAGGCAAATGTTCCCGTAAACACGATAATGCTCGACAGCAACAACATCACGACAGAAATGCCATCAACACCTATCGCATAGGCTATATTCAACGGTTTAAACCAAGGAATACTGTAAGTGAGCAACATCTCGCTGGTGTTGCCTGCCGAACGTTGCTGTACAAAGTAGACAGTCAGCCAAATAGACAATGCCAGCAGACACGACGAACCGGCCACCATCACGCCACGCACTTGATTCAAGTTGCGCGACAGCCAGAGGCCGAGCAACATCAGTACGGGGATTACAACGAATAATGATAATATGTTCATATCTCTTTTTAGATGCTTAAAAGAATTAATGTTAATGCAACTGAACCCGTGAGGAACCATACTGCATATTGACGCACATCGCCACTCTGCCAAGGACGGATTGACTCACCGGCCTCGTTGGTGCCCCAAGCCATAAAATTGAAGGTGCCATCGATAATGCGGCGGTCGAACCATGCTATAGGACGCGAGACACAACGGAAAATCACCTTGTGAGTGACGAACTGCCAAATCTCGTCTTGATAGAAACGCTTATAGGCCGCACGATGCAACTTCGGGAAGGTCTTGTAGAGCCTGTCGGCAATAGGCTGACGCTCACCTTTATATATATAAGTGGCGAGACATATACTCAGAATGGCAATAATTGTAGAAGTGGCTGCCACCTGTACATCGAAGTGGATAGTATAGTCGTGTCCGTCAGCAGAAACAAACGAACCAAACGAGCCTTCCCAGCCCAGGAAGCCTGCCAGTGTAGTATATACTCCTACTCCGACGGTAATTACCGACAAAATAACCAATGGAAGCCACATGACTACGGGCTCGTGCATCTCATGGTGATCGTTCTCCTTACATGGAGTACCCCAGAAGATACCGTAGTAGAGACGGAACATGTAGAAAGCGGTCATGGCGGCAATGCCAGTCATAATGTAGCCTACTACTGGACTGTAAGCCATACATGCCGTGATAATTTCATCCTTAGAGCTGAAGCCCGAGAAGAACGGAATACCCGCAATGGCCAAACAAGAGACAAGGAAAGTCCAATGGGTGATTGGCAGCCGCTTACGCAACTGTCCCATCTTCGCCATCTCATTCGAGTGAACAGCGTGGATGATGCAGCCTGCGCCCAAGAAAAGGCAGGCCTTGAACATGGCATGAGTAAATAGATGGAACATACCGGCCATATAACCAATACTACCATGATGCTCATGACCTGTGGTCATCTCCGTACATACACCAAGAGCTACCATCATAAACGCAATCTGCGAAATGGTAGAGAATGCCAACACACGCTTGATGTCGCTCTGCGCACAAGCAACCGCTGCCGCATAGAAAGCAGTAAACACGCCTACCCATACAATAATCGACATGGCCTGTGGCGCATATTCTATCCACAAGGGGAACATACGGGCAACCTGAAACACACCAGCCACAACCATCGTGGCGGCATGGATGAGAGCCGAAACGGGTGTAGGACCTTCCATGGCATCAGGCAACCAGATATGCAATGGGAACATCGCACTCTTACCTGCACCACCAATGAACATCAGCACCAGTGCGGTGGGCAGAATAAACGCCCCTGCTGCCATAGCCTTTGCGGGAACACCCTCGATAAACGGCGTTGTGCCTGCGCCCAATTGAATATCGGGAAGGAACGAGAAGCTGAAAGACTGGGTGTAATAGCCAAAGATGAGAATACCGATAAGGAAGAACATATCGGCAAAGCGAGTCACGATAAACGCTTTCTTCGATGCAGCAACAGCCGCATGGAGTGGATAGTAGAAACCGATAAGCAGATAAGAGCTCACACCCACCAGTTCCCAGAACATATACATCTGGAAAATGTTGGTGGCTACTACCAGCCCGAGCATCGACATTGTGAACAGGGAAAGGAATGCATAATAACGCTGGAATCCCTTTTCACCGTGCATGTAGCCAAACGAATAGATATGCACCATGAACGACACCGTTGAGATGACAATAAGCATTACCACCGAAATGGGGTCTAAAAGAACACCCATGTCGAAGTGTAGTTTTCCTAATGGCAGCCAAGTAACATTATAGGGAACAAACGTCTGGTATATCCCATTCACACGCTCAGCACTAAAGTACTGAAATGCTGTAAAATACGACAAAACCGTTACCAGTCCTAACGAACACGTGCCGATAAGACCAGCTGACTTATGCGACATCTTCATACCTAAGAGTCCTAACACGAGGAAGGACAGAAGTGGCAGAAGGAGTATGAAAATTGTATATCCGTAATCCATAGTCATTTCCAGCATTTAATTCTTCATTTCCGTTATGCTGTCTACGTTGTCGCTCTTGAAATTGCGGTAGACATTAATGATAATAGCAATGGCAACGGCACTCTCAGCAGCCGCCACACCGATGACAAAGAGGGTCATAAACATACCTTCCATACCATTGGGATAAAGTAATCGGTTGATTGCAGCGAAGTTGATATCCACAGCATTGAGCACCAACTCAACAGAGATGAGCATCGCAATCAGATTACGACGTGTCACAAATCCATAAACACCGATAAAGAACAGCAACGCACTAAGTGCGAAATAGCATTCAATAGGAACCATTATTTATCCTCCTCCTTTCTTGCGATTACTAATCCTCCGATAATACATGCCAGCAAGAATAACGAGATAAACTCGAAGGGCAATACATATTGGTATTTATCGGAACCAACAAGTGCGTTACCAATAGTTTCCATCGAAACCTCCGTTTCCGGAACGGCATTGAAATTACAGTAGAAACCTGTCTTGAAAAAGATCAGACTTACCACCATAAGGCTGACTAAGACCACAACGCCATAGCCTATCATACGGCTGGTCTTGATTTTCTCAACCATTCCCTGTAACGTACGCTTGCTCACAAGCTGAATAGCGAAAACATAGATCATCGTCACACCACCAGCATAGACGCTTATCTGAGCAGCGCCAAGAAAAGTATAATCGAGCAGGAAATAAATGCCTGCCGCGCCAAAGAGCACAAACAACATAAATGTTGCGGCCCGCATGATTCTCGTTGTTGTCACACATAGCAACGCTGATGCCAGAATGACAACTGCAAGAATGCAAAACATAATCATATTTGCCATAATCAATATTTCCTACTTCGTTTTTGTATTAAACTTACCAATGGTCAGTTCTGCGCCACCATCAATAAGATTGGGCAATGAACCTCCATCATAGACTTCTTTATCAAGGTGCAGCACCAGAGACTCACGGTCAAAGACTGCATTCTCGAAATCATTGGTAAACTCAATGGCATCGAAATTGCAAGCATTTGTACACAGTTGGCAGAACATACAGTCGCCAAGATCGTATTGATAGTCTATCAGATGACGTTTCTTCTTCCCCGTTTCCGGATCTTCGCGCATCTCCGACAATATCTTGATGGTGCCGTTCGGACATGACTTCTCACACAATGTACAGGCCGTACACTTATAGCTCCCGTCTTCGTTACGTTTGAACACCAGACGACCACGATGCCGCTTGGCCACATGAAGCGTGGTCTTGCGGTTTTCGGGATACTGCTCAGTCGATTTCTTGATGAAGTATTCCTTCAGCGTGGTTTTCAGACCAATAGCTAAAGTCTTCACACCCGACGTGAGCTCACTAAAATATGATTTATTCTCTTCCATGCCCATACCTTATTTAATATAAAGATTAAGTGCGACGACGACGGTCATCAAGACAAGATTGATGAGCGAGAGCGGCATCAGATATTTCCATTCGAGTTTCAGAATCTGATCAATGCGCAGACGTGGGAACGTCCAGCGCACCCACATCAGCAACCAGACTACGGCAAACGTCTTCGCCATGAACCAGACAATACCCGGAACATAGTTCATTGCCGTGTCGAAACCTTCAACACCAATATTCACAGGTGCCCATCCGCCGAGGAAGACAGTGGCTGCGATACCAGAAATCACAAACAAGTTCAGGTACTCAGCTAAATAGAAATAGCCGAATCCCATTCCGCTGTACTCCGTATGATGGCCAGCGGTCAACTCGCTTTCTGCCTCAGCCATGTCGAACGGCCCGCGATTAGCCTCTGCATTACCTGCCACGAGGAACACCAAGAAAGCAATCAGTGCAGGAATATGTCCTTGGAATATCAACCACTTCCACGCACCCGTCTGCGCTTCTACGATACCGCTAACCTGCATGGTGCCTGTCAGTATCACTGCTGTGATTAGGCAAAGGCACAATGACATCTCATAGGAAATCATCTGAACCGCCGCACGCATGGCCGATACTACAGAATACTTGTTATTCGAGCCCCATCCAGCAAGGAAGACACCCACCACACCTATCGAGGAAATGGCGGTAACGAGGAAAATACCCACATTGAAATCGAGCACACCGGCCCCCTTATTCCATGGTAGGAATGAGAATGTTCCTACTGAGGCTATCAGCACAAGGAACGGCGCTACCGCATAGAGAAGTTTATCGGCCTTGTCTACAAAGAAAATCTCTTTGATGAGCATTTTCAATACATCGGCAAAGACCTGAAATATTCCCCATGGTCCTACACGCATCGGGCCTAACCTGCATTGGAAATAAGCACAAACCTTACGCTCCATGAAGATCAGCACAATAGCAATGAGCGCATATGCCGTAAGGATTACAAGCCCCACGAGCACACACTCTATCAAGATTGACCAAAAGTCACCCAAGCCCCAAGTAACCCGGAGCAAGTTGTCAATCCATTTTGTAACTATAGAAAAATCAAACATAAAACCCAACCCCAACTCCTCCCCAAGGGAGGGGCGTTTAATTACTTCGGGGGTCTCCTTTTATTTAAGTATTATACATTGTTTTTTATATTCCCACCACAAGTCTATTCAGACTCCCCTCCCTCGAGGAGGGGCATGGGGTGAGTCTTATCGGTCAATATCAGGGATTACGATGTCAATAGCTGCGGTTGTGGTAACAAGGTCGGCTATCTTCTGCCCACGCAACATCGGATCGAGTGCTCCTACAAGACTTAATCCCATCGGACGCATCTTCAGACGATACGGGCTCTTATCACCCTTTGAGTCGATATAGACACCAAACTCTCCACTTGCTCCTTCTACAGAGAAGTACCACTGTCCCTCGGGCAATTTTATGATAGGTTTCTGCTTCACATAGAAATCACCCTCTGGAATATTGTCGATGAGTTGTTCTATAATGTTCAGGCTCTGGTACATTTCCTGGATATGCACAAGGTAGCGGTCCATCGAATCACAACCCATGAGAGTTATCTGCTCCCAGTCAACCTTGTCGTACATATCATAAGGATGCGTCTTGCGTACGTCATTCTTCCAACCGGCAGCACGTCCGGCAGGACCTGTCACAGCATAGTTGATGCAATCGTCAAGCCCCATCACGCCGACTTTCTCAAGACGCTTGTGCGTGATAATATTGTCGCCGAACACATCCATATACTCCTGTATCATCGGACGGAGATACACGCAGAGCGCCTTCACGTTTTTCACAAAGTTCGGATCAATGTCATCCTGCAGGCCACCGATACGATAGTAATTCTGTATGAGCCGCCCACCAGTAGTCTCTTCCATCACATTGAGCACGTGTTCACGGTCGCGCATGCAATAAAGGAATGCCGTCAACGCTCCCAAGTCCTGAGCACAGCAACCACAATAAAGCAGATGCGAGTCAAGACGTTGTAACTCGTCCATAATGGTGCGGACGTACTTGATGCGATCGGTCAGTTCCACTTCAAGAGCCTCCTCTATCGTACCTACCAGTGCATGACGGTGCATCATGGCACTCAGATAGTTAAGTCGGTCCGTTAAAGCAAGTGTTTGCGGATAGGTATAGCTCTCACACATCTTCTCTATACCACGATGAATATAGCCAAGGTGCGGATAGACGCGCTTCACAGTCTCGCCATCGAGCGTTGTCTGCAGGCGAAGCACGCCGTGCGTACTGGGATGCTGCGGACCAATGTTTACCACATAGTCGTCATCGCTGAAGAGCATATTCTTTCTCTCTATCAGCCGACCATGTTTATCGAACGAATACTCATAGCCAAAATCGGGCTCCACATCGTCTTCGAGCGAATAGCTGTCATCGCCTTGCCAGTCTTTACGAAAAGGATAGCCTTTGAAGTCGTTGCGCAAGAACAGTCTCCGCATATCGGGATGACCAAAGAACTTGATGCCGTAGAAATCGTAGACCTCACGTTCCAACAGGTCGGCAACCCGCCAAAGTCCGATAACCGATGGGATGACATAGTCGGTCTCCCCTACTCTTTTTGCCAGCGTCTTGACAGAGGTGCGCTCGTGGGTGTCGGTATTCTCAAGGATATAGATGCAACCCAGACCCTCTTCCGGACCGAAGTCCTCACCGATGATGGTAACGAGATAGTCGAAATGACGCTCTTCCTTGAGTTTCTTCATTTCAGGGGCAAACGCCTCGAAACCGAATAATTGATGTTCTAATTTCATGCGTTTTCCTCCTTCTCTTTAAGAGTGTTACTATTCCCCTCACCCGTGTAGGTTTCCCTCTCGCCCTTTGGAGAGGGGGACAGGGGGTGAGGCTTGGAGTCGGGGGTGAGGCTAAAATCTTCGGGCACATCAGTCACGATGATGGGAGTTTCTTTTCTCCTGTAGATTAGCTCCTCGTTTGAAACACCTAAGAGCCGCTCCTCCTTCGTCTGCTTGTGATTCGCACCGCCAAAGAATTTCTCTATCTTCACCTTGCGCTGCAGCTGCATCATGCCATAGAGAATAGCCTCCGGACGTGGCGGGCAGCCAGGGATGAACACATCGACAGGCACTATCTCCTCAATGCCTCTCACCACGTGATAGCTCGACTTAAACGGGCCTCCGCTGATGGCACAACCGCCAACGGCAATCACATACTTCGGCTCGGCCATCTCGTCGTAGAGGCGTTTCAGGGCGGGAGCCATCTTGTGGGTAATTGTTCCGGCACACATGATAAGGTCGGCCTGACGGGGAGAGTTGCGCGTCACCTCAAAGCCGAAGCGCGAGAAATCGTAACGGGCACAGCCGACGGCCATGAACTCGATGCCACAGCACGATGTGGCAAACGTCAGCGACCACAACGAGTTCGAGCGACCCCAGTTGATGGCCTGGTCGAGCGACCCCACCACAACGTTCACTCCACCCTCGTGCAGTTCGTCAACAATTTTCTCTAATGCAGCATTATCCTTAAACTCGTCATAAGGAATGCTCTTGATGTGGGGTCTGGGGCCGCCATTCTTCGACTTAGTCGAAGCCTTCGTTCTTACTCCCATTCCAATGCTCCTTTCCGCCAGGCGTAAGCCAGGCCAAACACGAGTACCAGCAGGAAGAAGCCGATGCTGACGAGCGCCATCGGACCAAACTGCTTGACAACCACTGCCCAGGGATAGAGGAAGACGGTCTCAATGTCGAACATCAGGAACAGGATGGCAAACAAGTAGAAGCCCACCGACACAGGAAGCCATGAGCTTCCGCGCGAAGGAATGCCACACTCATACGCCTCACCCTTTACCCTGTTGTACGACCGCGGACCTATCAGCTTGGCGACAACATACGCGCCCAACACCAAGACAACAGCCGTCAGTAACACGGTAATTAGTAGTGTAGAATACATAAAAAAATATAACGTTATAAATTTGATGCTTTTAAGCGACTGCAAAGTTACAAAAAATAAGTGAAAAGTGAAAAGTGAAAAGTGAAAAAAATTAAACAAGAAGAAAAACACCTTTTTTTATTAACGTGGCCTTCCCTTGTTGCACTCGCCTCCCATAGCCTACCACCGCGTTAAAAAGAGACAAAATAACATACAAAAGTATAAGGCTTTGCCACTGGTGGCAAAGCCTTATACTTTTTTCTCATGTCGTTTTTCTTAGAAGGAAAACTCTAGAGCGAGGCGTAACCCGATGTAGCTGTTCCTGCGCGTCGGGGTGTTTTTGTTCCGATACTCAGCACGGCAACCCTCAGCGCTGCTGCTCCAGCCACCGCCACGAAGCACGCGGTCAGAACCCGACGTGGGGCCGGTGGGGTTGGTCTGGGCACTGCTGCTATAGGAACCGTACCAGTCCTGACACCACTCGTAAACGTTGCCGCTCATGTCATAAATTCCCAACTCATTAGGAGCTTTTGTGGCCACGTCATGAGTGCCATAGTTTGGATTACTACTGCCCAAAGCATAGCTATTGTCATAATACCAAGCCACATCGCCAATCGTGTTGCTGCCACTATAGGTATAGCCTCTTGACTGCGCGCCACCCTTCGCCGCAAACTCCCACTCGGCCTCGGTAGGCAGACGGAAACGCTGACCCGTCAGCTGGTTGAGCTTCGTGATGAATGTCTGGCAGTCGTCCCAACTCACCTTCTCCACAGGACGCTGCGCCCCGCTGAAGGAACTCGGATTACTGCCCATCACCGCCTGCCACAACTCCTGCGTCACCTCCGTCTCGCCGATATAATAGTCGGACAAGGTCACATTGTGAACAGGTGTTTCATCACTATAACCTGACGTACTACCCATCTGGAACGTGCCGCCATTGACCTTTACCATTCGAAACTCCACACCGTTGGCAATAAACACTTTGACCTGAGGGACTTCAGATTTCTCAAAAGTAATCTCCTTCACTTCATCAATTGGCATGCGAACAAAGCTGCCATCGGTCTTTTCCACCTTCATGTAGTTCTTTGTCTGTGCCTGCAAACTGATGATTGCCAGGGAGGCAAGTAGTGTCAATATAACTGTTCGTTTCATTTCTTCAAAATTTTAAAGATTGTCTGATTGGGTTTAATGATATAAATGCCCTGCGGAGGGATTACAAAGGTATGAATTTTATTTCAAACGTGCAAATGTTTCTTCATTAAGTTTCAAGTCTTATGTTCAAAACGTTAACTTCAGGGAGGAGAAAAAGCGGAAATTTCTGTCGGGATTTTTTCTCATTCTACGCAAGTGAAATGTATATGTTTCACTTTCTAACCATACCTCTCACTTATCACTTCTCACTTACCACTTCTGAAAGGTATATGTTTCGGGTGGTGAAAGACGGCGTTTGGGTGTGCGAAAGATGGTCTTTCGGGCGGTGAAAGCTTAGCTCTCGGAAGCGAAAGGTATACCTTTCGCGATACGGAAGATAAGTCTTATAAGTCCTATAAGACCTATTTGATTTATTCCCAGCAAGTTAGCAAAAATCGGGAAAGTGGCTCAAAATTGCGTTATTTCCGCCCACGAGGGAAAAATTTTACAACGATAGCATTCTCACGCCACTTTGAATGTTAAATTTTAACATTTGAAGAGTTAAACGATTTACAATGTACAATTTATTTGTTTATTCTTATTGGTGTCCGCTAAAATTTAAACTTGTTAGCCCGGATGTCCTATAGACAAAGGGATTATCTCTGACTCAGAAAAAACGGGGCTTGCAAAAAACGGCCTGCTAAGGCCAATGTTCTCACAGCTCAGGGCATCGCCCTGGGTTCGGACAATAGAGAAACTACGTAAGGGCAAAAGCGTAGAGAGTAAATGCTTTTGCCCTTGCTGGGCGAAATTGTGTGCAACAATCACCCAGGGCGTTGCCCTGGGCTATGGGTTGTTGGCCTTGCAGGCCGACTATGGACTATGAACTATGGACTATGCACTACTTTGTATTTGGCGAATTTGAGGAGGAGCTGTTTGGTGCCGGTATTGCGGAACTCAATGGTTGCTTTAGTATTCTCGCCCGTGCCCTCTACCTTTACGACAGTTCCTATGCCAAAGCGCTGATGCTCAATGACGGTTCCCTCGGTTAGAGCATAGTCCCCTGTCGGGGAACATGAAGAAGACTGACCGGACGTGACAGGTGCCACGCGCTTGAAGCGACCACCGGCAAGGGCAAGTCTTTCTTTGAACGCGGTGCTAAAAGGATCGACGGGAGTCTCCGGATGACGCGGTGAAGTAATCTTGGGCATAGGGTCAGCACGGAACTGCGAGGCGACGGGACGGGAGTTCTGCCAACGGGATGAAAGACCACGGGAAGGCGCACATCCACTTTCTCCTTTCGTCTCTATGAGTCGGGCATCGATGTCGCGGATGAAACGCGAGGGTGATCCAAACTCCATCTTTCCATACCGCCAGCGATTTTTGGCACAGGTGAGTATGCAATGGCGTTCGGCACGGGTAATGGCAACATAGAGCAGACGACGCTCCTCCTCAAGCTCACGCAACGACGCGGCAGACATGGGCGAAGGCAGGATGTTCTCCTCGAGTCCTACAACAAAGACGGTGGGATACTCAAGTCCCTTGGCGGCATGGATGGTCATCAGACTGACACGGTCGGGGTCGGCATCGGCCTTGTCGGCATCGGTGAGCAGGGCAACCTCCTGCAAATAGTCGGACAAGGTGGCCCGATCGGCCATACCCTCCTCGGTGCGGGTGGCGACAAACTCCTGAATACTCGACAACAGCTCTTGCAGATTCTCTTGTCGGGAAAGGCTCTCGGGGTCGTTGTTGGAATAGATATCGGCAAGAATGCCACTGTCCTTAACCACAATTTCGGCCACAGCAAAAGCCCCCTCCAACCTCCCCCCACTGGGAGAGGCTTCACCCCACACACCCCTCTCCGATTCTCCCTTGGAGGGAAGCTGTTCTATGGTCTCTCCCAGTGGGGGGAGGTTGGAGGAGGCTGCAGTCTGGCTATCAAGCGTTTGGAACCGCTGAATGAGCTGGCTGAAAGCGGCCAGTTTGCTGAGCATTCAAGCCGTAAGCCACTGGGTCGGAGACAACCGTCCATAGGCTGACACCATTTTTGCCGGCAGCCTCACTAATTCTCAGCAAAGTGGTGTTGCCAATGCCACGCGTAGGATAATTGACGATACGGCGAAAGGCTTCCTCGTCGTGCGGATTGACAATAAGGCGGAAGTAGGCGATAACATCTTTAATCTCCTTGCGCTGGTAGAAGCTCATACCGCCATAGATACGATAGGGTATGCCCTGACGGCGGAACTCCTCTTCGAACGACCGGCTCTGGGCATTGGTGCGATAGAGTATGGCAAAGTCGCTATACTGTCCTTTTTCTTTTTTACGGATGCGACGAATCTCATTGCAGACAATGCTGGCCTCCTCTTTGTCGGAATAGGCATGCCGCAATTGCAGTTTCTCGCCCTGACTGCCCAGACTATAGATGTCCTTGGGTATCTGGTATTGGTTTTTCTTAATAAGACTATTCGCTGCCTGAACGATGAGTTGAGTAGACCGGTAATTCTGTTCTAACTTAAAAAGCTGGGTGTCGGGATAAACCTGTTGGAATTTCAGGATATTATCAATATTGGCTCCTCGGAAAGCATAGATGCTCTGGGCATCATCGCCAACGACGGTCAGTCGCTGATGATCATGGGTGAGCTGCAGGATGATGGCCTGCTGAGCATGGTTGGTGTCTTGGTACTCGTCGACGAGCACGTAGCGGAACTTGTCGGCATAACGACGACGCACATCTTCATGGTCTCGAAAGAGCTGCCACGTGTGGAGTAGCAGATCATCGAAGTCCATAGCGTTGGCACTCTTACAACGACTGGCATAGATGGTATAAATCTCATGCAGCCTGGGCATACGGCTTTGCCGGTCGAGGGCAAGCGCGTCGGCATTGGCCGCATAGCTCTCGGCGCTGACGAGCTGATTCTTTGCCTTTGAAATCTGATCTTGAACAGTTGATGGTTTATAAATCTTATCGTCAAGCTCCAGTTCGCGGATAATGTTTTTCACTAACGACCGTGCATCAGCCTCGTCGTAGATGGTATAATTAGACTGATAGCCGAGCAGCTGAGCCTCAACACGAAGGATGCGGGCAAAAATGGAATGGAAGGTGCCCATGTAGATGTGGCGGGCATTCTCATCGCCAACAAGATGGCCTATACGAGCCTTCATCTCATTAGCCGCCTTATTGGTAAAGGTTAAGGCAAGAATGTTCCAAGGCTTCATGCCCTGCTCTATGAGATAGGCAATCTTATAGGTGAGCACGCGCGTCTTGCCCGAACCGGCACCAGCAATAACCAACTGAGGGCCATCGCAATATTCGACGGCCCGGCGCTGGCTCTCATTAAGATCGCTGAGTAAATTCATTTCTTTTTGTAGATTCCTCCGGCAACAGTCTCAGGGTTATAGTCTTGACCCTCCTTCGGAAAACTCGGAACATATTGCATCTGTATCTGTATCTGCCGCTGACGTTTCTTCATGTAGGCACTGGGGGTCTTAGAACTGAAACGGCGAGGATTTGGCAATGTCGCCGCGATGAGCGCGCAGTCGGCACGCGACAGTTCTGACGGTGACTTCTTAAAATGATGCTTGCCCACAGCAGCCACGCCATAAATGCCATCACCCATTTCTATCGAATTGAGATACACCTCCATGATTCGCTGCTTACTCCAGAAAAGCTCGATAAGCACGGTGAAATAGGCCTCGAATCCCTTTCGCACCCAACTGCGACCCGGCCATAGAAAAACATTTTTGGCCGTCTGCTGGGTGATGGTGCTACCGCCCATCTTACGCTTGCCTTCCTCACGATTCCGCTTGGCTGCCTGTTGGATAGCCTCATAATCGAAACCATGATGCAACAGGAAACGCTGGTCCTCGCTTGCCATCACAGCGACAGGCATATGAGCCGACATCTCTTCTATGGGTACCCACTCGTGGTGCCATGCTATGCTTCTCCCCTCACCTACCTGCTCTATGGCGCGGATAAACATGAGGGGAGTTGCGTATACAGGGACAAATCTATAGAAGAGGACGGCTAAAATGGTGCTGACAAAAAAGAATATCAACACCCGCCGCAACCACTTGAGAATGAATTTCATTAGAGGTTTCCAGACTCAGCATTCTCTATCATCTCGGGGCTGGCATAGAGATAAACCTCCACGCGACGATTGAGTTGCTGACCTTCTTTTGTAGAATTATCGGCTATCGGGTCTGTGCTACCTTTGCCTATAACATTTTTGAATTGTGAAGCGCTAACACCAAGTGACTTCAGATAATTCACCACACTGGCTGCACGACGCTCGCTCAACGGATTGTTGATGGCGTCAGTACCCGTAATATCTGTATGACCATAGACATCAACATAGCAGTCGGTATTGTTCTTCAGCACTTGAGAGAACTTCTGTAAATCCTGCTTCGACTGGGCGTTCAGATCGGCCTTGTTCTTGGCAAAAAGAATACCAGAGTCAAACGTCACCTTCACCATCTTCAAACCGTTGGCATCGGTAACCTCCTCCACACGGGCATTCTGAACTGCTGCGGCAGCCTCGGCACGCACCTTGTCCATATGATTGCCGATAACAGCACCTGCACCAGCACCAACAGCACCACCAATAGCAGCACCGATAGCCGTTGCCTTGCTATCCTTACCAATGATATTACCAAGAATACCACCAATCACAGCACCACCACCGGCTCCAATCAAAGAACCTTGTTGCTTCATAGTCTGACAACTGACAATAGTCAGTGCGCAAAGACCCAATGTCAAAAACTTAATCTTTTTCATTTTTAAAAAATTAAAATGGTTAATGTCTAAAAATCAACATATAATACTCAGTTACACGCCACTTAATTGAAACGTGCTACAGCGTACTCACTGACAAAATCTATGCAAAGATAGTATTTTTTTTATATACGGACAATTTTATCCAACTTTTTTTCGTAATTTTGCAACCAAAATTAAATTATCAGCGAAAAATCATGGCAAAAGAGTTAAAGGATTTGACGAAGCGGGCTGTGAACTACAGCCAATGGTATAACGATTTAGTAGTAAAAGCTGATCTGGCAGAACAGAGCGCAGTGCGCGGTTGCATGGTTATCAAGCCTTACGGCTACGCCATCTGGGAGAAGATGCAGGCACAATTAGATAAAATGTTCAAGGAAACGGGTGCACAGAACGCTTATTTCCCCCTGCTCATTCCGAAATCGTTTCTCTCGCGCGAGGCAGAGCATGTAGAGGGCTTCGCAAAAGAATGCGCCGTGGTGACCCACTATCGTCTGCGGGCAAAAGAAGACAAGAGCGGCGTGGAGGTTGACCCTGCCGCACAACTGGAAGAGGAACTCATTATTCGTCCGACGAGCGAAACCATCATCTGGAATACCTATAGGAACTGGATTCAGTCGTACCGCGATCTACCGCTGATGTGCAACCAGTGGTGCAACGTGATGCGCTGGGAAATGCGCACACGTCCATTCTTGCGCACATCGGAATTCCTCTGGCAGGAGGGCCACACAGCCCACGCCACCAAAGAGGAGGCTGAAGAGGAGGCTCGCAAGATGCTGAAGGTCTACGCCCAGTTTGCAGAAGAGTGGATGGCCGTGCCTGTGCTACAGGGTGTGAAAAGTGAGACTGAGCGATTTGCAGGCGCACTTGACACTTATACTATAGAGGCGATGATGCAGGATGGCAAGGCGTTGCAGAGCGGCACGTCACACTTCCTCGGACAGAACTTTGCCAAGGCATTTGACGTGACTTTCCTCAACAAAGAGAACCAGCCCGAATATGTTTGGGCTACATCATGGGGTGTCAGCACCCGTCTCATCGGCGCGCTCATCATGACCCACAGCGACGATAACGGTCTTGTGCTACCACCACGTCTGGCTCCCATTCAAGTGGTCATCGTTCCCATCTCAAAAGGCGGCGAGCAATTACAAGCCATCACTGACAGGCTGATGCCTATTATTGAAAACATGCGTGCAAAAGGCATTACCGTAAAATATGATGATGCGGAGAACAAACGGCCGGGCTTCAAATTTGCCGACTATGAGCTGAAGGGCGTTCCCGTGCGGCTCGTACTCGGAGGACGCGATTTGGAAAACGGCACCATCGAGGTAATGCGCCGTGACACGTTAGAAAAAGAAACTGTCAGCATTGAAGGCATCGAGGATTATGTGGTCCATCTTCTCGACGACATCCAACGCAACATCTTCGAGAAAGCTCGCAAGTGGCGTGACGAACGCGTCTACGAGTGCGATAATTATGAAGAGTTCAAAGAGCGCGTGAAAGACGGAGGTTTCTTCCTCTGTCACTGGGACGGCACCGCCGAGACCGAAGCAAAAATCAAGGAAGATACACAGGCAACCATTCGCTGCGTGCCTTTCGCCTACGAGCAGACTCCGGGCACCGACATGGTCAGTGGCAAACCAGCCAAACACCGCGTCATCATCGCACGAAGCTATTAAAACTACCCTGCTTTTCACATATCTTTATTCATTTATGGATTGGCTTATTAGTTTATTTACGGATTCGGAATCAATTGCCCACATTATTCTATTGTATGCGGTGGTCATCTCGGTGGGCGTATTGCTGGGAAAGATAAAAGTCTGCGGCATCTCACTCGGTGTGACCTTTGTGCTCTTCGCCGGCATTGTTGCCGGACACATTGGTTTCACGGCACCCACAACAATTCTTTCCTTTGCCCAGGACCTCGGACTTATCCTTTTTGTCTTTTGTATTGGTCTCCAAGTAGGACCGGGATTCTTCGAAAATTTCCGTAAAGGCGGTGTTACGCTCAACCTGTTGTCTGCTGGAGCCATCGTGCTCAACATCGGCATGACGTTCCTCTGCTATCATGTGTTCTTCGACACCTCAAACTCGGCCAATCTGCCCATGATGATAGGAACGCTTTACGGCGCTGTAACGAATACACCAGGTTTGGGTGCCGCCAACGAGGCACTCTCCTCGGTCTTTACCAATGGTGAGCTGCCGCAGATTGCATCGGGATATGCCTGTGCTTATCCGTTGGGCGTAGTGGGTATTATCGCGGCAACTATTGCCGTACGCTATCTCACCCGCACGCGTCTTTCCGAAGAAGAAAAAGACCTTGAGGCAAAAGAGGCAGAGAATCCTCATGAAAAGCCCTATCAAATGCGGCTGAAGGTGGAAAATGCCTCTCTTGCAGGTCGTCCACTTATACAAGTCTCCGAATTTCTGGGGCGCGACATCGTCTGTACGCGTATCATGCATAACGGAGAGCTCAGCATCCCCAATCGGGATAGTGTATTCTGTGTGGGAGACGAAGTGCATATCGTCTGCGCCGAAGCCGACAAAGAAGCCGTTCAGGCCTTTATCGGAAAAGAGATAGAAGGACAATGGGAAGTGGAATTTGAGAACCGACCCATGATTTCGCGTCGTATCGTAGTTACGCGCTCGGCCATGAATGGCAAAACATTAGGAAAAATGCATTTTTCCAGTGTCTATGGTGTGAACGTTACGCGCATTTCCCGTAACGGCATAGATCTCTTTGCCTCGCGCAATCATCATTTTCATGTTGGCGACAAGATACTTGTCGTTGGCCCCGAGGAAAATGTGAACCGTGTGGCTGAGCTGATGGGCAACTCCGTACGTCGTCTGAACACCCCAAATATCGCCACCATCTTTATCGGATTGCTGGTAGGCATCATCTTCGGAAGCATTCCTTTTGCCCTGCCTGAAATGCCTGTACCCCTGAAACTCGGACTTGCGGGTGGTCCACTTATCATCGCCATTCTTATCGGGCGTTTTGGCCATTTCATGCGCCTTGTCACTTATACTACTACATCAGCCAACATGATGCTGCGCGAAGTGGGACTCGCACTCTTCCTCGCCAGTGTGGGCATTAAGGCGGGTGGCAGTTTCTGGCAGACTGTTGTAGCAGGTGACGGTATTAAATATGTCTATACCGGCTTCCTCATTACCGTCATCCCCATTCTCATCATTGGTGTCGTCGCACGTCTGCGCTACCGGTTCAACTATTTCACCATCATGGGTATGCTTGCCGGCACCTATACTGATCCCCCCGCACTGGCCTATGCCAACAGCATCTGCTCTCGCGAGGCACCAGCCGTAGGCTATTCCACGGTCTATCCTCTCGCCATGTTCCTTAGGATTTTCACTGCGCAAATCTTGGTACTCTTTTTCTGTGGAATGTAGAGCACTTTACAGGTAAGGCACCAAACACTAAACGCTAAACATTAAACAAAAAATAAGATGAATAGAATTATTCAAAAAAAGCAGTTTTCAGAGAAAGTATTCATGTTTGAGGTGGAGGCTCCGCTGATAGCCAAAAGCCGCAAGGCGGGAAACTTCGTCATTGTGCGCGTAGACCAAAAAGGAGAGCGTATACCACTGACCATTGCCGAGGCCGATACAGAACGCGGAACAATTACACTGGTCGTTCAGAAAGTGGGTCTGAGTACCACGAAACTCTGCGACTTGAATGTGGGTGATATGATTACCGACGTGGTAGGTCCTCTGGGTAATCCTACTCATATTGAGAAGTTTGGAACCGTCGTCTGTGCCGGCGGTGGCGTGGGTATAGCACCAATGCTACCCATCATACAAGCGCTGAAAGCCGCCGGAAACCGCGTACTGTCGGTGTTGGCAGGGCGATCGAAGGATTTAATCATCTTAGAAGAGAAAGTTCGTGAAAGCAGCGATGAAGTCATCATTATGACCGATGACGGCTCATACGGCGAGAAAGGCGTTGTAACGGTCGGCATAGAGAAATTTATCCAACAGGAGCACATTGACCGTGTGTTTGCGATCGGTCCCGCCATCATGATGAAATTCTGTTGTCTACTTACACAAAAATACGACATTCCAACAGATGTATCACTCAACACCATCATGGTCGACGGCACTGGCATGTGTGGCGCATGCCGTCTGACCATCGGCGGAAAAACGAAGTTTGTCTGCATCGACGGCCCTGAGTTCAACGGCGCTTTGGTCGACTGGGACGAGATGCTCAAGCGCATGGGAACCTTCAAAAAGGCAGAGTTGGAGGAAATGGAACATTTTGAAGACCATCTGAGCAAAGAAGAGAGAATATCAGAAAAAGAAGATATTATAAGTGCCAATGATTCCCAGAAAACCGTTGCTCCCATTGAAGAACTCACCAACCGTGATGCGGAATGGCGCGTTGCCCTTCGCAAGAGCATGAAGCCGAAAGAGCGAACACAAATCGAGCGTGTGCAGATGCCTGAGCTCGACCCGGTCTATCGTGCGACACAACGCAAAGAAGAAGTAAACATCGGACTGACAGCGGAGATGGCCGTGCGCGAGGCGAGTCGATGTCTCGACTGTGCCAAGCCCACCTGCGTGGAAGGCTGTCCTGTCGGCATCAGTATTCCCTCGTTCATCAAGAACATTGAGCGTGGCGAGTTCCTTGCCGCAGCCAAAGTGTTAAAACAGACCTCCGCGCTACCTGCCGTGTGTGGCCGTGTCTGTCCTCAGGAGAAACAGTGCGAGAGCCGTTGCATCCACCTGAAGATGAACGAGCCCGCCGTGGCCATCGGCTATCTGGAGCGCTTTGCCGCCGACTATGAGCGTGAGAGCGGACAGATGGCACTGCCCGAAAAGGCTCCCGCCAACGGCATCAAGGTGGCTGTTGTCGGCTCAGGACCCGCCGGACTGTCATTTGCGGGCGACATGGTGAAGCTAGGCTACGACGTACATGTCTTCGAGGCTCTGCACGAGATTGGCGGTGTGCTGAAATACGGCATCCCCGAGTTCCGACTGCCGAATGCGATTGTCGATGTGGAAATAGAGAACCTGCGAAAGATGGGCGTTCACTTCGAGACCGATGTTATTATCGGGAAAACCATCACCATTGACGAGCTGGAGCGACAAGACTTCAAGGGAATTTTCATAGGCAGCGGGGCCGGACTGCCCAATTTTATGAACATCCCTGGCGAAAACGCCATCAACGTAATGTCATCGAACGAATATCTAACACGTGTTAATCTTATGAATGCCGCAGAGCCTACCACCGACACGCCTATGAACCTCGGCAAGCACGTGCTCGTTGTCGGTGGCGGAAACACGGCGATGGACTCATGCCGCACCGCCAAGCGTCTGGGCGCTGACGTGACACTTGTCTATCGTCGTTCTGAGACCGAAATGCCAGCCCGACTGGAAGAGGTGAAACATGCGAAAGAAGAGGGCATCAACTTCCTAACCCTGCACAACCCCATTGAATATAAATCCGATGAAAACGGTGCCGTCTGTGCCGCCGTGCTACAAGTGATGGAACTTGGCGAGCCCGATGCCAGCGGTCGTCGGTCTCCAGTACCCGTAGAAGGAAAGACGGTCACGCTCGATGTCGACCAAGTCATTGTGGCCATCGGCGTATCACCCAATCCGCTTGTGCCACAATCCATAAAAGGACTCGAATTGGGAAGGAGGAACACCATTGTCGTGAACGAGCAGATGCAGTCGTCGCGTCCGGAGATATTTGCAGGAGGCGACATCGTCCGTGGCGGTGCCACCGTCATCCTCGCCATGGGCGACGGCCGTAAAGCCGCACAAAACATGCACGAGAAGTTAAGGAGTTAATTTCTAAGGAGTACAGGAGTTCAAGGAGTACAGACGACACTTTTTCCCATTGGCATGCAAAAGGAAAAACAATCGTCCGTACTCCTTGAACTCCTTCATTATTTACCTATTCACAAAGAACACCACCAGCATGATGATGCCAATCAGCAGTGGAACGAGGCCAATCACGATGAAACCCACGCCAAAGGCAGCCCCGATGTTCTCACCACCGAGGAAAGGCCGTGGTTCACTATAGGCCTCAAGGCTATCGTTAAGCGCCTCGGCAGTAATCGTATCACCACGCTCGTAAGCCTCGTTTTGCCGTTGCTCGAACGTACGATACTGCGCATTGATACGGGCCGAGTCGGCCACATACTCAGCCCAGCGAGCGTCACTCTCAGCCCGTCGCGACTCCACGCCGTCAACACAGGCATAGGTAAGAATCACACCGAAAACTACGACGGCTAGTCCAATAACTGCGAGAATGCTGCCGCCTATTCCAAGACAACCTCGAAGAGCACCGCTCTTTTTAGGTTTAGGGGGTAATGGCTGTTGTGTCATAGAGATTTATGGTTTATGGTTTTGCAAAAATAGAATTTATTTTCCATACTGACAAGAAATGGTATAAAATATTTCAAAAAAGAAGCCGCAATCGTTAAATGATGTAAAGAAATATCTTTTTTCAACATACCGGCATTCCAACTTTCAAACATTTCTTTGTATATTTGCGCAGTTTTTAAAAACATGTTTTACTAATAAAAAAGAGAAAGAAATGAAAAAGTTATTTGTTTTCGCAATGGCAGCCGTTGCATTGACATTTGCAAGCTGCAAAGAAGGTAAGACCGATGCCAACGCCAACGGTCAGGACTCCATTCAAGACACCGCAGCCGTAGTGGCAGAGGCAGAGGCAGACCCCGCCGTAGCTATCAGCGCACTGAGCGAGCAAATCGAGGCCAAAGACGCCACAGCATTCCAGAACGCCCTCGACAAGGCCAAGGCACAGATTCAGGCCCTTCTGGCTAAAGACCCAGAGATTGCAAAGACCTATTTGGCCAAGATTCAGGAGTTCCTCAAGGCCAATGCCGACAAGATTAAGGCCTTCGCAGGCAGCAACGCCGCCGTGACCTCCGCCGTTGCCGCATTTACCGATGCCGACACCGACGAGGTTCTCGAGACCATCAAAGCAGCCGTAGGCGTGGAGAATGCCGCCAAGGAAACCGTTGACGCTGTCAAAGGTCAGGCAGACGCCGCCGTCGATGCCGTCAAAGGACAGGTCGATGCCGCCAAGGAAGCCGTGAAAGCTGCTCCAGAGGCCGCTAAGGAAGCCGCCAACAAAGCTGCCGGCGACGCGGTAGACAAGGCTGCCAGCGACGTAAAGAAAGGCCTCGGCCTGAAGTAAACCGGTCGCCCCCACTCTCCTTCCTTAGGGAAGGTTATAGAAAAACACAAAAACATCCTGACGACTATGGTTGTCAGGATGTTTTTCTTGATATGAAAAACGCAGGAGTTATTTCTTCTTAAGTCGAACTCACATTAAGAAGAAATTAAGAACAAGCCTCAGCAATGCGTAAGCTATGATTTCGACTTATAACAATTTTGGGGGCGGCGGTAAAAGTTGAAAGGTTGACAAGTTGAAAGACCTCGTTGTTCAACATTTCAACCTTTCTTGGATTTTTTACGGCCTGAACCGGTGGTTCTTGGTTGAGCGGTGAGGGGTGTTGCTGGCGGCTGACGAGGGCTGGAAGGGCGCAGCGCCGCTGCCACCGTATCGGGCCCACCGGCTACGCACGGCGCTGACGTAGTGGCAGGTCTCAGTGCCCCGCATGTAGCCGTTCTTGACTACGGGGTCAAGGTAGTATTGCGAATCGCTCAGCTTCAGAACGTAGGGTGCCACGTCGGCCCAGCGCGTGGATGGATGGCCGTACTTGCGAGCGAGCGCCATGGCGTCACGCACGTGACCGCTGCCAGCATTATATGAGGCGAGTACGAAGGAAACGCGCTCATCAGCGGAGGGGATGTCAGCGTACGACTGACGGAGCTGTGCCAGCAGGCGGGCTGCGCCGGCGATGTTGGTCTCCGGGTCGTAGATCTGTGAACGTGATATGCCGAGGCGGGCGGCAGTGGCAGGCATGAGCTGCATGAGTCCGCAAGCTCCCGCCCACGAGGTAGCCTGCGCGTCGAAGCCCGACTCCTGACAGGCGATGGCGGCAAGTAGCCGCCAGTCGGCATGGCAGACTGCGGCGTAGCGGCGGAAGAGCCCGTCATAGTGCGAGATGTGCCCCGGGGAGAGGGGTTGACGGTTGACGGTTGACGAGCGAGGAATGAGTCGCTGTGTAAGATAGCGATCCTCTCGCTGACGGACAGCGGCAACCTTCTCGGGCCGATACCAGCTGTCGAGCGCCTCGGCTAGTTCCTTGGCTTCGGATCGCACCTGCCACGAAGCTCCGGTGTCACCGGAATGATAGCCTGCGGGCAAAAAAGCCCCTCCCGATCTCCCCGAAGGAGAGGAGGAAGTTATCAAGCAGGCCACAAGGTCGCCATCGCCACGAACAAGGCGTGTGAGCATCTCCGTCGTGTCACGGCATAGCTCTACTCTTATGCCGACTCCGATGGTACGCGCGAAGTCCTCTGCCAAGAGATACTGTGTGCCCATGCCCCGCCCGCGTTGCTCGTAATAGGTGTCGGGGCCGCTGACAGTCAGCACGATGAGCTCGCCTGCAGCCTGCAACGCGGAAATGGATGCGGGATGAGCGGTGAGGGACGAGGAATCTTCTCCTATCTCCTCTCCCCAGGGGGGCGTGGATGGTAGGCGACGCTTCTCGCACGACGAGAGCAGAAAAACTGCAAAAATTACGAATAAATATGCCCGTTTCATCGAATTTTCTGCAAAAATACAAAATAATTATGAACTATGAACTATGAACTATGAACTTTTTTGTACCTTTGCAGGCATGTTAAGAATTGCCATACAATCGAAAGGCCGTCTCTATGAGGATACGATGAACCTCTTGGGCGAGGCCGACATCAAAATCAGTTCATCGAAACGCATTCTGCTTGTCCAGAGCAGCAACTTCCCCGTGGAGGTGCTCTTCCTGCGCGACGACGATATCCCCGCAAGCGTGGCCTCGGGCGTTGCCGACGTGGGTGTAGTGGGTGAGAACGAGTTTGCCGAGAAGGGTGAGAAGGCCAAGGTGACCGCGCGACTCGGCTTCAGCCGATGCCGGCTGTCGCTGGCCGTGCCCAAGGAGGCCGACTATCAAGGACTCGAATGGTTCGAGGGGAAGAAAATCGCCACCTCCTACCCTAACATCCTCGCACGTTTCATGCAGGAGCAAGGCATCAAGGCCGACATCCACGAGATAACGGGAAGCGTGGAGATTAGTCCGGGCATCGGACTGGCCGATGCCATCTTCGACATTGTTAGTTCTGGTTCCACGCTCATCAGCAATAATCTGCGTGAAGTGCACACGGTAATGGAGAGCGAGGCCGTGCTTATTGCCACGCCTGGACTCGGCAAGGAGAAACAGGCCATCCTTGACGAGATGCTCTTCCGCTTTGAGGCTGTCCGCCAGGCGGAGGATAAGAAATATGTGCGCATGAACGTGCCGAAAGATCGGCTCAGCGACATCGTCGGCGTGCTGCCAGGGCTGAAAAGCCCTACGGTCATCCCCTTGGCCGACAGCGACTGGTGCTCCGTACATACCGTACTCGAGGAGAAACGATTCTGGGAAATCATCGGCCGACTCAAAGAAATGGGTGCCCAAGGCATCCTCGTCACCCCTATCGAGAAAATGATACTGTAAAAATGAAGAGTGATGAATATGGAGATTATCAGACATCCCAACGTCAGCGACTTTGAGCAGTTTGTCAGTCGTCCGAAGCTTGATGCGCGGCAATTGCAAGCCACCGTCGCGGCTATCCTCGAAGATGTGCGGCTACATGGCGACGAGGCCGTAATGGCGTATGAGAAGAAGTTCGACCACGTAGTACTCAGCTCATTGGCTGTGACGGAAGCAGAAATCGACCAATCTGTCTGCCAGCTGCCCGAAGACCTGCTCAACGCCCTAAAACTCGCACACCATAACATCCGGACATTCCACACATCACAACAACAAGCCTCCCACACTCTACAGCCTTGCGCTGGGGTGGAATGCTGGCGAAAAGCCATTCCCATTGAGCGTGTCGGTCTTTATATTCCGGGAGGAACCGCTCCTCTCTTCTCCACTGTGCTCATGCTAGCCACACCCGCCGTCATAGCAGGCTGCAAGGAGATTGTGCTTTGCTCACCACCCGAAAAAGACGGTCGTCTGCACCCCGCCATCCTTGCCGCTGCCAAGTTGGCCGGCGTACGAAAAATCTATAAGGCCGGAGGCGTACAAGCCATCGCCGCAATGGCTTACGGAACGGAGACCATTCCTAAAACATATAAGATATTCGGTCCTGGTAATCAATACGTTACCGCAGCCAAGCGACAGGTAAGCATCGACGGTGTGGCCATCGACATGCCGGCTGGCCCCTCCGAGCTTTGCGTGGTGGCAGACAACACGTGTGTACCCTCGTTCGTCGCCGCCGACCTGCTCTCACAAGCCGAGCACGGCAAAGACTCGCAGGTTGTGCTCATCACCGACTCAGAAAGCATCTTGAACTCGGTTCTCGCCGAAGTGGACGAACAAATAAAAGCCCTGCCACGGCAAGAGATTGCCATACAAGCCCTGCAAAACAGCAAGGCCGTACTCACCACCGACCTTCACGAAGCCATCCGCCTAAGCAACATCTACGCACCCGAGCACCTCATCATCGCTTCGGAGAAAGCCAGAGAACTGGCCGAGGAAGTTGTCAATGCTGGCAGCGTGTTCCTCGGCAATTACGCTTGCGAAAGTGCAGGCGATTACGCCAGCGGCACCAACCACACCCTGCCCACAAACGGAAATGCCCGTGCATACAGCGGTGTCAGCCTCGACAGTTTCATGAAGAACATTACCTTCCAACACATCACACCCGAAGGTATACGGTCCATCGGGAAAGCCGTCGAGATAATGGCAGAGAACGAGCAGCTCCATGCACACAAAAACGCCATGACACTGCGCATTGCCGCACAGTCAGAAGCGCTTTAAAGAATGAAAAATGAAAGCCCTTAAAACTAAAAAAATGAAGTCTCTTCAAGAACTTACCCGCCCTAATATCTGGAATCTCTCACCCTACAGCTGCGCACGGAACGAGTTTAAGGGCACCAATGCCGTGGCCTTTCTCGATGCCAACGAGAGTCCCTACAACCCACCCTACAACCGTTATCCCGACCCGCTGCAGACCGAGCTCAAACAGCTCATCGCACAAATGAAAGGCCTTCCCGCGGAAAACATCTTCCTCGGCAACGGCAGCGACGAAGCCATCGACCTCGTCTACCGCTGCTTCTGTGAACCAGAGAAAGACAACGTCGTCGCCATCGCACCCACTTACGGGATGTACCGTGTCTGCGCAGACATCAACAATGTAGAATACCGCAGCGTCGACCTCGACCACCAATATCAGCTGTCTGCCGAAAAGATGCTCCAAGCCTGCGACGCACACACCAAGGTCATCTGGCTTTGCAGTCCCAACAATCCCACAGGCAATAACCTCGACACCGAGCAGATAGGGCAACTCCTGCGCGAGTTCTCCGGCATCGTGGTCATCGACGAGGCCTACGCTGACTTCTCCACATACCCATCCTTCCGCCACGCTATCGACCAGTATCCCCAAATCATCGTGCTCCAAACGCTTAGCAAAGCATGGGCCAGCGCTGCCCTGCGTGTCGGAATGGCTTTCGCATCGACGGACATCATCGCCATCTTCAACAAAGTAAAATACCCCTATAACATCAACCTTCCCGCCCAGAAAGAGGCCATAGACATTCTCAACCGCCGATTCGATGTCGACGAGTGGGTGCGGCTCGTACTTCTCGAGCGCAGCCGACTCATTGCAGCCTTCCGTGAACTGCCCTTTTGCCAACAGGTTTTCCCCACCGATGCCAACTTCTTCCTCACCAGGGTCACCGATGCACAAGCCATCTACGATTACCTTGTCAGTCGTGGCATCATCGTTAGAAACCGCAGAAACGTAAGACTTTGCGAAGAATGTCTGCGCATTACGATTGGCACCAAGAGCGAAAACGCTGCATTGCTCAGCGCCCTTCGCCAGTTCAACAATTAGCTTTGGGCAGACAAGTCTGAAGATTCTTCGCAACTTAGGCTTCGCCGACTTTTATCGCGACTCTGTTGTTCAAGCAAGCTTAACGACCCTCGCTGCTTCATCGGTTCGGAAAAACTCAAATAAAATTTGTTTTTTCGCTCACTTATTCGTAACTTTGTGCCGAGAATGGACTACGAACAGGAAGGCATAAAGCCTTACACCAACGAGAGCGGAAAAACGGAGCAGGTGGAACAGATGTTCGACCACATTGCCCCTGCCTACGACAAGCTGAACCGACGGTTATCATGGAACATAGACCAACGGTGGCGTAAGCGTGCCATCACATTGTTGGCCAAGCATCAGCCCAAACAGATTATCGATGTGGCGACAGGCACAGGCGATATGGCCATCGGCTGCGCTCAACAGATAAACGCAGAACATATCACAGCCATCGACCTCTCCGAAGAGATGATGGCACATGGAAGAGAGAAGACTGCCGCACTTGGACTGGATGGAAAAATCACCTTTCAGCGCGAAGACTGCATGGCTCTCTCATTCAATGACGAGCAGTTTGATGCTGTCACGACAGCGTTCGGCATTCGCAACTTTGAACACCTTGAGCAAGGCTTGCGTGAGATGTATCGCGTACTGAAGACCGACGGACACCTCTGCGTAGTTGAGCTTACCCGCCCCGTGAGCTTTCCCATGCGCCAATTGTTCTGGATATATGCTCATACTATCCTCCCCGTCTACGGGCGCATGGTATCGAGAGACAAACAGGCCTACACCTATCTCACCAAAACCATCGAGGCATTCCCACAAGGAGAAGAGATGATGAACATCCTACAACGGATAGGATTCAGAAAAACCGATTTCCGACGACTTACAGCAGGCATCTGCACTATGTATTTTGCAACGAAATAAAGGTCATAAGAATATGGATAAATACGGATTAATTGGCTATCCTCTAGGGCACTCGTTCTCCGTTGGCTTCTTCAATGAGAAATTTTCCAACGAAGGGATTGACGCATGTTACCAGAATTTTGAAATCTCTGACATTAGGGAGCTTCCAGAAGTACTTGCATCGAACCCCGAGCTGAAAGGTCTCAACGTGACGATACCCTATAAAGAGCAAGTCATCGACTACCTTGACGAGCTTTCGCCTGAGGCCAAAGCAATCGGAGCCGTGAACGTGATACGCATCAGCAGAAAAGGAAGGAAACTTGTGCTAAAAGGTTACAACAGCGACACGGTGGGATTCACAAAGAGCATTACCCCCATGCTTGAGAACCACCATCACGGTGCGCTCATTCTTGGCACTGGCGGTGCATCGAAAGCTATCAACTACAGCCTGAAGAAGCTCGGCATAGAGACTCTTCTCGTGAGCCGCACACCACGTGAAGGCATTATCGGATATGACGATGTCACCCCCGAACTGATAGAAACGTTCAACGTCATCGTCAACTGCACCCCGCTCGGCATGTACCCCAATGTGGAAGAATCGCCCGACCTGCCATATGAGGCGATGGACAACCATACCCTACTCTACGACCTCATCTACAATCCCGACCAAACCACTTTCATGAAGCGCGGGCAAGAATACGGAGCCATCGTCAAAAACGGGCTCGAGATGCTTCTCCTGCAAGCCTTTGCCTCATGGGACATGTGGCATGAAAAAGGCTGAAAAAAGTTGAAAGATTAAAAAGTTGAACGCTCAACAGTAAAAAACAGGTTAAAAAATGAACGACAGATATATGAAGCGCGGTGTGTCAGCTGCAAAGGAAGACGTGCATGCCGCCATAAAAAACATTGACAAGGGACTCTATCCGCAGGCATTCTGCAAAATTATCCCCGACATCCTCGGCGGCGACCCTGAGTATTGTAACATCATGCACGCCGACGGAGCCGGCACAAAGTCGTCACTAGCTTATTTGTACTGGCGCGAGACAGGCGACCTCTCCGTGTGGAAGGGCATTGCCCAGGATGCCATCGTGATGAACACCGACGATCTGCTCTGCGTAGGAGCTACCGACAACATTCTCGTTTCATCTACCATCGGACGAAACAAAAACCTCATCCCAGGTGAAGTCATCTCCGCCATCATCAACGGCACCGACGAGCTGCTGGCCGAATTACGCGACATGGGCGTAGGCATCTGGCCGACAGGCGGCGAGACGGCCGATGTGGGCGACCTCGTGCGTACCATTATCGTAGACAGCACCGTAACCTGCCGTATGAAGCGAAGCGACGTGATCGACAATGCCAATATCCGCCCAGGCGATGTCATCGTCGGTCTGTCCTCCACAGGCCAAGCTACCTACGAGAAGCAATACAACGGCGGTATGGGCTCAAACGGTCTTACCTCGGCCCGCCACGATGTATTCGCGAAATACCTCGCAGAGAAATACCCAGAGAGCTACGACCACCAAGTACCAGAAGAATTAGTGTATAGCGGTAACTATCACTTGACAGACCCCCTTTCGTCCTCCGAGGTGACCAACGTTGGCTCTCTCGTGCTCTCCCCTACCCGCACCTACGCACCTGTCATCAAACAGATGCTTGACCAGCTGCGGCCAGATATTCACGGCATGGTACACTGTACAGGTGGCGCACAGACCAAGGTTCTGCATTTCGTAGGTGATGACTGCCACGTCATCAAGGACAACCTCTTCCCCCTGCCGCCGCTCTTCAAGATTATCCATGACTGCTCCGGTACCGACTGGCACGAGATGTATCAGGTGTTCAACATGGGACACCGCATGGAGATCTATGTCCGTCCTGAAATCGCCGAACAGATAATCGCCATCAGCCGCACGTTTAACATTGACGCGCAGGTCATCGGCCACATAGAGGAAGGAAAGAAAAGCCTTACCATCAAATCAGAATTTGGAGTATTCACCTACTAACAACTTAAATCGAATGAAAGCAAAGACAATCAAAGAAGCTATATTAATTAGCTTGGAAGATTTCCCAAACGGAGCATTAGCCAGAGATGTATTTCAAAATATTCTTAATAAAAAGATATTTGAATTCAACAAAGAAGCCAAGACACCAGATGCCACTGTTCATGCCCAATTGGGCATGATGGTCAAAAAGGGTGACAACCGAATTAAACGATTCAAAATAAACAACAAACTTTACTGCTATTATCTTACTAAATTCTCTGCAAACATTAATAATGACGAAAATGTAGAAGGACTATCCATACTGACTAATAATGTAAAGAAAATAAAGAAAGACGGTTTCCATGAGAGAGATCTGCACCCTCTTCTTTGTGCATACCTTTCAAGCTTAGGTATCTCTGCTAAAACAATTTACCACGAAGAAAGCTCTAAGAAAGAAGAACATCAAAAGTGGTTACATCCAGATATTGTTGGAACAAAAATAGTTGAATTCGACAATAAAGTCTGTAATTCTTTTTTCAGTACAATGAATAAGGAAGAGTCAATTCGCCTGTATTCATATGAACTGAAAAAAGAGATAACAAATGACTACGATTTAAAAAGATGCTTCTTCCAGGCTGTCTCTAATTCGAGTTGGGCTAATTATGGATATTTAGTTGTTTTTGATATTAAGGAGACATTAAGAGATGAAATTGAACGCTTAAGTAATTCTTTTGGAATCGGTTTTATTCAGTTAAAAGCCAATCCTTATGAAAGCCAGACATGGTTTCCGGCAAAACAGAAATCGCTTGACTTTAAGACCATTGACAGATTATGTAAAATTAACAAACCCTATGAAGAGTTTATTAAACTTGTCGTAAATGTTGTAAATGCTAACAAGGATTTTATTCAAGCTGTGAAGAACGAACTACAAGGATTTTGCGACAAACTACCTTTTAAAGACGATAAAAGTATCATTAAATATTGTACAGAACACAATATTCCTTGCTCTGAAGAGAATGAATGTTGAGTATAGATTAATATAATGATAATGGCTGAAACAACAAATAACATATTACAAAAGCTCGACGGGCTGGAGGCTCGATTTGAGGAGGTGTCAACGCTAATTACCGACCCTGAGGTGATTGCCGATCAGCAGCGGTTTGTGAAGTTGACGAAAGAATACAAGGATCTCTCTGACATCATGGACGCGCGTAAGCGGTACATTGCCTGTCTAAACACGATAAAAGAGGCGAAAGACATTCTCGCCAACGAGAACGACCCTGACATGAAGGAAATGGCACGTGAGGAACTCGCAGAAAACGAAGCACTGCAACCGCAGTTAGAGGAAGAGATAAAGATTGCGCTCATCCCCAAAGACCCCGAGGATGAGAAGAACGTGCAGATGGAAATCCGTGCGGGTACGGGTGGCGACGAGGCGTGTCTTTTCGCCGGCGACCTGTTCAAGATGTATAAGAGCTACTGCGATTCGAAAGGATGGCAGCTCAGTGTCACTGATTTCAACGAAGGTGCCGTAGGCGGTTATAAAGAGATCGACTTCGCCGTCTCGGGTGTCGATGTCTATGGTACGCTGAAATATGAGAGTGGTGTGCACCGCGTGCAGCGCGTGCCGGCAACCGAGACACAGGGACGTATGCATACCTCGGCTGCCACGGTGGCCGTGTTGCCCGAGGCCGATAAATTCGAGGTTCACATCAACGAGGGCGAGATAAAATGGGACACCTTCCGCTCCTCGGGTGCTGGTGGCCAGAACGTGAACAAGGTGGAGTCGGGGGTGCGTCTGCGCTATATGTGGAAGAACCCTAATACGGGCGAGACCGAAGAGATTCTCATTGAGTGTACCGAGACGCGCGACCAGCCGAAGAACAAGGAGCGTGCCCTCTCGCGACTCTACACCTTCATCTACGACAAGGAGCACCAGAAATACATCAACGACATTGCCTCGCGCCGCAAGACACTCGTCTCCACGGGCGACCGTTCGGCAAAAATCCGCACTTACAACTTCCCGCAAGGCCGCGTCACCGACCATCGCATCGGCTTCACCACACACGACCTGCAAGGCTTCCTCGGCGGTAACATTCAGCCGATGATCGATGCTCTCACCGTAGCGGAGAATGCTGAGCGGATGAAAGAGTCGGAACTCTAATTGTTAAAAATCGGTGCTTACTCTACCAGCAATTTAACATCGACAATCGCACGAAAACATCATGGTGGCATAACAGTCCACCCACATCGCGACAGGACATCCTGTCGCGATTTTTATATCTCCCTGTCTTTCTGCGACTTACAAAAGTTTAAGTCTGAGAACTTGCTTTCTCGCGTTGCGAAACATATGCCTCTCACCACCGAAAGACGGTCTTTCGGGTAACGAAAGCTGGCCTTTCGCACACCAAAAGACCAGCTTTGGGAAGTGAAACATAGGTCTTTCGCAAGACAACCCCCGCTTTTCGACCGTCCGAGCCCCGTCACCATGCCCCAGAAGGCTGCCTTTGAGCCGCTAAACGGCAATCTCCGAAATGTTAAACCCCGAGCCGTCGTTTAACATTTCAACATCCGAAACATATATCTCTCACCCCGCCCGTCAACAAATATTAACATTCCTTCCCGCCACCCATCATTATAACAACATTTTACGCTACTTTTTTACAAAATAAAACGCAAATAAATTTGCTTTTTCGCTTGATTTGCATTACCTTTGCATAATAATAAAAAAGTATCTCTTATGACAAGACAAGAATTGGTACAGCAAATAATGCAGAAGCGTAGCTTTCTCTGCGTGGGCCTTGACTCCGACCCAAAGAAGATGCCCCAGTGTGTCTTCGACCTCTTCGACCCCGTGTTCGAGTTCAACAAGGCCATTATCGACGCCACAGCACCCTATTGTGTGGCCTACAAGCCCAATCTGGCCTTCTACGAGGCCTACGGCATACATGGCATGAAGGCGTTCGAAAAGACCGTAAAGTACATCAAGGAACACCATCCCCACCATTTCATCATCGCCGATGCCAAACGCGGCGACATCGGTAACACATCGAAGATGTATGCCCGCACGTTCTTTGAGGAGTATGATGTTGACGCGCTCACCGTTGCCCCCTATATGGGCGAAGACAGCATCACACCCTTCCTAGAGTATGAAGGCAAATGGGTCATCGTACTCGCCTTGACCAGCAACAAAGGCAGCCTAGACTTTCAGATGCAGGAAGACAAGTATGGCTACCGACTGTTCGAGCGTGTCATCAATGAGTCTCAGAAATGGGGAACGACGGATAACATGATGTTCGTCGTAGGCGCCACACAGGGCGAAAACTTCAAGGATGTACGCAAGTATGCGCCCGACCATTTTCTGCTTGTCCCTGGTGTCGGCGCACAGGGCGGCTCACTCGAGGAGGTATGTCAATACGGTATGACGAAAGACTGCGGCCTGCTCGTCAACGCGTCACGCTCTATCATCTATGCCTGCGACGACGACCATTATGCCGAGGAGGCAGGCAACAAAGCCCGCGAACTGCAGCAACAAATGGCCGATATAATGAAGTATAAAGCGTGAAGAGTCCAGGACTATCGCCTTAACTCCTTTAACTCCTAAACTTCTTTAACTTCTGAAAAAACATGTCAAGAAAAAAGAAACCGCTTCCCCTGCTGGAACATATTGAAATCACAGATATCGCGGCTGAGGGGAAAGCACTCGCACGTGTCAACGATATGGTGGTGTTTGTACCTTGGGCGGCACCGGGCGACATCGTAGACTTGCAAGTAAGGCGCAAGAAACACAGTTTCATGGAGGCTGAGATAGTACGTTTCCATCAAAAAAGCCCCTTGCGACATGAGCCCACCTGTCAGCATTTTGGCATCTGCGGTGGCTGCAAATGGCAACACGTTCCCTACTCTGAACAGCTCAAGGCCAAGCAACAACAGGTGGAAGACCAGCTGCGCCGCATCGGAAAGGTTGAGCTGCCACCTGTCTCGCCCATACTCGGCTCGGCGAACGAGTTTGAATACCGCAACAAACTGGAGTTCAGTTGCTCGAATAAGAAATGGCTGACCCGTGAGCAAGTGGCTTCGGGCGAAACCTTCGACAACATGAATGCCATCGGCTTCCACATCACAGGAGCCTTCGACAAGGTCTATCCCATAGAGCGATGTCACTTAATGGACAACCGGCACAATGAAATCCGCAATGCCATCCGCGACTATGCCTATCTGTCGGGAATGACTTTCTATGACCTGCGGCAGCAACACGGTCTGCTTCGCGACATCATTATCCGCAATTCCAACACAGGAGAGTGGATGGTCATCATTCAGTTCTGCATGGAGGAGTCCGAAGATGAAGATCGGGCAAAGGCTTTACTGCAATACGTCGCAGATAAATTCCCATATATCACCGCATTACTCTATGTAAATAACCAAAAGTGCAACGACACTTTCAGCGACCTTCCTGTACATGTATTCAAAGGCAACGACCATATTTTTGAGACAATGGAAGGCCTGCGGTTCAAAGTCGGACCCAAGAGTTTCTATCAGACAAATACCGAGCAAGCCTACATGTTGTATAAGGTGGCACGGCAGTTTGCCGGACTTACAGGCAGCGAGCTTGTCTACGATCTCTATACGGGCACTGGTACTATCGCCAATTTCATCGCGGCGAAGGCAAGGAAAGTCATCGGAATTGAATATGTGCCCGAAGCCATTGAAGACGCAAAGGTAAACTCCGAAATCAACGGCATCACAAACACAGAGTTTTATGCAGGCGATATGAAGGATATACTTACCGACGAGTTCACCTCCCTACATGGCTGTCCCGACATCATCGTTACCGACCCACCCCGCGCAGGGATGCATCCCGACGTGGTACAGACCATCCTCCGCACATCACCCAAGCGCATTGTCTACGTGAGTTGCAATCCCGCTACACAGGCGCGTGACCTCGCCTTACTCGACTACAACTACGCAGTGAAAGCCGTGCAGCCTGTCGACATGTTCCCCCACACGCCACATGTCGAAAACGTAGTGCTATTGGTAAGAAGGTGAAAAATCGTAAATAAAATTTGCATTTTTACTCATTTAATCGTACCTTTGCAGCCAAAATATACAAAATAATATGAAAAAAGTCATTTTACTGGCACTTTCTGCTATTCTTTCAATAAGCGTGAGTGCCCAGGAGCAAAAGGCTCCCACGTGGATTAACAACGTAAAGCTCAGTGGTTATGGCATGACGCAATACCAGATGAGCACACAAGAGGGAGCTAAGGCTAATTCGTTTAATCTGCGCTTGGCACGTCTGGCTCTTGACGGACGCATCATGAACGATTTTTACTGGAAAGTCCAGATACAAATCAACGGCAACACCTCCAACTTAGGCTCGTCACCACGTCTGGTCGACCTCTTTGCCGAGTGGCAGAAATATGACTTCGCCTGCATCAAGGTGGGTCAGTTCAAGCGTCCGTTCACGTTTGAGAATCCCATGCACCCGATCACACAGGGATTTATGTCGTATAGCCAACCGGTAAACAACCTTGCAGGCTTCTCCGACCGTGCCGGCGGTCACGCCTCAAATGGTCGCGACATCGGTGTCCAACTCCAAGGTGACTTCGTCAAGACCTCGGCAGGTCGTCCGTTGCTCCACTATCAGGTGGGCGTGTTCAACGGTCAGGGCATCAACATGAAAGACGTCGACCAGCAAAAAGACCTCATCGGCGGCCTGTGGATAATGCCTGTCAAAGGTATGCGCATCGGTGCTTTCGGCTGGACTGGATCGTATGCCCGCAAAGGCACATGGACAGAAATCGACGCTGCAGGCAACGATATAGAGAAGGATGGTGTGCGCAGCCTTTCTCAGCGCCGCTATGCGATCTCTGCCGACTACAACAACAATGACTGGACATTCCGTACCGAATATGTTCATTCTACAGGTAAAGCCTTTAAGACACGCTACCAGAAGAGCAGCGATGGTAACGACTGCACACTTGCCAATAACGGTGATAAGGCCGATGGCTACTATGCGCTCGTCATTGCACCCATCATCAAGCAGAAGGTTCATGCCAAAGCACGCTACGATCTCTACCGCCCCACAGCAGAGTGGGATAAAGCCAAAACATTCTACGAAGTTGGCGCCGACTGGCTCATCCACAAGAATTTCCAAATCAACTTGGAATACGCCCTTGTGAACGACCGTTCGCTCGAAAAGCACAACTACTCGATGATTGATGTGGAAGTGGACTTCAAATTCTAATTACGAAAAACAAATCAAACCCGTTGGATGAATTAAATTAGTGCGTATTTAACTTGCCCTATAGGTTTATGATTGAGAAAATTGAAATACTGCAACATGGTGAAAGCTGCGATTTT
>CAJOIW010000027.1 GCA_905234845.1 uncultured Prevotella sp. | reverse complement strand
TGTGGCAAAAACAAAGGTAACAAAAAAGGTCGGAATCCAAGCGAGGATACCGACCTTAACTTTTATACTATTCAAAAAGTTTTAGCGGACAGCAGTAATATCAAAAGCCTTTTTGTTTGTGTCTATGCCAAGGGCCTTCACGATGTCATCAATACATTCATTGAAGCGATTCATACCAAAATACGTCTCAGCTCGGAAGGCGTATGGTTGAGAGAACGTGGGGTCAAGCTTTATGCAATACGAGAACAAATCCACAGCTTCTTGATACCTCTGATTCTCCATGGCATTCCGTCCTTTTCCCATGAAGCCTAAAGTCTTCCCCGGCTCCAGTTTGCATATCCTGTCAAAATCCGCGTCCGACTCCGCGTACATATCCTTCATATAGTAATACTCCGCCCTGTCGTAGTAGGTGTTCACATCCTTAGGATCAGCCTTCAAAGAAAGACTCCAATCGTTCAGTGCATCCTTCTCCTTGTCCAGTTTCAGGTTGATGTTTGCCCTTTGTCTGTACGCATAAGTTATCCACTCCTTATCCTTTTGCAACAACGATATAGCTTTGTTTGTTGGCTCGATGGCTTCGCCGGGCATATCCGCATTATAATACAGACTGCCAATCATATAGTAGGCATAGCCATTCTTCGGATGTTCCGCCAGCTCTTTCTGCAGATAGTCCATAGCCTCAGTCTGCTCGCCGTCGCTTTGCAGGATCTCAAGCGCCCTCTTAAAATTGTAACTGTTTTTCAACTGTTCGGCTTTCTGTGCCGTCACACTACTAGCCAAGACAATGCTCAGCACAAAGGTCAACAAATAACACTTTCTCATAAATCCACTATTCTTTATTAATATCCCAAATTAGATTAAACACTATTTCCCCTTTTTCACTACTCACTATGCACTTTTCATTAGGCCGCAGGCCGTAGCCCTCTTCACGATACAAAAATATGAGCTCTCAGACAATCCACCAAACATTTCTACAAATCTTGTACGAAATAGCCACTTGGTTGTATGAAATGCGGCAGCATACACTCTTTTTTGTATAGAATTTTCTTTAGAAATCTCAGTTTCCTCTATTTCTTCCCAAACAACATTTTTAAGATGGTGTTCCCTATTTTTCGTTCTACACCAGCCTTCGATGTAGGAAAGCCCGTCGACCTTGCAATCTGCTGCCTTACCTTTGTTATTCCCAATGCCCGCTTCCAAGAAAAACTGAGGCCAGGGATAGGTGTTGATTTCTTAGTCATATTTTATTATATATTCTATAAGTTGACAAGAATTTGAAGATGCCGTTTTATAAATCTGGAAATAAAGCAACTATCAATTGTTCCTTAGTAACGTCTTCTTGAAATTTTGTTTTTAAAAGGTTATAATAACGTTTTGCATTAACTATAAAATGGGTGGGAATATCTGTTTTAGTATTGCGTTTAATCACTTCTGAAAACATTTTTATTTTTTTTGCCTTATCAAAAATATCCATGCTTAAATTAACAGGAATAAAGTCTTTGTCAAACAAACTGAGAACCTCACGCATTTCGTTATAGTCCTTAAATAAGCATACTATCATTGCGACATTAAAGAATAGAGCCGGTCCTTCTGTAAAAAAATTATCTGTATTGCGGATATAATATTTGACTTTACAAAAATTTGATTTAGGATCTTCACATTCCAATTCTAATGACACCCAAGATTGTCTGCCAGGTACATGATATAAGCCATGATTAACACTAGCAAATGTCCAATCATTTAACTCCAAATCTTCCTTTTGTTCATTATGGTACAACGTAATATCGTAACTTCCATCATTATAAGGAGAAAGTTGTCCAGACCATTCTACTTTAAAAACGTATTCTGAATCTGAAAGGCTACTACATTGAACACCTTTATATTTGTTTAATGAAACAACAGTTTTTGTATATATCTCCATACTTATTTAAGATATTCTATTCTTGTATTTCGATCTATCATCCTAAGCACAATCTTTTGTATATTATTATCATAGAAATATATATCAATACCATAATCAGAAAAATTAGTTCCCATAAAATCTGTGCCGAATCCGATAAGTGAAACAACATTGTTTTCGTTTTTAATGATTTTCATTTGTTTTGGAGCCATTTGGACATTATTCCCCCACAATGGGTGACTACCATCCATATTATAAATTGTCACCGTATATCCAATACCTCCATTAATGTTTTTCTTGATTTCAATTTGACGATGACAGCCATAATTATGACCGGAAACATCAATATCATTTTGAAATCTTATATGGTCAGTTGATTCAAATTTTAGTTCCCCTTCATCTGGATTATTGTCGCCATTTTGTAAAGACTCAACTATTGACTTATTTGGCATTTTTACATCATCGTTCTGGTGTTTTGTAAAATATGCGATAAAACACTCTGTAAATAATTTGTCAAAAGATTCTTGCCTAAATCTCATTGATCTTACAAAAGATTTACATAAAAGACCCAGAAACCAAGACACCCCATCTTCATCAGTTAGGGACCAACCCATCGAAGAAACTTCCTCTTCTACATTACGAACCAAAGACGCCACTACCATACTTCGAGGTAAACTTTCCCATCCTTTTGAACACATTTCGTCAGCCATCTGGTTTAATTGTTCTTCCAAATCATCACTTTGTTTCTTCTTTATTGTTATTTTCACGGAGGAACAATATATTTCTGCTTCTTTTTCTATTCCCCAGATAAAAAACATAATCCATTAATTTAAATTAAATTGAACTGCATATCCATCATGAAACATACTTGCTATAGTAATTGGATAAAACATAAAAGAATATTGTTTTTTAGGTTTTACTACTCTAAATTGTGTACCATCTAAAAATTTTCCCACCCATGTTATTGTAAAAACATCTTCCTCGCAAATGGAAACAGATGTTTCTAATAACACACCATTTTTATTGATGCTCAAATGGTCTGAAGTCATTGTAATAGTTCCACCATTCAAACTTCGTATAAAATCGCATATGTTTTTTTCTACGTAATGATCTCCGTAGTTTATTCTTGCCATGGATAACTTCTTCATAACTAAAAGAATAGAGGGCGTTCAAGATGCCTTACTTAGTATTCTTCTCCTTGCAAAGCTGGAGTTAAATGGGGAAGTTATATACGGATAAAAAATTCTGCATATAATCCCCCCATCCTAACATTCCCTTACCAAGGGGAGAAATTTGCACCCTCTCTATTTATATTCCTAAAAATACACTGTACCTAAAGTATAGGAATAACATTTGTATGTAAAATTATCCCTAACTTCCTCAGAGTCAAATGCTCCAACCATTGATGCCGTGTTTCCACAATTATGCCAACCAGATGAGGATTTCACACTTAACAATATGACCTTATCATCTGATGTAAATCCAACTCTAATGGGAGCACTCCGCCATTCATTCGAATATTTGTAATAACCTGTAAGCGTTTGCTGCCTCATTTTAGGTTTTGGGGCCTGTCGTTGTCCTGGAACAGGAACAGGTTCATAGATAACAAAGGGTGTTCCATACCCAGGACTTGGAGTGTACGTCTGCCTTGGGACATCCACTGGCTGATAAGTCACGAATTGTGCATTTGCAGACATCGTTGCGAACAATGCAAATACTAAAAAAAATACTTTTCTCATTTTCTTCTGATTTAATTTATTACGTTTAATGTTTGTCGATATGTGACAATCTGGTTTGCACGACTTAACCGAATAAAACTCCAAAAAGCCACAACACTGCAATAATTCCTATTGCAGCTATTGCTATCCGAAATAAGCAATTAGCTGCCATGCATCCACCTGCCATGGCACCTTCTGCAGCTCCACCTCCTTCACCGTCGGAAGCGAAGTATCCCCATATGGCACCAATGATAACTGCAATAACAATAACCCAAATCCACATAATTGTTTTTTACATTACATATTTTTAATTATTTCAATTGCCTCTGAGATATTCATTTCAGGTAAATTGCATATTGACGATGTAAGCTTCCAAAGAGCTAATTCTTTACCATCTATTTTTCCATCAACAGCCATTAATGTGCCAAGATATGCTGTAACATATCTTTTTTCTTCATTTGTCATTTTCTCAACAATAGATAATGCTGTTGTTGAATCCATTTCCATAGCTCCCTTTAGAATAGGATCTGAATCTTTTACCCCAAATCGAGCTAACTCTAAAGCGATATACGCTAATTCTTTTTTTTCAACTTTGCCGTCTGCATTAGCCATCGTAATTGCCAGTTTTGCAATGGCGGCCATTTCAATACCTGTAAATGTCATAATAATAATACATTTTTCTCCCTGGCTCCTTCGGCAGTCATTAATAGATTTAGTTGTTTAGGACAGGCACAAAAAAGGACGTGGAGCCGATGCTTGTCGCTCGCTCCACGATGTAAAGGCCTTCGCATTGCCCGGTAGTTTGAAACGAGCAACGCCAACGCCCCACGCTGAATAGTTTATACATTATATTATATAATCATAATATATAACCATCCCACGGGGCATTTGCAGTTGCTTTGAATTTAACTACCGTTCGAGGTTGCGAAGTTCTTACATCGTTAAAGTCAAAGCGCTTAGCAAACGCCTTAATCATGTATGTCATCCCACTCTTCAGCCGTATTCCTCATCCCCCTTTAGGAGAGGAGTATAGTGGATTCAGGGTGGAACAGGTGCAAATTTACAAAACTTTTTGACGTGTGCCAAATTTTTTGTTTTTTTTTTTTCGAAAAAATGTGTGGGGTTGTATGTTCTTTTTTCATTGTTTTTTGTTATTTTTGCGGACGGAATGAAGGAAGAGAAAACAAATAGATGGCATTTTTGGTTGCTGACGGGGTGTTTGCTGGTATTGGCGGCACTCTGTGTTCTCAGTATTGTCAAAGCTATGTGAAAAGTGAAATGCACTATGCACTATGAACTAATAATACGTTTGGGACAGGCGTCGATTGACTTTGCGTGGTCGGCAGCCGGACAGGACAAAATGGTATATGCGCCATACGAGATGAACGGAAGTATCTCGTTGGCGGCCCATCTGCGTGAGGCGTTAGGGAATAACCCACCCCCTTCCCCTCCCCAAGGGAGGGGAGTTAATATAGTTTCGCCTATAGGAAAGAGTAATCAATCCTCCCTCCCTTGGGGAGGGGTTGGGGGTGGGTTTAAGGCTGGGGGTGGGTCCTTGGTGATGGTCAGCTCACCCACGATGCTGGTGCCTGTCGATGAGTTTGTCGCCACCGATGCCGACATGCTCTATCGCCATGTCTTTCCTAAAGCCCCCTCTAATCTTAGCGGAGGAGTGGTGGGGTATAGCGTGGTGCCGATGCTCGACACGGTGGCCTTGTTTGCCATCGACAAAGATGTGCATCGGGTTGTCTCCGAGACTTTCGCCGAGGCGAGGTTCTTGCCGGTGATGCAGCCGTTGTGGGAATATCTCTCGCACCATGCCCCTCTCCAGTTCAATGTGTGTTTCCTCGACGGGAGCATGCATGTTTTCTCGGTGAGGAATAATCGCTTCCGTTTCTGTAACAGCTTTGAGGTGGGTAGTGCTGACGATGCGGCCTATCTCTCGCTAAATGCGTGGACGCAGTTGGGCATGGATGCCGAGTACGATGTCTTCTGCGTCGTGGGACAGCCACCTGGTGACGGGCGCTTTGAGCAGACCGTTCGGCGATATGTGAGGAAGGTCTACGTGCGCAATCTCGTTGACGAGATCGGGTTGCCGGAGCCATTGAGAGGAATGCCCCTCGACATGCAGGCGCTGATGGCGGGCTAACCTAAACCCCTCCTAACCTCCCCGAAGGAGAGGAAAAATGTTCTTATGTTAATCTGTCAAAAAAAGGTTATATGTTAATGTGTCTGAAAAGAGCGAGTAGAGCGTAATGAGAATAGTAACGGGAATTTATAAGGGTCGACATTTCGATATTCCTCGGACATTCAAGGCCCGGCCTACGACTGACTTCGCAAAGGAGAACATTTTCAACGTGCTTCGCGCATACATCGATTTTGAGGGTATCGATGCGCTCGATCTCTTTGCTGGCACGGGCAGTATCTCGTTGGAGCTGATTTCGCGAGGCTGTGCCCGTGTGGTAAGCGTGGAGGCCGACCGCGACCATGCCCGTTTCATTGACCAGTGCATGAGGAAAATCGGAACCGACAGGAATGTTCTGATTCGTGGCGATGTCTTTAAGTACGTCAAGCGATGCAGCCAGCAATTCCAGTTCATCTTTGCCGATCCGCCCTACGCCCTGCCGCAGCTCAAGACCATCCCCGACCTCATCTTCGAGAACAACCTGCTTGCCGATGACGGTATCTTCGTCTTTGAGCATGGGAAGGACAATGACTTCTCCGCCCACCCCCATTTCCTTTGCCACCGTGCCTACGGCAGCGTGAACTTCTCGATATTCGGAAGTAAAACCCCTCCCGACCTCCCCAAAGGAGAGGAAACAACCCCTCCTGACCTCCCCGAAGGAGAGGAAAACGAAGAATGAAGGGTGAAGAATGAAGGTATAAACATAAATTATCACGAATGAATCATAAATTATAATTCATGGAAATTTGTGGTTAAATGCTGTACAGACGCCACAATGTGACGTCTCTACCGAAATTTGAAATAATAACTATAAGAATAAAATAATATGAAAAACCCATTCAGACTATCCATGAAACCGGTTGTCGTCATGATGATGGCGGCAGTCATGCTCACAGGTCTCAATGCCTGTGTTGTAGTTCAGAAAAATGTGCAATATCCCGAGGCGAAAGCCATCACTCCGGAGAAGCCCAATGCCGTGAAGATGATACTCGACTCCGACTTCGGTAGCTCTACCGACGACCTCTTCGCCCTGATGATGCTTAACCACTACATCGACGAGGGTAAGGTCGACCTCAAAGGCATCGTCGTCGACCGTGAGGGTGAGAAGAACGCAGGCATTGTAGACATTTTCAATACCTACTACGGCCATCCCGATATTCCCGTCGGAATCGAGCGCAACGGTGTGAAGAATCCCCGATGCTTCATTCCTTATAACGGCATCTGCGACCTTACTGATGAGCAGGGCAAGCCACTCTTCAAACGCTCACTCGACTGGGGCACGCTGCCCGACGGCTACAAACTCTACCGCCGTCTGCTCAGTCAGGCTGAGGACAAGTCTATCGTGGTCGTCGCCATCGGTTTTGCCACCACACTGGCACAGCTCTTCGAGTCGCAGGCCGACGAATACTCGTCGCTCAACGGTGCCGACCTTTTTGGCAAGAAGGTGAAGGCTGTCTATATACAGTCGGGGCGTTTCGAGGCGGGCGACAGCCTTTGCGGTTACAACATGCGGGCAGCATCACGCCAGTCGGCTGTTTTTTACGAGAAGCTGCCAAGAAGCGTCGACCTCATCATGTCGCCCAGCAACATCGGCGATGGCATGGACTACCTGCCGCAAGACGTGCTGGCCGACCTCTCCAATACCGAGGTCAACCCCATCAAGGCCGTCTATACCAACTACACCTGCGACACCGGCCAGCGCATGTGGGACACCAACTGTCTGGTCAACGCTGTGTTGGGCGATAACGAGTACCACCTCTCGCCGCGCGGATGGGTAACATTCATCGATAGGGGAGAGGACTCGCAGATGCTTTTCACCGAAAGCCCGATGGGGAATGCCCGCTACCAGCGCCCTGGCGACTCCTACTTCAATGCCGAGAAACTCATGGATATCCGCCGTCACAACCGCATCAACCGCCAACCCTCTACCTATACCATTGAGGCTCCGCAGCCGCAGATCATCGGCGGGGATGCCGCCGCATGGGTGCGTCCGCGACTCGGTCTGCTCGTCGACAAATATCTCGGCTCAGCCGGTAACACCCTCGACCCCGACAACATCCGCGCCATGTTCCGTCCGCTTGGTTATACAGGACCCAACTGGACCGACTACAGCGAGGCAGAGCAACTGGTCACCGATGCCGTTTTCGACAAGATGATGGCGAAGGCCCTGCGCGCAGGCAAGAGCGACCTCGTCATTGTCACTGGCCCGCCAGCCTGTGGTAAGAGCACCGCCGTTCGACAGCTCAACCTGAAGAAGGCCGGACTCATCTACGATGCTACTCTTGCCCAACCTGGACAACTCGAACAGGTTGTCGCCCGTGCCAAGCAGGCAGGTATGAAGAAAATCACGGTCATGATGGTTTATAACGACATTCTCACCTGTTACAAGAATGCCATGAACCGAGGCAAGCAGACCTGGCGCTACTATGGCATCGACTACCTTGTCAACACCTTCCGTGCCAGTTCGGGCAATGCCGCCCAGCTCAGCCAGTCGCATCCCGACGTGGAGATTATTCCCATCAACATGGCCGGCAACTCGGGTGTTAACCGTGTGAGCATTGCCGACATGCGGCAGTGGCGCTACGATGTCAGCGACAGTGAGGTCAACACCCTCTTCACCGACCTGCTCGACGAAATCAACAGTGGCGACCTTGATGCCGGTTCGGTCAAAGCCGCTGTTGGCGACATCCTCTCCATCGACCGTCTCAGTCCTGAGAATAAAGTCCTCGCCACGCAGATCGCCCAGCGTGTCCGCGAGATTATGCAGTCCTACAACGCGCGGTAAGTGCCGCATTTAGTCCATAGTTCATAGTTCATAGTTGTTTCTTTGTGCAGTCAGACTATGAACTATGAATTATGAACTATTCTTTTATATTGGTGTCTGGTAAATAATCGGTCTGCAAGGCCAACAGCCCATAGCCCAGGGCAACGCCCTGGGTGATTGTTGCGCACAAATTGCGCCCTGAAAGGGCAAAAGCATTTACTCTCAACGCTTTTGCCCTTTCAGGGCGTAGTTTCTTTATTGTCCGAACCCAGGGCGATGCCCTGGGCTGTGAGCGTATTGGCCTTACAGACCGTTTTTTGCAAGCCCCGTTTTTCTGAGTCAGAGATAATCCCTTTGTCTATAGGACATCTGGGCTAACAAGTTTAAATTTTACCGGACACCAATAATTCTTTTATCTGATGAACAGCAGCTCGCGGTACTTGGGCAGTGTCCATAGCTCGTCGGCGACGATGAGCTCGAGCTTGTCTATCTGATAGCGGATGTCCTCCATCTTCGGCGCTACGGTGTCGCAGTAGGCGATGGCCTTCAGGTGCTCATCACTGATACGGTTGGCCTTCTTACGGGCCTCCACAAGCTCCTCGACATAGGTCTCTATCTTCTGTATGCGCTCAGCAATCTCGCGAATGAGCTTCACGTTACGTTCGGTGAGCTGCTTGCCCTCCGCCTCGCCGAAGACAGCCTGCATCTTCTCCACGTTCTTCGCCAGCTGTGTCTGGTAGTTGGTGGCGACGGGTACGATGTGGTTCATGGAGATGTCGCCGAGCACACGCGCCTCAATCTGAATCTTCTTCGTGTAGGTCTCCCACTTCACCTCGTTGCGTGCGGCCAGCTCAGCACGACTCATGACGTTCATGGCCTCGAACATGTCGACGTTGTGGTCGTGCAGGTAATGCTCGAAGACACGCGGGCAGGCGGTTTCGGTGTCGAGTCCGCGTCGACGTGCCTCCTCAACCCATTCCTGACTGTAGCCGTTGCCCTCGAAGTGGATGGGACGGCTGGCGCGGATGTCGTCGCGCAGTACGGTGAGGATGGCCGCGGTCTTGTCGGTGCCCTCGGCGATGAGCGCGTCCACACGCTGCTTGAAGCTGGTGAGCGCCTCGGCCATGGCGGTGTTGAGCACGATCATGGCAGCCGCGCAGTTTGCCTCAGATCCTACGGCGCGGAACTCAAAGCGGTTACCCGTGAAGGCGAAAGGCGAGGTACGGTTGCGGTCGGTGTTGTCGATGAGCAGCTCGGGAATCTCGGGAATGTTAAGCTTCCGTGCCTGCTTGTCGCCCACCAAGAGACTGTTGCCTTCGTCGGTATGCTCAATCTTATCGAGAATTTCGGTGAGTTGCTTTCCGAGGAAGCACGAGATGATGGCGGGAGGAGCCTCGTTGCCACCCAGACGGTGAGCGTTCGTGGCGCTCATGATGCTGGCCTTGAGCAAAGAGTTATGGCTGTGTACGGCCTTGAGCGTCTCGGTGATGAACACCACGAAGCGCAGGTTGTCCTCAGCGGTCTTGCCAGGACCATGTAGCAGGATGCCGGTGTCAGTCGACAGACTCCAGTTATTGTGCTTGCCAGATCCGTTGATGCCGGCAAAAGGCTTTTCGTGGAGCAGCACGCGGAAACCGTGCTTACGGGCCACGCGCTTCATGAGCGACATGAGCAGCATGTTATGGTCGACGGCAAGGTTGCACTCCTCGTAGATAGGCGCCATCTCGAACTGGTTAGGTGCTACCTCGTTGTGACGTGTCTTGCAGGGAATACCGAGCTGCAACGCCTGAATCTCCAAGTCTTTCATGAAAGCCTGCACACGCTCGGGGATAGTGCCGAAGTAGTGGTCGTCCATCTGCTGGTTCTTCGCCGAGTCGTGACCCATCAGTGTGCGACCGGTAAGCATCAGGTCGGGACGTGCCGAGTAGAGGCTCTCGTCAACGAGGAAGTATTCCTGTTCCCATCCGAGGTTGCTCGTCACTTTCTTCACATCGGGGTAGAAGTAGCGGCAAACGTCGGTAGCCGCCATGCTCACCGCATGAAGCGCGCGCAGCAGCGGAGCCTTGTAGTCGAGCGCCTCACCGGTATAGGAAATGAAGATAGTGGGAATACAAAGCGTGTCGTCGATGATGAAGACGGGCGAGGTGGGGTCCCATGCCGAGTAGCCGCGCGCCTCGAACGTGTTGCGGATACCTCCCGATGGGAACGAGCTGGCATCGGGCTCCTGCTGAGCGAGCAGCTTGCCCGAGAAATCCTCAATCATTCCGCCCTTGCCGTCGTGCTCGATGAAGGCGTCGTGCTTCTCAGCCGTACCCTCGGTGAGCGGCTGGAACCAGTGAGTGTAGTGTGTCGCGCCATTCTCGTCGGCCCATTGCTTCATGCCCTTGGCCACCGCGTCGGCAATAGAGCGGTCGAGCCGAGCTCCATTGTCGATAACATCGATGAGCTTCTCATACACATCACGCGGCAGATACTTATACATCTTCGCGCGGTTAAACACGTTTTTTCCGAAATACTCCGACGGCCGTTCCTTAGGAGTCTCCACCTCCAGCGGCTTCTTCCTGAAAGCCTCGGCCACCACTTCAAATCGTAAGTTTGCCATAGTTGTCCTGTTTAAATTTATTATCCCTAATCCCTATTTTTGCAAAGATTTTGCCAGCGAGAGCAGAGCCAAGCTTGCTTGATCTATGCCGAGCGCAGCTAAATTTTCTGCAAAGGTACAAATAAAAGTTGAAAAATTTAATATTATAAAACTAAAAACGAAACTATTATCCTCCCTTCATCCACGATGCTATCCGTTGCATAGCCTCACGGCAGTCGTCGCGTTCGCTGAAGGCTGTGATGCGGAAATAGCCCTCGCCGCTGGGTCCGAACCCTACGCCAGGCGTGCAGACGACGGCGGCACCGTATAGCATTTCTTCGAAGAATTTCCATGACGGGATGCCCTTTGGCGTCTTCACCCACAGATAAGGAGCATTCCTGCCACCATAGACCGCAAATCCGAGTTGTCCGAGTGCCTCACGCATGAAGGCCGCATTGCCCATATAGTAGTCGATGGTCTGGCGAACCTGTTTCTTTCCCTCAGGAGTGTAGATTGCCTCGGCCGCACGCTGGGCGACGTATGCCGTGCCGTTGAACTTTGTGGCCTGCCGGCGCCCCCACAGCTGGTGTAGGCTGATATGTCGCGAGCCGTCAATGGTCGAGGCTGTCAGCTCCTTCGGTACCACCGTGTAGCCACAGCGCACCCCTGTAAACCCTGCAGTCTTCGAGAAACTGCGAAACTCAACCGCACATCTTCTCGCACCTTTTATCTCGTAGATGGAGTGAGGGATGGTCACGTCTTGGATATACGCCTCATAGGCGGCATCGTAGAGAATCAGCGTGTCGTTCCTCAAAGCATAGTTAACCCACTGCCGTAGTTCCTCTTTTGGCAGCACCGTTCCTGTAGGGTTGTTGGGATAGCAGAGGTAGATCATATCGACGCGCCGGTCGGGAATCTGCGGAACAAAACCGTTCTCTGCTGTGCAGGGGAAGTAGGTGACATTGCTCCACCGTCCTTTCTCGCAAATCCCGGCACGTCCAATCATCGCGTTAGAGTCGATATAGACGGGGTAAATCGGGTCGGTCACACCGACGGAGTTATCCCATCTGAGCAGTTCCTGAAAATTACCCGTATCGCTCTTGGCCCCGTCATTGATGAAGATCTCAGAGATGTCGAGGCGGATGCCACGAGCGAGATAGTCATTTCTCAAAATCGCCTCGCGTAGGAAGTCGTATCCGTGCTCTGGTCCATAACCCCTGAACGATTCTTTTGTTCCCATCTCGTCGACGGCCTTGTGCATCGCCTCGATGACAGCTGGACAGAGCGGCTGTGTCACGTCACCAATGCCGAGGCTGATGACGCGCGTTTTCGGATGCGACACGCAGAAAGCATTTACTTTTTTTGCGATGTCTACGAAGAGGTAGGTGTCATTTATCTTGAGAAAATGGTCGTTTACAAGTGCCATAGCTTTTATAGTTTACAGTTTATAGCCCCTCTCCTTTGGTGAGGTTAGGAGGAGTTTCACATTCAATCTCACCATCGAACACGAATTCTGCAGGGCCTGACAGGTAGACGTGACCGTCGTGTTCGTTCCATTCCACGTGTAGCGTGCCGCCATCCATGACGATTTCCACCTTGTGTGAAGTGCGTCCCGTTGTTGCAGCAGCCACCGCTGCGGCACAGGCGCCTGTACCACAGGCCATTGTGATGCCACTGCCTCGCTCCCATACTCGTACCCGTATCCTGTCATTGTCCGTCACCTGCACAAACTCAATGTTGCACCGTTCGGGGAAGACCTTATTATGCTCCAGTAGTCGTCCGTATCGGGCAACGTCGAGCGTGTCAAGTTCGTCAGTGAACACCACGAAGTGCGGATTTCCCATCGAGACAAACAATCCATCAAACTTGCGCCGTCCCGCAGTCAGCTGTCCGCCACATGTCGAATCGTATTGCGATGGGTTGTTGAAGACTGGCACCGACATGTCTACTGCCACACTGACAACCCCCTCTCCTTTGGGGAGGACGGGATGGGTTGAGGGATCCTGTCGCAGAACCAACGTCCTCACACCCGACAATGTCTCCAATTCAATGATTACTTTTTTCGTCAGTCCGCGTTCGTAGAGATACCTCCCTACGCAGCGGCAGGCATTGCCACACATCATCGCCTCTGAGCCGTCGGCGTTGAAGATACGCATCGAGAAATCAGCTTTCGCCGGATTCGATGGTTTCCCAATGAGTACCAGACCGTCGCTGCCGATACCCTTGTGGCGGTCGCTCCATGCCACAGCCATAGCCGCCGGGTCGGCTATATGATACAACAAGGTGTTGACGTAAATGTAGTCATTACCCGCGCCGTGCATTTTTGTGAAGACGATGGTTTGCATAGCCAAGAGTTTTACTCGGCAAAGTTACGACATTTTAAAGATATCGAGGAATATTTAATGACATTTTCCGATAAAAATTTTTACTTTTCTTTCGATTTGTTACATTTTTTAAGAGAAATATTTCATTCCGAAAGTAAAACGTCGAAAAATATTATAATTACTAAGAATGGATCTGGGCCGACCTACAAAAAATGATCTTTCCCGACGGTTAACCATATTAAAGCAGTAATTTTGCAAAAAAATCAGATAAACCATCAAACCCATCAGTCCTATGTGTGGTATTGTAGCATTATTAAATATAGAAAAGCAGACTCCTGCCCAGCGTTCCAAAGCCCTTCAGATGAGCCGAAAGCTGCGTCATCGGGGACCCGATTGGAGTGGAGTCTATTGTGGCGGGTCAGCCATATTGGCGCACGAGCGTCTGTCCATTGTCGATCCAAAGAGTGGTAGGCAGCCTCTTTATTCACCCGACGGCAAGCAGGTGTTGGCGGTGAATGGGGAAATATACAACCATCAGTCTCTCCGCGCACAATATACGGATAGCTATGTCTTTCAGACCGGCAGCGATTGTGAGGTCATCCTTCCGCTCTATCGTGAGAAGGGCATTCATTTTTTGGAAGACCTTAACGGCATCTTCGCCTTCGTTCTATACGACGAGGAGCGTAATGAGTTCCTTATAGCCCGCGACCCCATTGGTGTGATACCCCTCTACATAGGCTACGGACTAGGCAACACCATCCTCGTCGCCTCCGAGCTGAAAGCTCTTGAGGGGGAGTGTGAACGTTATGAGCCGTTTCTGCCCGGTCATTATTACTGGAGCCGTGAGCCTGGGATGCGACGATATTACACAAGAGACTGGATGGAAACCATTCCGCGTCACGATGACGCATCGGGTCTGCGTCCAGCTCTTGAGGCTGCCGTTCGTCGACAACTCATGAGCGATGTGCCTTACGGAGTGTTGCTCTCTGGCGGACTTGATTCAAGCATCATCTCAGCCATTGCTGCCCAATACTCAGAACACAGGGTAGAGGATGAGGGAAGGTCGAAAGCTTGGTGGCCGCGCCTCCACTCATTCGCCGTTGGACTGAAAGGAGCTCCCGACCTTGCGAAGGCACGTCAGGTAGCTGAGCGAATAGGCACCGTTCACCATGAGATAAACTATACGGTGCAAGAAGGTCTTGATGCGATACGCGATGTCATTTATTACATAGAGTCTTACGATGTGACTACTGTTCGTGCCAGCACTCCCATGTATCTGCTTGCACGGGTCATTAAGTCGATGGGCATCAAGATGGTGCTTTCTGGCGAGGGAGCCGACGAAATCTTCGGTGGCTATCTCTACTTCCACAAGGCACCGTCGGCAGAGGCTTTTCACGAGGAGACCGTTCGCAAGCTGTCGAAGCTCCATCTCTACGATTGCCTTCGGGCAAACAAAAGTCTCGCGGCATGGGGAGTAGAGGGACGCGTACCTTTTCTTGATAAAGAATTTCTCGACATAGCTATGCGCATCAGCCCCTCTTTAAAAATGTGTTCCGGCAAAACCATCGAGAAACGCGTTTTGCGTGAAGCCTTTGCCGACCTGTTGCCCGACGAAATCGTCTGGCGGCAGAAAGAGCAGTTCTCTGATGGTGTCGGCTATTCGTGGATTGACACGCTCAAGCAGTTGACGGCCGAGGCGGTCAGTGATGACCAGATGGCGCATGCTCGTGAGCGGTTTCCGGTCAATCCGCCCCAGAACAAGGAGGAATACTATTATCGGGCCATTTTCAGTGAGCACTTCCCGAGCCGTTCGGCTGCATCGAGCGTGCCCAGCGTGCCGAGTGTGGCTTGCTCAACAGCCGAGGCGCTGGCATGGGACACAGCCTTTCAGGGGCAGAATGACCCCAGTGGACGTGCTGTTAAGGACGTTCATGGGGCTATATGATGGGTAATGGGTGTTGGATGATGGGTGTTGGTGATGAAAGGGTCTACACCTCGATGTACATAAACTATGTACTATGAACAATTTTAAAATGAAAGTTATGGTAAAGAAACGTTGGATAACACTGATGACGGGCATCACCGTCATCGCATTAGGCGGACTTTTTGCAAGTGAGCCGTCGTTCGAATGTGACTGGAGTAAGGTTAATGCCGCCGATGTGGCGTGGCTCATCACTGCCACGATCTTTGTGCTGATGATGACTCCTGGTCTTTCTTTCTTCTATGGTGGAATGGTAGGGGCAAAGAATGTTATTTCTACAATGCTCCAGTCATTTATTGCAATGGGTATTATCTCTGTGTTGTGGGTTGTGATAGGCTTTTCGCTTTGCTTTGGCGACGATATTGGCGGCATCATTGGCAGCCCGCTGACGTTCCCGATGTTCGAGGGTGTTGGGGCTGATGTTTATACGACTCCTACGGGGCATGTGCTTGGCGGTGCGACTATTCCTTTGGCGCTCTTTGCGCTGTTCCAGATGAAGTTTGCTATTATCACGCCCTCGCTCATTACGGGGTCGTTTGCCGAGCGTGTCAGGTTCTCTGCCTACATGTTTTTCATGATGTTTTTCTTCTTTGCCGTCTATTGTCCGTTGGCTCACATGACGTGGCATCCCGATGGCTTGTTCTGCCGATGGGGTGTGGTCGACTTTGCGGGCGGCATCGTGGTGCATGCGTCATCGGGTGTGGCGGCTTTGGCGGGAGCAATTTTCTTAGGGCGGCGGAAGAGCTCTACGCGTAACAGCGAGCCGGCGAACATCCCGTTTGTGTTGTTGGGAGCGGCGCTGCTGTGGCTGGGCTGGTTTGGCTTCAATGCGGGCAGCTCGCTGCATGCCGATGGTCAGGCAGTGAAGGCTTTCCTGAACACGAATACGGCATCGGCCACGGCGATGATGACATGGATCTTCTTCGACTGCCTGCGTGGACGGAAGCCTTCGGCCATGGGAGCCGCTGTAGGGTGCGTCGTCGGTCTGGTGGCAATCACGCCGTCGGCTGGTTATGTCACCGTAGGACAGAGTATTTTTATCGCTTTCCTGACAACGCTTGTATGCAATATTGCAGTCTATTGGCGGTCGCACAGTCGTATTGACGACGCACTCGATGTGTTTCCCACTCACGGCACGGGTGGTATTGTCGGCACTCTGCTCACAGGAATCTTTATACAGGAGGGTCTCATCAGCGGTTCGATGGAGGGTGTCATCGTGTTCCTCTATCATCTGTTGGCTATTGTAATCGTCTTTGTCTACACGTTTGCCGTGAGTTGGGCGGGCTACTATCTGATTGACCGCATCCTGCCTATGCGTGTGTCGGCATATAGTGAGCGGGTGGGTCTGGACTTCTCGCAGCACGACGAGCATTATGGTCTGGCACAGATAGGAGAGCGCGAACTGGCAGAATATGAAGAGCATATTAAGTTGAAAGGTTGAACTATTTACAATTTGACTATTTACGGTTTACAATTTATTTGTAATTTTGCAATTTTATTCTTCACACAAAGACATAACGACATATTGTTATGTAGAAATAGACAAATAACAAAATAGACAAGTAAATTGTAAATTGTAAATCGTTAAATTGTAAATTCACCGTAAACCGATAACAGTAAACTGAATATATATATGGAAAAAGGTTTATATAGTTCCAACTATGAGCACGATGCCTGTGGCGTGGGTATGGTGGTGAACATTCATGGTGGCAAAAGCCATCAGTTGGTTGACAATGCGCTGCGTGTCTTGGAGAATATGCGTCATCGGGGAGCCGAGGGTGCCGACAAGATGACGGGCGACGGTGCGGGTATCATGTTGCAGATTCCGCATGAGTTTATTCTCCTACAGGGCATTCCCGTGCCCGAGAAAGGACGATATGGCACGGGACTGGTGTTCTTCCCGAAAGACGAGGCTCGGCAGCAGGCCGTCCTCTCAATGATGATCGAGGAGATTGAACGCGAGGGTCTGGTGTTGATGTTCCTGCGCAATGTACCCGTCAATCACGAATGTCTCGGCGATACGGCGCGGGCTACAGAGCCTGCCATCAGACAGGTGTTCATCACGGGAGTGACCGACGACAACATTGGGTCGTTTGAGCAAACTCTTTATATCATCAGGAAACGGATAGAGCGGCGTGTTGACGACCCCGACTTCTATATCTGCTCACTCTCGTCTAAGAACATCGTCTATAAGGGAATGCTCTCGTCGATGCAGCTCAGGCAGTTTTATACAGATCTGACCAACGACTATTTCACGTCGGGGCTGGCTCTTGTACACTCCCGTTTCTCTACCAACACGTTCCCGACATGGAGTCTTGCGCAGCCTTTCCGTCTGTTGGCGCACAATGGTGAGATTAACACCATCAGGGGTAACCGAGGATGGATGAAGGCGCGGGAGCGGGTGCTGAACTCCGAATTGCTGGGCGACATCAGCCGGATAACTCCCATCGTGGAGGAGGGTATGAGCGACTCGGCAAGCCTTGACAACGTGCTGGAGTTTCTTGTGATGAGCGGGCTGAGCCTGCCGCAGGCGATGGCGGTGCTCGTGCCAGAGTCGTTCAACGATAAGAACCCCATCAGCGACGACCTAAAAGCTTTTTATGAGTATCATTCCATTCTGATGGAGCCTTGGGACGGACCGGCGGCGCTGTTGTTCAGCGACGGTCGCTATGCCGGTGGCATGCTCGACCGCAATGGTCTGCGCCCAGCCCGTTATACCATTACGACAAACAACATGATGGTTGTGGCTAGCGAGGCCGGCGTGCTCGACCTGGAACCGTCGGAGATTGCTGCGAAAGGTCGGTTGCAGCCAGGGAAGATGCTGCTCGTCGATACGCAAGAGGGACGCATCTATTACGATGGTGAGATAAAGCGGCAGCTGGCCGACGCGTATCCTTATCGTGAGTGGTTGTCGGCCAATCGTATTCAATTAGAGAAGCTGAAAAGCGGCCGCCATGTGGACAACGCCGTCCCCGACCTGCTACGCGAACAGCTGCGCTTCGGATTTGACGAGGAGGATGTCAGCCGCACCATCGTTCCAATGTGTACTACCGGGCAGGAGCCGACTGCTTCGATGGGCAACGACACGCCATTGGCGGTTCTCTCTGACCGTCCACAGGTATTCTTCAACTATTTCCGTCAGCAGTTCGCACAGGTGACAAACCCGGCCATCGACTCTATCCGCGAGGGACTCGTGATGTCGCTTACGGAGTATATCGGGCGTGTAGGGCCGGGCATCCTCTCTCCCGATGCCTCAAACTGCAAGATGGTACGGCTGCCGCATCCCGTCCTCACAAATGCACAGCTCGATATCTTGTGCAACATCCGCTATAAAGGATTCAATACGGTGAGGCTAAGCATGGCGGTACCTATCGCCCAACACCCATCACCCCTTAATGGAGGAGAGGCTTTAAGGACGGCTCTCGACAAACTATGTAAAGATGCCGAGAAGGCTGTCGACGACGGTTATAACTATATTATCCTGACCGACAAGCCCTCCTCATCACCCAACATCCCATCACCCATCACCCAACATCCCTCATTCCTCATCCCGTCGCTCTTGGCAGTCTCGGCAGTTCACCATCACCTCATCGCTGTGGGCAAACGTGTGCAGACCGCACTGATTGTTGAGTCGGGCGAGATTTGCGAGACCATGCATGCGGCGTTGTTGCTCGGCTATGGCGCGTCGGCATTGTGTCCGTGGCTCACGTATGCCGTGATAGACCACCTCGTGCGGCAACATGCTATTCAAGAAGACTATGCCACCGCCGAGGCCAACTATATTAAAGCAGTGAAGAAGGGACTGTTGAAAATCATGGCGAAGATGGGCATCTCAACCATCCGTAGCTATCGTGGGGCGAAGATTTTTGAGAGCATCGGATTGAGTGAGGATCTTCTGCGCAGGTATTTCGGTACGGAGAAAAGCACTATAGGCGGTATCGGACTTGAGGAGATTGCCCGCGATGCCATTGCCAGATCACAGGCGATGGATGAGACCCCCACCACTCAACACCCCTCGGGAGTGGATCTCCTCCCTAACCACGGACGGTTTCAATATCGTCGCGATGGCATCCAGCATGCATGGAACCCCGAAACCATCGCCACGCTACAGCTGGCATGTCGGCAGAACGATTACGAGAAATACAAGGCATTCAGTCGTTGTGCGACTAATGCGGAGCATCCTATTTTCATTCGCGATTTCTTCGACGTGAAACGGCATCCGATACCTATTGATGAGGTAGAGCCGGTGGAGAGCATTGTCCGACACTTCGTGACGGGAGCCATGAGTTTCGGAGCTTTGTCGAAAGAGGCGCACGAGACTCTTTGTCTGGCGATGAACAAACTCGGTGGCCGTTCTAACACGGGCGAGGGCGGTGAGGACAGCAGCCGTTTTACGGCGACACGCGACGGCATCTCGCTATCATCGAAGACCAAGCAGATTGCCTCAGGACGTTTCGGTGTGACAACAGAATATCTGGTGAATGCCGAGGAGATACAGATAAAAGTGGCGCAAGGAGCCAAGCCTGGTGAGGGCGGACAGCTGCCAGGCTTCAAGGTCGATGAGGTCATCGCACGTACACGCCATTCTATTCCCGGCATCTCGCTCATCTCGCCACCGCCTCATCACGACATTTATTCCATAGAAGATTTGGCACAGCTCATTTTCGATTTGAAGAATGTCAACCCTGAAGCAGCCGTCTCGGTGAAGCTCGTGGCAGAAAGCGGTGTCGGAACGATTGCCGCAGGCGTGGCTAAAGCAAAGGCCGACCTTATTGTGATTAGCGGAGCTGAGGGTGGCACAGGCGCATCGCCCGCGTCGAGTATGCGCTTCGCGGGCATCTCACCGGAGATAGGACTGGCAGAAACACAGCAGACACTGGTCAGGAACGGTTTGCGCGGACAAGTCAGGCTACAGGTGGACGGACAGTTAAAGACGGGTCGCGACGTCGTTCTCATGGCGTTGCTCGGAGCCGAGGAGTTTGCTTTCGGCACATCGGCGCTTATCGTGCTCGGCTGCGTGATGATGCGGAAATGTAACATGAACACATGTCCGATGGGTGTCGCCACACAGAATGAAGAGCTACGTAAGCATTTCCGAGGCCATTATTCCCACGTGGTGAACTATTTCACATTCGTCGCACAAGAGGTGAGAGAACTGCTTGCCCAGATGGGCTGCCGTTCCTTAAACGAGATAGTGGGACGCACCGACCTCATAGAGGTGATGAGAACGCCCGCCCGTAGTCTTCCACCAGTAGGGAGCGAGCCAGTGGAGAGAGAAGTGGGACGGAAACTTGATTTCAGCCGCCTGCTCTACAAAGAAAGCTCACCCCAAGCCCTACACCACATCCCAGACTCCCTTCCTTGTGAGCGGGATGAGGTGAGACTTGAGGAGCTTGGAAAGAGTCTTATCCGTGGCGCACAGGCAGCCATCGATCGGCAGGAGGAAGTCAACCTCGACTTCACCATCAAAAACACCGACCGTGCATGCGGGGCTATGCTCAGCGGAATCATCGCCAAACGATACGGATCGGCAGGACTGCCCGACAAAACCATCAATGTGAAGTTCAAAGGCTCTGCCGGACAAAGCTTTGGCGCATTCCTTGTCAGGGGTGTTGATTTCAGACTCGAAGGAGAGGTCAACGACTACTTCGCAAAGGGACTCTCTGGCGGTCGCATCTCAATACAGCCGCCCATACGTGCTAATTTTGCGGCGGAGGATAACATCATCGCCGGAAACACCGGCCTCTACGGAGCAACAGACGGTGAGCTCTATGTCAACGGAAAAGTCGGTGAGCGTTTTGCCGTGCGCAATTCAGGAGCTACTGCCGTCGTCGAGGGTGCAGGCGACCACTGCTGCGAGTACATGACCGGCGGACGTGTTGTCGTTCTGGGAAAAACCGGACGAAACTTCGCGGCAGGAATGTCGGGTGGTGTGGCATACGTTTGGGACAAAGACCATACATTCGATTATTTCTGCAATATGGACATGGTGGAAATCAACCTTGTGGAAGAAACCCTCTATCGTAAAGAGCTGCACGAGCTCATCCGCCAGCACTACCTCTATACAGGCTCGAAGCTGGCTCGGCAGATGCTCGACAACTGGCAGCGCTACATAGAGGATTTCATTCAAGTAGTGCCCATCGAGTACAAGCGTGTCCTGCAAGAAGAGCAGATGCGCAAGTTACAACAGAAAATAGCAGACATGCAAAGAGATTATTAAGATTATGGGAAATCCAAAAGCATTTTTGACGGTTCATCGTAAGGAAGCCGGCTATAGGCCGGTACACGACCGCATACACGATTTCGGAGAAGTAGAGCAGACACTTAACCGAGGTGACAGACAACTGCAGGCCTCACGCTGTATGGATTGTGGCGTGCCGTTTTGCCATTGGGCGTGTCCGCTCGGCAATAAGGCACCCGAATGGAACGACGCGCTCTGTCGGGGCGATTGGGAGCTGGCCTATCACTTGCTGTCAGCCACCAATCCGTTCCCAGAGTTTACTGGCCGCGTTTGTCCGGCTTTGTGCGAAAAAGCCTGTGTGCTCAATCTGATGAGTCATGAGCCTACAACCAATCGCGAGAACGAGTGTGCCATTGTGGAATATGCCTTTGAGGAGAATTTCGTGCAGCCCGCGCAGCCAGTCCGCAATGGCAAGCGCGTGGCCGTTGTCGGATCAGGACCGGCAGGACTCGCCGCCGCCTATCGCTTGAACAGGATGGGTTATCACGTCACGGTTTTCGAGAAAAACGAGACCGCAGGAGGTCTGTTGCGCTACGGCATTCCTAATTTCAAGCTGAACAAAGCCATTATCAACCGTCGTATCCGGTTGATGGAAGCCGAGGGCGTCAAGTTTATCTATGGCTGCACCGTAGGAATAGACAACGGACAATTGATAATGGAAAATGGCTCCACAGAGGATGGCGTAGCCGATATGTCTCCATTTGATGCAATCGTGCTGGCATCAGGCACCCCCGTTGCCCGCGACCTGAATGTCCCCGGACGTGACTTGCGAGGAGTCCATTTCGCCTTAGAGCTACTCTCCCAGCAGAACAGGATTCTCGCAGGAATAGAGCCCGATAAAGACACGCGCATTACAGCTAAGGGAAAAGACGTGCTCGTGATAGGTGGCGGTGATACTGGTAGCGACTGCATCGGCACGGTACATCGTCAAGGATGTCGGAGTGTCACGCAGATAGAAATCATGCCCCGACCCGTTGAAGGCCCTGATGACCCGCAGAATCCTTGGCCGGCCTTCCCGCGAACACTTAAAACAACCTCGTCGCACGAAGAGGGTTGTGCCAGACAGTGGAATATCAACACCCTGGAGTTTCTCGGCACAGACGGTCAGCTGACCGGTGTGAAAGTGCAGGAGATAGAGTGGTTACCCGCCAAAGACGGTGGCCGGCCTGTGATGAAACCCAAGGGTCATCCCGAAGTAATCAAGGCACAGCTCGTGCTTCTTGCAATGGGGTTCCTCAAGCCCGAACATCCCCAGATGCCCGACAATGTTTTTGTCTGCGGTGACGCTCGTACAGGAGCCTCCCTTGTCGTTAAGGCGATAGCCGATGGTCTGCGTACCGCCGAGACAGTTGATCATTTCATACAAGCATCTTGCCAACGCGAACAGAGCTAAGCCCCCTTGGCTTATGCTCCGTTTCAGGCAGCCCACCTTTTTTCGATACCGAACAAAAGGCTATTATAGTCCTCAAAGCTGTTAAATAATTTAACAACTTTGCGGATTGAAAATGTTAATATTTTCTGTCAGATTTTTTGTCATTCTAGCGTGCGAAAACGTCGTTTTTCACTCCTTTCGCCAACTTTCACCCCTCATCTTTCATTCTTCTTCCGGTCAAACATATACCTTTCACCTTGCGAAAGACCATCTTTTGCACAAGAGGAGCGTGCCGCCTTGATGAAAGAGGCATCAAAATGAATTATGACTTGGTGCAATCTGGCAGAAAAGTCGAGATTACTCCATATTATAACGTTACTTAACAGACATTTTGGGGTCATATATGCAAATTATACAAAACAAATCTCAAAAATTATAAGATTTTGTCTTTTATAAAAGATAAAATTATTATCTTTGTGGCAAATTTCATCTATAAAAGATATGAAAGCAATCGGCCGTAAGGACTTTGAGGAATTTGGACGGCGAATTGGTATGTCCGAAAGATTGCTGAAACGGGAATTGGACTTCTTTGCTACGGAATACCCGTTGGCCAAAGAATTGATTTACCGTTCCTTCTTGTCGGAGTCATTGAAACGCAGCTACTGGCTTTCGTACAACTATCGATGTGCGACATTGACTTTTGTTTGATTGTCTCACCCCGATTTACACCTATCCCTTAGCTGAGCTTGCTCCATCAAAGCCCGATTTCGAGAAACCGAAAACGCACCAACTTTTCCAACTACTCTTTTTCAACCTTATTAAACTTCGAGTATGAAATTGCAGAAAAAAACATACTCGTATTGTGCATAAGGTGGTATCATCGCTCTTGCACCCGAAACGCTTTGCAAAGTTAATCCATGCTATGCCATCAGTCGAAAAATGACTCTGAAACCAGTCCTTTTCACCCCCTTATTTCATAATTGGTTCTAATGAGGATAGCAATTAGAACCAACATTTCATTTTTTTTTGCATGAAAATCTGCTCGCGAATGTGACTTTTGCACAAAAAAACATAAAAGTGAGCCAAATAAAGGCAATTATTTGCTTTAACCATAGGTTATTCCAAAGAAAACATGTAACTTTGTAGCCAATAAAAGACATAAAGTGGAGATTATAAAAT
>CAJOIW010000026.1:21413-65222 GCA_905234845.1 uncultured Prevotella sp. | reverse complement strand
CACTCCCTATGTACTACGTTCTTTCAGCGAAACATTACGAATATACATACAAGGAGCAATGGGGGATCCTGAAATGCTTTTTCCAATAAGTACACGGTTGAAAAGTGCTTTGAAGCAGTCATTCGATGAAAACATTTTCCATGGCGGCAAAATTGTTATGGAAGAGAATTCAGGCCAAAAGAAGATGAAGATGAAGATTGATGACATGAGCATCCCGTTTATGACTTGGAGCGCAGGTCAAAAAGAGTTCATGCCATTACTTATTGCTTTCTATTGCCTATCAGGTCCAGCCTCCCAAGTGTTCAAGAAGGACAATTATAAATATGTTGTTATTGAAGAGCCCGAAATGGGACTCCATCCTCAGGCTATCAAAGCAGTGTTATTGGAAATCCTTGAACTTATTCACAATGGATTAAAGGTAATAGTGTCAACCCATTCGACTACATTATTGGATTTTGCATGGGCATTCAATATTGTGAAGAAGTCTGAAGTTTCCAACAAAGAAGATGCACTCTATGAGATGTTTGACCTTCGCAAAAATGCCGCAACTTCTCAAATCTTTGAAGGCTTGCTTAGTAAACAGTTATCCACGTATTATTTCTCTCGTACAACAACTGGAAAAGTCACATCTACAGATATTTCTTCATTAGATGCGGGAAGCGAAGATAGTGCTATTTCTGAATGGGGGGGATTGTCTCAGTTCTCTTCTAAAGTTGCAGACATCGTATATAAATATACAGATTAACGAAAGGTGAACTATGGGAAAAGTAAAGCAGCAGCGAAAGTTGACTTTCAAGGAAGCCGTAGAAGCGACACCTGACGTAGCATTGGGTTATCAAGAGGGCATAAATGCTTTTGGTAAATACGCAGATAAAATAATAGTTCCAGACCCAGACAAAATAGATGGCAGTTTGGATATTGATGAAGCGACATTGAAATTATATCCAGACGATAACCGTTGGGACTATGCGCTTTGTTATGACAGCGAAGTATTCTATATTGAGGTACATTCTGCTATAACCAGTGAAGTTTCAAGAATGGTTAAAAAATTACAATGGTTGAAAATATGGTTGGCAACAAAAGCTCCAGAAATCAACAAATTGACAACGAAGACGAAACAACCGTTCTACTGGGTTCAATCATCTAAATGTGACATTCCCAAACACATGCCGCAATACAAGACGGTTGTACAGAATAAAATACTTCCTATGCCTGTGTGGGATTATAATATAATTTGTAAGAAAAAGAAATAGATGATTATGATGCAGAGCGGGAACCGAGGCCGAAGATGTCGGCGCAGGTTCCCGCCAATGTGTTCGTGCCCTTTATGAGGGGCAAAGGATTATCACGTGAACGATTTAATAAAACAGTTTACTAGACCAGTCAACATTCTTGTCTACACCTATTTTGTCACAGAATACAGCAAAAGAGGCTTGGAGGTCATCATGTGTCATTCCATAATTTCTTATTCTTTCAACAAAAACCAAATAGTTTTCATCATCTCCACTTAAATATATTTCAACAAATGGATTCATCCCCTCCTTCGTTGGTAATGTAGGAACTATCTCCAAAGCAGAGTATTGCCCCATATAAGAAAAAATCTTTATTGTATATTTGCTTTTGCTGAAGAAATTGCAATCTTGCATAGAAACCGTATAATTCGTTTCTGTTTTTTCAAAACGAATTATACCCCAGCTTGGCTTGTTCATATATTGAACAACATCGAATAACGGCTTGCCATTTTTAGTTATTTCGGATATGCCGGGTTTTATTTGCTCTTCATTAAACAATTGGAACTCCAAATCAAATTCTGTCTGCATGTGATTGAGCAAAGGATAATCAGAATCGATAGACTTTCTTTCTCCATTTACAACGAACTCATAGTGATTATTATATTCAGGATAAGTAAGGTTCTCATCAAAGAAAAAGATGAAACCAGTTTTGTCTTTAGTAACTCCAAATCTGCTTGCAACATCATGTCCTAAAGAATAAGCAATTCTTTCCAAATCACCATCATCACAATTGCTCAAACTATACATGCCATAGAAGTTCAGATAGACTTCCAACCTATTTCCTCCTTTATCCACAATCATATGAATATTATATGGTGCGGGAAATTTGTAACGAGGATTAGCGTCAATAGTCAATCCATTAAATCGCATGACACGATAAATGAACAATTTAGAGAAAAAGGAGTTGCATCGAGATACAATCTCCATACTTGCATTGTATAAATTCCAGGGTCTCATAGCAATATGTTTTTAATTAAGTATTTTGTGCTTTTAATCGGCATTGTGCTGCTAACGCAGCCGAATTCTCATAATTGTATCTAGCAGCCTGTTCATACCAATAAGCGGCCTTTTCATAATCTCTATCTATTCCTTTGCCATTCTCATAACAGACGCCAAGATTATACATTGAACCTATGTTCCCGTTTTCTGCTGCTTTTTTAAACCATATAAAGGCTTCTGCATAATCTTGAAGACATCCCTTGCCAAGATGAAGAAAAAGACCTGTCTTTGACATTCCCGTAGCAAGTCCTTTGCTTGCTGCCAACTTGTAATACTCAAAGGCTTTAGCTAAATCAACATATCCATAATCTCCGTATTCATAACCAATTCCGAGATTATAGATGGCATCTTCATTTCCTAATTGAGCAGCCTTTTCAAACCATGTCTTAGCCTGCATGTGATCACACGGGACTCCTTCTCCATTCCAATACTTTATACCCTCTGCAAGATATAAAAGTGCTTGATAATCCTCATTCATTACAAAATATCCGTGTCCTACAATGCCAAAGGACATTTAATTGTTATGAAGCGTGGCACTGATATACCACTTCTTCTTATGGAGGCTGTGAGAAATGCCTTGAACTGAGAAGGAGTAATCAGCCCACGCTATACGCGCGAACCGATATACCGTCCTTGCAGTTCTTTTTTGGAAGTTTCTCACATTTCCATAAGCAAGTCGAGCATAACGCTTCGTTGTTTCAATATGTCTTGTACTCCGAAGAATACGGTGCAAAATTACAAATTTTCTGTGAAAATAGAGTTTGATTTGCAAAAAATCACATATAGGGTGCGACATTTTTACTATTTTGAACAAGAAAGGGATAGACTTATCGCCTAAATCCCCTCTTCTGTGTTTCACTTTGCCCTATTCTAAACTGCTCCTTAAACCATTGAGCAATGGATGTTTGGTTGATATGCAGGGACAAGTTTCGCTTTTCGTCCTTTATCACTTGTGCCGTGACATTATCGACTAATGCGTTACTCCTATACTCATTGGAGTGAAGCCATCCACTATAATTGACTGCATGCCCGTATAGCAGTTTATCGGTCTGTTCCATGTTGAACCCATACTCCAGACACTCATGCTCCATGTTGAGGAAACGCTTGATACTTGGGAACCACTTGTAAGCCTTGTCTAAAATGTGCTTAAGGTTGCTCACCTCCTGTAGGTGCTGCTCATTGAGACGGTTGAACTCCCTTACGTAGTTGTCCTTCATCTTCTGCATATCGGTGTGCAGCCTCTCTATCTGTCCATTCAAATCTTCAACCTCCCTGTGCAGTTGGGCGTTCTCTTTCTCCAGTCTGCTCACTTTGTTGCCGCCAAGAAGAGAATTTAGCCCGTTGAGTGCTGTGGTGGCAGTCTTTGTGGCGGAGTTCTTGCTTAGGCAAGCGACCAAGGTCGATGACATCAGTTCCTCCGTCTTAGCCTCTGCCCTGATGCGGGCAAGGTCTTTCTTTGCCAGTTCTGCCTTGGCTATCAACTCTCTTGCCTTTTTTTGTTCTTGCAGCAGATGGGTGATATTTGCCTGCAAGTCCTCGCCCTGTGCAATAAGGCTTCTGTAATACTCATGTGTGGAAATATGCTGGGCTTCCGAGCCTTTGATACCTCGTTGAAGTCCGTATGCTGCCATCTGCTCAGCGTATGTGTCTTGGTAGCGTATCAAATTTGCGCGGCTCATGACCTCATCGGCACACAGACGAGGGGCGGTTGCTTTCGTCCCGTATTTCTTCTTGACGGTCTGCTCCTTCTTCTGCTTCTTCCGCTCCGTCTGCACGACAGGGACGATGGTGGCATGGTCCATGTGCAATACGGCTGATACCACATTATCCGCTCCGTATGTCTTACGGAGCCAGTCGATGTTATCTTTGCACCATTCATCCAATCTGCCCGTCTGCTCTATCTGATCCATGTCAACATGAGTGCCAGTGAGTACTATACGGATGGCCTGTACCTGGTTCTTTCCTATCTTCCGCTTTAGACCCGCCGTATTGAGGCGGTGCTGTATGGCTGCCGTTCGGTTACGGACACCATCGGGGAACTTGATAAGTTCACGGTTGAGATGCGTCCGTTTTGGGTCGGCATTCTTCGGTTGTATGGTTCTCTCGATATGGGCAGACATGCCGCTGTCTGCGCCCTTTGCTTTCTCTAAGTGTAATACTGCGTATTCCATTTTCTTGTTAAGATTTATTCGTTTGACATTCCGTTTCGTTCGCGTCTCGCTTCTGTTTGTGTTCGGCAACTGCCGACGGTCTTGGCAGGGTGTCCAGAGGGGTGCAACACCTCGCAAGTTTGTGCGGCTCGGAAAATCCCCTAATAGGCTACGGTATTTTCCGACTCGTGAAAATATCCGTATCTGCGCCAACATAAAACCGTCGTATATTGCTGTGCCGTGTGTTTCGTCTGCTATAGACGATGTTTCCTTTTTAGCTGTCGGGAAGTTGCAATGGACGGATGGACTAAAGAAGGGATAGAAGTTGTGTGTTGGAGCGTTCCATCGTTCCAACACACTATCTGTCCTTCTAAAAGTCCGTCCTTATTCTCTCTGTCGCTCTTGCCGCTAATTCCCTTTTCCACCTTTAACGGCAGTCATGACAACCTCAAAGGGCTTGCGGTCACGGCTGATACGCTCCATCAGTTCCCTACGGACTGCCCTTGCTTGATACGAATTGAGGCGAAAGGCAAGGAGCATGACCACCTCCATATTATATACAGTAAGGTAAAGTCTGCGCTCCTGTTTGATAGTCCGCTCTGCCTCGTAGGGCTTGACTAACTCCTCTTTGTAGAGGGTCTGGATGGTGTTACGTAATTTTGGGATGAACACGCCAAAGAGGTCAACCAGTTCGGACTCGCTCATCCAAATCTCCCCACTCGGTATAGTCAGTTCAGTGTACTCACTATGCTCACTCCATTCAATGATATTTCTCTGCTCCATAATCTTACGCCATTTTGATGTTACTGAATGATTTGTTAAGTTTGTCGCCAAGCATCGTCAAGTCGTCGTTCAACTTCTGAGAGGTGATGCGGGCATAAATCTGAGTTGTGACAATGTTCGTATGTCCCAATACTCGACTCACACTCTCAATGGGCATCCCATTCGTTAAGGCCATGGTGGCAAATCCATGGCGAGCGCAATGTGCGGAAATCGGCTTGTCAATACCACACTCCTTCATCACAGGTTTCAACTTCTTGCAGACACTCCAGTAGTTGACTTCGCCGAAAACGGATTTTGGATTTTCCTTTGGATAGTCACGGTAGTGATTGATAATCTGTAAGGGAACAGCCAGCAGTTTCACCTGATAGGGTACACCTGTCTTATGACGCTTGCCGACAATCCATTTCTCACCGTTCACCTCTACAATGTTGTCCGTAGTCAGTTCCTTTAAGTCCACGAAAGACAAGGCTGTGAAATTCATGAACACGAAGAGGTCACGAACGAATGCGAGGCTGGCATCCTCAAACCCATGTGCCATTACCTTCTTCAGTTCCTCTTCTGTTAGGAAAGTACGCTCTTTGCACTTGGGGCTGATATGGAACTGTGCAAATACATTGCGCTGTATCTTGCCGTTGTCATGGGCACGGCCTACAACTCCTTTCAGGTGCATACATGTCAGCCAGATGGTGGAACTGGCCAGACCTCGGTCATTGCTGAGATACACGGCAAACTCCTTGATGAAGTCGGGGATGAGTTCCTGCATGGATATGTCGTTGCGACGGAAATTCATCTGAAGGAAATCTGCCACATAGTTTCTCGACCTCACTTGCAGTTTGTATGTTCCCAAAGCCCTGTCCTTGCCTACACGTCTTTTCAGATTGGCAATGTCCTTATCGAATGCGCCCAGCAGGGTTTCGTATTCACTGCCGAAACCTTGATAGGCATTGCGCACCATCTCAGCCGTGACGAATGCCTCACGGTCTGACAAGTGTTGGTAGTGCTTGATGATCTGTGCCTTGATGTTGTCAAGGTCACGATTCAGATCAAGAGCCTCCCTGCTTCTTCCCTTGGCACAGTTGCCTTTCGCGTCCCACAATGACAGTGGGATGCTCCGCTTGCAACTGAACTGGCTTTGAGTTCCGTTAATGGTGATTCTGCCCATCACTGGCACGATGCCGTTCTTTACCTTACTCTTGTTCGCGTAAAACAATACCGAAAAAGTGCTTCTACTCATCTTCTAAATCCTTTTAAAATTCGGGCTGCAAAAGTAATACCTTTCTGAGAATAAACTGCTACGCAAATCACGGCAGATTTAGGAAAGAAAAACGCGAAATGTGAAAACGGTTCGAACTGCCGAGAAATGCCTTGATTTGCGTAGGTCGTTAAGAAAGTTTAACTATCTGACATGGGGCTATCGGGGGTTACGAATTGGAAACCTAATTCGTTCCGCAATTCGCCTCAATTTGCGTAGTGGCACCTTGCGGACTTTCCTCAAATTTCCTCGAATTGCCTTTATTTATGGGGCGAACTGCGTTAATCTTCCAAAATTATTTTAGTATGTCAGTATTATTTTGTATTTTTGCAGAAAATTCCGGTTAAGCGAAAAGAAAAGTAATGGATTTCTTTTTTTGAGCGTTAGGATTTTATGTAAAAAAAATAATGATTATCCGCAAAGATACCACCAACGCCCTGGGGGATATGGCAAGGGAAACTACGCCCTGAAAGGGCAAAAGCGTATTGTGGCGCATAAGGCTTTTGGCCTTTCAGGGCGATGCCGGGACACTCTCTAAACCCAGGGCATTGCCCTGGGCTGTTAGCTTGCTGGCCTTTCAGGCCGTTGGTGGTACGCGTATAATCGGTAAAAAGATTTTTGATGTGCATGGAGAAAATACTTGTCACAGGTGCGAGCGGTTTCATCGGCAGTTTCATTGTCGAGGAGGCTTTGGCGCGAGGATTTGAGGTGTGGGCGGCGATACGGAAAAGCAGTTCGCGGGCATATCTGAGCGATCCGCGCATCCATTTCATAGAGCTTAATCTGGGGTCAAGGGAACAACTCGTGAGGCAGCTCCGCGAAGCTGAGACCACATTCGATTATGTGGTTCATGCTGCGGGCGTGACGAAGAGTCTGCGTAAGGAGGATTTCCACCGTATCAATACTGAAGGTACCCGCAACCTTGCTGACGCACTACTGGAAGTGGAGATGCCCGTAAAGCGGTTTGTCTATCTGAGCTCGCTTAGCATCTTCGGAGCCATCCGCGAGACGCAACCTTACGAGGAAATACAAGAGAGTGACACACCGTGTCCGAATACCGCTTACGGGCAGAGCAAGCTTGAGGCCGAGCAGTATCTCGACAGTCTGAGCGATAGGTTACCGTGCATCATACTGCGCCCAACTGGAGTCTACGGCCCGCGTGAACGCGACTATTTCCTGATGGCGAAATCCATCAAGGGGCATGTTGACTTTGCCGTAGGTTTCCGGAGGCAGGACATCACGTTCGTTTATGTCAGCGATGTCGTGCAGGCTGTGTTCTTGGCATTTACTCACGGGCAATCGGGTAGGAAATACTTCCTCAGCGACGGCGAGGTCTATAGCAGTGCGGCTTTCAGCCGGCTTATTCGGGAAGAGTTGGGAAACCCCTGGTGGATAAGGCTGACAGCGCCCGTATGGGTGTTGGCTGTTGGGTGTTGGGTGATGGAGCGCGTCGGAGGGCTGACGGGAAAGGTGCTCGCGCTGAATACCGACAAGTATCATATTCTTCGTCAGCGTAACTGGCGGTGCAACATTCAGCCGGCTATTGACGAGCTGGGCTATCAGCCCCAAGTGAAACTGCCCGAAGGTGTCAGGCGTAGCATTGCATGGTATAAGGAAAACAAGTGGTTATGACAATGAGAATAAAAGACCTGTTCAAAATAGAGAAAAAACCGAAGAAAGGATTACTCGCGCTGGAGTGGGTGGTGTTGGGCTATCTGGCACTGACACTATTGCTGATGCTTTTCATGTTTACTCGTCTGGCCAATCCCGACGCGATGTTGTGGGGTCGGGTGCGCGTCGTAGCCATCACGCTGGCCCTGTGGCTGGTCTATCGGTTGTTGCCCTGTAAACTGACGATGCTTATTCGTGTTGGTGGTCAGATGGGACTTTTGGCTTGGTGGTATCCTGATACTTACGAGTTGAACCGCATATTTCCGAACCTTGACCATGTGTTTGCCTCGTGGGAGCAGACACTATTCGGCTTTCAGCCGGCATTATCGTTTGCTAAGGCTTTGCCAGGTCATTTTGTGAGCGAGCTGATGTCATTGGGCTACGCCTCGTATTATCCGATGATTGCGCTTACGGCGGTTTGTTATTTCTTCTGCCGACAGAAAGAGTTCCTTCGTTGTGCAACGGTCATTATGGCCTCGTTCTTTATTTTTTATGTCGTATTCATCTTCGTGCCCGTTGCGGGACCGACGTTTTATTACAAAGCAGTGGGCATTGATGAGATAGCACGCGGTGTGTTCCCTAACTTACACGATTATTTTAATTCTCACACCGATTGCCTACCTACACCAGGCTATAGCGACGGCTTTTTCTATCAGCTTGTGGAGAGTGCGAAAGCGGCAGGCGAGCGTCCGACAGCAGCATTTCCCAGTTCCCACGTCGGGGTGTCGACCATTTGTATGTTGCTGGCCGCGCGTCTTCGTAAACGTTGGCTCATTTGGCTGATGACGCCGCTTTATGTGTTGCTTTGTCTTGCCACTGTCTATATTCAGGCACATTATGCCATTGATGCCATTGCCGGACTCTTTTCGGGTATCGTTTTGTATGCTATACTTTGGTCTTTGACGAAAAGAGTGTGAAAAATGCGCGGTAGGATAAAAAACAAATGAATTTATTTTGTTCTGTTCTCGATTTTTCGTAACTTTAAATAAGTTACTCCATCTCGACATAAAAAAGAAATGAATTTATTTTGTTCTGTTCTCGATTTTTCGTAACTTTGCGACAGATTAAAACGCGCATCATTATGTCACGACAATCCTTTTGGACAGACGAATATTGGCTGTTGCTCATGCAGCTCTATCTGAGGAAACCTGTCGGCGTGAAGCCTATGTTCTCGCGGAGGCTCGTCGACTTGAGTCTCGAACTTCATATCCGTCCGCAGGTGCTTTATGAGAAAATGTTGCGGCTGCGTCAGCTCGACACGCCACAAATGGAGCAGCTATGGGAGAAGTATAGTCGCAATCCAAAACGGTTGTCGAAGGAGGTGAAGCTGCTGCGGCAGATGAACGGCTTCGGTCAGGCTGACGAATTTTACGAAGGAGTGGAGGTGGCTGAGTCGTTCGAGCGCGACTTCAAGCCGCTCAGCGAGGATGCACGTTTTACACCCATTATGCTCATCATGATACTCGACCTTTATTTCCGTCTTACCCCGCAGACGATGGTCAGCGACACACCCGAGATTATTGAGCTTGCGAGGTTGATGAAATTGAAGGCGAAAGAGGTAGTCGATGTGATGGAGATCTTCCAGACATGTGACCCTTACCTCGATCGCAATGCGCTAATCACCAACCCATTGCAGATGCCTTGCCACGAAGTCTGGCAGCAATACGCCGACAAGCCCGAACAACTTGCAGCCTATGCTGCTCAGCTCAAGGATTATTTCAAATAATTCATCGTTTATTGTTCTCAATTTTTCAAATTCCCCGTGTCTCAGTCACTCGTTCAAACTCAGGAGCAACGCCTTGCTCAGCAGCAGCGCCTCACTGCACAGCAGATGTTGCAGGTGAAGCTCATTGAGATGTCGGTGGCCGAGTTAGAGGAGAACATCAAAGCAGAGCTCGACGACAATCCGGCACTTGAGGTCGACCATTTAGAGAATTCTGATTTTTTTGATAATCCGGACAATCAGGATGTTTCAGACGCTTCAGACAATCCAGATGACTATCTCGACCAGCGCGACCGCGAAGACAGACAAGATGCGCTGAACGAGGCATTGCAGGGGCTTGGCGGTGACGACGAGATGGACGACCAGTACAATCCAGCCAACTATCACAATGCCGACTATGAGGAGCGCATCTATGGCGACACGGTTTCGTTTGCCGACAAGCTGAAGGAACAGATGGGTGAGCTTGATCTCACCGATGAACAGCGAACAGTCATGGAATATCTGATAGGATCACTCGATGACGACGGCTATCTGCGCAAACCGCTTGACACCATTGTTGATGAGCTGGCCATCTATCAAGGAATAGATTTATCGGAGCAACAAGTGGAAGAGGTGTTGCATAAACTGCAGACCTTCGATCCGGCCGGCATCGGCGCTCGGTCGTTACAGGAATGTCTGCTGCTGCAAATTGAAAGGAAGCAATTGTCTTATCCTTTCAAGGGAGAAGGGTCGATGAGCGAGAATACGCTGCTTCACAACATCATAGCCCATCATTTCGATGCGTTTATCAAGAAGCATTGGCACAAGATTCAACAGTCACTTCGATTGACCGACCTACAGGTGGAACAATTGCAGAGAGAGATACGCAAGCTCAATCCGAAGCCTGGTGCATCGCTCGGTGAGACGATGGGTAGAAGTTTACAGCAGATTACCCCCGATTTCATAGTCGATACCGATGACGATGGCACAGTATCGTTCTCCATGAACAATGCCAACCTGCCTGAGCTGACCATAGAGCCATCCTATCTCGAAGAGCTGGAGCGCTACAAGAAAGAGAAGGGCAACATGAACCGAATGGAGCAGGAAGCCTATAAATTCACTCGTGACAAGGTAGAGAAAGCCCAGAACTATATCGAGGCCATTCGCCAGCGTCGCAATACCCTCTATACCACTATGCATGCTATTATTGGCTGGCAGTACAAATTCTTTCAGACTGGCGATGAGACTGAATTGCAGCCGATGATATTGAAAGACATAGCCAATCGTACAGGTTTTGACATCTCTACCATCTCGCGTGTCAGCAATCAGAAATATGCGCAGACACGATGGGGAACCTATCCGCTGCGCTTCTTCTTCACTGACGCCTACACCACAGAAGACGGTACCGAGATGTCAACACGGAAGATAAAAATTGCTCTGCGCGAAATCATTGAGCATGAAGATCGTAGTCATCCGTTGAGTGACGAAACTCTTACCGCAATGCTCAAAGAGCAAGGTTATCCTATTGCTCGCCGCACAGTGGCTAAGTATCGGGAGAAAATGGGCATTCCCACATCAAGACTGAGGAAAGAGTGAGTAATAAGAGATAAGTAGACGATGGACGATGAACTGTCTAAAGTTATGACCGAACGGAAGATTACCATAGCAGCACGCACGATGAGCATTCTCTTCACGCCCTTCTATCTGCCAATAGTCGGACTTGTCGCGCTTTTAATTTTCAGCTATCTTTCTATCCTGCCGCTTGCCTATAAGCTGAAGCTGTTGCTGTTGGTCTATCTGTTCACGGTACTTATCCCTACCGTGCTCATTCGTATCTATCGCATCTATCAAGGACGCACCCGCCTTGATATCGGACAGAAGGAACAGCGTATGGTGCCCTACCTCATCTCTATTCTTTGTTATTTTGCATGCTATTACATTATGGAGTGGTTCCATATACCTCATATCATCTCCATTGTCCTGCTCATTGCATTGTTGATACAAGTTCTCTGTGCTGTTATCAATGTGTGGTGGAAAATCTCTACCCACACCGCAGCCATCGGAGGTGTGGCGGGCGGACTGATGGCATTCTCGCTGATTTTCTCGTTTAACCCCGTCTGGTGGCTTTCGCTTGTCATTATCGTCGCCGGTATGGTAGGCACTAGCCGTATCATCCTTCGGCAGCACACGTTATCGCAAGTCATTGCCGGTTTTTTGCTAGGATTGCTCTGTGCTTTCTTTCTTATCATTAGGTTTTAGAAATCCCGATTATCCGTATAGTTTGGAAAAAGAAAATAGACTAAAGAAAAAATGAAACCAATTGTCAGTATCATCATGGGTTCTACCAGTGACATGCCTGTCATGGAAAAAGCCTGCCAACAGCTCAACGACTTACAGATACCTTTCGAGCTGCAAGCCCTTTCAGCCCACCGTACTCCACAAGCCGTAGAGCAGTTTGCGCATAATGCCAAGGAGCGCGGCATACGTGTCATCATTGCCGCTGCCGGCATGGCAGCAGCCCTGCCCGGTGTCATTGCCGCGCAGACTACCCTGCCCGTCATAGGTGTACCCATTAAAGGAATGCTCGATGGTCTTGATGCACTGCTCTCCATCGTGCAGATGCCTCCAGGAATTCCCGTGGCTACCGTAGGGGTGAATGCTGCGCAAAACGCCGCTATCCTTGCCGCACAGATAATTGCTCTTAGCGATCCTGGTATCGCCGTCCGGTTGTCCAGTTACAAATCCTCTCTCGGAAAGAAAATAGAAAAAGCCAATGCCGATCTCTCCGATGTCCATTTCGATTACAAGACCAATTGAGATAGGGAAATTCATGGACAGGGCGAGGTTGTTTAATAGAAAATAATAAATAGTACACATCTTCATGGATTATAAAAGAAGGAAAACCATTCCCGTTCAGGTGGGAGATATCTGCATCGGAGGCGACAATCCCATCCGTGTGCAATCGATGACGACGACCGACACTAACAACACCGAGGCGTGCGTAGCGCAGGTCAGACGTATTGTTGAGGCTGGAGGTGAACTGGTTCGCCTGACTACGCAAGGCACACGTGAGGCAGAAAACATGAAGAACATCCGTGAGCGGTTGCGCGAGGAGGGCATCACGGCCCCGCTTGTGGCCGATGTGCACTTCAACGCACGTGTGGCCGATGTGGCAGCGCAATATGTGGAGAAGGTGCGTATCAACCCCGGCAACTATGTCGACCCTGCCCGCACATTCAAGCATCTGGAGTATACCGATGAGGAATACCAAGCTGAGCTGCGGAAGATAGAAGACCGTTTTGTGCCATTCCTCGAAATCTGCAAGCAGCATGGTACGGCTATTCGCATTGGCGTGAACCACGGCTCGCTTTCCGACCGCATCATGTCGCGTTATGGCGACACTCCCGAAGGTATCGTGGAGAGTTGTATGGAGTTTCTACGCATCTGTCGCAGAGAGGAATTCCATAATGTGGTAATCTCGATAAAAGCCTCAAATACAGTGGTGATGGTGCAGACGGTGCGCTTGCTCGTGAAGACGATGGACGCAGAGAATATGCACTATCCGCTACATCTCGGTGTGACAGAGGCCGGTGAGGGCGAGGACGGGCGTACAAAAAGTGCCGTGGGTATCGGTGCCCTGCTTACCGAGGGTATCGGCGACACCATCCGTGTGAGTCTCTCTGAAGACCCGGAGCGCGAGATCCCCGTAGCAAAAAAATTGGTGGAACTGACGGAAGAGTGTGCGCAGCTGCGGAAAGAGGCAGAGATAAATATTTGTGACGATACGGTCAGCATAGAATTGAACGATACCGACTGGGAGTCTTTCCAATTAAAGATAAGCATGGCTGTTGGTGCACTTTTTATAGATCAGAAAGCCCACAAACTTGTTATTAGAAATAGTAATTTTTCAGAAAAACGACTCACTGAACTTGCTGATGCCATTCTTCAAGCCGCACGCGTCAAGTTCACGAAAACAGAGTATATCTCCTGTCCAGGTTGCGGACGCACACTCTATAACCTGCAGGAGACCATTGCCCGCATCAAGGCTGCCACGAGCCACCTCGTGGGCGTGAAGATAGGCATCATGGGCTGCATCGTAAATGGTCCTGGTGAGATGGCCGACGCCGATTTTGGCTACGTGGGCGCAGGCAGGGGAAAAATTTCGCTCTATAGGCAAAAAGAATGTGTGGCTCGCAACATTCCTGAGGAAGAAGCCGTGGATCGGTTGCTGGAATTGATAGAGAATTCACAGCCGCAATAAAGCTGGTTGTAGAAACCATATTCGCGCAAGAGCTGGTTGCGACGTTCCTGCAATCCGCCCTTGCGCCAGTTTTGTGCCCAGAAGTTGGTGCCCGGCACACTTGCCGCTGCGGCTTCACCGGCACGGTTTACTTGTTCCAGATTTTTCCATCGCGACGAGGCCAGTGTGGTTGCAAACCAGTAGAGTCCCAGTTCACGCGTCTTTCGTGCCGCTGCCGTGAGCCGCAGCAAGAAACATTGTTCGCAGCGACGCCCCCGTTCAGGCTCTTTCTCCAGTCCGCAAATATCGCTCAGCCACGCCTCGTGCTCATAGTCGCCATCAATCCAGCGCACACCGAGACTGTCAGCATGACGCTTACTTTCCACTTTTCGCCTTTCATATTCATCGAAAGGAAAAATGTTGGGATTATAATAATATATGGTGGGACGGATGCCGTTTGCGAGCATCCACTCTACGATGGCTGACGAGCATGGCGCACAGCAGGTATGAAGTAACACCTCACTCACACCCTCGGGCACTTCTATCATGCTTTTCTTCGTCTTCATTGCACCTGCGAATTCTAATACTCTAATGTGAAGGGAACGTTATGTTTCTTCGCATACTTTTTCCAAAACTGCTGTCGCATCCTCAACCCTTCCTCGATGGTTTCTTCTTCGTTGAGTCCTCGATTATGAGCATACTCTTGGAAGATTAGTTCGGAGAAGTGGCGCGGTCCCCATAGACGCGTCAGGTTGCGAAGCCCCATCTGCGGACTGACCTTGCCGAAGTACATGCGGTTGATGTCGACGAGCGAGAAGTGATACTGGCCGTCGTCGTCTCGTTTCCAAAGAATATTTCCAGGGGTGAAGTCTTTGTGGAGGATGCCTTTCTTGTGCATTGCTGCGGCGTAGCGGGCCAGTTGTATGGCCAGTTCCTCATAGGTGCCCTCTGGTGCATCGCCCACTTCGTAGAGTGTGTGGCCGTAGTCGCATTGCACACTGATGAAATAGCTGTAACCCAGCAGTCCATGGTGGCGCTCTTCGATATAGGCGATGGGCTCGGGGGTGTCGATGTCGTTTCGGAGAAGGACATCGGGATAGGTGAAGGCACGGAGTCCTTTCGGATGGCGTAGTCCAAGGGAGTAGACGAAGAGGTTCAGCCCTCGTGGCACGTGGTATCGTTTCACGTTTACGGCCATGCCGTCGGGGGTCTGCATCACTTTGATAACGTTACGGCTATGGTAAATCTCCTCACCCTGCTCATCGAACAAATCTGGAATCTTCTCCACAAATTCCCGTAGGTGATTGTATTTGGGGTTAATCTGTATGTTCATTTTTTCTTGGTCTCACTTTTCCGTTCACCACTTCGAAGCGGCGTTCAAACTCCTCGCGGGTGCGTTTCCAGCGGTTGTGCGTCCACAAGTAGTATTCGGGTTGATTGCGGATAGTCTGCTCAAGCATTTTGAAGAAACGGCGCAAAATCTCATGTTCAGGTAGCGAGTTAGGTTCTTTTGTGATGAGATGGTAAGTACAGGTGTAATAGCCGCGTTTGGGCCGGCTCATCTCGATATAGAACACGGCGTCGTTCATTTTTTTCATGATGCGCTCTCCACCGGTGAACACAGCTGTCTCGTGATTGAGAAAAGGTAGCCATAGGTGGATATTCTCCCACTTCGGCCCTTGGTCGCTGACATAGCCGAAAAGAGTCATGATGCCTTCGTTCTTGAAATTGATTCTATAGCGTAGGATTTCGTTCTTCGGAACAGGCACGCCACCCACATGTGACCGGAGTTCGCGGAACATTTTTTCGAAAGCGGTATTGTTCAAAGGTTTATATACCAGTCCCACCTTGCGAGTCTCGGGCAGACCGATGCCCACGCAGCACAGCCACTCCCAGTTGCAGTAGTGCCCAAGTATGGCTGCTGCGTTTTGACCTTCCTTGAAGCAGGCTTCTATTTCATCGGAATTGGTAATCGTAAAGCGGCGCTCCAGTTCCTCGCGACTGATGGTGAGCAGTTTTACTGCCTCAAAGAAATAGTCGCAGAACCAACGGTAGAACTTTCGCTCTATCTGTTTGATTTCTTTTAGCGGTTTTTCGGGAAAAGAAGTCGTGAGATTTTTCCTCACAATGCCGCGCCGGTATCTGAAAACGTAATAGAGTATAAAATACTCGAAGTCTGAGATGGCGTAGAGTGCCCGTAGCGGCAGTCGCGAGAGCAGACGGAAGAAAGCGATGGTTGCTTTGGTGAGCATATCTTAAATAGGGCTTATATGACTATTGTTGCATATCGTGCAGTTTATGGTAGTAGCCACCAAGTGCCATAAGCTCGTCGTGGGTGCCGCGCTCCACGATGCGGCCCTCATGCAGCACGCATATCTCGTCGGCGTTTTTGATGGTCGAGAGGCGGTGGGCGATAGCTACGGTGGTGCGCGTCTTCATGAGTCGCTCGAGTGCATCCTGTACGAGTCGCTCGCTCTCGGTGTCGAGAGCAGAGGTAGCCTCGTCGAGGATGAGGATAGGCGGGTTTTTTAGAATGGCGCGTGCGATGCTGACGCGCTGCCGCTGACCACCGGAAAGTCGTGAGCCGCGGTCACCGATATTGGTGTCATAGCCGTGCTCGGTCTGCATGATAAAGTCGTGAGCGTTGGCAATGCGGGCAGCCTCGACAATGGGAACTGGAATATCCAGACTATCTGAATCGTCTGGACTCTTCGGATTATCCGGAATGCCAAACGCAATATTATTCTTAAAGGTGTCGTTGAAGAGGATGGCCTCTTGGTTGACGTTGCCGATGAGCTGGCGCAGTGAGTGTAGCCCGAGGTCTTTCACGTTGATGCCGTCGATAAGCACCTCACCCTCCTGAACGTCGTAGTAGCGGGGGATAAGGTCGACGAGTGTTGATTTGCCCGAGCCCGACTGTCCCACCAGTGCGATGGTTTTCCCTTTGGGTATGATCAGATTGATGTCGCGCAGCACCCATTGCTCACCATATTTGAACGACACGTTACGGAATTCTATCTGATGCTCAAACGAGTCGATCTGTTTTGGATTTTCTGGTTCCTTTATTGCCACCTTGGCCTGCAGAATCTTATCCACGCGCTCCATTGAGGCCAGACCCTTGGGAATGTTGTAGCCTGCCTTTGAGAACTCCTTGAGTGGATTGATGATGCTGTAGAGTATCACCAGGTAATAAATAAAAACAGGACCAGAGAGTGTTCCATTGGTGAGCACGAGAACACCGCCGAACCACAGCACGATGACAATCATCACCGTACCGAGGAATTCCGACATGGGATGTGCCATCGACTGGCGGATATTTACGCGCATGATGTCGTTGCGGTAGGCGGAGTTGATGCGGTCGAAGCGGTCGTTCATCCGTCCTTCAGCACAGAAGGCTTTGATGATGCGGAGCCCGCCGAGCGTCTCCTCCACCTGGCTCATGGTGTCGCTCCAGAGGGCTTGAGCCTTGATGCTCTTCTGCTTCAGCTTGCGGCCTACGAAGCCCATGAACCACCCGAAGATGGGAACGAAGACGAGGGTGAACAGTGTGAGCTGCCACGACACGACAACGAGCGTGGCGAAGTAGACGAGGATGAGGATGGGGTTCTTGAAAAGCATGTCGAGACTCGACATGATGCTTGTTTCAATTTCCTGAACGTCACCGCTCATGCGGGCGATGATGTCGCCCTTGCGCTCCTCAGAGAAAAAGCCGAGGTGCAGCGAGTTGATTTTTTGATAGAGCTGGTTGCGGATGTCGCGCACCACACCCGTACGGATGGGAATGATAGTGGCCGATGAGAGAAAGTAAGCTCCTGTCTTGAGGAATGTCAGAAAAGCCAGCACCAGTCCGATGATGAGTAGCGTGGTCGTGGCACCAGTAGTGGCGATGAGCTTGTTCACGTAGAAATTCATGTTGTTCATCACTACTTCGTCAATGTGCCCCCAGTCCCATGCCATCAGCTTCGTGGCGTTCTCTGCGTCGCCCGTCTTGAACAGAATGTTCAGCATAGGTACAAGCGACATGAACGAGAAGATGTTGAGCACGGCCGATAGGATATTGAACACTACCGACAGCACCAGATATTTCTTATATGGCGGTACAAACCGCCGTAGCACTTGCAGGAACTCTTTCATGGTTTGCAAAGTTACGAAAAGTCGAGCGCAAAACAAAAGAATTCATTCTTTTTTTTGCCGAGACGGAGTAAGTTCGCTACTTTGTCGCAAAGTTAATTAAAAAAAACGAGCAGACCAAGAAAACGGAATATTTTTTGGAATTATTGGTGTCCGCTAAATTTTAGACTTGTTAATCCGAAGGTTCTATAGACAAAGGGCTTGTAAAGGTGGCCTGCAAGGCCAATTCCACCCAGCCCAGAGCACCGCTCTGGGTAAGGCGAACATATGACATTCGCCCTGAAAGGGCAAAAGCGTAGAGAGTAAATGCTTTTGCCCTTTCAGGGCGCAATTTACGCGCACCTTTACCCAGGGCGATGCCCTGGGCTATGAGCTGTTAGCCTTAGCAGGCCGATTTTTACCGGGCACCAATATTTTGGAATAAGGGGAGAGAGTCAAAACGGAGAGTCAAAACACGCAAATATATTTCGACCACGAATTTCACAAATTAAATGAATTCATAACAATCCTGATAATCAGGTGATAAAAACTCGTTTAATTCGTTTAATTCGTGGTCGAAACCTTGAATATCTTAAATCTTTAAGGCGCTTAAAGTTCTTAAAATTCTATTGGGGAACGATTATTCCTCCTCGTCATCCCAGACGTTCTTTTTGCCGAGGCCTTCGTTCCAGGGGTCGTCACTGCCCGCAGTGGGGTCGTCGTCAAGGATGGTCTGACCGCCCAGTGTGGCGTTGAGCAGTTCGCTCTCGCTGTTCAGCTCAAGCCACTTTACACGGGGGGATTGATACCCACCACTATTGATACTATTTACTACTTTCATAATCTTATATTCTATTAAACAGTTAAACCGCCCCTCCCTTGGGGAGGGGGCGGGGGTGGGTTTCTTATTTCACCACAACCTTTTTGCCACCGATGACATAGACACCCTTGCGGAGAGCTTTCACGCCTGTGCCGAGGTACTGGCCGTTGACGGTGTAAACCTTCTGGCCTGCAGTCTCGATGATGTCGCCGTCGATGCCGATGATGCCAGTCGACTCACCGTCGATGGTGAAGGTCTTAGCATTACCGTTGGTCTGTGCGGGGAAGAAGGCACGGAAGCCCCTGATCTGTCCGGTTGCGGTGATGGTCTGCAGCTTGTTGCCCTCGGCAACGAGCTTGTCGCCTACGGCAACGTTCTGCGGGTCATACGCGCCAGTGAAGTATTCGTCGGCGTAAAGGACCGGAGCACTAATCTTGTCAGCGAAGACATAAGATGCGGGAGCGTCGGCGGTCGGTTTGATCAGATAAGCCACGCCAGTAGCAATGTCATCAACAGTCTCAAACGAGAAGTTCTCGCCTTCGAGCGCTTTCAGCTGTGCCACCTGTGTGCCGTCGCCGAAGACTTGTGCAATCTCGCTGGCCAGCATCTGGAACGGCAGGCAGATCGTGTTCCAAGTGTCCTTCTTGAGCGGACGAATCAGACGCACGGTCTTCACTGCTCCGCCAGTAGCGGTAATCTTATCGGTGTTGTCGCTCTTAGTCTCATCGAGGATGAGGTCGGTGCCGAGGCAAATGAGGCGGAAGTTGTCGACGACTACCCAGTCGCCGGCAGGAGCATTCTCACGCTCTTTCATCACACCAATGACGAGTTTACCGTCTTCTCCTACTTCAATGTCAAGCTGGTTGCCTGAATAGAGACCCAGCTCGAACCACTCAGTAGCTTGTCCTGGGCTGTCGGGCATCTCACCTGCATCGCTGGTACGTCCCAGACCTGGAGCCTTATTAACCTCGGTCAAGATGTTGGGCAGCAATACTGCTGTTGCGTCGGCAGCAGCCGAATAGTTCTCATTGTAGTCGCCAGTGTAGGCATACAGACGTGCGTAGGATACGGGGCTTGCTGCGTTAGTCACCTGATTGTCGAAGTTGCCGTCGCGGTAGTAGCCCTGTACGGATACGCGATATTTTCCAGGCTTCAGACCTGTGAGCACCTGATAGCCATTGGTCTTGTCACCACCGTTCCAGTTCTCCAGAGCAAAGTCGGGATACTGGTCGCCCCAGCGTGAGATACCTTGCCAGAGGTCGGTCTCCCATTTTGTGGCGCTGGCGCCCTTGATGTAGTAAGAAGCGTCAACAGGGTTGTTTGCTGTTGCGGTTTCGAGCAGTGCGTCGCGGTCGGCCTTGCTGACGAGAATCCACTGTGCAACCTCGGCGTTGAGGTCGGCCCACCAGCAGTCGACAGTGTTGAAACGTGTAGCTCCGGAATCGTCGAGCCATGTGTTGGGGCTGAATGCCATACCACGGTTCTCGTCGCTCTGGTGTACGATGTTGTAGACACCGTCCTTGCCTGCAACGGGTTTGAACTTCCATACATGCTGGTCGCCGGTGTCGACAAAACCATCGGGATTGGTGTACTTGCCACCGCTGGTGAGCGTGAGGTTGTGGAATACGTATCCGTCGCCATTGCCTTCGAGGGTGACGAGCAGACCCGGCATACCTACAGCAGAGTGGGTGCCCCACCATGAGCCATGCTGGAAGAACATCTTCTTACCGACGTTGTAGAAATAGTATGACTTTCCGGCTTCGGGCGCATTGCCTGCAAACTGAGCATCGAAGGTTTCCATGTGGAGGAAGCGGCGCTCGTTGCGCAGAGCCTCGAGGGTGCTGCTGTATTCAGCAGGGTCGGTGCCGTTGACAACGAATTCTTCGGCTGCGCTGGTGTCGATGCCATCAGCCTGTGCCAGCGGGATGGTCTGCTCCATGTTGGTGTCGTCGATAGCCTTAGCGGCAGCGAGGGCTTGCTTTAGGGCAGAGGTCTTGGCAATCAGCTCATCCGAGTCGGTAGAGGTTCTGGCAGCAATAGCCTCACTCAGAGCGGTGTTGAAATTGCTCTGGAGAATATCGGTGGTGTTGCCGTGGAATGCCTCAGCCTCAGTAATAGCATTGTTCAGTGCATCGAGGTACTCCGAGAGATCAACCTGTACTGGACCGAGGTAGCTCAGACGGAACTTGTCGGCCAGCACCCATGCGTTACCGCTGGCACCTTCTACCTTCACACCGATGTTCAGAATGCCATCAATTACAGTTACGGGAACTTCTACGTAGAAGGCATTATCGTCGTTAGCCACGGTGTAGGCAAACTGATTCACACCGTCAATGATGTAAGTGCCGTCAAGGTTCTTCGAGTGGAAGTGTGCCTGTGCACCAGTACCCGTCCATGAGTAGATAGATGGCAGGTTCACTTGCTCGTCGTTGGCGACGAGCCATCCGTAGTTGGGTAGTGTTCCGGCGTTGTAGGCGTTCAGGTCATTCGTATTTGTTCCATCGCCAGGGGTGGGGCTATAGCAGGCGCGTGCCGAGAGGACATACTTACCATTGGGCACGTTGTTGATGGTCTGCGTCAGGGTCATGTTGGTGAGTCCCCACGATTCGAATACACTGTTGATCATGTTGTCGCCACCCCAGCGACCACTATTCCAAGCCACATTGCTGGAACCGGCGAAAGACCAGTAGGCGGTTTTACGGGTGTCCTCGTTTGCGAAGTCGTTGGCACGAATCATCCATGTGGCATCGCGCGGATCGGTTTCCGTGGCGGTAGCCATGTAGTCGAGACGGGCCTGACGGGTAAGAATCTGCCACGTGTGACGCTCCTCAACGGTGTTGCGGATGATGTAGTAGTCGGGCGAAGGAGTTGCGTGCAGGAATTCCCCGTTGCTCTTGATGCGATAGGCATTGCTCACACCGTCCACATCAACGGGCTCGAAGGTCCATACGGTCACAGCATCGCCAGTGTCAAGATACTGGTTGCCGCCGTTCACACTCTCGTTGTGGGCGAATTTCGGGTTGATTTGCCAGCCACCACTGTTGGCTTTCAGCTCCACGTCGAAACCCCACTTGTCGAGCATACCACGGGTGTTCCAGTCGCCGTTCTTACGCTCGTTTTCCTGTAGGAAGTAACCACTCTCTACGTTGTAGAGGTAGAATTCTGTTCCGGCCTGCACGGTTGTGCCCTGATAGGGCGAGGTCTGTGCCTGCGCGGTTAGGGTGAGCAGCAGGGCTGCAAAACCCATTAAAACTTTTTTCATGTTCATTTTTTTTTACAGTTAGATTGGTATTAAGTTTTTAGATATTATAGTTGAATATGAGTTTTTTTTGTTGAATCAGCCGACCATTGCACAGACTATTCCTCCAGAGTTTTTGAAGTCCGTTGCCGGTTATTTCGGGGGCAAAGTTAAGAAAAATAATTGAAACTCCACCTTATTTTATGAAAAAAATGCTTTTTTCGTGTTTTGAGCGGATTGTTTTGTGATGGGGGAAATGAAAGAAACTCATGACCAAAAATGTTATGGAATATTAAATCTGAAGAAAAAAATTAACATTTCTCGGTGGTAAAAACTGCTCTGAAAAGTTAGGAAAACACGTTTTTGCTCCTCTTTTGATTCGTTTGATTTGTGAAATTCGTGGTCGTTGTTTCCGAAAGATATATGTCTCATGTTGCGAAAGACCGTCTTTTGCACTCCGAAAGACCGTCTTTCGGAAGGTGAAAGTTAAGCTTTCAGAAGCGAGACATATAGCTTTCGGCGAAAGCCTTATTGGTACTTATAAATCACATAAGACCTATGCGGCTTATTCTCAGCGAGTTAGGAAAAAGCAACTTTTTGGCTGATTTTTTCGTGGAAAGGATGGTTTTTATCTCGAAAGGCGAAAATCAGCAAAATAGGGAAATCTCAGATTTAAGATTATTTTTCATTTCTTAACAATAAGCGAACAAGAAAAAAATCGTTTTGTCTGTGAAATTCGTGGCGAAAAAATGAGACGCTGTGGAGGAAAAATTGTATCTTTGCAGCATGAAGAGGTTTTTCAGCCGTAAGGAAGAGTTGTGGAACTCATGGAGTCATGCCGCAGGCATCGCCGTAGGCTTGGCCGTAGGGGCGGTGTTCGTCTTCTGGTGTGTGCGCAAGGCCGACAGCTGGGCCACCGTCGGGGTGAGCCTCTACCTGTTTGGGATGCTCTGCTCGTATATTGCCTCGACGGTCTACCATGCGCTGCCTTCGGAGTCGCGTTGGAAGGCACGGCTGCGACGGTGGGACCATGCCGCCATCTACTGGCACATCGCAGGCTCTTACTCGCCCATCACGCTCATTGCCCTGCGTGGCGCGGGCGCATGGGGGTGGGCGCTGTTCGCGTTCATCTGGACGGCGGCCATCGCCGGCACCATCGCGTCGTTCGTCAAGCTGAAAGACCATAGCCATTTGGAGACTGCCTGCTTCTGTCTGATGGGGCTGTCGGTGCTTGTGGCGTTCAAGCCTCTGATAGCCTCGGTGTCGACGGCTGCCGTCGTGTGGATTGTGGCCGAGGGTGTCTGTTACATCACGGGTGCGCTCTTCTATTCGCTTCACCACCACCGTTACATGCATACCGTGTTCCATTTCTTTGTCCTCCTCGGCTCTGTCTGCCATATCATTGCCGTCTGGGACGTGCTCATGCAGTATCTATAACCCCGCAACCCCTCCCCAATCCCATCCCGCAACCCCTCCCCAGCCCTCCCCGAAGGAGAGGGAGCGTGAAGCTCGAAGTGCTGAGAAGAATACAGGTATGGTCGCAAAAGTGAAGCCCGAAGGGCTGACAGACTACAGGCAGGTGGTGGAGTGCGAAGCACGGAACCCCTGCAAGGCGTAAACATCACATATCATAATAACCCCGAAGGGGTGACAGATCATAGGCAGGGCATGGAATCCCTGCATGACAAAACAATAACAATATGGCAAGTACACTGGTAAAAATAGACGTGCATCTAATATTCCACGTCAAGAATACAGGGACGCGGATGCGAGAGGAAGACCTCTCCCACATTTTCGCTTACATTGGTGGTATTATCAAGGGTATAGGTGGGCTGCCCGTTGAAGTGGGTGGACGCCCCGATCATGTACATATTCTTACATCGCTGCCGAAGACGATGTCATTAGCTGACTTTGTCCGTGCCATCAAGGCTAACAGCAGCAAGTGGATTAAGAACTTGAGCGATAATTATGCGCAATTTGCATGGCAGGAAGGATATGGTGCGTTTTCCGTCAGTGCGTCGTTGTCGGATAAGACGGTCAGTTATATTCGTGGGCAAGAGGAACATCATAAGAAACAATCGTTCGAAGAGGAATATCGTTTGTTTTTGGAGGCGTATGGCATACAATACGATGAACAGTATGCATTAGGAGATAGATAGGAAGACTTGATGCGCAGGGGGCACGTTTAGTCTATGGTCTGTCACCCCTTCGGGGTTATGGTTTTTCCGTTGCCGTCAACAGGGGTTCCGTGCTTCGCACTCCACCACCTGCCTGTGGTCTGTCAGCCCTTCGGGCTTCGCATTGGCGCCCATGCCAGTAGTCTGTCAGCCCTTTTGGGCTTCACATTGGCGCCCCTGTCTGTGGTCTGTCAGACCTTTTGGGTTTCACATTTGCGCCCATGCCTTTGCAGAGACTATAGCAAAGACATGGGCGCGGACGTTTTCGCATCAATACTTTTTCATACGTACAGGTTGCGGGCATCGTGGCGGTTGGGGCCACGGTCGCTGCGGTGGCTCACGTGCAGCCAGCAGCAGCCGTTCTTGAGCCGGTGCTCGAAGAGCAACTGGTCGAAAGGTGTCTCGCGACGGATGAAGTCGAACATCTTGCGTCCCACCTCCATGTTGGCGATGTGCAGGTCGGCGGCCTCGCCCAACAGGTGTTGTGACTTGTCGACCCCACCGACAGCCTCGTTTAGTAGCGGACAACGGTAGCCGCTGGTGACACGGATAACCCCGAAACGGCAGCGCAGCGGTTCGAGCACATGCTGGCAGAGTTGTCGCAGCCGCTCCACGTGGACGGGCTCGGGAGTGTTGTCGATGTGCAGGCGTCGGGCAGTGCCCGAGTCGATGAACTCGCTGAGGCGGAAGTGCTCGCTCAGCCTCAGGGAAATGTCGATGGTGCTCATGCCTCCCTCCTTTCTGCCGTGCCGACATGTTTGATGATACGTTCCAGCGGGTGCTCAACGCCTGCCACGCAATAGAGCCAAGCGTAACGGTCGAGCAATGGCTGCCGCTTCAGTCCTTTGCGGTTCATGGCGCGTGCAGCCAGTGCATAGGGATTGTCGGGTACAGGCATGCAGAGTGCTGTGCATGCGCGTCGGGTCAGCTCCGCCATGCTCAGCGGATAGCCGTCAGCATCGCGAAAGTTGCCGTTGACGTAGACGAGATAGACCAGTTCCATCAAATCGGTCACAGAGCCTTTCCATAGGAGTGGAGTCTCGGCGTGGATCAGTTGCAGGAACTCCTGCTCCAGTCGCAGGCGGCTCTCGGAAATCTGTTCGCGGGTAACGCGTTGCGTCGGTGCTGCGAGGAAGCAGCTGGTTGTGTTTTTCATTTCCATTGTGTGTTACTTTTTAGACATTAAACATTAAGAGTTAGTTGTGTTATCGCAGAAACCTCTGATGCTAAGGACTCAGATGGATTCTCGTCGGCAAAGATAGGCAGGTGTGTGGAAGCAGCATTTCAATCGGCGGATTTTTCTGTTAAATAAAACTATCAAACATACTATACACATTTCTATACATATCAGGTCTTGACAACGGGTGAGAAATGTTGTACCTTTGCATCGTCGAAACCCACACAGCAGGCGGTCTGGCTCAAACGGAGCAACGCATTCAGCGACAACGCCGGCAAACGCTGAACGGCTCGCCGTCGCCCGACACGACAATCAGTCCGACCTCACCGCGTGGAGGTGGAGACAAGCGTTAAATAATCTTAGTAATCAATCAATTAAAAATTAAAGAAAGGAAAACACAACTATGGCAGTAAAGTACAAACTCTATCAGGAGAACCGTGACAACTCTCAGTACAAAGGTAAGTGGTATGGCCGCGCCGTACACGAGGGTACGATAGGCATCGACGAGCTGGCCGACATCATGCAGGCCAACTGTACCGTGAAGCGTGCCGACATCCTCGCCGTCATCAGCGAACTCGTGGAGACGATGAAGACCCAACTACAGAACTCCATGCGCGTGAAGCTCGACCGTTTCGGCTCGTTCAAGATCGGCATCAACACGTCGCCCGCCGACTCGGCCAAGGACTTCACACCGCAGAAGAACGTGCGCCGGCTCCACATCATCTTCCAGCCCGAGGTGAAGGTAGACCGCAACGGTAGTCGCACACTCTCGTTTCTTACCGGAACCAAGCTCCGCGAACTCGATGTCTACAACGTCGACAAGTCCGATGATACCAGTGCTGGAACTGGTGGAAATACAGGAGGTAACAGCGGCAACACCGATCCCGTGATGCCGTAAAGAAGTAAAAACTAAAAAGTAAAGAGTGAATCGCGATGAAAACAAATCAAACCAACTGGCGCATGATCGTTAAGGTCATCATAGCCGTTGCCACGGCGCTCTTGGGTGCGTTGGGCGCGGCTGAAGCAGGCATTTTGAAGTAAAAAACTAATTGGAAGAGGTCAGGCTGTCATGTATCTGGGCAGCCTGGCTTTTTTCTTTGGCTTTTTTCTGGGCTTCTTTTTTCAGAATCAGTTTGCGGATGGAGGCGGTGTTGTGGTGACAGATGTAACCGGTGCTGGTGAGCGTGCCGAACTCATAGCCCTGCGACTTGAAGAAACGGATGATGGCGGGCAGTGCCTGTACGGTAGTCTTCTTCGGCTCGGCATCGTGCATGAGCAGGCAGACCTCACGGGCGATGGCTCGGCTGGAACTGCTGACGATTCTGGCTGCGGGGGCGTGGTTGCCGGAGGCATCCTGCGAGTCGAGGTTCCAGTCGACGTACTGATAGCCGCGGTGCTGCACCTCGCGGCAGAGGCTGTCCATGAAGTTGATGTCGGAATAGCGATAATACGCCATGTTACTGCTACCTCCGGGAAAGCGGATGATGGGGGAGCGATGACCAGTGTACCGCTCGATGATCTGCTCGATGCGGTCGAGGTCGTCGAAGTAGGTCTTGAAGCTACTATAGATAGAGAACTTATGGCTGTAGCTGTGTGCGGCGATGGCGTTACCCTCTTGGTAGGCCTGACTGATATAGTGGAAGCAGCGGGGCATCTGAGCGGTGATGAAGAAAGTGGCCTTCGCCCCTTCTTCGCGGAGGATGCGCAGAATCTCGCCGGTATTCTCGGACGGACCGTCGTCAAAGGTGAGATAGACAACTCGGCGGTTGGGATTGGTCACGCGCAACGTCACCTCTTGGCGCGTCTGGTTGCCGATGGAGTCGGTGGCGGTATAGACCACAGGATAGTCGCCGGCACGGTTGAGGTCGACCTGCGAGGTATCGATGTCGAGCTCGAAGTGGCCGGAGTTGTCGCTCACCTCCACGCTCTTCATGTAGTCGGGTCGTTGACCCAAGGACACTTCCATAGGCAGGGCACTCAACGACGGTGCGATGGTGTCGGAGGGCTCGATGCCGATAAGTGGCAGATCAACGTGCTCGAAGAAACCGTCGGCAACATGGGTGGCGCGTAGCAATACTATGGCCAGTGAACCAAAAATTATTGTTGCAGACAGTATGAGGAATATTTTCTTGAGCAAGCGCATCGTTGTTGTCCATCCCCTTTTGGGAGGTTTTCTGTGTTCTCGTGCAGAGTCGCAGCGGGTGGTTTTTGAGTTTTAAATTTCGATGCGCAAAATTACAACAAAATTCTATTTTCCCCAAATAAAAAAACGACAAATATTTAATTTTTTCCATAGAAATTGATAGAGATTAAAAATTTTTCACTACATTTGTAGCCCAATATGTTTTTAGCCAACGTTCGGCATGCTACATAAAAAACTCTTGCTCACACTGGCTGCGGCCATTATCGCCTTGTTTGTTGCAGGGTGTACGAGGAGTGGGGTGTGTATCTTGCCCGCCGGCGTCGGCTTGGAAGAGGGCGATGTGGTGTTCCGGTGTGGCGGAGGGTTTACCAGTCACGCGGTGCTCGTCGGCGACAGAGGAGGGCAATACTCGCATGTGGGCATCGTAGTAGACTCCTGCGGAGTGAAGATGATTGTCCATGCGGTGCCGGGTGAGCCCGATTTCGAGGGCGACCCCGACCGAGTGAAGATGGAAAGGCCCGAGGCATTTTTCTCTACCCTTCGTACTGATGTGGGCGAGGTGTGTCGCGTGAGCGACAGGGTCATTGCCCGCCGGGCAGCCCGGAAGGCGGTGGAGGTCTATCGCAGGCATACGCTCTTCGATCACGACTATGATGACCGCGACACGACCCGGATGTATTGTACGGAGTTCATCGCATACGTCTATCAGCAGGCAGGGATGCCGCTTGTCGGACGGGAGCGTCATCGTGTGGACTTGCCTACGCTCCATGCCGACGTGCTCTATCCTTCAGACATTCATAAATCAAAAAAACTGAAATCGATTATTATTTTTTAACCATTAAAAATTTTAGCGTATGAAAAAGTTATTTGCAATTGTCATGAGCTGCGTGGCAGCTATCGTTCTTAGTAGCTGTATAGGCGGCGCACCAGAGAGCAAGACTCCGTCGGATGTGGCAAAGAAAGCCATGGAATGTCTTCAGAAGAAAGACTACAAAGGCTATGTCGACCTCATGGACATCAAGGCACAGGATGGTTCTACCGTTGAGCAGACCAAGGCAACCTATGTTGCCATGCTTCAGAACAAGTTCCAAGAGGCAGAGAAGAAGTCAGGCGCTATGAAAGACTTCCAGATTGTCAACGAGGAAATCAAGGACAGCACGGCTGTGGTAAAGGTTGCCGTGAACTACGAGCAGAAGAGCGACACCACCAACGTGAAGCTTAAGCTGACCGAGAAAGACGGTTGGAAGCTCGATGCCGGCAAGTAGTAGACAGTGAAAAAACGATAAGTGAGAGGTGAGAAGCGTAGTCAACACGCTTCTCACCCCTCACTTTTTTATCCTTTCTGTCCCCTCTATCTCCTCGGTAGGGGGATGATTTAGAAGTTATAAGGAGTTATCGGAAGTGAACGAGCCTGGGCTCATGGAAGTTAACGGACGACAGAGTTTACGGTTTACAGTTCCCCTCCCTTGGAGAGGGGTTAGGGGTGGGCTTCTGTAGGCGGGCAAACTCCCAGATGACGATGCCGGCGGCCACGGAGACGTTGAGCGAGTGCTTAGTACCCCATTGCGGAATCTCGATGCAGCCGTCGCACAGGTCAATAGTGCTTTGGTGGACTCCCTTTACCTCATTGCCCAAGACGACTGCCAACTTCCCACTTCTCACATCTAGCTTCTCACTTAACATCATGCTTCCCTCAGCCTGCTCCACAGCATAGACCCGATAGCCGTCGGCTTTCAGTTGGGCGACGGCCTCGTCGGCGGTCTTGAAATACAGCCACCTGACACTCTCCTCGGCTCCGAGAGCAGTTTTGTGAATCTCGTTAGATGGTGGAGTGGCGGTGATGCCGCAGAGGTAGATGCTCTCTACACGAAAGGCGTCGCACGTGCGGAACACGCTGCCCACGTTGTAAAGGCTGCGCACATCGTCGAGCACAACCACCAAGGGCATCTTCTCGGCCCGATGGAACTCTTCCACCGACATCCGCTCTATTTCTATGGTTCTAAGTTTTCGTACCATTTTAGAAAATTGAAAGTTGAAAATTGAAAGTTGAAAGTTGAAAGTTGAAAATTTAGAGGTGAGGGGGGTGAGGGGTGAGAGGGTAGTCACCACTTGATGCTTACGGGCACGCCGTCGGGGTTGTTCTCGAAGGAGAGGAAAAGTGTGTGGCTTGGCTCGTCCCACGAAGAGGTGAATTCCTCACTGATGTCTATCTGCCGTGGCTCGCGTGGAAGGAGTATTCGCATGACATTGGTGGTCTCGGCAGGACTCTTCGAGACGAACGAATAGCTGCCGTGCCAGGCGCGAATGGTTGTCTGCTCGTCGTACTGACGCGAGGCGGCAGCCAGCACCTTCGGCTGTGCCGACCTGCCTTGAGTGGCTGAGGGCGAGGAGAGCATGTAGAGCATGGCCTGCTGTCCGTCGAGCAGTTCCTTCTTCTTGACGACGGGCAGACTGGGGTCGTAGAGGTCGATAAAGAACTCGTCGGGGCGCATGGTCTGAAGGAAAGAGGAATATGCCTCGTTGGCTTCAGCCGTCAGGTTGGCTGCGAGCAGATAGGGTCCGCGCCGCAGGGTAAACCCGTCGCGGCGTTCCAGTTCGCCGTAGGCTTTCGTCAGGGTGCTGATGAGCTCGTTGTGGCCGCCGGCCTTGAGCACAAACTCCTTCGGGTCTTTGCGAATGATGAATACCTTGCCTTTGCCGTAGGCATATTCGCCCTCGGGTGCGTCGGCAGCTATCTGCATCAGTTCAAAGAGGTGGTTGGCGGGTGCACGATAGGCACGACCGTCTTGGTTCCACCACTCCTGCACACTCTGGAAAGCATCGTCGTCGCGTCCGCAATAGATGAGTTTTCCACCCTCGCTCACCCATCGGGCAATGTCGTGATGCCCATCGGGCGACATGGGTTTCATGTTTGCATAGCTCATCAGCAATACTTTCACGTCTTTCCACGTGTCGGCATAGCCGGTGTTCTCCAGATGGGTGATGCCGACGGGTATGCCCTGCTTCACGAGCGGCAGGGCGAGACCGTAGAAGTTGCTCAGCTGCGGGTCGTCGTAGCCCTCTACAGGTCGCGGCGAGCGTTGGAACATGAGCGAGTTGGCCATGAGCACGCTGATGCCCTGCGAGCCAGAGACCTTGTTGTCGGTCGTGGGCATGTTGTTCAGTGTGTTAATCATCACAAGCATCTGCGTGGAGTAGAATCGTGGTATGCGGGCACGCTCGTCGCTCGTGGCACTCTTCCGGTAGAGCCCTTCGAAGATACGGTCGGGCCACGGCATCACCTCGAAGTTGTTCTGCTGCGGGAAGAGCAGCTGGGCGGTGAACGTGGCCTCGTAATTGCGTTTGTAGTCTTCCCAGTCTTTGGCGCGGTCTTCGATGGGGTCGGTGAGGAAGAACATCTTTCTTCCCGTCGGTCGTGTCATCGACTCCATGCATCCATATTCGAGGAAGGCCGTCTCAAACACGCGCTCCTTGGCCACACCGTTGTAGTAGTTTGGCTCGCGCGAGGTGCCGGTCCACACCTGCGCGATGTAGCCGTCGCACGACTGCATGGAGGCCAGCGATGCCTCGGGCGACACGATCTGCCACTGCGCATAGTTCAGCAGCGAGTGTGTCGGCACGTAGCACTTCACATCGAGGCCCCGCTGCCGGCCGTATTCCTTCGCATAGGTGAACGCCTCGTCGAGGGCGCGGTAATAGAGATGATATTTCAGCTTGTTCGACAGGTAGGTGTTCTCGGCCGACTCGTGCTGCGGGCGCCAGGGAAAGCCGTAGTAGTCTTGCCATTCGCGTTTGAACGCCTCACTATAGCCGCCTCGGGCCCAGAACTCGGGCTCCTCGAGGAAGATGTGGCTGATGCCCGCATCGATAACAGGCTTGATGTGGCACTCCTTGAAATACTTCAGATAGTTCTCGGTGGGCACGATGTAGGGCACCATCCGTCCGTGCCATATGGTATCGCCGCGCATGGTCTTCTGCCCCTCGTCGAGGTGCCATTGCCCGTCCCACCGTCCGGTGAAATAGTCTTGATACTGTCCCCATGCGATACCCGTCATGAAGTGAGTCTCGTAGCCCCTCTCTCTCCACGACTGCATGCGCTCGGCGAAGGGATGACGGCGGTTGTCGTTCACGCCATAGACCATCACGGCATCGGCCCGCACATCGGTCACGGGCTTCCATTGTCCCGAGGTCTGAAACGTAGTCTTCACCTCCCGCTCCTGCGCATAAAGGGAAACGCTTGCAAGCAGTAAGGCAGTAAAAAGAGAGGTCTTTAGCATAATTATTTATCGTTTAGTTTAAGAGGTCTCACTCGGGGGTGAGGTTGTTGGTTTTCATGCTATACGCCAGCGCGTAGGCCCTTATCTGCTTTACCATGGCGAGGAGGCCGTTGGCGCGAGTGGGTGAGAGGTGTTCGGAGAGGCCGATGCGCGGGATGAAATAGAGGTCGGCATCGAGAATCTCCTGCGGAGTATGGTTGTCGAGCACGCGGATGAGCAGGGCGATGATGCCCTTCACGATGAGTGCGTCGCTCTCTGCCTGCAGACGGATGCGCCCGTCGAGGTAGTCGGCTTGCAGCCACACGCGGCTCTGGCAGCCGTCGATAAGATTCTGCGGAGTTTTGTATTGCTCGTCGAGTGGTTCCAGGTCATTGCCCAGATCGATGAGCATCTGGTATTTATCCATCCAGTCGTCGAAGCCCTCAAACTCTTCGATAACCTGGTCTTGCAGTTCGTTGATGGTAGAGACGTCACAGTGTGGCGTCTCTACAAAGGAGGGACATGTGGTCAGTTCTTCGTTCATATATTTTTCACTCTTCACTCTTCACTAATTTAAACACTTTGTCGCCAGGGCGGACTTTCTCGGGTACGGGGATGGAGACACGGTGGCGTTGCCCGGCAAGGGTGATGGGCTGACCGTCGTCGCCGTGAATCTCTGTGGCTTCTACCCATAGCGCCCCCGTCGTGGGACCGGTAACGAGCAGTCGGTCGCCGAGGGCGAAGGTCGAAGCCTCAACGGCCACCTCGGCCACGCTCAGGCGCGAGAAGAATTTTGTGACCTTACCCACGAGTTGCTTCCGTTCCGTGGCGTTCGATCCGTAGTTCTTATTCCACTCGCCCAGGCGCTGCCCCTGATAGTAGCCGTCCCAGAATCCTCGGTTGAAGACGGTGGCGAGCTGGCGGTCCCAAGAGTCGAGCAAGGCCTCCCTGTCGTCGCCCGAGGGTGACACGTTAGCTGCTATCGCCTCCTTATACACCTTCGTGACCGTATAGACATACTCCGGCCCTCGGGCGCGGCCCTCAATCTTGAAAACGCGCACGCCGGCCTTCATCAGCCGGTCGATGAAACGCACCGTCTTCAGGTCCTTCGGACTCATCAGGTATTTATTGTCCACCTCAATCTGGTTGCCCGTCTCGGCATCCGTCAGGATATAGCTGCGTCGGCAGATCTGCATACACTCGCCACGGTTGGCTGATCGTCCGGTATCGGCCAGGCTCATGTAGCATTTTCCGCTCACGGCCATGCACAGCGCACCATGACAGAACATCTCGATGCGCACCAGTTCGCCGCGCGGTCCTCGGATGTCCTGCTCCACAATCTGGCGGTGAATCTCGGTCACCTGATTGATGTTCAGCTCGCGCGCCAGCACCACCACATCGGCAAACTGCGCGTAGAACCGCAGCGCCTCGATGTTCGAGATATTCAGCTGCGTGGAGAGATGCACCTCCATGTTGCGTTCGCGGCAGTACATCATCACCGCCACATCGGAGGCGATGACCGCCGATATCCCTGCCTCGCAGGCAGCATCGATAATCTTCCGCATCATGTCGAGGTCCTCGCCGTAGATGATGGTGTTCACTGTCAGATACGAGCGGATGCCGTGCTCGCGGCACGTGTCGGCAATCTCGCGCAGGTCGTCGAGGGAAAAATGATTAGCCGAGTGCGCCCGCATGTTCAGCTGTTCCACACCGAAGTACACCGAGTCGGCACCAGCCTTGATGGCAGCGGCCAACGAGTCGCGCGAACCCACCGGCGCCATCACCTCAAAATCGTGTATGTCAAAATTCTTGCTGTCCAACATTTTAATTTTTTTGTGCTACAAAAGTACAAAAATTATTCCAATCACCACGCATCACCCCCGATTTTTTATGTTTTGTTTTCTTTAACAAACCCGCCATCCCATTTAACACCATTTCTGCGTTTTTTAGCACCAAGACACCCCGCGGTCGTAAATTTTGCAATTTTGAGCCATTTTCCAGATTTTCGCTAACTCACTGGGAATAAGTCATATAGGACTTATAAGACTTATTGGGCGCATTCCGAAAGATATATGTTTCGCTTCCGAGAGCTAAGCTTTCACCTCCCGAAAGACCGTCTTTCGCACTTCAAAACCTTGCTTTTCGCAACCCGAAACATATATCTTTCGGAAACAACGACCACGAATTTCACTAATCAAACGAATTAAAGGGGGAGAAAAACCACCGTTTACCCGATTTTTTAGAGCAAAATTCCCGACAGAAAGATTTAACATTTCCACTCGCCAGAATCGTTAAATTCGTTAACGATTTATGAAAACTGAAGAAAATATTCCTCTTTCTTCTTCTTTCTTATTATTTTATGTTATCTTTGCATAAACAAATTCATAATAATTGGTGGCAAAAGGAAAAGGGTGAGGGCAAATCTCACCTTTGCAGCAGTTCTATGAGAAGTACGAGTAAGACATGGGTTGTGTTGGGTTTGCTGATTGCAAGCCTGTGGATGTCGGGATGTGGGAAAAAGAACACCTCCCCAACTCTCTCCAAAGGGGAGGGAGCCAACACCCATCACCCATCATCCAATACGCAATATCCAACACCCGACACCCAATTTTTTGACGAGGTGCGGCTGCCGATGACGGAGGTGAAAAAACAGGGCAATAGTCAGTTCTGTTGGATCTATGCCATGCTGGGCACGATAGAGACGGAGCATATCGTGCAGGGCGACTCGGTGAGCCTCTCTGCCGACTATCTCATCCGCCAGTATCTGGCTGAGCAGACCCGTTATTATTTCCTCTCCAAAGGCCGGCACCCTATCCGTCAGCGTGGTATGGCAACGATGGCGCTGCGACTGTTGCAACGCTATGGTGCCGAGCCTACCCATGCGCTGCGCCCGAAGGCGGATGCGGACTATGGCGTGGTGGCACGGAAGCTGACGCAGATGGCACGGATGCAATACTCGCTTGCCGATGTCAACCGTCGTGCTGAAGAGTTGCTCGATGAGGCAACGGGCTTCCTGCCCAACCGTGTCTTTATGCTCGGGGCTGAATATACGCCTCTGGAGTTTGCCCATAGCGTGTGCCGCAAGGATGAGTATATAGCCCTGACGAGTTTTACCCATCACCCCTTCGGACAGCCGTTTGTGCTCGAGGTGCCCGACAACCAATGGGGCGACACGTTTCTCAATGTGTCCATCGACACGCTCATGCGACGCATCGACCAAAGCCTGCGCACGGGGCATCCCGTCTGCTGGGAGGGCGACATCACCGAACCAGGATTCTCATTTAAGAAGGGCGTAGCCGTCATCACCGAACACCTGTCACCCACCACTCAAATACAAAAACAACGTCAGTGCGAGTTTGAGCGCCGTCTCACCACCGATGATCACTGTATGGTGCTCATCGGCATTGCCCACGACACGCAAGGCCGACGCTACTACCTTGCCAAAAACTCATGGGGTACGCACAATCCCTATGGCGGGCTGATGTATCTCTCGGAAGACTATCTCCGCCTGAAGACCATCTGCGTCGTTCTCAGCGAAAAGTGAAAAAGAGAAAAGAAATCTATTACTTTTCTTTTCACTTAATCGGAATTTTCGTACCTTTGCAAGTTGAAATCATTTTTTTACCACCACCGTTATGGAACAGAAACTCTTAATCTACAATACGCTCCATCGTCAGAAGGAGCGCTTTGAGCCGTTGAATGCGCCCCACGTGGGTATGTATGTATGCGGCCCTACGGTCTATGGCGACCCCCATCTCGGACATGCCCGTCCGGCCATCACGTTCGACGTGCTCTTCCGCTACCTGCGCCATCTGGGCTACAAGGTGCGCTACGTGCGTAACATCACCGATGTGGGTCACTTGGAGCACGATGCAGATGAGGGCGAGGACAAGATTGCCAAGAAGGCTCGGCTCGAAGAGGTGGAGCCGATGGAGATAGCACAGCACTATACGCGCCGCTATCACGAGGCGATGGACGCACTGGGTGTGTTGCCGCCGTCTATCGAACCGCACGCCTCGGGACATATCATCGAGCAGGAGGAGCTTGTCAGGGAAATTCTCGACAATGGTTTCGCCTACGAGTCGAACGGCTCGGTGTATTTCGACATCGAGGCCTATAACAAGAAACATCAGTACGGCATTCTGTCGGGTCGCTCTCTTGAGAATATCAAAGATGAGAGCCGTGAGCTGGCGGGTATCGGCGAGAAACACAATCAGGCCGACTTCGCCTTGTGGAAGAAGGCCGCACCCGAGCATATCATGCGCTGGCCGTCGCCCTGGAGCGACGGGTTCCCCGGCTGGCACTGTGAGTGTACGGCCATGGGAAGGAAGTATCTCGGTAGGCAGTTCGACATTCACGGTGGTGGTCTCGACCTCGTCTTCCCGCACCACGAGTGCGAGATTGCGCAGGCTGTGGCCGCACAGGGCGAGCCGATGGTGAAATACTGGATGCACAACAACATGATTACCATCGCGGGCAAGAAGATGGGAAAGTCGTATAACAACTTTATCACGCTCGAACAATTCTTCACGGGCGACCATCCGCTGCTCTCACAGCCGTTCTCGCCCATGACCATCCGTTTCTTCATCCTCTCGGCACACTATCGTTCAACGGTCGATTTCTCCGATGAGGCACTCGTGGCCGCGCAGAAGGGATTGGAGAAACTCATGAACGCCATCGACACCCTCAAGCGTTTGCCCCTTGCCGACGATTGTAGCATAGAGACAAGGAATCTGGTGAGCAAGCTGCGGCAGCGTTGCTACGACGCGATGAACGACGACTTGGCCACACAACTTGTCATCGCAAACCTCTTCGAAGCCTGCACGCTCATCAACAAGATTATGGCTGGCGAGACCGAGATCTGCCAGGAAGGACTGGAAGAGCTCACCGAGGTGATGCACCTCTTCGCTTTCGATATTCTTGGACTGAAAGAGCGGAATGAGGAGAGAGGAGAGGAAAGAGAAAAGCGCGAGGAGGCTTTCGGAGCCGTTGTCGACATGGTGCTCGACCTGCGCGCCAAGGCCAAGGCCGCCAAAGACTGGGCAACCAGCGACCGTATTCGCGACGAGCTGGCCCGACTCGGGTTCGAAGTAAAAGACACTAAGGATGGTGCGGTGTGGAAATTATAAAAATTTACTTTAACTGATATTTTAGAATGGAAGGATTAGTAGGTTCAATCATCATAGGATGTATTGCAGGTTTTCTCGCAGGTAAAATCATGAAAGGAAAAGGCTATGGCTGCCTGCTTAACATTGTGCTCGGTATCGTCGGTGGTGTTATCGGCGGTAAAGCGCTCGAAGTATGTGGTATCGAATGGGGCGGACTTATCGGACAGATAGGAACTGCCATCATCGGTGCTGTGCTTATCTTATGGGTAGCATCGCTCTTCAAACATTGAGATAAACAATCTTCAATATAAAGGTAAAAAGTTATGGATGAACAACTTGAAGTAAAAGAATTGAAAGAGGTGGTTGTTCGTTTCAGCGGTGACTCCGGCGACGGAATGCAGCTTGCAGGAAACATTTTCTCGACTATCTCGGCAACGGTGGGCAACGGCATCTCGACGTTCCCCGACTATCCCGCCGACATCCGCGCCCCGCAAGGGTCGCTCACGGGTGTCAGTGGCTTTCAGGTACACATCAGCGAAGGTGTGGCTCTCACACCAGGCGACAAGTGCGACGTGCTCGTGGCTATGAACGCCGCTGCGCTGAAGACGCAGTACCGCTATGCCAAGCCTGGCGCTACGGTTATCATCGACACCGACTCGTTCGGCCCTAACGACCTGAAGAAGGCGCAGATTGAGAATCCCGACTATCTGGCCGAGCTGGGCATCGACCCCGACACAGTCATCGCCTGCCCCATCACACAAATGGTGAAAGACTGTCTGGCCGACACCGACCTCGACAACAAGGTGAAGCTCAAGAGCCGCAACATGTTCGCCCTCGGTCTGGTGTGCTGGCTCTTCAACCGCGACCTGTCGCTGGTCGACAACTTCCTGCGCGAGAAGTTTGCCAAGAAGCCGGCCGTCGCAGAGAGCAACATCCGCGTGGTGCGTGCAGGCTACGACTACGGTCACAACGTGCACGCCTCCGTGCCCAACACCTACCGCATCGAGTCGACCCATAAGGTGCCGGGCCGCTATATGGACATTACCGGCAACAAGGCGACAGCCTACGGTCTGATGGCTGCTGCCGAGAAGGCCGGCCTGCGTCTCTTCCTCGGCTCCTATCCCATCACACCAGCCACCGACATCCTGCACGAACTGGCTAAACACAAGTCGATGGGTGTCATCACCGTGCAGTGCGAAGACGAGATTGCCGGCTGTGCCTCGGCCATCGGCGCATCGTTTGCCGGAGCCCTGGCCGCCACATCGACCTCAGGACCGGGCATCTGCCTGAAGAGCGAGGCCATGAACCTCGCCGTCATCGACGAGCTGCCGCTCGTGGTCATCGACGTGCAGCGCGGAGGCCCCTCCACCGGTCTGCCCACAAAGAGCGAACAGACCGACCTCTTACAGGTGCTCTACGGACGCAACGGCGAGAGTCCCATGCCCGTCATCGCTGCCACCAGTCCCACCGACTGCTTCGACAAGGCCTACATGGCCGCGAAGATGGCGCTCGAACATCTCACGCCTGTCGTTCTGCTCACCGACGCGTTTATCGCTAACGGCTCGTCGGCATGGCGGTTGCCGAAGATGGATGAGCTGCCCGAGATACAGCCGCATCGCGTCACTCCCGACATGGCCGACGGCTACACGCCCTATCAGCGTGACCCCGAGACGAAGGTGCGTTACTGGGCCGTACCTGGACAGGAAGGCTTCCAGCATATCCTCGGCGGACTGGAGAAAGACGGTCGAACAGGAGCCATCTCAACGAATCCCGAGAATCACGATGCAATGGTGCGTGTGCGTCAGGAGAAGATTGACCGCATTGCCGTACCCGATCTTGAGGTGCTGGGCGACAAAGACGATGCCGACTTGCTTATAGTGGGCTTCGGCTCTACCTTCGGTCATCTGCACTCGGCCATGGACGAGTTGCGCAAGCAGGGACACAAGGTAGCTCTCGTACAGTTCAGCTACATCAACCCCCTGCCGAAGAACACCGCCGAGGTGCTCCTCCGCTACAAAAAGGTTGTCGTTGCCGAACAAAACCTCGGACAGCTTGCGGCTTATCTGCGCAGCAAGGTCGACGGTTTCACACCGTTGCAGTTCAACGAGGTGCAGGGTCAACCCTTCGCCGTCGAACGACTGGTTGCTAATTTCAAATCGTTAATATAAAACAACGAATTTAGACGAATTAAACGAATAGACTTTCAGATAATGGAAGGAAAAAAATGGAGATATGCGGAAGAGTCATATAATATAATAGGTGCAGCAATGCAAGTGCACCGACTCTTAGGTCCGGGGTTTTCTGAGAAAGTCTATCAGGATGCATTAGCCATAGAACTTCGCGAACAAAATATTCCTTTTGTACGCGAAATGGAACTCCATGCCAGCTATAAAGGAATAACTCTTACTGGCACATATATTCCTGATTTCATCTGCTATGATAAAATCATAGTTGAGCTGAAAGCGTTGAAAGAACTCGATGATGTTCATCGCTCACAGGCTATAAACTATGCCAAAGTAGCGGGGTTTAAGCTCTCACTACTCATCAACTTCGGAGAATCCTCACTTGTATATGAAAGATTTCCTGTAGATTAACTTATGTGATAATTAATATTTCGTTGAATTCGTTTCAATTCGTTGTAGAAAATAATAAATAAAAATATGAGTAATTTCAGTATTCAAGATTTTAAGAAGGGGCAGCCGCGGTGGTGTCCGGGATGTGGTGACCATTTCTTTCTGGCCTCGCTGCACAAGGCGATGGCGGAGGTTGGCGTGGCGCCCCATGAGACGGCTGTCATCTCAGGCATTGGCTGTTCGAGCCGTCTGCCTTATTATGTGAACACCTATGCCATGCAAACCATTCATGGTCGTGCGGCAGCCATTGCCACAGGCGTGAAGGTGGTCAACCCCGCGCTCACCGTATGGCAGGTAAGCGGTGATGGCGACGGTCTTGCCATTGGCGGAAACCACTTCATTCATGCCATGCGACGCAATATCGACATCAATATCATCCTGCTCAACAACCGCATCTACGGACTGACCAAAGGACAGTACTCGCCGACCTCGCCGCGTGGTTTCGTCTCGAAGTCGTCGCCCTATGGTACTGTCGAAGACCCGTTCCGTCCTGCTGAGCTGTGCTTTGGTGCCCGCGGGAATTTCTTCGCTCGTGCCGTGGCCACCGATGCCACCGGAACAGTCGACGTGCTCAAGGCCGCCCATGCCCACAAAGGAGCCTCCGTGTGTGAGATTCTTCAGAACTGCGTGATTTTTAACGATGGCTGCCACGACGTAGTCTATAAGAAAGAGGAGCGGCAGAAGAATGCCATCTACGTGCGTCACGGCGAGAAGCTTACCTTCGGAGCCAACAACGAGTATGGGCTTGTGCAGGAGGGCTTTGGTCTGAAGGTGGTCACCATCGGACAGAATGGCTACACGCTCGACGATGTACTTGTCCATGATGCCCACTGTCAGGATAACACCCTGCAGACGAAGCTCGCCATGATGTCGCCCGAAGACGGTTTCCCTGTAGCCCTCGGTGTGATACGCGACGTTGAGGCGCCCACTTACAACGATGCCGTTTACGCGCAGATAGAAGAAGTCGCTGCCAAGAAGAAATATCACAACTTCGAGGAGCTTCTCCTGACCAACGACACGTGGGAGGTGAAGGCATCGTGAACGGGTTCCCGTGTCAACGATCTGTAAATAATCTATCAGAAAACGAAAGCTAGCTTTCGGCTTGTAAAAGACCGTTTTTCGGAAGAAATTCCCTAGGGAATTTCTTCCGAAAAACGGTCTTTCATAATGTTGCTTATTTTCAGCCATCTCGCCACACACGTTTTCCTTGTATGCGAGGGTGAGGCGGTATGTGCCCGGTATTAGAATCTCCAGACTATTTGCAGGTCGATGTCGGTTTTTGAGGAGTGGTCTATCTGTTGGTAGGAGGATGATATGTGGTCGCGGTCGAAATACTTGGTGCATGCTATCTTGGCAATGCCGGTGAGCCGTCGCTGCCGGTTGATGTCGGCACGGAGCAGGAAGGCATAGCGGATGCCCTCTCCATAGTATGAGGGGAAGGTGTACTCATAGCGCAGACCGGGCTCGTAGGTATAGAGACGCGAGTCGTAGTCGTGGGTGTTGAAGTAGCCCAGCAGTATCGTGGAGTGCAATCGGCGGTAGAGGTAGCTTACACGCGTGGTGAGCATATAGCCGAGGCTTGCCTCGTCTTGGCTTACATGGGCGATGTCGGCCTGTGCGGCTGCTTGCCAAGAGCGGTCTTGCCAACTTGCTGAGAGTCGTGCCCGCTGCTCAGTGCGCCATTCCAAAGCGGTGTCGTCGGCGTTGTTACGTTCGCGCAGCCGTAGTCGGTAGTGGGCCGCAAGTGTCCAGTCTTTTCTCTGCCATGTGGCTGATACGAGATTATCCCACGAGTGAGCCCCGGCCATTATCTGGTATTGGTCCCAGGGATGATAGGAAAAATCGGTATAGGCCATGATGGAGAGCGTTCGCAGAGGTCGCCATGTGGCTCCGAGATAGATGCCGCTCTCGTTCTGCACACGGCTTCCGTCGGCGAAACTCTGGGAGAAGAGCGAATGGTATTTATAACTGTAAAAGCGTTGCAGGAGCATGATGTCGAGGTTGTCGGCAGCCTGCCATGCGATGGTGTTGAGTGTGGCTATGGCGTGGCAGTCGCCTGTGGCGGTCTCGCCGGCAATCTGCAGCCGGTGTGAGCGGTAGCCATAGCTGATGCTGGCGTTCCAGAAGCGGTTGCCCTGCGGGTAGTGTTGTCGGTATCGCTGTCGCGTGTCGGGTTGAAGCATTCGGTTGAGCGAGGTATAGAAGGCAGTGGCTCCGAGGGAGAATTTGCCATTTGAGAAAGACAAGTTTCCTCCTCCAATGGTCTGCGCAGTGTTTTCTTTGTAGCTCATCTCTGTCTTTGTGCGATGATATCCGTCGGTACGGATGGTGCTCACGGCTTCGCTGTTCTTTACCCTTGTGGCGTCAATTCTCCGATACGACAGGAACCCCGTCACGTCGAGTCCTCTTGCCAGTGTGACCGTCGAGGCAATACCTTGTAAATAGTTGGCCGAGGAACGTGAGGAATGGGGGCGTATGGTGTTGGCCGAGCGTCCGAGCGTGGAGAGCGTGGCGAGCTTGCCGAAGCCGAAATCGTTGTTCATGGCGAGTCCCATGCCGAAACGTAGCCGATAACGCCCGGCGACAAGCTGTTTTATCCGTCCCGTTTTTGCCAGTGCGAGGTAGAACGAATAGTGGTCGTAGCCCATACGGTTGTTCCCAGCGAAGAAGGGCTCGCCGGCATCTTGAGCGCCGACAAGGCCTATTCGCAGATATTGCCCTGCCGCGAAGGTGTAGCGCAGCCAGTGTCGGTAGCGGTAGCCGAGATAGCCGTTCTGGTCGCCGTGTCGCTCGTACAGGGGAATGCGGGCAGCTGTAGCCAGTTCGCTTTTTCCCCATTTCAGCAAATCCCTCAACGGCGGGAATCCTTTCTTCTGCTCGGGCTCACCGATATAGACGCAACGCAGGAGCAACCGCCGGCTCAGAGGGTCGAGTTTCTCGATGAGTGCCAGCTCGCCCGTCGTCTTCATCGCGCCGTATTTATAGAGGTATTCGCAGATTTCCTCTATCTGCCCGTCGGTAAGAAAAGGCAGTTGCTCAAGGTCTTCACGTGTAGAGGTATTCAGATTGAAGGGGTTTGCGGCCAGCTCGGCCACCACGTCGGCATGCGCTTCCGCCACCGCCGTCTCCTCGTCATCGTCAATACCCACAGCAAAAAAATCGTCGCGCTCGTCAATCTGTGCCGCAAGCGGGCTGCAGACAAGCAGCAGTAGAATTGCGTAAATTTTTCTTTGAAAAACCATAAACGATTGCAAAAATAACACAATTAAAAGCAAAAAGCAAGGCTTTTTCGCTGATTTTTGAGCGGTGTGGAGAAAAAAAGCGTATTTTTGCACACAGAAACGATGAGGAATCTCTGGCTGATCATCCTGTTGTCGGTAGTCGCCGCGTTGCCGATGCGGGCGCAAGACGACCCCACACCTCCGCCCGAGGAGCGGGAGGTCGACATGGACACGCCCACGTTTGTGCCGATGGTGAAGACCGGTCGCGCGCTCTTCGAGGGCGACAGCATCCTCTATGCCGAGCTCAACACCGTCTACGTCTATCCCGAGCCCGTCTTTAAGTCCGAGAAAGAGCGGAAGGCCTACAACCGCCTTGTAGCCAACGTGAAAAAAGTGCTGCCCATCGCCAAGGAGGTGAACAGGATTATCATCGAGACCTACGAGGTGTTGCAGACCCTTCCCGACAAACGGGCGAAGGATGATCACATGCGGCTCGTGGAGCAGAACATCCGCAAGGAATATACGCCGCGCATGAAAAAGCTCACCTATCAGCAGGGCAAGCTCCTCATAAAACTTGTCTATCGCGAGTGCGACTCGTCGTCGTACCAGCTCATCCAAACCTTCATGGGTCCTATCCGCGCCGGCTTCTGGCAGGCCTTCGCCTGGACGTTCGGTGCCAGCCTGACGAAGAAATACGATGCCGAGGGCGTCGACCGCCTCACCGAGCGCGTAGTCCTCATGGTAGAGTCAGGACAGTTGTAAAAACCCGACTTACAACCCCTACAACCCCTCCCCAGCCCCATCCCGAGCCCCATCCCGAGCAGAGCTCGCCCCCCC
>CAJOIW010000026.1:0-21376 GCA_905234845.1 uncultured Prevotella sp. | reverse complement strand
GGGGAACAGTTCTCCCTCTCCTTCGGGGAGGGCTGGGGAGGGGTTTTACAATTTCTTTCTAAGTGAGAGGATGTTTTTGCCGTCAAGGCGTTCGTAGTTGATGGAGTCCATGAGCTGTCGGACGAGGAAGATGCCGAGTCCGCCGATGGGGCGCTCGTCAGCCGAGAGCGTGATGTCGGCGTCTTCTTTTGCGGTGGGGTCGAAAGGGTCGCCGCTGTCGGTGATGGTGAATTTGAGTCTGACGTCATTGGCCTCGGCCTCGATGCTGATGTCGCCCGTTGTACCCTGCGGATAGGCGTAGCTCATGGCGTTGACGACAGCTTCCTCGATGGCCAGGTTGAGCGATGTGGTGGTTTCGTTGTCGAAGGAGAGGTCGCGAGCCACGCCGTCGACGAACTCTTTCAGCTGTGGTATGGTCTGCACATCGTTGGGCAGGGTGATGCCGCGTTTCAGTCGCACGTCGCGTTGCTCTTTGGTATATTGTATGGCGAGCATGGTGAGGTCGTCGCTTTGCACGGCTCCGTCGACGAAGGTGCCGATGCTCTCAGTCATGTTACGGATGAGCTGATCGGGATGGTGCTGTTTCAGTTCCAGTGTGCGGCGTGCTTCGCGTAGCATCCGCTGCTCGCTGTATAGCTGGTGCTCGTCATTCTCGGCCTCGACGACGCCGTCGGTGTAGAGGAAGATGGTGGTGCCGCGATACAGCAGCTGTTCCTGTGCGGTGAACTTCCAGTCGGGTGTGAGGCCTACGGGGATGTTGGTCTCAATGGGCAGCTTGCCTACGCCCTGTCCGATGAGCAATGGCGGGCAGTGCCCGGCGTTGCTGTAGCGCAGGCGCCCTGTGGGCAGGTCGAGCACACCCACGAAGAGTGTCACGAACATATTGCTCTCATTCATTTCGGTGAGGGTGTTGTTCATGGCGTAGAGGATGCGGTCGGGCGCCGACTCGTGAGCTGCCACGAGGCGGAACATGCTTCGTGTGACGGCCATGACGAGCGATGCGGGCACACCCTTCCCGCTGACGTCGCCGATGCAGAAGAGGAGTTTCTCGTCGCGGATGTAGAAATCGTAAAGGTCGCCGCCCACCTCCTTGGCCGAGGCGAGCGACCCGAAAATCTCAATGTCGTCGCGCTCGGGATAGGGGGGGTACGTCTTGGGCAGCATACCCATCTGTATGGCATTGGCAATGTGCAGCTCGCCCTCTATGCGCTCCTTCTCCGAGTTGGCGGCCTGCAGCCGTCGGGCGTTGCGCGCCGACCGAAAGATAATCAGTCCGAGCAGCGTCAGACCGATGAGCGTGAGCACTAAGAGGTTGATGTTCATCCAGCGCAGGGTGTGGAAGATTTCCTTGTCGCTGCATACGACCGACATCGACCATCCCGTCTCGCCCTCCACCGGCGCGAAGAAGACATAGTTCTTGTTGCCGTCATTGTCGTAGACCACCGCCTGTCCCTGCTCCCCGTCGAGCATACGGCGGTTGACCACCTGCGCCATGGTGTCTGACATTCCTCGTGTGACCTCCTGCACGGTCTTGCGCAGGGTGAGGCTCTCTTCCGGACAGGCGATGAGCTTGCCCGTGCGGCTGAGAATCAGGTTGTACGAAGAGGGGTACGATCGTGTATGGTTGATGACGTCGCCGAGCCATTCGAGCGAGAGGTCGGCGCCGACAACAGCCACCGTTCTCCCCTGTTTGTCGCGTATGGGCAGCGAATAGGTGCAGAGCGACATGCCTGCGCCCGCCTCGTCGAAATACGGCTCGCTCCAATGACCTTTGCCAGAGGCGAGAGGCCCCGTGAACCACTCGGCCTTCGTGTAGTCGTGGGCGGCTGAGCCTATCTGCAGCGTCTCGGTAGAGCCGTTGTCACCACGTCGCACGTAAGGCTCATACCAGCGACCCAGATGGGGGAAATAGTCAGGCACGAAGCCTATTCCGCTCCCCACAATCATGTCATTGGTCGTAACCAGCCGCTGACACACCCCTATCATCTCGTCGGGCTGCGCCAGCTGCTCCTCCAAGGCCCATGCCATATTGTTCACCGCCACCTCAACGGCGGTCATGATGTTTTTAATCTCGAGACTTTTCATGCGCAGCTCCCCCCTTGCGCTTCTCTGCACTTCCTTTCGAATACCTTCGGCGGCATACCAGCTTTGTATAGCAGAGATTATCTCGATGAGCACGGCGGCAGCAATGATAATGAGCAGCCCCGACCGGTTCAGCAGCGAGTCTTTCAGTTTCTTCAGCCAGTTCCTCATGGTCACCATTTTTAGCTTAAAGTCCAGTCGCCGAGCGACAGGCATACCTCTCTGATGTGGTCGAGCCGGTCCATCACCCGCACCTCAAACAACTGCCGACACTCGGCAATAACCTCCTCGGGGAACGAGTCGGAAAGGGATAGCCAACTGAAATTACGCACACAGGCGACAACCTCGATTTGCTCCAACCGGTGGGCAATCTGCGCTTCGCTCTGACCTTCAAAGTAATAGCCCATCGTGCGGCGCCACAGGTCGGCACCCTGTTCTCTCTTCATACCGATGATGCTCTCATAGTCGCCGACGAGGCTGACCATTGCCGAATAGGCATGCGCCAGATCGAGCAGCGGATGACCATAGCCAACCTCGCCCATGTCGATGAGCATCAGCTCGTCACCCTGCATCATGGCATTCTTCGTTTGTAGGTCGAGATGGAGCAGACGGTCACCCTTTGGCACGGAGTGGACGATGTCGAGCAGGATATTTGTGCGCTCCTCACCGAAATAACGGCTGATGTGGCGGATGGACTCCTCCTCGTGAGCCATCGCGTCGGGTATCTGTCCGCTCGGTGGCACCTTAATGGCGTGCAGGTGGCGGAACAGGTCGGCGTATTTTCGGGCAAACTCGTCAATGCGGCTGGGCTCACGGCTGATGCATGCACTGAGCGTGTCGGCTTTCAGTAGCTCGTAGACCAGTCCGAGTTGACCGTCGACCTTTACCACGTCAAACGAGATGGCAGTAGGCATGCCCAACACAAAAGCCTCCTTGGCCATCGTGATCTCAGTGTTTACCTCGTCCATCGTTGTGCCCTCGCGAAACACTTTGATGATGGTGTCGTCATCAAGGCGGTAGACGGTACCCACCCCGCCCTGGCCTATCATTTTGCAGCCGTCGATGCTTATTTGTCGCAAGCCACGCTCTACGGTCATGATTTTCGTGAATCCCGTCATCTCAAGCACGTTGTAGACGGCGGGCTGTACCTCGATGAGCTTGAAGGGGTGGTAGCGTTTGGCAAGGCTCAACACGATGCGCAGACCCGAGCTCGAGATATAAGTCACTGCGCCCATGTCACACGTCAGGCTGTTTATCGCGCCCTGCTGCGCCAGGCTTTCCTCTATCTCCTTGGCGGCTTGTTGGGCTGAAAACGTGTCTAATCGGCCCGACATCGTGAGTGTCACGTGACAGGCATTGTTCGTCGTTTCTATTCTCATGTCTGTTCTTCTATTGTTTATGGTGTGCAATGTTACTACTATTTTGATTTGGTGGTAAGGAAATGTTCTTTTTCTTTTCCGTGTATGGGGGAATAGCCATGGTGACGGGCGGACAGCTCTTTACGGAGGGGTCAGGGGGTGTTGTGGTGTCGGGTCGCTCTCGAGCGACAGGTAGTGGTAGAGGGTGCCGTAGGAGTAGCGTCCGAGGGTGCGGCCACGGTCGAACGTTATCCAGAGGTAGCGTGTGCCATTGTCCTCGGCGATGGGTGCGATGCTTGCCCAGCCACGGAAGCCGCCGTCGGGGTAGACGGTATGGAGAGTGCCGCGCCGCCGCAGGTCGGGGTAGTTGAGCACATGGTAGTCGTCGCCGCCGGAGAGCACGCTGAGCCCTCGGCTGGTGCGCAACAGGCGGGGACCCGTGGTGTTGCCCTCATCGCTCACGGCCATCACCTTGTAATCGCCGTTCCATCGGTGGCTCTTGCAGAGCACGGTCTGGTAGCCTTTCTTGCCTACGATGCTCACGTAGACGAGCAGCCATTGACGGGTAGCCTCGTCGTAGAGGAAGTCGGGGTCTTCGTCGGTTGCCGTCGGCGCGTAGGGCTCGTCGAGCGGATGGGTGTCGACCACATGGTAGCCGTGCAGCAGGTCGGACGCGCTCGTGCCCCATAGCAGGCGATGGTCCTCGCCGTGGCTCACGGTCATGATCATCCACGTCTGGCTGTCGTCGTCGCATACCATTTTCGTGGCATGGTAGGGATGGAGCCTGCCGTCGCCGTCGCGCTCGAAGAGCAGGGTCGCCTCTTTGCGCCACTGCATAGTTGTCACGTCGATGCTGTAGATGCCCTGGTGCGAGTCGGGAATCTCCTCAAACCCGCGTGTGGTGAGCGCCACATAGAGGCGGTTGTCGCGGATGTAGGGCGAGCCGTCTTTGTGTTGTACGATGGCGGGATCGGCTTGTCCTGTCCCCGAGGAGAAGAAGGCTTCTATGCCTTCGGCGACGGCTTGCCTGCCTGCTCCCAGACGGGCATAGAGTCCGAAGCTCCATTTCCGGCAGAGCGCTCTCGGCCAATATTCTTCGCCGCCCATGAGGCTGTGGGGAATGCGACGGGAGAACAGCAGGGTGTCGTAGTCGCTGCCCCGCAGAAAGACGTGAAGTCGCGCACCGGTGGTCTGCACACGTAATGTCAGGGGCAGTGCATGGCGGTCATCGACCGAGAATGAGTCGACGCACTGACCGTTGTTCACGAACCTCACTCCCACCGCGTCGGAGCGTTTGTAGACCACGATGCGGTTTGCGCCGTCGGCATCGTAGAAGCAGATGCCCATCTCGCTGCTGGAGGAGCCCCCGAAGCCCCCTCCGACTCCCCCCACTGGGGGAGAGACGGGTGATGGAGGGGTTTGATGGGTTTGAGAGGGGAGATGGGTCGCATTTTCTTTTGGAAGGTCTATATTTACTCCCCCTCCAATGGGAGGGGGCTGGGGGGAGGCTTGAGAGGTAGGGGGCGCGAAGGATGCCTCGTAGCAGAGGAACGGATTGAAGTCGGAGCAGCGGATGATGCACTCGCCGCCGACTCCCCCTCCAGTGGGAGGGGGCTGGGGGGAGGCTTGAGAGACTCCCTCAATGATGAGCCTGCCGTACTGCTGACGGAGGCTCACGTCGCCCTTCAGACGGGTGACGACGAGGTTGTTAGCGTGTTCTTCCAGCAGGTGAGTGCCTCGCAGGTTTATCTGTGCGTAGGGCTGTCGCAGGTTGTAATAGTTGCGCACGAAGGAGCGGCGCACAAACGTCATGTGCTCTATGTCTGTGGGTTGTGCGAGTGTGGTGAGCGGAGTAAGGAGCAGCAATGGCAGGGCGGCGAGCAGTGATTTTTCTTTCTTCATGGCGTAGCGCACGAGCAGGAAGCTGACGGGCACGGCGATGGCGTATACGGGCAGGGGTGCGAGCGTGGCGGGTATGCCCAGCCAGCAAAAGAGGTTGAAGAGCGCCATGCTGACGAGGTAGTTCACGACGTGGCTGCCGGAGAACCGCAGGAGCCGTTGCCACGTGGGGCTGACGCGGAACGTAAAGCGGGCGGTCAGGAGGAAGTTGCACACGAAGCTCACCACGTAGCCCGTCGTATAGGCGATGTTCTTGTCGGCATGGGGCAGCAGCAGGTAGTAGACGGCATAGTGTATCAGCGTGGCTGTCGCTCCGACAATGGCAAAGCGGATAATCTCTTTCGCGCGGTTGTTATTCATCGTTGGCGGGGGTTTGTCGGGGGCTGACGGCGTTCAGAAGAACAGGTAGGCGAGGGCGTAGCAGACGATGGTGCTGACGACGACGCTGATGAGCCCGGGCACCATGAACGAGTGGTTGAGCACGTAGCGGCCGATGCGGGTGGTGCCCGAGCGGTCGATGTTCACGGTGGCGATGTCAGTGGGGTAGTTGGGGATGAAGAAATAGCCGTAGGCGCAGGGAAGCACTCCTAAGAGCACCCAGCCGGGGATGCCGAGGGCGTAGGCCACAGGCAGCAGCGACACGATCACGGCGCCTTGCGAGTTGATGAGCACGGAGAAGATGAAGAACATCAGTGCCACCGTCCATCGCTGATGGGCGACCATAGCGCCCAGCAGATCCTTGATGTCGGCCATGTGGGCTCCGAAGAAGGTGTTGGCCAGCCAGGCGATGCCGTAGATGGCGACAACAGCCACCATGCCCGACTGCCACACGTTGCCTGCCACAGCCTTCTTGGGCTTGGCGTCGCAGAAGATAATCATCAGTGCGGCGGCGGTGATGAGGATAATTTGTATGACGAGATACATCTTTATCGTCACAGCCTTCTTGACGGTGACGCCAGCCATCACGATGCCGGCGTCGGCAAGCTGTTGCGGGCTGACGGTCGAGCCTGTTCCGAGCACCACGTCCTTCGCACCCTCTACCGCTACGACGGTCTCATGGGCGGGAAGAATCTGTTGTACGAAAGCCAGCACGACGATGACCGCGATGGCTGTCAGGAAGATGTAGACGGCTCGCTTGGCCTTGACAGGGATTTTCTTGTCGAGCAGGGTGTCGGTCTTGCCGTAGACATAGTCGTGACCCTCGTTGTCGGCAATGAGTGCCTGGAACTCGGGGTCTTTGTCGAGGTCGAGGCCGCGACGCGAGCTCCACGCCGCCGCTATCATGATACCTATCAGGCACGACGGGATGGTCACGGCAACTATCTGCGGGATGCTGATGGGGAAGCCGCTGGCATTGGAGATGGTGGAGAAGGCGATGACGGCTGCCGAGATGGGCGAGCAGATGATGGCAATCATCGACGCCACGCTGGCCACGGCGCAGGGGCGCTCAGGCCGGATGCCTTTCTTGATGGCGACGTCGGTGATGATGGGCATCAGCGTGTACATCACATGACCCGTGCCCACGAGCACCGTCAGGAAGAACGTGGTGAGCGGAGCCAGATAGGTGATGTGCTGCGGATGGCGGCGCAGCAGTCGCTCGGCCAGCTGCACCAGCCAGTCCATGCCGCCCGACGCCTGCAATACTCCCGCGCAGGTGACGGCGGCCACAATGATATAGATGACGTCGGTCGGAGGTGTGCCGGGCTGCAGCCCATGGTCGAACACGAGGAAGGCAATTCCCAGACCGGCAATGGCCCCTAAGGCCAGGCTGCCGTAGCGCGAGCCAAGATAAAGCGCCAGCAGCACAACGAAAAGTTCTATGATGAAAATCAACATAATTTTTACGATTTACGGTTTACGGTTTATGGTTGTCAGTTATTGGTATAGGTTCTAAAAACCAAAACTAAAAGAACAGCATGCTCAGTCCGTAGGCCACCAGTGTAGCCACAACGATATGAATCAGTCCGGGTATCATGAACGAATGGTTCAGCAGGTATTTTCCTATCACCGTAGTGCCCGAGCGGTCGAAGTTCACCGTCGCAATGTCAGAGGGGTAGTTCGGGATGAAGAAGTAGCCATAGACACTTGGCAGCACACCCAGTAGCACGGGGCCGGGGATGCCCAGCGAGTAGGCCAGCGGCAGCATCGACACCACCACGGCTCCTTGCGAGTTGATGAGCACCGACACGAGGAAGAACACGATGGCTATCGACCAGTTGTACTTGCTGACGATGTCGCCCAGCATGGCCTGCATCTCGGTGTTGTAGTTTGAGAAATAAGTGTCGGCCAGCCAGGCGATGCCAAAGATGGCGACCACAGCCACCATGCCCGACTGCCACACCGGACCGGCGACGGCCTTCTTCGGTGAGGCCTTGCAGAACAGTATCATGATGGCCGAGGCGGCAATCATCACAATCTGAATGATGACGTTCATCTTCAGTTGCACGGTCGACACCTCCGTATAGCCTGGTATCACCACCTTGGCCTTGGCCAGCGCCGCCGCCGAGGCTACCGTGCCGTCGGCGAAGGTATAGTCGGGCGCATCCTTGACGGCCTTGATGGTAGAGTAGGAGGGCAGCACATCCTGGAAGATGGCGAACAGCACGATGATGATGATGGCTCCGAGGAACACATAGACGGCATGCTTGGCCGACTGCGGAATCTCCTTGTCCAGCGTCGTGGTACCGCCACCGTAGATATACTCGCGCTGCTCGGGGTCTTGCAGCTTCTTCTGGAACTCGGGGTCTTTGTCGAGGTCGAGACCGCGGCGGAAGGAGAACAGCGCGGCGGCCATCAGCCCCAAGATACAGGCTGGGAAACTTACCATCAGCACTTGCGGAATGCTCACGTCGAAGCCGTTGGCATTAGAGATGGTGACAAACGCCACCACGGCAGCGGCAATGGGCGAGCAGGTGATACCCACCTGCGAGGCTATCGACGCCACGCCGCAGGGACGCTCCGGACGGATGCCCTTCTTCAGGGCAATGTCGCAGATGATGGGCATCAGCGTGTAGACCACGTGGCCCGTACCCACCAGCACTGTCAGCAGGAACGTGCTCAGCGGAGCCAGAAACGTGATGCGGTCGGGATGCTTGCGCAACATCTTCTCGGCAATCTGAATGAGCCAGTCCATACCGCCCGACGCCTGCATGATACCCGCGCAGGTCACTGCGGCAATGATAATGTAAATCACGTCGGTAGGCGGTGTGCCTGGCTTCATGCCAAAACCGAACACAAGCAGCGCCAGACCGATGCCCGAAATGGCGCCAAGGGCGAGCGAGCCGTATCGCGACCCTACCCATAACGCTCCTAAAACAATCAGGAGCTGCAAAATCATCATCAATGTCATATTACTGTATTTAGGTTATTTCTCTGATATTCGTCCGATTTCCGCATCGACCACATACATATCTCCATCGCTGTCAACGAGGACATTTCGAGGCACGACATCCCATACCAAGAAAACTCCATTGGAAAATTTCCCTACAGAATCTTGTTTTGTAAATCCAAGTGCCGCCATGTAGGTGTCTATCATGATTTGTGTGGCAGGCTGGGCATTGCGAATTCGACGCTGGATAAGCACGGGCATAACACTACGTCCATTATAGCCCGCAAATCCATGAAGTTTATAGAAGGTGTTCGGGAAAATGATGTTATGGAGCAATACTTTATTTAATAGCTTGCATACACCGTTACTATTGAGTAGATTGTTTACCTTGTAAATAGAATCCCCCGAAACATAAGTATCATTCTCGTTGCCACTTGGTCCAGGGAGTCCTAAATCAAATATGCTGTCCATAGGAATCCACATTCCCATAGATTTGGCAAATTGCTCCGTGACGCGCTGTTCTATTTCGAAGCGGTTTCCATCTGCTTGGCCAGCTCGAGATTTCTCTTCATGTAAGCGGCAAAGTCGCTGGAGCTCATCGGATATTTCTCGGATTCTTCGATTTTCCGCATCGTCCGTTCCATAGCTTCCTTGTGGAATTGATTTAGGTATACCATTGTTCATTTTGTTAATTGTTTGCTGCAAATTTATGAAATTATTTTCGTTCCACAAAGAAATATGGAATTTTTATCGGTAAACTCCCCCTCATTCTCTTTATATGCAAAAAACGCAGCATGTTAAAGATTTTAACGAAAGAGGGAAAGTGAAATGTTAATTCTTTCTGTCAGATTTTTTCTCATTCTACGCGAGTGAAAGATATATGTTTCACTTTTTCTCAAAGTTAACACGGCACGCCGCGTCCCTACATTCGTGTGAAAGATATATGTTTCAGTGTGCGAAAGGCAAGGTTTGGGAGTGCGAAAGACGGTCTTTCGGAAGGTGAAAGCTTACCTCTCGCAGGCGAGAGATATATCTTTCGGAATGCGCCCAATAAGTCTTATAAGTCCTATAAGACCTATATGACTTATTCCCAGTGAGTTAGTGAAAATCGAAAAAATGGCTCAAAACTGCAAAAAATACGCCCGAGAGGTGTCTCTGTGCAAAAAAACGCCGTATTCGTGTTAAACGAGTACGGCCGTTTGTTAAGTAATGTTATTTTCTGCATTCGGGGCACAGCCCGCGGAGAAAATAGTTGGCACTTGTCAACAGGTAACCCTCTGGTAGTGTCGCCTCGGGCAAGGGCTGGTCGTAGAGGCAAAAGGTGCGGTGGCATTTCTCGCAATAGAAGTGAACGTGCTCGTCGTCGTCCACCTCGTCGTTGTGGCTCAGGCAGAGCTCGTACTTCGCCCCACCGTCACCGCCCTCGATGACATGCACCATGTTGTGCTCGCGAAACACCGTCAGAACTCGGAAAATGCTCGACTTATCCATCGACACGATGGCGTTCTCCAGGTCTTTCATCGACATGGGTCCTGCCTTGGCAGCCAGCGTACGGGCTATAATGATGCGGTTTGCCGTGGGTTTTACACCATGCTCCTCCAAGAGTTTCGCATACGTCTGTGTCTCCATAAGTCGGGTATTATTCGATATTTGGTGCAAAGATAATACAAAAAATCGGTTTTACGGCCAAAGCGCTATTATTTTGCAACCAAGTTGCATTTCTTTTGTCGTACCTTTGCCGTCGAATTTAGAAAAACAGAAAAAAACATGGCACACGAACATCACCACGATCATGGCGGAACGAAGGGTAAGATTACCATCATCCTGCTGACCGCCGTTCTGTTAGTCGGAGCTGTTCTGATAGAGAAGAACTTTAACTTGGCCACGTGGCAACTGCTGTTGGTCTACCTCGTCCCTTATTTGTTAATAGGCCACGACACCCTGAGAGAAGCCTGGGAGGGTATTGTCGGCGGCGACATGTTCAATGAGCACTTCCTCATGTCAGTCGCCACCATTGGCGCCCTGTGCATCGGTTTCCTTCCCGGTGCCGCGACGGAGTTTCCCGAGGCCGTCTTTGTCATGTTGTTCTTCCAGGTGGGCGAGCTGTTTGAGAGTTATGCTGAAGGTAAGAGCCGCGACAGCATCTCACACCTCATGGACATTCGGCCCGACATGGCACATTTAGAGCTTCGCGGCGAAGGGCAAGAGGTAAGAGAGACGACGGTTGCGCCCGAGGAGGTGGCAGTGGGGTCTGTGATAATCGTGCGCCCGGGCGAGAAGATTCCGTTGGACGGTCAGATTGTCAGCGGCACCACGTCGCTGAACACCATAGCCCTGACGGGTGAGAGCATGCCCCGCGACGTTGCTGAGGGCGATGATGTCGTCTCGGGATGCATCAACCTCGGTGGTGTCATTCGCGTGCGTACCACGAAAGATTTCGGTGAGAGCACCGTCTCGAAGATAATCCAGCTTGTCGAGAGTGCCGACGAGCATAAGTCGAGGAGCGAGTCGTTCATCACGCGCTTTGCCCGCATCTACACCCCCATCGTGGTCATCATAGCCTTGGTAGTCGCCATTGTTCCGCCCCTCTTCTCGTCAGCATTTCTTCACTTGCCATTTGTTGAGTCGTTTACCACATGGCTTTATCGCGCACTCATCTTCCTCGTGGTCTCCTGTCCCTGCGCACTGGTCATCAGCGTACCGCTGACCTTTTTTGGCGGGTTAGGCGGAGCCTCGCGCAAGGGCATTCTCATCAAGGGCAGCAACTATATGGACGTGCTGGCCAAGATCGACACGGTGGTCTTCGATAAAACGGGCACCCTTACCTACGGCGAGTTTGCGGTCGATGCCGTTCACCCCGACAAGCTCGACGAGCATGAGCTGCTGCATCTGGCTGCCCACGTGGAGCATTATTCCACCCATCCTATCGGGGCAGCCTTGCGAAATGCCTTCCCTAACGAGAACAGCGACGGATGCAGCGTCACCGATGTAGAGGAGATAGCCGGTCACGGCATCCGTGCCAACGTGGCAGGCCGTATGGTGTGTGTGGGAAACAGTAAGATGATGGAACAATTAGGCGTCGACTGGCGCGATTGCCACCACACGGGAACCATTATCCACGTGGCAGTCGCAACCCCTCCTAACCTAAACCCACCCCCTTCCCCTCCCCAAGGGAGGGGGGCTAATATAGTTCTTCCAAAGGAAAATGCAACCAATCACCCCTCCCTTGGGGAGGGGAAGGGGGTGGGTTGTGGGGTCTGTGCGCCATTTGTCTATGCGGGTCATATCGTCATCAATGATCGCGTCAAGGCCGACAGTGCCGCGGCTATAGCCGCCTTGAAGGAGGTTGGTGTTCGTCGCACCGTTATGCTGACAGGCGACCGTAAGGAGGTGGCGCGGCACGTGGCAGAGCAGATTGGCATCGACGAATACCATGCCGAACTGTTGCCAGCCGACAAGGTCAGCCTCATGGAATCTCAAATGATTTCCCGCACCAGCCCAAAGGAGGGATTTTTTTCCTCTCCTTCGGGGAGGTTAGGAGGGGCCATCGCATTCGTGGGCGACGGCATCAACGATGCCCCCGTGCTGAAGCGTGCCGACGTGGGCATAGCCATGGGAGCGCTGGGCAGCGATGCCGCTATAGAGGCCGCCGATGTGGTGCTGATGGACGACCAACCGTCGAAGATAGCTACCGCCATAGGCCTGGCACGCCGTACCATCGGCATCGCGCGACAGAACGTGTGGTTTGCTATTGGCGTGAAAGTGACGGTACTCATTCTTGCAGCCGTCGGCATCGCCACCATGTGGCTCGCAGTTTTTGCCGACGTCGGCGTTACCGTCCTTGCCGTGGTCAATGCCATGCGGGCACTGAAAGGCTGAATTATTTCAGTTGCTTGCCATCGGCGAAAGCCTTGCCAACCGTCTTGCCAAGCTGAATGTAGGTGTGGTGAACGGGGTCGTAGGTGATGAGGTCCATCTTCTCAACGTCGGGCTTGCCGTCCTCGGCCAGGTATTTCTCGTCACAGAGGATGTTCACAATCTCGGCAATGAGATAGCAGCCCGTATCACTCTCGTCAATCTTTTGCTTCACACGACACTCCAGTGCCATCGGGAATTCCTTGAATACAGGAGCGTTTACGTTGGGAGCTTTTTCAGCCGTCCATCCAGTCTTCTCCATCTTGTCTGGAGTATTCCTTCCACTCACAATGCCCACATAGTCGGCGGCTACCATCGTCCCGACCGTGGCGAACGTCACCGTAAACTCAGGATTCTCAGCGAGATTATCTGTTGTCTGATGTGAGCCGAGCGAGATGAAAATCTCATGCATATCCCACTGCCCACCCCAGGCCGCATTCATCGCATTGGCTTTACCATCTTTGTCATAAGTACCGATAATCAGCACCGGCTGTGGAAGAATCCACGGATTTGATTTGAAACTTTTCATAGTCGTATTGCTATATGGTTCTAATAAAATTTTTAATTCAACTTTCTCAAACTCCGCTTGCAGGGAGTTAATTACAGTTAAACCCCTCCGAACCTCCCCGTTGTAGAGACGCCACACTGTGACGTCTCTACTGCACGCAACTCCTCCCCTTGGGGGAGGATGGGAGGGGTTATCCCATTACCACATCAAGTACCATCATCAACACAAAGCCGACGGCAAATCCGATGGTGCTGAGATTCGAGTGCCGACCATTAGAAGCCTCAGGGATGAGCTCTTCGACCACAACGTAGAACATTGCTCCTGCGGCAAAGGCGAGCATGAAAGGGAGAACGGGCGTCAGCAGCGAGGCCAGTAACATGACCGCAATGGCTCCGACGGGCTCTACCACTCCACTCAGCGAACCGAGTAGGAACGAGCGCCAACGACTATTACCAGCCGCCCGCAGCGGCATTGAGACGATGGCACCCTCCGGAACATTTTGGATGGCGATGCCTAATGACACGGCAACAGCACTCGCCAATGAGATATGAGCCACTTCGTTCTCTGCTCCTGCGAACACCACACCAACGGCCATTCCTTCTGGCAGATTGTGGATGGTGACAGCGAGGGCAAGCATCGCAGTTTTTGACAAATGCGAGCGCATACCCTCGGGCTTGTCAGTGCCAATGTGCAGGTGCGGTGTCAGTTCGTCGATGAGTAGCAGAAAGCCCATTCCCAACAGAAACCCTACCGCGGCAGGCATCACAGACCATTTGCCGCTATCAGCTCCCATCTCCATTGAAGGGATAAGAAGCGACCACACCGCCGCCGCAACCATCACACCCGAAGCAAACCCCAACAGCCATTTCTGAAGCCTCACCGACATCTCGCCATTCATGAGAAAGACGAGAGCAGAGCCAAGCATCGTACCCAGCAGCGGAATCAACAGTCCTATAATCAATGTCGTTGTCATCGTGTGCAATGTCTTCTTCCTTCGCACCTCGGTCATTAGTGCAAGCACAATGATACTCGGTTTGTCGGCAGTTGTCGAGCGCGAGCAACTTCGCGCTGTTTCACTGCGCAAAGGTACGACAAATTATTGATTTATACAATACCTAAATCACATGAAATAATGAACGAGGCAGGAGCAGAGTCAAGCTCGCTTGAACTATGCCCAGCAAGGGGGAATTACAATGGAATTGAATAACAAAAGGAGAGCAAGCCCTCCTTTTGTTATAGTTGGCATACCTTTGGCTGCCCCTCGGCCATTTCGAGTGTGCTCGATGGCGTTCGGTTTGCTCAAAGTTTCATCACCCGCTTCATCTCCAGATTCTCATACCCCTCTGGACAGTGGGTAGAGAGATAGACGGTGGGATTGTTCTGGATGAAAGTGCGGACGCGGTCGAGGGTCTCGCGGGCGGCAGCCTTGTCCTCGAAGATGATGGAGAGCTTGTTGGCCTTCAGGGCGGCGTCGCAGTAGGTGATGTCGCCGTGGAACATGTAGTAGAGTCCGTCGTGCTCCAGGATAACAATGCTGTTGCCCTTGGTATGACCCTTCGCCTCAATAAAATATAGATCGGTGTCGATTTCCTCACAGGCTGGGAAGTTCTGGTAGCGTCCGTCTTTATAGCCGACGCGCACGATGTTGTCGCCATCGAGCTTCATAGCGTCGGCATCCTCGGGCGAGATATAGACCTTGGCGTTGGGGAACTCGGCGATGCAGTCGGAGTGGTCACCATGCTTGTGGGTGATGAGAATTTTTATCACCTGCTCAGGCTTGTAGCCCAGCGCGGCGAACGACGCCATATAGTCGTCCACCTTATCGCCCATATAGAGCGGGGCGCCCAGCTTCTTGGCAGGGGTCGATATACCGGTCTTGAAGCCTGTGTCAATGAGGATGATGCCCTCGTCAGTCTCGATGAGGAAGTTCTGCAGTGAGCTGCGGTAGATAATCTGCTCGTCGAAGACTTCCTTGCCTTCCTCACCGCCGAAGGCGAACGGCTGGTTCATGAAGCCGTGGTCATACATCCGCACGGCCTTGATAGCTTTGATTTCCATATTAATAACTGTTTTATTCTTCTATTGGTACAAATTTCTCTTTCTTACGCTTGCAGCGGGGACAGCGCCATGTGTCGGGCAGCTCCTCAAAGGAAGTGCCGGGAGGGATGTTCTGCTTGGGGTCACCCTTTTCGGGGTCGTAGGTGTACTTGCAGGGGCATTTGAACTTTGTCATAATCGTATTTTCGTTTTAGGATTAGAAAAGGGCGACAAGTATCGGTGTCATTCAGCCAAAAGACTCAGTCACCTTGCTTGCTGCCTGACGAAAAAATTTATTTGCGACGTTGTCGCGAATGCAGGCTGCACCTCGGCATAGTTCAAGCGAGCTTGACTCTGCGCTCACTACTCCTTCGGTTGCCACTTGCAACGGACGGGCGACATAATAGCACCCTCCTTCTTCAACTCAGCAAAAGCCTTGTCTACTTCCTTGCGGTCAATACCTGTGATCTCCGCAATCTTGCCAGCGTTTACGGGAGCACCGAACTCACGCATAGCTTGTAATACCTTCTCTTTCATAATTCTTGAGGTTTTGAGGTTATAACTTTTTACATCTGCATGATCAGCCAGTTCTGTGCGCCAATCTTCTCAATCAACTCGAGTGCGCCCTGACTCCAGTAGAGGTCTTCCTCCTCGTCGGCCAGATAGGCCTTCAGAATGTCGAAGGTGAGATAGTCCTCACAGACCGAACCCATGCACTTGCGCAGCAGTTCCACACCTGGCTCCTGAATCTTCAGGTCCTCCTTGATGTACTCAATGGGGTCGTAGCACAGCTCGCGGCTTCACCTCGCCGCCCAGGTCGAGGATGCGGTCGATGAACTTCTCCACCCATTCCATCTCCTCCGTGTAGTGGCCGATGTACTTCTCGCCCAGCTTCGTGAAGCCCTGAGCCTTGAAAATCTGTCCCTGTACCTTGTGTACGAATGCGCCCTCAGAGAGGCCTGTTACGAAGAACTGTAATGCTTCGATTGATTTCTGCTTGTCCATAATCTCTTGTGTTTTAAGTGAATATTAATTGTTATTTGTTATTTGGGCGCAAAGTCAGTGCAAGCCGAGTGCAGAGAGCTCGCTCTTTGCCGAGGTGCAGCCTGACTTCGCGGTGTGATTTTAAATCACGTCGCAAAGTTACGACGTTTTTTCCATTGAATTGCAAGCCCAAACGAAACAAAAACCGACTGAAACGAACCATTTAATTAAGCAAGAACAAAACAAAAGCCTTTTTTGTTTTGTCGAGCGTGAAAATGGTCGACGAAATCAAACAAATTCAATTTTTTTGTTGTATATTTGCACCGCAAAACCGTATTGATTATGTACAGTTTGAAGGAATTTTGGCAATTGAGAAACCTGCCCGTACCCGAGGGGGAGTGGGACGGGAACGTAATCTGCCTGGAAACTAACGTGGAGTGGACATTTGGCACGAACGAGACAAACGGCTTCCTGTCGTGCTACACCTTTACGATTGTTACGCGCGGCTGGGTTACCATATTATATAATAATTATATAATAACCGCGAACTGACGCTGCACGTGGGCGACCTCTATACCTATTCGCCTGGCTTCGAGGTTACCGTTCTCTCGTCCTCCAACGACTACAGCGGCATCTGTCTGCTGGGCGACGAGCACTTCACGCTCAGTCTGCCCATGGTGCGCGACGCCATCCGCACGGCCTATTTTACGGTAGTAGAACTCACCTCACCCGTTCTGTCACTGAAAGCCGACGATTTTCGCCGCCTGCGCGAACTGATGCAGATGATGATTCACTACCAGCAAATGGGACTCCCGCTGGCCAACGACAGCCTGCGCATGCTCTACAACCTCTTCCTCTCCGACCTCTCCACCGTCCAGCAGCACAGCATCCGCGAGCACCGATTCCCCAAGCGTGTCGAGGAAATCTTCCTCGGATTCCTCGCCCTGCTGCCCCAGCATTTCGAAGAGCACCACGACATCGGCTTCTATGCCTCTGAGCTCTGCATCACCACCACCTACCTTTCGCGTGTTGTCCGTCAGGTGTCAGGGGGGCGCACAGTCGTCGATTACATCAACCAGCTGCTGAGTGGCGGCATAGAACTTGTTGCTCACCACGGCCGTGCGATAGCTGCGTCGGCGCAGACTGGCAAGCATCTCGGGAATGCCGTCGTAGGGGCGCGTGGTGTCGAGCGAGTGAGCGGTATAGTAACGGCGGAAGGCGGCGAAAACTTCCTCGAACAGCGTGGGTGATGTCTCGTCGGGAACGGCACGCTGCATCAGCAGACGGATGCCGTTGCCTACGAAGCGTCGCACCTCGTCGATGTTACGTTGGGGCATGCCATGAGCGGCAAGGGCATAGTTCACCGATGCCGCAAGGTCGCCGAGCGTGTCGAGCAGGGTGCCGTCGAGGTCGAAGACAAAGGCCTCAAGAGATTGCCTGTTGGCAGACAAGAGAGGGGCTTCTTTCATAAATGTCGTCTGTTTCATGTTATTTCATTTCCAATAGTTGCCTTGCGACCTCCGCAATCACAGACTCCGAGGAAGGGGCGGTGACAAAAATTGCTATCGGAATCTGTCGGCCATCCTCAAGAAGAATAATGCCAACATCGCAAATACCAGAAGGTCTGTCTGGCGATATAGGATATCCCGTGCCTGTCTTATGAATGACTTTGGCATTTGGGACTGCGGAAGGCAGACGATTCTCACCTGTCTGACATTCCCTCATAAGCTTCCATATATAGCAGAGCGGCTCGTTATCGTCGTGATGGGCAGAAAACCATTCAAGCAGTGCAACCATAGAATGTGGTGTGCACCAGTTTTTGCTACTATGGGTTGGGCGGGCGTGCATCTGTTTCTCTGTTTTCCGAATACGAATGTCCTTAATGCCTATGTTTCGGATATATTTTTCTACCGCCTTTGGCCCACCGCATAGCCGGAAGAGAATGTCGCAGGCGTTGTTGTCGCTCTGTTGTAGTGACAGAGCCAGCAATTCCGCGTAGGTGAAGCCTCGGGTCTCTTCAAATGTACTCAGCATTGGCGACCATGTATCTTGTATTAAATCTTCTTTCCTTATGATAACCTCATCAGTCAGGTTGATGTTTCCTCTGTTAAGAAAATCCGCGACAAACAGTGCCTGCGGGAACTTCATGACGCTATACATCGGAAAGCGGCTTTCCTGATTGATGCCATATACCGTTCCGCTTTTATTGGCGCAGCCGCCAATAATTTCACTCTGAGCATCAGCGACGACAGAGGAGGCAAATGCAAGAATGATGATAAGAAGAATCTTGTATCTTTTTGTTTTCATTGTTTTGACCAATGGCGTGAGCAACCATGAGGTTGTTCCTTGGGTTTTTACTTGTCGTTCATAATCTCTATTCCTTGTAGGCTGTAACGCCGTCCGTCTGAGCGCACGATGACGATACGTCCGTTCTCCATGGTCTTGCGGACAGTGACGGCGGGCGAATCGTCGATGACCGTCATAACAGCGGTGGGCGACGTGGCAGGTGTATATTGGTACAGCCAGGGGAGATGCTGGGTTGAGGAAAGTGAGGCATAGTTGTACCATGCAAACTCAGGGGTGCCATAATAGGTAAGCCCAATCAGGAAATAATTTGACGTTTTATTGAGAATCTTAAAGGTGTCGTCCTGCTTGGTCACACTGAATGCTTGGGCCGCCGACCGGTATCCGACATTTGTGTTGTGACCGTAACTGTTGGTGTTGCTGAAATAATTGCTGTAGTAGTAGCGGCCGTAATAGTCCTTGATGTAGTAGTTTCCCTCGCCGGCATCCTCGAAGACGACGGCCGACTTCGGGTCGCTCATCTTAATGACACCGTCGTTCTCCGTAACCGTATTTGTATATTGGTATTCATAGCTCTTGTCGATGGCCACAGGCTTGGCGACGTTCAACCCGCTGATGGGCGCCACGATCAGATAGGGAACGCCTGTCGAAACCTCTGTAGCCTTAGCGTATTTGTATCCTGCGGTAGGCTGAGCCTCTAAGTTCAATGTCACCAGATAGGGGTCGTGGTCGGAGTAGGCGCGGTAACGGCTACCTGTGGAGGTGGGGTTGGCGATATACAATATCCTGGCATCGGTAATCTGTGCCGCCATCGTGCTGTTGGCAAAGACATGGTCGATGAGCTCGCCATGGTCGTAGTAATAGGAGAACGCCGTCGCGTCGCGTTTGAGGATCTGCTCCTCATAGCCGGCATCGACGAGGTTGTTCAGACACTGTTCGCCCATCTCGCTGTTCAGGTCGCCCATCACCAGGATGTCGGGGTCGGTGGCTTGGTTCAAACCTTTCAGGAGCGCAACGGCATTCTGCTCGCGCTTCACCATGTCAGCCGTCATGTCGCCGCTTGTGCTTGCCTTAAAATGGTTCATGCTCAACGAGAACTGCTCGCCCGACGCACGCGACCTGAAGGTTTGTAGGCGCATCATAAACGGATAGATGGTGGTGTAGCCGTAGGCGGTAGAAACGCTCTGGCCAATGGGCTCAACCTTGTCGGCACGATAGATAAAGCCCGACTTGATGGTGCCGGTGGCATCTTCCGACAGGTTGTAGGTCATGCCGTCTTTCACCACCTTATAGGTAACGCCTGTGGCACTGCTCATCAGCGTTGCCAGGATATCCAATGCCTCGGCATCGGCACCCTCCGCCATTGCCTCCACCTCGTTGAAGGCGTAGATGTCGGCCTTGTAAGGCGACAGCGCATTGATAATAGCCTCGGCCTTTGCCTGCCGACCTTGGGCGGTGCTATAGTTGCTGATGGTCACATAGTTGTTCTTGGTTCTCGAACGGTCTAAGGAGTAAAAGAAATTCTGCACGTTCTGCCCGCATACCGTGATGACATCACCGGCAAAAGAACGCTCTGTCGCCACCGTGGCGAACAGCAGAAAGAATAAAAACAATTTCTTCATATTTGTATGTTGTTTGAACAGAAGGAATTATGCGAAAAAATATCTATGGTGGGACTGAAAGCCATGTTAAACTTCTTTGTTATCGAATAGTCCACGAATCTGTTTGTCGAAATCAGAGTCAATCTTTTGGGTAGGATTGAACAGCTTGTATTCCTCTTCTGCCTTTTGGTCGGCCTCTTCACGATTTATTCTGCCCTTGTCTGGCAGTAGGGCATAGCGACGGAAGGTCAGGAACTCATTGACAGATGCCGCAAATTGCTCCATGCTGAAAGCATTCTCACGTTCTATCAAATCTTCTATGTAGTCAAAGTAGCCTGAAACGGCACGTTCCAAACGACGTATCTCCACTTCGGGCAGATAGTTCTTGGCAATCTTCGCATCACTCATCAACACACGCCCATCGGGAGCATTCTTCCATGTCTGTAATCCCATGTGTTCCTTGCTATGGTCGGCGCGGGTGTAAATAATCTCTGGAGCGGTCTGTCCTGTAATGGCATAATGAAAACGGTTTTGTATCATCTGATAGAACTCTCGTGTTGTTGGTGAATTTCGGTCGTAGTCGAAAGAGCATTCTGCATAGATGTCAGTAATTTGCTGCCAAATGCGTCGTTCGCTGGCACGAATGCTCCGCACCTTCTCCAACAGTTCACGGAAGTAGTCCTTGCCAAATACCGCCGTTCCCTGCTTCAAGCGTTCTTCGTCGAGTACAAACCCTTTCTTGATATACTCATTCAGAATCTTTGTTGCCCACTGACGAAACTTCGTGGCTCTTGCTGACGATACACGGTAGCCCACGGCAATAATGGCGTCAAGGGAATAAAATGCAGTTGCGCTCTTTTGGGTTTTGCCCTCAATAGCACCATGCTGAGTGGTTATTTCCATTTTGGAAACAGCCACTTCCTTATTGAGCTCTCCTTCCTCAAAGATATGGTTCAGATGTTTGCTGATAGCAGGTATTCTTACGCCAAATAACTGTGCCATCGCCTTTTGCGTAGCCCATATTGTCTCGTCCTTGATGACTACCTGCACCTTACCTTCTTCGTCAGGCAGTTGGTATAGTATGAATTGTATTTCGTTGCTCATAATGTAAAACATTTATATTCTTCTTTCTGCCCAGTCGCCGCGGTCGAGGGAGCGGTAGTTGATGGCTTCGGCGAGGTGGTGGGACTGGATGTTGGGAGAGGCTTCGAGGTCGGCGATGGTGCGGGCGACCTTGAGGATGCGATTGTAGGCACGGGCAGAGAGTTTCAGGCGCTCCATGGCCATGCGGAGCATGTCGAGGCTGTCGGCGTCGGGCTCGGCAAACTGGTGGAGCATGCGCTCGGTCATCTGGGCGTTG